>CAZUMS010000031.1:43952-46439 GCA_964621525.1 uncultured bacterium
ACCGCGATGACGGTGACGAACAGGATCCAGCGCAGGGTCTCCATCTTCGCCCGGATGGCGAAACCCACGCCCATCCGGGAGCCGATCACCGTGGCGGCGGCGAGCACAAGCGCCGGATACCAGAGGATTTTCCCGGCGAAGAGGAACACCACCAGCGGAACGATCCCCGAGACGCCCGAGATGGCGATCTTGAGGGCGTTCGCCCGCACGAGGTCGTAGCGTAGCGCGCCGCAGAGGACCATCAGCGAGAGAAACCCGATGCCGCCCTGGACGAACCCGCCGTAAATGCCGGTGAGAAAGAGCCAGAGGATCGACAGGGGGGCGTCGGTGACTCTCACCGGTTCGCCGTCCGCGGGCGGCGAGACGAGATCCGGTTTCGCGAACATCATGCCGGAGATGACGAGCATCGAGATGAGCAGCGTCGGTTTCAGGACCGACACCGGCAGCCACGACGCCATGAGCGCGCCAAGGAGAATTCCGAAGAACGAGGAGCCGAGGATCCACAGGGCCGCGTCCTTGTCGAACTTTCCGGCCTTGTTGAAACCGAGAACCGTGGAGACGGACTGGGCGACGACCGACGGCCGGTTCGTGCCGTTGGCCACGTCCGCGGGAAGTCCGATCAGCATGAGGGCCGGCATGGTGATGAACGAGCCGCCGCCGGCGACCGTGTTGATGAACCCGGAGGCGACGCCGGCAATCGTGAGGACGATCCAGTGAAAGAGGGTCAGGTGTTCCAAATGAGGCTGCCGGTTAGGGATGTTTCTTCCTGCGCGAGGGAGGCCGGTGAGCCGCAGGCATCTCATCCGGTTTCCAGAACACCGAGTGGAACCAGATGCTCGTCAGGGTCTCTACGGCCAGCTCGTCGCCGATGGACGGGCGGCCTTCTTCGCCCCCTTCGATCAGCCAGACGAAGGCGAAGTAGTCGATCATGGAGCCGAGCGCCGAGGCGGCCGCCTCGGGGTCGAGGCCGGGGCAGTAGCCCTGCGCCTGCATGAAGCCGATACTGAGGGCGAACTGCTGGCGCGCCCCCGAGCGCACCCGCCGCCAGCAGGCGGCGAGCCGGGGACTGGTCATCGATACCTGGATGAGCCCCTGGAGGACATTCCGGTGGCTGCGGTAGGTTTCCCAGTAGACCCGGACAAAGTCCCGCATGATGTCGTATGGCGGGCGGTTGTCGCGGGCGATTTTCGACGAGCGCTCGACCACGTCCGTCCGGAAATCCTCGATGAGACGTTCCAGCACCTGCTCCTTGGTTTCAAAGTAGGTGTAGAACGAGCCGAGCGAAGTGCCCGCCGCTTTTGCGATATCGGAGATCCGGGCCGCCTCGAAACCGTCCCGGGCAATCACCTGGCGGGCGGCCTCGGCGATGGCGTCGGCGGTCCGGCGGCCGCGGGCGGTGAGGGGCACCTTTCCGGCCGGGAGATGAGCAGGACCATCCGTCGGGGCTGGCCAGCCGCCGGGGCGTTTGACGGGACGCTGGGTTCTGGCGGTGGGCAAACCGGGGTTCTCGCTTTGCTGGAACAGAGCGCGGGAGGCGCGCTTGCGGACCTGAACGTGGTTCGACTTCGGGCGATGAGTCAAGAAACGGCGGCACAGGAGCAACCCGCTTCCGGCGGGGGCAGGGACCGGGCAGAATCCCGTCACCGGCCGGCCTGCCGGACAGGAGTTCACCATGCGGCTGCTGCTCGTTTCCACACTGATGATGGGCATTGGGTTCGTGGGCGCGTCTGCGCAGGATACAGGGCGGGCCGAAGCGGCGGAGAAACCGGCGGTCTCCGAAAAGGCCGGAGAGCCTCCACCGGCGTCGAAAAGCGGCTTGTTCGCCCTGCAGACCCGGACCCTCGAAGGGGAACCCGTGGACCTCGGACAGTATGCCGGAAAGGTCATTCTGGTGGTGAATGTGGCGAGCAAGTGCGGCTTCACGCCGCAATACGAAGGTCTCGAAAAGCTCTACCAGACCTACAAGGACCGGGGGCTCGTCGTCATGGGGTTCCCGAGCAACGAGTTCGGCGGTCAGGAACCCGGCACGCCCCAGGAGATCCGGACCTTCTGCGAGCGCAAGTTCAAGGTGTCGTTTCCCATGTTTGAGAAGGTGAAGACGAAGGCCGGGCCCGGGCAGTCGCCCGTATATGCGTTCCTCACGAAAAGCGGCGACGAGCCGGGCTGGAACTTCGGCAAGTTCCTCGTCGGCAGGGACGGGCAGGTGAAGGGCTACTGGTCGGCGCTCACAGGCCCCGACTCTGGGCGGCTCGAGAAGGCGATCGAGGCCGAGCTAAACCGCTGAATCTGCTGGAATTCCCGCCTCGGTTATTCATTAAAATCATATCTTTCAAAATATATTGAAACTTATGAACGGAATTGGTATGACAGGACCCGGAGGTCCTGCATGTCTGAAGCCGTCCGTGAGATGTTCGCCTCGATCGCCCCGAGCTACGACACCGCCAACACGGTGCTCTCCTTCGGGATGCACCACCTCTGGAAGCGCCG
>CAZUMS010000032.1:0-45362 GCA_964621525.1 uncultured bacterium
TGGCAGTCGATGCACGCGGCCATCGTCGTGACATATTCGCCGTAGGAGGGGTCCGAGGGATCGGGCCGTTTCGCGGCCGGAACCGGGTCTCTGGGAATCGTCGGCAGGATCAGGCTCACCGGGAAGATCGCCTTCGATTTCGGGATCTGCGTTTCGATGGATTCCAGCGTTCTCAGGTAGGCCACGATGGCCTGCGCGTCCTCGGCGGCCATCTTCCCGTAAGCAGGGTAGGGCATGACGGGGAACAGGGACCGGCCGTCTTTCGTCACACCGGCCGTGAAGGCCCGGATGATCTCGCCGTCCGACCAGTTTCCGATACCGAAAGGCGTGATGTTCGCCGAATAGAAGTCGCCGGGGAAGCCCATGTGCGGGCCGAAGTGCTCGCCGCCCATGCCGGTGGTGCCGGGGCGCGGAGGGGCTCCGAGCAGGTCCCATTCGCGGACCGAGTGGCAGTCGATACAGGCGGCGACATGATTGGCGAGGTAGCGGCCCCGCTCGATCTGGTCCGGCGTTCCGGCGACCTTGACCGCCGGAGCGGGGCTTACCTTCGGGTACCCGAACAGGCCGCAGGCGGCGACGGTGCCAAGGCCGAGAAACAGTACAGCGAGACGGAACTGGCGGAGAAAACGCATAATGGACCTCTTTCGGGGCCATCTTTAGCGGCAGGGACTGACGGAGGCAATCCGGGAAAGTGGCCGGAGGCTATTTCCCCGGCGTCCAGCGGAGCACGGGCTGGCGGGCGGCGCGGGTTTCGTCGAGGCGGCGGCGGAAGGCGTTCGCCGGGGCGTTTTTCAGCAGTCCGGGATCCGCCTTCGCCTCTTCGGCGATCTCCTTCATCGTGGCGATGAACTGGTCCAGCGTGTCCTTCGATTCACTCTCCGTGGGCTCGATCATGAGGGCGCTGCGGACGACCAGCGGGAAGAAGACCGTCGGCGGGTGATAGCCCTTGTCGATCATCCGCTTGGCGATGTCGAGGGTGCCGACGCCGTTCGCCTTCTGGTAGTCGTCGTTGAAGATCGTCTCGTGCATGCACACTTCGTCGAAGGCGATCTTGTACGAATCCTTCAGGTTCACGCGCAGGTAGTTGGCATTCAGAACGGCGGCCTCGGACATTTCCTTGAGGCCCGTGTTGCCCATGGTCTTGATATAGGCCCAGGCCCTCAGGTTGATGCCGAAGTTCGAGAAGTAGCTCCGGATCCGTCCGATGGACTTCGGGCGGCCGTAACTGAAGGCGTAGGTATCGCCGTTTTTCACGATGAACGGATTGGGGAGGTAGGGCTCCAGCCGCTCCGATACGACCACCGCGCCGGCGCCGGGTCCGCCGCCGCCATGGGGCGTGGAGAAGGTCTTGTGCAGGTTGAACTGCGAGACGTCGATCCCCATCTTTCCCATCGACGCCTGGCCCACGATGGCGTTCAGGTTCGCGCCATCGCAGTAAAGCAGCGCGCCCTTCGAATGCAGCAGGTCGCCGATGTCGGCGATCTGGGACTCGAACAGGCCGAGCGTGGAAGGATTCGTGAGCATGAGGGCCGCGGTCTCGTCGTCCACCATGGCCTTCACCTCGTCCAGCGTCAGGCGGCCGCCTTTCGCATCGAGCGGAACCACCTCGAAACCGCACATGGCGGCGGTCGCGGGGTTCGTGCCGTGAGCCGTGGCCGGGACGATGATCTTGCGCTTGTGCTTCTGGCCGTGGTCCAGGTGATAGGCCCGGATCATCAGGACGCCGGTGAACTCGCCGTGGGCACCCGCCGACGGATTCAGCGCGCACGCCTTCATGTCCACCGATTTCCGGAGGTCCTCGGTCAGTTCCCACAGGATGCGGAGCGCTCCCTGGGCGAACGCCTCGGGCATGTGCGGGTGGAGCCGCGAGAATCCGGGGTTGCGCACGAGCGATTCGTGCAGCTTCGGGTTGTATTTCATCGTGCAGGAACCGAGCGGGAAGAACCCGGCGTCGATGCAGTAGTTGTACTGGGCGAGCCGCGTGTAGTGGCGGACGACGTCGAATTCGCTCACCTCGGGGAAGCCCTCGAGTTCGCCGCGGACGAGGTGGCCTTCGAGCCCGTCAGGGGCGGATTTCGGAGCGACTTCGAGCCGGGGCAGGAAGTAGCCCCGCCGGCCCCTTGAGCCGCGTTCGAAGATCAGCGGTTCCTCGAGCTGAAGCCCGGTGGTGCCGGGAGCTGCTGTCTTGCTCATTTCGTCACCTCCCGGGCGAAGTTCACCAGCGCGTCATGGTGACGGGCCTGATGGCGTTCGGTCGTGCAGAGGAGGAGATGATTCTCGTGCTCCCTGCCGATGAGCGCTCCGAGGTCAATGCCGGCGGCGAGCCTGTGCACCTCGGCCTTCTTTACGAACTCCCCGGCCGGGATAGGGAGTTTCAGCGTGAATTCATTGAAGGTCGCGCCGCTGAAGGCGGGGGCGATGCCCCTGATCTCGCACAGGCGGCGCTTCAGGTCCGCGGCCAGCGAGAGATTCTGCCGCGAGAGGTCTTTCAGTCCCTGTTTGCCCATGAGCGAGCAGTAGACCGTGACCCACAGGGCGCAGAGCTGCTGGGATGTGCAGATATTGGAGGTCGCCTTCTCGCGGCGGATGAACTGCTCGCGGGTCGTGAGTGTCAGCACGAACCCCCGGCGGCCGTCCTGGTCCACGGTTTCGCCCACGAGGCGGCCCGGCATCTGGCGCACGTAGTCCTTCTTGCAGCAGAAGATCCCCACGTTGGGTCCGCCGAAGAACGGCGGCAGTCCGAGCCCCTGCGCTTCGCCCACCACGATGTCGGCGCCGAAATCGCCCGGCGGGGAGAGAAGCGCCAGGGACAGGGGATCGCCCGTCACGGCGAGGAACAGCGCACCTGTTCCCTTCACGGTCTCCTGAACGGCCTTCCAGTCCTCGATCACGCCGAAGATGTTGGGGCTCTGGACGAGCACGCCGCCCGTCTCCGGCGTGAGCGCGGCCTTGAGGGCAGCGGTGTCCGTGCGGCCCGTCTTCGGGTCGAACGGGACGTTCACGAGCTCGATATGCCCGAGCGGCGACACAAACGTCCGGATCGTCTCCAGGTAGTGCGGGTGCAGAGCGCCGGAGACGAGGAACCGGTTCCGCTTCGTCAGGCGGTGGGCCATGAGCACCGCCTCGGCGGCGCCGGTCGCCGCGTCGTACATGGACGAGTTAGCGATATCCATGCCGGTCAGCAGGGCCATGTAGGTCTGGAACTCGTAGGCCCCCATGAGCGTGCCCTGCGCGATCTCGGGCTGGTACGGGGTGTAGGCGGTGGCGAACTCGCCCCGGGAGACGAGGTGCTCGATCGCGGCCGGGGTGTAGTGGTCGTAGCAGCCCGCGCCGAGGAATGAGACGAGGTCGGAGGGCCGCTTCGCCGCGATGGAATCGGAAAGCCGGGAGAGCTCCATCTCGGAGACCGGCGGGTCCAGCGGCAGGAGCCCGCGGATACGGACCCGATCGGGGATCTGGGAATCGAAGATTTCGGCGATGCTCTTGAAGCCGGTGGCGGCCAGCATGGCCTTCGCGTCGTCGTCGGTAAGCGGAATATAACGCATGTTCGGTGCCGGTCTCCAGGCGCGGGGAGCGGCCTTCCAGTAGGGGCGGCTCCGCCGGAAAATCGCGGAGAAAACTACTGGGTGATGAGCGCCTTGTACTGCTCGGCCGTCAGCAGCTTCGCGAAGGCGCCCGAATCGATCGGGAGAATCCGGATCAGCCACGTCTTGTAGGGATCGGCGTTCACGCTCTCCGGGGAGCCCGATACCTGGCCGTTCACCGCCGTCACCTTGCCGGAAACCGGCGCGTAGAGATCGCTCACCGCCTTCACCGACTCGATGACGCCGAACGCCTTGCCGGCCGTCACCTGCGAGCCCACGTCCGGAACCTCCACGAACACCACGTCGCCCAGCTGCTCGGCGGCGAACGCGGTCACGCCGACGACGATCTCGTCGCCCTCCAGACGCGCCCACTCGTGCTCCGCCGTATACTTGAGGTCGTTCGGGATGTTCATGAAAAGAGGGCCTCGCTTCCGTTCGCACGCCGCCCCGAAAGGGCAGCGCCATGGGGGCAAAAAATGGCCCGGTCCCGCCGGGAAATCAACGATTCCGGCGCTCCGGTGCCGAATCTTCCTGTGGATAACTGCCGCAGCGGACAGGGGTGTCTTTATCGGGGGCGATCCCCCTGCATACCCAAACAAAAACGGGCCGCCCGTGGGGCGGCCCTGGCTCATCGTTTCGGTGGGTGTAGGAGCAATTCCAGATCGGCAATCAGTTTCGGAACGTCCACGGTCGCCGTGTGCCAGACCCGTTCGTACTTGATCTCGAAATAGCCGTGAATGAGCCGGTTGCGCATGGCGACGATTTCCTTCCACGGGATTTCCGGATGATCCTGCCGGAAACCGGCTGGCAGGTTAGCTGCGGCTTCCCCGATCGTTTCGAGGCATTTGACGAGCGCCAGCGCGAACTGGATATCGGCCTGAAGGTCTTCAGGCTTTCGGGTGCCAGTGAGGGTGACGGTCAGACGGGCCGCATCCAGCATGTGCCGGAGCCTGAACTGCGGGTCATTCCGCGACATACTGGGGGAGGGCTTCCGAAAGGACCGTCTGCCGGAAATAGCGGCTGATTTCTTCGGGCTCCCGGAGATCGACCTTGTGGCCCGCGATCCGGGACAGCTCTTCTTCCATCGCCGCCAGGTCGAGAAGGCCAAAGCGGACGCCGGGCTCGAACTCGGCCAGCACATCGACGTCGCTGCCGGAGGTGAAATCGTCCCGGAGCACGGAGCCGAACAGGGAAAGCCGCCGGATCCGGTGCTTGCGGCAGAAGGCGGCAAGTGCGGCCTTGGGCAGTTCGATTTTGGGCTGGGCGGCCATTCAGGGTGCTCCGGTTCCTGGGCAATTATAGCGTTTTGAGCCCCGTCACCCAAACAAAAACGGGCCGCCCGTGGGGCGGCCCGTTTCCGGTGGTTCCCGGCGGGGGAGGCGGTTCTTACTTCACTTCCCAGGTTTCGCCCGAGTGGATGAGCTTTTCGAGGTCGCCGGGGCCGCTCTTCTCGCGGGCGAGGCGGACCTGGTCGTTCATCATCTCGTCGAAGGTCGGCCGGCGGACGGCGCGGAAGACGCCCATCGGAACCGGGAACTTCTCCTCGTCGAGGCGCGACAGCAGGAACGCCATCGTCGGGTCGGGGTTCGTCTCGTCGTGGACGACGATATCCGCCTCGGTGATGCCGTTCTCGCCGAGCGTCACGACCTCGAGCTGGAAGCCCTTGAGGCGCAGGCCCTTGTTCATGTCCTTGCCGAAAATCATCGGCTTGCCGTGCTCGAGATACAGCACGCGGTCGGAACGGATGCTCTTCTCGACGATGCCGTCGTAGGCGCCGTCGTTGAAGATGTTGCAGTTCTGGAAGATCTCCACGAACGAGATGCCCCGGTGCTCGGCGGCGCGCTTGGTGACGTACCGGAGCGACTTGGGGTCCACGTCCATGGTGCGGGCCACGAAAGTCGCCTCGGCGCCCAGCGCCAGCGACAGGGGGTGCAGCGGGTAGTCCACCGAGCCCATCGGCGTGGACTTGGTCTTCTTGCCCATCTCGGAGGTCGGCGAATACTGGCCCTTCGTGAGGCCGTAGATGCGGTTGTTGAACAGGAGCACCTGCATGTCCACGTTGCGGCGGATCGCATGGATCGTGTGGTTGCCGCCGATGGAGAGCGCGTCGCCGTCGCCGGTGATGACCCACACGGAGAGGTCGGGGCTCATGGTCTTCACGCCGGTCGCCACCGCGCAGGCGCGGCCGTGGATCGAGTGAATTCCATAGGTATTCATGTAGTAGGGGAACCGGCTCGAGCAGCCGATGCCCGACACGAACACGAATTTCTCGCGCGGGATGCCGAGTTCGGGCATCACGGCCTGGACCTGGGCGAGGATCGAATAGTCGCCGCAGCCCGGGCACCAGCGGATGTCCTGGTCGCTCTGGAAGTCGGCTTTCGTCAGTTTGGTTGCGGGTTCGGTCATGGGTGTTTACTCCGGAAGGATTCCTGAAAATACGGTTAGAGGTTCGCGAGGATGCCGTCCACGATTTCGCGCTTCCGGAACGGCTGGCCCTGGATCTTGTTGTGCGGGATCGCGGGGATCATGAACTCGGACCGGATGATCTTCACCAGCTGGCCGTTGTTCATCTCCGGGATCAGTACTTTCTTGAAGCCCTTCATCACCTCGCCGAGGTTCGCCGGGAAGGGGTTCAGGTGGCGGAGGTGCGCGGAGGAGACCTTTTTGCCCTGCTTACGCAGCTCGTCGACCGCCGCCGTGATCGAGCCGTAGGTGGAGCCCCAGCCCAGCACCAGCATGTCGCCGGTCGCGTCGCCGTTCACCGTCACGGGGGGGATATCCCTGGCGATGTTGGCGACCTTCTGGGCGCGCAGCTTCACCATGAATTCGTGGTTTTTCGCCTCGTAGTTCACGTTGCCGGTGAGGTTCTGCTTCTCGATGCCGCCCACGCGGTGCTCGAGGCCCGGAGTGCCGGGCTTCACCCACGGGCGCGAGAGGTTTTCGTCGCGCATGTAGGGCTTGAAACCTTCCGGATTCGTGTGGAACTTCACGTCGAGCTTCGGCAGGTCCTTGATCTCGGGGAGCTTCCACGCCTCGGCGCCGTTCGCCAGGTAGCCGTCCGACAGCAGCATCACGGGGATCATGAACTTGGTCGCGATCCGGACCGCCTCGATGGCGGCGTTGAAGCAGTCGGCGGGGGTCGCGGGGGCGACGATGGCCACCGGGCATTCGCCGTTCCGGCCGTACATCGCCTGGAGCAGGTCGGCCTGCTCGGTCTTCGTGGGCAGGCCCGTCGAAGGGCCGCCGCGCTGCACGTTCACGATGACGATGGGGAGCTCGGTCATGACGCCGAGGCCGATGGCCTCGCCCTTCAGGGCGACGCCGGGGCCCGACGTCGTCGTGAGGCCGAGATAACCGGCGTAGGCCGCGCCGATGGTCGAGCAGATGGCGGCGATCTCGTCCTCGGCCTGGAAGGTCATCACGCCGAAGTTCTTGAACCGGGACAGCTCGTGCAGGATGTCGGACGCCGGCGTGATCGGGTAGGACCCGAGGAACAGCGGGACGCCGGCGAGCTTGGATGCAGTCACCATGCCGATGGCGAGGGCCGAATTGCCGGTGATGTTGCGGTACTTGCCGGGCGAGAGCTCGGCCTCCTTCACCTCGTACTTCACGGTGAAGGCTTCGGCGGTCTCGCCGTAGTTCATGCCCGCCCGGAGGGCTTTCTCGTTGGCCTCGAGGATCACGGGCTTCTTGGAGAACTTCTCGTGGAGGAACCGCATCGTCTGTTCGGGCGAGCGGTTGAACATCCAGTAGATCAGGCCGAGCGCGAAGAAGTTCTTGCAGCGGGCCTTGTCCTTGGCGGACATGTCCACGTCCTTGAGCGCTTCGTTCGTCAGCGTGGAGATCTTCACCGGGTGGACCCGGTACTTGGACAGCGAGCCGTCCTGGAGCGGGCTGGCGTTAAAGCCCGCCATCTTGAGGTTCCGCTCGGAGAAGGCATCCTCGTTGGCGATGATCACGCAGCCGCCCGGAAGGTCCGGCAGGTTCACCTTGAGGGCCGCCGGATTCATGCAGACGAACACGTCCGGCTGGTCGCCGGCCGTGTATATCTTCTGCGAACCGAAGTTGATCTGGAATCCCGACACGCCGGCGAGCGTGCCCTGCGGGGCGCGGATCTCGGCCGGGTAGTCCGGAAGCGTCGCGAGATCGTTGCCGTAGACCGCGTTCGTGGAGGTGAACTGCGATCCGGTGATCTGCATGCCGTCGCCGGAGTCACCGGCGAAACGGACGACGATGTTTGTGTGTTCCTCGACCTGGCGTGCTGCCTGTGTTTCAGGGGACAAGGGTGGCCGCTCCTTGGGTTTCGCATCCTCTGCGGGAGCCGGCCCGTTCACCATGACGGACCGGCAGGAAACCCTGATCGCTCACCCGGCTGCCCGCATTCCCTGCCGAGAGGGTGGAGCCGGGGCGGCCTCCGCCGGGGGGCAGCGGCGCCGCTGGTATTGCAGTATCGCTGTACAAAACGGCCCGTTCCGGGGCCGTTTTCTGGCAGTTATACCTCGGGCGGATTTTCGGAGCCGGGGGGCCCAAAGTCAACCGTAAGGGCTCCCCATGCACCGTCCGTCCGGCCGCCTCGGAGAAGCCCGCAGGGCGGGTTTTTCCGGGGAATGCGGGCCGCCCTTTAGCTAGGCCGGAGGGGGATTTCAAACCCCCCTTCCGGGAGCCGCCGGAGGGCCTTCCGGGGGCAGTCCGGAAAATCGGGGGGAGTGTATGGACGAGGGCGGCCGGACTGGCTAAGGAAGCACGTCCGGCTCCGGCCGGAACAGGCCCCGGCAGACCCGGCCCGGCCGTTTTCAGGTGGGCAATCCCGCCGGCGAGGTAACGAGACATCATGCCGCTGACCGACCATGGCAAGAAGCACATGTGCTTCAAGTGCGGAACCAAGTTCTACGACCTGTACAAGGACGAAACCATCTGCCCGAGCTGCGGGGCCAATCAGGCCGACAAGCCCGACACCCCCGCGCCCACCCGCTCCGCCGCCTTCGCGACGGCCCGGGCGAGCCTGATGGCCACCGAACGGAGCATCCTGGCCGGTGCCGAAGCGGACGAGGCGGACGATACGGACGCCGAGGACGAGGAGATAATCGGCGATATCGGCGGCGGCGACGAGGAAGAGGAAGAAGAGGAGGAGGAAGAATCCTCCGACGACGATGACGAGGATTGATCCGGCGTCACCGGCTTCCTGATCTCCTAAAAGGAATGACCGTCAGGGCGGTTCCCCGGAAGGGGAGCCGCCCTTCGTGTTTCCGGCGGGCTTCGGACCGGATAGGATGGAACTATCCGGCAAGGAGTCCTCATCATGGCGAATCTCTCGGCAACCTGTCCCATCTGCCAGGCGGATAACCCGCTCGATACGAACCAGTCAGACGGCGAGGAAGTCTACTGCTGCTACTGCCAGAGCCCCGTGATCGCGCGCAAGGTGGACCGCTACACCTGGGTGCTCGTGGACATCGACGAGGACCGCAAGGCCCATATCAAGAAGGCGGCGAAGAAAGCCGAAACGAAGTCCGAGGAGGAGGGCATGTCCAAGGCCTTCCAGGAGTTCGAATTCGACGGCGGTGGCCACGGAGGCGGCGGCAAGAAGGGTGGCGGGCACTGAGGCGGGCCCGTGAAGCCGGAAAGAAAAGGGCCGCAGCTGCGGCCCTTTTCCGTTTCCGGCCAGGTTATCAGAACCGCTTGAGCTTGGGCGGCGGCGGGTTGCAGGTGCCGCCGGCCTTGAGGTCGCGGACCCACTTGGCGTAGTCCAGGTTCGTGATCGGCGTCATGACGCAGCCGGGCTGGGCCGGGACCGGGTGGCCCCAGCGGCGGAGCAGATGCCCCATTTCGTGGGTCGTGTACCAGGCGAAGTCGTCCAGCGCCGTGAGTTCGGGCGGCGAGCCGCGAAGCTGGTTGAAGACGCTGTTGTCGGCGAAGAACGGGTAAGAGCTCATGAGCACCATGCCGCCCAGCGGGCCGTTGCTCATGCTCGTCATGCCGGTCGTAAGCCCGGCGCGCAGAGCTACCTGCCAGGGGGTTGCGAGTTCGGCGCTCGCGATGGGCACGTTGATGATGACCAGCTCATAGTCCTTCTGACGCATGGCGAGGCGGTCCCAGGTCTCGTACTGCAGGTACTGGAAGGCGTTCGCGAACACCGGCCGGCCCTCGGCACTCCGGATATCGAAGATCTTCTTGAGCGATTCGATGTGGTAGTTCGCGGCGAGCCGGATGCAGTTGTCCTCGTTGGTGCATTCGGCCGCCTTCTGGCCGAGCTGCGGGTGCTGGGCGACGGCCTTCTGGAGGTCGCCGAAGTCGTTGGCCGGCAGGTTGTGACGGAGCGCGCTCGCCAGCTTGTCCTCGGCGTCGAACTTGTCCTTGCGGAACGCCTCAATGCGCTTCAGGCACTTCTGCGGGTCGCGGCACATGGCAGCGACAGCCCCGGCGTCCGCACCCTCGCGGATCTGCCGCATGAGGTCGCCGATGTCCGGGCGGACCATGTTGTGCTCGATCGCCTGAACGAGGGCGTCCTCGGCGCCGGGCTTTCTGTGGTCGATGATCTGCTTCTGGACCAGCTCGATGTATTCGTCGGAGAACAGGTAGCGCCGGGTGAAATTCTCCATCGGCACCCGGTCGGGCTCGGCGAATTTCACCGTGACGCCCGTGTAGGTCTTCGTCGTCTCCTTGAGGATCCGGAAATACTGCTTCACGTCCCGTTCGGAGAGCACCGGGAGGCCGGGGTATTCGGCCAGCGCCACCCGGATCGTGATCTCGCGCTCGATATCGACGGGCTTCAGGTCCGGCAGCCGGTTCGATTTCCATCCGCGGCCCGTACAGGCGGCGAGCCCCGCGGCAAGCAGTGCCGCGATCAGTGTCTTCTTCATCTGGTTTCTTCCCTTCCCCTGTCTCCGAGGGACGCCCGCCGTTTCAGTCGGACGAGGAGACAATTTCCTCGATCTGCTGGCCCTGACGCTCGAGGCGTTTCATGACGAGAACGTCCCGGTCGATCAGCTTGCCGAAGTCGAGCCGCTCGCCCTTGCGGGTGAGCAGCAGCATCCGGAGAACCAGTTCGTATACCTGCACGTTGTAGAGCACCGCCATGTGGCCGATCTTCTTGAGCAGGATGTTCTGGGCTTCGGAATACGGCATCCGGGCGTAGCTGGCCGGCCAGACGAGCGGATCGATATAGCTGTAGAGGCTCGTCCAGGTGATACCGGGCGGCAGCGGCGCCGCGTTCAGTTCCTTCAGGAAGCGGGAGCCGGGGATCATCTGCACGCCGCTTTCGCCCGCGATGGCCGGGAAACCGGGGAATGCGCCGAGCGCCGTCGCCGCGATCTTGTGCGCGTAACCGGCGATTCCGGCGTAGCTGCCCTGGTGCGGCGTCGCGAGCGTCATGACCTTGGTGATCTTCTTCGTGATGCCGAGCTTCTGGATCATGTACCGGGAAATCAGTCCGCCCTGCGAATGGCCGATCAGGTAGACCTCCTCGGCGTCCGTGTTCTTGAGGACGTATTCGAAGATCTTCGCCTCGTGTTCGGCCGAGCGCCGGATGTCCTGCGAATACGGCTGGTATCCGCCCGAGACGGCGAAGATGTCGAACAGCGGGCTCTCCAGGAAATCCTCGAATCGCTCGAAGCCCGCCCGGCTCTGGAAGTAGCCGTGATAAAGGAACGCGAGGCGCTTCTGCCCGCGGTAGGCCTTCAGCCGGTTTTTCAGGTATTTCTCGCCGAAAACGAACCGCTCGGTGAGCGCGACCGCGTGGTCCAGGGCGTTCTTCGAGAAGTAGTACCCCTCGCCGATGGTACTGAGCAGCATTCTCAGGTTGGAGAGCATGGGCCGCTGGTGGGTAAGGGGATTGACGTCTTCGTTTGTGACCTGGATTTCAAACTGGATCACAGCGGCTCCTCGCGAACAGGGTTCTGGCTTCGTCTCATTGTGGCACCCTGCGTTACGCAGGGCAATTGCAGACGTTTATCCACAGACCGGTACGGGCATCGCGAACTCCGTTTGCCGCGCTGCGCCTTGCTTCCGGCCCCCGGACTGCGGCATGTAGAAAGTGCTCAGACAAGTGGAGATGGTCAGGCAGGGGTGTGCACGGAGGTTCGGGGAACTCCGTCGCGGGAGCCCCTCCTTTTTTGAGAGGCTGCCGCGGGACCGGTGAGCGGGGACTGCGAGACAGGGGGTAGAGAGCGCAATGAGCGGTATCGACGATCAGATCAGGAAGCTCTGGGAAAAACTCCCCGAAGGCTCCGCCTTCCGTGAAGCCATCGAGCGCGCCAGCGGGTTCTGGAAGGAAATCACCCAGGGCGAGGACCCGGACTACCGGCCGCCCGAACAGACCCCGGGCCGCTCCGACGGCAGCAGCAATCCGCCCCCCGGCGACAAGCGCTCGGCCGGCGAAACGAATCCGGCCCTTCTCAGGGCAAAAGCGCCCAAAGATCCCTCACCCCGGCGGATTTGATCCGGAACGGCCCGCCGCAGGGGCCTGCGGCACCAGACAATACGAAAGTGAATCCTCGGCCGCGGTCTGGTCGATCCGGGCCGCGCGCATGGCATAGGCGCAGGCCTGCGATGTTTCGCGCTGGCGGCCGTGGAGCGACGCAAGCGCCAGGAGCGCACCGGTATCCCGGGGGTTTCGCTCGGCCAGTTCCCGGTAAATCGTGAAAGCCCGGGCATAATCGCCCGTGCGCTCGGCGAACAGGGCCACTTCCTTGCGCGCCTGCGCGTCGTCGGGGAGCAGCTCCGAGAGCCGCTCGGCATGCAGTTTCGCCTTGCGGAAGTCGGGTTCGTCACGGGAGTAGATCAGCGTGAGGTAGCGGTGGGCCGTGGGCTCGTCATCCTTCAGTTCGAGAGCCCGCTCGAAATGGTCGCGCGCCACCAGCGGCTCGCCGTCCGCATAGGCGAGGGTGCCCAGTTTCACGATGGCGGGCACGAATCCGGGGTTGATCGCGAGGATGCCCTCGAGCGCTTCTTGCGCCCGTTCGGGCTGGCCCCGCTGCTCGGCGATCTGGGCCATGTTGAATCTGGCGCTGATGTTTTTCGGGTCCAGCGTCATGACGTTCTTGCTCAGGATGTCCCAGGCGTCGTCGTAGAAATTGAGCTGGCGGAGCGCCTCGGCAGCGTTCACGAAGCCCTGCACGTTGTACGGGTCGATCTTGAACAGCTTGTCGAAAGCGACGAGCGCGAGGGCCGGGTCGCCGGCCTCGAGCCGGGCGGTGCCCAGGTTGCGCCAGGGGCGCGCCTTGCCGGGACTTCCGTTCGCCGCGTCCTGCCAGAGCGAGACTTCGGAGCTCCAGACGATTCCCCGCTGGAGAAGCAGCAGGGTGAAGGCGGCCATCACGAGCTGAAGCCCCCGGCGGATCCATTTCACCCGGGCCGTTTTGCCGCTCTGGCGGGCGGCGTCGATCAGCCGGAAGATGCCGGTGCTCGCCGCGAGGGCGAGACCCATGCACGGGACGTACATCCGGCGTTCCACGAGGAGGTCGGTGATCGGGATGATGCTCGTCGTGGGGGCGAGGCCGGCGAAGAAGACGAACAGGCCGAAGGCGGCGACCGGTTCCGCCTTGCGGATTTTCCAGAGGAACCACAGGAGTCCGCCCACGACGGCGAGGGCCACGAGGAACCGGACGGTAAAGAACCCGTTCACCACCGGGAAGTCGTGGTCCAGGTTCAGCCCCACGGGAACGAGCCAGAGCCGCAGGTAATGGACGACGGCATAGGCGTTCGTGGCGAGGGTCGCGTCCACGGGCCGCGTGGTCTCGGGGTTACCGGCCGTCCCGAACACGATGGCCCGTGCGACGATAAGCCCGATCCCGGTCAGCACCGGCAGGCCCATCCCCCATTTGAGTTTCGTCCATGCGGAGGGGGCCTTCTGGAATGCCAGCAGCCAGACCCCGCCCACGAGGAACGGGAAGATGATGGCCGATTCCTTGGAGAAGACGGCCCAGACGAGGAGCACCATCGACGCGAGGTACAGGGCTCCGGCCTCAAGCCAGCCCCGGCGGCTGTCCAGCTCGATGGTGAAGATCCGGCACCAGGCGAGGAGCGCCAGCAACAGGAACAGGGCCGAGATGAGGTCGGCGCGGCCGGTCACGTAGGCGGCGGGCTCGCTGATGAGCGGATGAAGGAGGAAAAGTCCCGACGTCGTGACGGTGACGAACACCCGCTCGCGTACGGGCCGCTCCAGCCGTTTCAGCATCCACCAGACGAAGACGGCCCAGGCGATGCCCACCTGGATGTGATTCACGAGGTTTACGGCGTGCATGAACTCGGGGACGATCCGCCCGCCCATGAGGTCGATGTCGATCTTGAACGACTGGTAGAGCCGCCAGCGGAACCAGTTCTGCTGGGAATACTGGGAGAGGGCGTGTTCTTTCAGGAGAAACGTGTTTTCGACGATCGTCTGGGCGTCGTCGAAATGGAACCCGCCGAAAACGGACGGAAGCAGGGCGAGGAACGAGAGGATCGAGAAAACGGCAATGGGGACGGCGACAAGGCCCGCGAACTCGCGGCGGGTCAGTTCGCGGTCCGGCGCCGGTCCCGGGGGTGTATCGGGCGTTTTCACTGGAGCCGTTATTCTATGGACACCCGCCGGGGGAAATCCATGGGCCGTGTCACCGGAGTTGACCTTTAGGGCGGGCGAGCCCTAAGTATCGCCCCGGATGAGTTTCCGTTCGTTAATGATTCCGGTCCTGATCGCGGGATCGCTGCTCCTCGCCGGCTGCGGCGACAATGGGCCCGTGCAGGAGCCCATCTTCCAGCTCATCTCCCCGTTCGACGACGGTGACGAGGGGACCGAGACCGTCCGGGCCGAGGCGGCCATCACGACCAACAACGGATCGCAGCCCCTCATGTTCATCCAGGGCCGCGTCCTGAACGAGGTCGATAACAACGTCATTCACTACACGGTGACGAACAGTCTGGGGACGCTGCCGCTGGCGGGACCCTACCCCGTGGCCCTGGGCGGCGGCGGGACCTTCGACATCGTTATCGGGGACCCCCTTCGCCATGCGCTGACTCCTTTTGTGGAAGGGGAGGACAACGTCATCCGCCTCACCGCCACGAACCGGTTCTCCCCCGGCGGCCCCGACGGCGTGCCGGTGCCCGCCGAAGCCTTTGTCACGATCACGGTCAGTAACGGCGTGCAGTTCACGACACCGGTCTACGCCGCCACCGAAGGCGGCGTGATTTCCACCGCCTGCGCGTTCAACGCCACGGCCGGCATCAAGGGCCGGTTCGACGATCCGGGAAGCCTCACGGCGGCAGGCCCCACGGGTCCGCGCCTATTCAGGGCGGACGCCGCCGATCTCGACGCAGCCATCGACCCGGAGGCCCCAGTGGGCGACGAGGTGCCGTTCACGTTCAACGCGACGAACGGCCAGTTCACGATCTCCCTGCCCGGCACGGATCTCACTGACGCGGGCTTCGTCTCCGGACCGTCCGGCGACAACAACTTCTACATCGTTTTCGAGACTTCCGACTCCGGACAGCTCCCGGCACCCGGCCTCATCGCCACGCTGCCGTTCCGGAGCTGCGACATCACCCCCTGACGCCGCCGTGCCCCGCCCGGACGACCAGCCCCTCGCCGACGTGCGCGTCACGAAGGCGCTCGCGGGCGAGCGCCTCGACCGGGCGCTGCCTGCCCTCGCGCCGCAGCTCAGCCGCGGCCGCGCCCGCCAGCTCGTCGAAGGCGGGTCGGTCTTCGTGGACGGGCGGCGGGTGCGGGTCTGCTCGAGGACCGTTTCGGAAGGGCAGAGGATCGTCTGTTACGAGCTGGCTGCTCCCGTTGAGACAGGGGAACCCCGGCTCGTGGCGCTCGAAGCGGATTTCGCCGTCATCGACAAGCCGGCCCGGATGGCGGTAGAGCCCACCCGTCAGGGTGCGAAGGGCACGCTCTCCGATTGGGCGAAGACCGGCGTTCCGGGCGGAGCCCTCGTCACGCATCGTCTTGATGCAGCGACGAGCGGGCTGATCCTGCTCGCCCGCAGCCGCGAGGCCCAGGCCGCCCTGAACCGGATGTTCGCCGCCCACGAAGTGAAGCGCACCTACGTCGCCGTGGTGACGCCGGCCCCGGCCTGGGACCGGATCACGCTCGATGAGCCGCTGGACCTTCGCCCGGCGGTGACGCACGCGGCGGTGATCGCCCGGTCCCCCAAGGGGGCGGCGCTTGTCCTCGATCTCGAAACCGGCAGGAACCGCCAGATCCGGCGGCACCTCTCGCTCGCGGGGCACCCCGTGCTCGGCGACCTCGAAGCGGGCGGCCAGAAGGCCGCCCGGCTGCTCCTGCACGCCGTCCGGCTTTCTTTTGAGTGGAAGGGCCGTCCCTTTCGGTACGAGGCGGCGCCGCCCGCCGCCTGGACCGCCGAGCTGGACCGTCTCGGTTTCACGGTACCGTCACTTGAGGCGCTGCTCCCGTCCGTTTAACAAGGGGCGGGCGTCCCCCCTGCTACGGGACTTCCGGGAGCATTATTCCCATGGCTGCGGCTGCATTTTTCGACCTCGACGACACGCTGCTCTGCGAGAATTCGGGCCGCCTGTTCGTGAAGGCCATGTTCGATTCGGGCCGCATGAAGCTCGCCGACCTCGCTTCGGCTTCCTATACGCTGGCGCTCCACAAGCTCGCGCTCCTCGATCCGCGCCGGACCGCCTTCCGGGCCATGAAGATGATGCGCGGGCAGTCCGAGCGGGAGTTCATCGAGGAGTGCGACCGCTGGTTCCATGACTACGTGCGCGGACATATCTCCGCCGACGCCATGGAGCAGGTCCGCTGGCACCGCCGCCGGGGCGAACGGGTGTATCTGCTGTCGGCGAGCACCCGGTATGTCTGCGATCCGGTGTCGAGGTGGCTCGAACTGGACGGCTACCTCTGCACCCACCTGGAAGTGGGGCCGGACGGTCTCTTTACCGGCCGGGTCGTCGAGCCCATGTGCTACGGCGACGGAAAGCGCGTCTGCATGGAGCAGTTCGCCCGCGAAAACGGTATCGACCTTCTCCGGTCGTTTTTCTACACCGACTCCCTCTCCGACATCACCGCGCTCGAGGCGGTGGGACACCCCGTGGCCGTGAACCCCGATCCGTTCCTCTTCCGCGAAGCCGTGAAGCGCGGCTGGGCGCTGATGCATTTCGGCCGCCCGGGCCAGGCCTGGCCGGTGCCCCGCTGATGAAACGGAACCGGCATGAACAGCCGCCGCCGCCGGGGGAAACCCTCGAAGTCCGCATCGAGGGGCTTCTCCATTCGGGCGAGGCCTGGGGCCGGGACGCCTCGGGCCGCACGGTCCATGTGGCGAACGCTGTGCCCGGCGACCGGGTGCGTGTCCGGATCGTTTCGGAGCGGCGCAGTCACCTCGAAGCAGTCCTCGAAACCGTGCTGGAGCCGGGGCCCGACCGGGTCGAGGCCCCGTGTCCTCACGCGGCGTCGTGCGGGGGCTGCGATTTCCAGTATCTTTCGGCCGAAGCCCAGTCCCGCGAAAAGCAGGCGCTCCTTCGCCGGGCGTTCGAGCAGCACGGCCTCGCCTCCCATCTGCCGCCGCTCACGTTCGTCAGCTCGCCGCTCACGGGCTACCGGAACCGGATCCGGCTCGGGCTCGTGAGGGCCGGCGGACGGCCCCTGCTCGGTTTCCGCCGCCGCCATTCGCGCGAGATCGAAGAGATCGGCTCCTGCGCCGTGGCGACTCCGGCGGTGAACCGCCTGCTCGCCGAGGTCCGCGAGCGGCACCTCGTGGAGCCCCGTCCGGGCGAACTGGTGCTCCTGTCCGGCGAGCGCGGAACGGACGACGTGGCGGCGGTCGTCGAGGACCGCAAGACCGGAGCCTCGTGGATCCGGCGGCCCGGCACTCCGGTCCGGTTCACGACGGCGTCGGGCCTTGAGATCGGGGTGAGCCCGCTCGCATTCAGCCAGGCGAATTTCGGCATCGCCCGCCAGATGTCGGCCCGGATCGACAGCCTCGTGGAGAGCCGCAAGGACCGGGTGGTCGAACTCTATGCGGGCATCGGCACCTTTACCGTGGGGCTCGCCCGCCGGGCCCAGTGGGTCGACGCGGTGGAGCTGGATGCCGCCGCGCTCGCGCAACTGAAGGACAACCTTCAGGTGCTCGATCTTCAGAACGTGAAGGTGTTCCCCGCGGCGGTGACGGCTGCGGGCCTTGCCAAGGTGGCGCCCTGCGGCCTGCTCGTGCTGGATCCGCCGTGGGACGGCTGCCCGGAACTGCCCGCCATCGTGGAAAAACTCTCGCCCCGGAGAATCGGTTACGTCTCCTGCCACCCGGCGGCGCTCGCCCGTGATATCCGGCCGCTTCTGGAGAGCGGCCGCTACCGGCTCGCCGGGCTTGAGCTCTACGACCAGTTCCCGATGACGGCGCACATCGAATCGATCGCTGTTCTGGAAAAAACAGCCTGACGGCCGTTCACGCTCAGTGCTGGGGGGAATGGGCCGGATCTTCGGGGAAGACGGCGATCTTTTTCACAATTCTTTCGAGCAGCTTCAGGCAGTCCTCGCCGAGATCGATGAAGCGGATGCCCATCCCGGCAGGACCGGCATCGGACGGCTCGGCGGAAACCCACACTACCTCGCCCAGAACCTTGACGTGATGGATCCCCTGCTCGGCGGCGAGGTCTTCCGGCAGCCGGAACACAAGTTCGAGCTTGGTTCCGAGGGCGAGCGGCGAGGGCGTTTCAAGGAAGATGCCCGTCGTGGAGAGATCCCGGCCGTACTCCATGAGAAAATCGTCCGCCTCGCCCTCTTTCAGGGGGCGGTGCCGGATCGGCAGCGCGACGCGGTGGCGCAGGGCCCGGCGGCGTTCGACAACCATGGTGAGCCGGTCGGTCATGGGATTTCCTCCGGTCATGCTTACGGGGTGAAACGGGGAGGTCAACCCCTGCCGGTCTTTCGAGGGGCGGCATTCCGGGTACCCCGTATTCGGGCGGACAGGCCGTCTCCGGTCCGCTACAATTTCCCCGTGAAAGCCGTTTCCCTTTTCATTGCCGCCGCGCTCGGGATCGCCGCTTCCGGCGGAACGGCGCGGGCTGAGACGCCGCCGCCCTCCGTCCCCGCCGGTCCGCTCCGGCTTATACGCGAACTGAAGAAGCATGAGGCCGCAGTCACGCGGATCGTGCTGGACCGCACCGGTGCGAACCTCGCCTCCTCCGACTCCCTGAACAACGTCGCCGTCTGGAAGACCGAAGCGGACGAACCGGTGCTGTTCAGGAACGGCGCGCAGGTGAACCTCACGCACATCCTGCCGAGCGCGGATTTCACGCGCATTACGGTGGCGGGCTGCGTGGAGGAGATCGTGCTCGAGGCGACGAGGTGGCAGGTGTCGCGCTGGCTCCTGCCGGATGGCCGGAAGCTCGATTCGGTGGACGGCTTCACCCGGTCGTTCGACCAGCTCGCCGTGTCGCCGGACGTCTCGCGCATCGCGCTTGTCACCTGCGGCCAGCGGGCCGGGGGCGTCTGCCAGAATCCGGACCTCGAACTGATGAGCGTCCCCGGCATGACCCGCCTCGGCGAAACGCCGGGACCCAGGGAGCGGATCACGGACCTCCGGTTCTCGCCCGACGGGAGCCGGCTGCTCGCCGCCGGGTGCGAGACGGTCAATTTCGACCGGACCTGTGCGAACCCGGTAATGAAGATGTTCCGCAGCAGGGACGGCCGCGAGCTCGCGGCGCTCCGGCCGGTGGCGCTGGTCAACGCCTCGTCGTTCACCAGCGACGGCGAGTGGCTGTTTACCGGCTCGAACGAAGGATCGGTCGAGCTGTGGGACCTTCTGGCGAAAAAGCCGGTGCGGCAGTTCAGTTCGGGCAAGTCGGCGGTTGTGGCTGCCGCGATCTCCCCCGACGGGCGGCGGCTCGCGTGGGGAACCTACGACGGCGGCCTGTGGACCTGGGACCCCGTGGCGGAGAAACAGCCGGTGCGGCTCGACATCCACAAGGGAGCGGTGCAGGCGCTGGCCTTTTCGGGCGATTCCAGACGACTCGCCTCGGGGGGCGTGGACCGCACGATCCGGATATTCGAGATTGCGGGCCGTTAGCGGCGGCCGCTAAGTGCGCCGCGGCAGCAGCCGCCCGCGCGCGGCATCGGAACTTTCAAGCCCGGCGCAGAAGAGGGCGATCTTCAGTTCCCTTTCGATGGACCGGATGGCGGCTTCGACGGCTTCCGCGGATTTTCTCGCGGGAACGAGCAGCCTCGCCCCGAAGCTCGCCAGCGTCGCGCCGAGGCCGACCGCCGCGGCCGCCTCGCGGCCGCTTTTCAGGCCGCCGCTGGCGATGAGCGGAATCCGGGCGTTCACGCGCCGGACGTTGATCAGGCTTTCGGCAACATTGTGGCCCCAGTCGCCGAAGACGCCGGCCGTCTCCCGGTGGCCGGGGTTCGCCGCGCCTTCCACCAGCGCCCAGTTCGTGCCTCCGAGGCCTCCGGTGTCGAGCCCCGAGACGCCTGCATTGATGAGCAGCCGCGCCGAGCGCTCTGACAGCCCTGACGACACCTCGCGGGCGAACACCGGCACCTCCAGCGCCCGGCAGACCTTTTCGATCTTCGGGAGGAGGCCGGAGAAGTTCGTGTTGCCGCCGTCCTGAAGGGCTTCCTGGAGCGGGTTGAGGTGAAGGAACAGAGCGTCGGCGCCGATCATTTCGACAGCCCGGCGGCATTCGTCCGGACCGTAGCCGTAGTTGAGCTGCACGGCGCCGAGGTTCGCGAACAGGAAGATGGAGGGCGCCGCCTTGCGGACCCGGTAGGTTTCCGCGAGGTCCGGATTCACGAGCCCCGACCGCTGGGAGCCGACGCCCATGGCGATGCCGCAGGCCTCGGCGGCTTCGGCGAGGTGGAGGTTGATGCGATGGGCGGCGGGCGCACCGCCGGTCATGGGGGAGATGAGGAGCGGCGCCCGGAGGCGCTTCCGGAAGAGCCGGGTCGAGAGACCGACGGAGGCCAGATCCGTTTCGGGAACGGCCTCGTGGGAAAAGCCATACCGCTCCAGCCCGTTCGTCACGGGGCTCTGGACCGAGCGGTCCTCCGCGCAGATCTCGATGTGCTGTTCCTTGCGCGAGCGGATCGTGCGGCCGGACTGGGTATCCGCCGCCTTTGCCGCGGTTCTGGTGGGGCGTTTTGCCAAAGGGTTCCGGCCTCTGTCTGCCCGGCGGCTTTCCGGGACCGGCACGGTGATTCAAAGGGACCAAAGTGGTCAATGCCGGGCGCCTATGGAAGCCGTTGACCCGGAGCCCCCTGTTTCGCAAAGTAAACCGGTCCGACGATGTACCGCCACACGATCAAGGAAAACGTCCCCGGGTGGACGATCTTCAACTGGAGCCTGCTGGCCTTCCTCTCCGGCAGCGTAAATGCCGGTGCGTTTCTCGCCTGCTCCCGCTTCGTCACCCATCTGACTGGTTTCGCGACCCACTTCGGCATTGACCTCGTCGAGGAGAATTATGTCGAAGCGCTCGGTATCGCCGTGGTGCCGGTGTTCTTTATTATCGGTTCCATGGCGTCGGCGCTGCTCGTCGATCGCCGGATTACCCTCCATAAAGAACCCCGTTACGACATTGCCATGCTGCTGGTGGCCTTCTGCATGGTGCTCGCGGCATTCGGCGGTTATTTCAACCTGTTCGGCCGGTTCGGTGACGTGGCGCAGATCAGGTCGGACTTCATTCTCCTCGTACTGCTCTGTGGAGGGAGTGGCGTCCAGAATGCGGCGATCACGTCGGCCTCGAAGGGATCGATCCGGAGCACCCATCTGACCGGTATTTCGACGGATCTCGGTATCGGTCTGGTGAAGCTCTATTACACGAACCGTTCGGATGAAAGGACCTGGGGCCGACGGGTCCGTGCCCAGATGATACGGGTACTGTCCATCGGCGCGTTTATTGCGGGGTCGGTCGCGGGTGCGTGGCTGTTCATCCACTTCCATTATCTCGGTTTTCTCGTCCCGGCGGCGATCGCACTTCACGTCGCCCGCGTCGCCTGGATTGAGCAGCAGGGCGAGAGGACGAACGGGATGTACTGACAAAAACGGCCGCAAAGCGGCCGTTTTTGTCAATCGGCTTTCTTTCTTATGCCGCTGCAAGCTTCCGCGCAGACCAGGCCTTGCCGCCGGGGTTGTGATCCTTCGGGGCGAAGTGTTTGATGTAGAAGTCGCCGAACACGGACGACCATTTTTCGGCCTGGGTGCCGAGCGTCTGCCGCCACTGGCGGGGGTCGTCCTTCTGCGGGAAGAACGTGTCCACGAGGTAGTCGTTCCAGGAGCTGGGGAACATCACGAATCCCCGGCGCAGACGCCAGCGGCCCATGCCCTTGGCGATGTCGAGCTGGTCGCGCATCCCCTTCTTCACGGCCTTGTTGATGTCGATGCCGATGGTGCGGGCGTCTTCTTTCATCATCTGGATGGCGAAGAAGATCCCGGCGAGCCACTTCACCTGGCTTACATTGAAGGCCACCGCGTCGCGGGCGGTGAGGTGCTCCAGGTACTGGGGCAGGTAGTTCTTGCCGAGGCCCACATGCCGCGCTTCGTCGAGCTTCACATAGTTCAGGATGCCGGTGAGCACCGGATCGCACTCGGTCTTGGCCACCTCGTTGAAGAGGTTGAAGGCGATGTTCTCCACGAACACCTGCATGCCGGCCAGCTTGATGTGGATGTCCTTCGAGCCCCGGACGTCCTCCAGGATCGCGCGGGCGAAGGGGTTGATGTCCGGCAGCTCGACGCCGAGGTAGCGCAGGTAGCGGCCCATCACGGACACATGGCGCGCTTCGTCGATGGTCTGGCCGGCGGCGGCGAACTTGGCCGCAAGGTCCGGGGCGATATCGACGATCTGGCTCGCGACGAGCAGGGCGACGACCTCGCCGTAGTAAATGATCGAGAAAATCCGGGCGAGGGCCATCCGCTTTTCCTGCGGCAGCCTGCACTCGCCGTGCTCGGCGACGAGCCGTTCGAACACTTCCTTGTCGTCCCAGCTTTTCTTGAGGGTGCTTTCGTAGAGCCGTTCGAGCTCGGGATACTGCTTGAGGCTGCCGAGGTTTGCGTAGACGTACGGGTTGAAGTCGGCGGGATCGGGCTTCACGTTGAACTCGGTCTTCATGCGGACGGGGTTCTCCCTGGCTCGTACCGGCGTCCGGCGGGCTGCTGCCAGCCCTCTGACGCCTTTGTCAGTTGTAACGGAATCATGAACGCAGGCCGGAGAAGCGTCAACGCGTTCCAGCGGCAAAAAACCGGTAATATCTTTCAGAATGCCATGAAACTACAGGCGGTTAACGCGCCCACGGGTTCAGGTGTTCCTATGCCCTGCTCCGTTGAGTCAATGATGTGACGGGGACCGGATACGGCCCGCGGGTTTCATGGTATCGTTCGGGCAGTTCGCGAGAGGAAACGACTGTATATGCGCAGACACCTGAAGCTCATCGGCCTTCTGGGGCTCCTTGTGCCGATGGCGGCTTCGGCCCAGATCTTCGAGGGGTCGAATCTTGGAGGCCGTCTGGAAGGTGAAAACTTCCGGGCGCTGCCGGGCTTTGAACTCGAGACCTCCGACGATCCGTTCAGGAACGCCGAGAACGCCATCGACGTGGGCCGGTACATCGAGGCCGCCGGTTTTGCCGCCGAGGCCGAACGTACGGCCGGGACCGATACGGTCCGCGCCCGGGCGGTGAAGCTCCAGGGCGATATCTACGCGCTCTGGCTCCGGATGCCGGCAGACGCAGCGCGGCACTACGGCCGCTATCTCGAGAAGTTCCCCAAAGGGGCCGACGCCGGTACGGTCCGGTTCCGGAGGGCCCAGAGCCTCTACGACGCGGGCAGGATCCCGGATGCCCGCAAGGCGTTCCAGGACTATTTCGCGAAGGTCCCGATGAAGGACCCCAACCGCGAGACTGCCCAGATCGTCTTCGACGACCTGAAGCCTGTGCTCGAGGGCAAGAAACCCTACGTCCCGCCGCCGCCCGAGACGCAAACCCTCAAGGAGGAGACCGGCACCTCGAATCCCGACGTCCGCGTCGCCCTTGTGTGGGACAGCGCCCGCGTGAATCTGGACTGCAAGACGGAGTGCTCGGTGCAGGGACTCGCCGGAACGCCGTCGCTCACGGGACCGGCCTCCATCGACCTCGCCACGTTCGCGGGCGGGAAAATCGCCCTGACGCCGAAAAAGGAGGGGGAGATCTACGTCGAAGGAAAGCCGTACCGGGGCTACGTCACCGTCGAGAAGTGGAACGGGAAGCTCCTCGCCGTGAACGTGCTGCCGGTGGAGAGCTACCTGCGCGGAGTCGTGCCGGTGGAAGTGTCGGCAAGCTGGGACGACGCTGCCCAGCGGGCGCAGGCGATCATGGCGAGAAGCTATGTGCTCGCCCAGAAGGTCCGCCGCACGGGCGCGCCGTTCGACGTCTACAACACAGTGCTGAGCCAGGCCTACGGCGGCCGCGGCGTCGAGAAGGACCGGAGCGACCGGGCCGTTCGCGAAACGGCCGGCCAGGTGCTCGTCTGGAACGGCTCCATCGTGATGGCCTACTTCCACGCCCACTCGGGGGGCTCGACCGAGGACCCGAAAGACGTCTGGGGCGGGTCGGTGCCCTACATGACCGCGCAGCCGGACCCGTATTCGGTCCCCCAGAAACTCTATACCTGGCAGGGCACGGTCCCGCTCTCGCAGATCGCGTCGAATCTCGGCGTGAATTCGGTCAATGCGGTGTCGGTGGGCCAGCGGAGCACGGGCGGCCGGGCCCGCTCGCTGGTGTTCGAGACCAGTTCCGGGCGCAAGGAGCTTTCAGGAAAGCCATTCCGGACGCTGCTCGGCCGGGTGTCGGCGCAGAGCACGCATATCGTGCCGTCGATCGCGGGCGGCAATCTTGTTCTGGACGGCACGGGGGCGGGACACGGCGTCGGGCTCGCGCAGGTGGGTGCGCTCCAGATGGCGAAGCAGGGCAAGTCCCACGGGGAAATCCTGAAGTTCTACATCCCGGCGGCGGAGATCAGGCGGATCTGACGGTCAGGCGGTGACGGGAACGCTGGACAGAATCGCCTGAACCTTCAGGGTCCGGCCGATCAGCGCGATGATTCCGCCGCGCCGGACCATTGCCTCGGACAGGGCGTTGAGATCCGACGGCGTATCGACGCGAGTGAGCCCCGCTTCGGTCAGGCAGTCGGCCACGAGGGCGGCGGCCTTTTCGGGCCCCACGATCTTGGCCAGCTGCTCTCTGGCTTTCTGCACGCCGGCAATCACGAGTTCGTTTCCCTGCATGTCACTTGAGGTTGTCGTCCCAGCCCGGCGTCATTGCCTTCAGGAACAGTTCGAGCTGGATCATGAGCATCTTGTTCCAGGCGAGGGCCGTCTTCAGCGCCTTGTCCGGATCGCCCGGCATCAGCTTGAACACGGATGCCGTGAGCGCCGTCTGCACGAACGACATGAGCCCGACCATGTAGAGCGGCGGCACGACCCGCCCGGGCTCTCCGGCGACGCCTGTGTGCCGGCGTCCGGTAACCGTCAGATACTCGGCGAACCCCTTCGGGTCGTCGGCGGTCACGGTCGAGAGCACCCACTGGGTGAGGTGCTCCTTGCGGACCTGCAAGTAGGCGGGGTCTACCTCGCCCTGCGGCCCGAGGAATCGCTTGCGGGTGTCGTCGTAGCCGAGGAGAAATTCGTAAAGCGCGTCGAGGAGCCCGGGCAGCGCCGGACCCAGCACTTCCACCGAACCGGCGAGGAGCTTCTGGTCTTCGGCCGTGAAACCGGTGAATTCGGACAGAAACCGGAACCGCTCCAGCGGGTTGTCACGGACGGCACTGGTATTGATAGTTTTCATTCGGGTGCTGCTTCGGCTCCACACCGTCTGCCGGGTACAGCCTGACGATGCTTTTGGGATATCGTTTGAGAAAACCTAGTGCGGCATCCGGCGCCGTTCAAACTCCGGCAAGTGCTGCCCCGGAATCTACCGCGAAGTATGCCGGGAGCGGTTTTCCAGGGTCCGTTGATTTTTGCCGGAGGCCAGAAAGGCGGTCTCCCGGCGAAGTTTCACATCCAGCACGCACGGGAGCCGGATCTCCAGCGCCGGAAGGCCTGCTGCTTCACGGTTTTTCGAAGGCAGGCTGCGAAGGCGAGGATCGACGGGTGTGCCGGAACAGGACGAAGAAAAAGTTAGACGCACATTTCCCGGTTGTGAGCCCGGTCACGGGAAGGGCCTCAGTCCAGCGTTTTCTGGAACCGCATCGTCGTCAGCGTGACCAGAAAGACCAGAATCGTCCCCATCTCGGCGATCTCGGGGAGGAGATCCATGAAGCCCGAATCTTTCAGGATGATGGCCCGGACGATCCGGAGAAAATGGGTATTCGGCAGCAGGCTGCCGATCCACTGGGCGGGCTCCGGCATCGCCTGGAACGGGAACATGTAACCCGACAGCAGGATGTTGGGCAGCATGATGAGGAAGGCGAGCTGCATCGCCTGCTGCTGGGTCCTGGCGATGGTGGAGAGGAACAGGCCGAGGGCGAGATTCGCCGCGATGAACTCGAACGCGATCAGGTAGAGGAACGGAATCGAGCCCCGGATCGGCACATGAAAAAGGAAGTGGCCGGCCGTGAGGATCACCGTCACCTGGACGTAACCGATCAGGATATAGGGGATGATTTTCCCCAGGATCAGCTCGAACCGTTTCACCGGCGAAACGATGAGCTGTTCCATGGTGCCGCGCTCGCGCTCGCGGGCGATGGCCATGGCGGTATACATCATCAGCGTGTTGGTCAGGATCATGCCCATGAGGCCGGGCACGATGAACACGGCGCTCCGGAGCTCGGGGTTGTACCAGGTGGCGGGTTCAAACCGGACGGGCTGGAGCGATTCGTCCACGGGATTGAGCCGTGCGGCGATGATGTTCTCCGACCGGAAGGCGAAAAAGCCCTGCATGGCGACCGATGCCGAGCTCACGATCTGGGGGTCGGTGCCGTCCAGGATCACCTGGACGGTGGCCGTGATGCGCCGGGCGAGGTTGTCCTCGTAGTCCGCCGGAATGACGACGATGACCTGCGCCTTGCCGGACTTCAGCGTCCGGTCGATCTCCCGGCGTGAGGAGAGCGTCGCGGCAAGGTCGAACGACCCCGAGGCGATCATCGACCGGATAAGGTCCCGCGACGACGCGGTCGAGCTCTCGTCAACGACGGCCAGAGGCACATGCCGCACGGTGGTGTTGATCGCGTACCCGAACAATGAGAGCTGGATCAGCGGGATGCCGACGATGAGTCCGAACGAGATCCGGTCGCGCCGGAGCTGCACGAGTTCCTTCCAGGCGACCGAGAGCAGGCGTACGAGGTTCATGTGTCCTTCAGGTGGCCGGATTCCTGCTCGGCCTGCACGAGGGCGACGAAGGCGTCCTCGATGGTGGTGCGGACGGGACGGACCTCGGCAGGGACGATTCCCTGCCGGTCCAGGATTTCCGCGAGGACCGTTTCGGGTTCCGGCGACCGGAACGCCACGCGCAGGGTCGCTCCGAACGGGGAGACCTCCTCGACGCGGGAGTCGGCGTTCAGGAGATCCGCGGCCGCCGCCGCCCAGCGGCCGAGATCGGCTTCCAGCACCCGTAGGTTGCTGCTCGCGAGCACCTCGGCCGGAGTGCCGGTGGAGAGCACTTCGCCGCGGAAGATGAACGCGAGGCGGTGGCAGCGTTCGGCCTCGTCCATGTAGTGGGTCGTGAGGAGCACGGTCGTTCCCTCGGCGGCAAGACGGTGGATCATCGCCCAGAACTGCCGCCGGCTCACCGGGTCCACGCCCGCCGTCGGCTCGTCGAGGAACAGGAGCGGCGGGTCGTGCAGCGTCGAGCAGGCGAGGGCGACCCGCTGTTTCCAGCCGCCGGACAGGGTGCCGGAGATCTGGCCGCGCCGCTCGCCGAGTCCGTAGCGGTCCAGTGCCCGGTCGATCTTGTCACGGCGGGCGGCGCCCGAGAACCCGTAGATGCCGCCGTAGAAGCGCAGGTTCTCCTCGACCGTGAGGTCTTCGTAGAGGGAGAACCGCTGGGTCATGTAGCCGATCTTCTGCTTGATCGATTCGGGCTCGGTGGCGACGTCGTGCCCGAGGACCGTCCCCTGCCCGCCGGTCGGCGTGAGGATGCCGCAGAGCATCCGGACGGTGGTCGACTTGCCCGCGCCGTTGGGACCGAGGACGCCGAAGATCTCGCCCTTGCGGACCTCGAGCGAAACCGACTTCACGGCGACGAGATCCCCGAAAGTCCGCGACAGGGCGCGGGTCTGGATGGCGAGTTCGCCGGTTTCCATCAGGACGCCCCTGCGGCGGTCCCGAGGAGCACCTTGCAGGGAACGCCGCCGTGAATGAGGTTGTCCGGCTTGCGGATCCGGACGCGAACGCGGTTCACGAGTCCCTGACGGTCTTCCTCGCTGAGCAGGTAGCGCGGCGTGTATTCGGTGGTGGGCGAGACGGATTCGACGACCGCCTCGTAAGGCGCCTGCGCTCCGTCCGGAAGCACGGAGGCCGGCTCTCCGACGCGCACCGTGCTGACCTGCGCCGACGGCAGGAAGATGTCCGCATAGGGGAGGTCGGGCCGTGCGATAATGACGACGGCGGAACCGTTCGTGACGACTTCGCCGGGCTTGGCCGGAATGCTGAGGACGATGCCGTCTGCCGGGGCGCGCAGCTCGTAGTGGATGAGCCGCTCCTCGAGCGACTTGAGCTGCGCTTTCGCCGCGTCGAGGGCGGCCCGGGCTGCACGGATCTCCTCCGCGCGGGTCCCCTGCTCCAGCGTCTTCAGCTTTTCCTGCACCGACTCCCGCTGGGCTTTCGCCTGGTTGTACCGGGTGACGGCATCGTCGAGCTGTCCCTGCGACACGGTTCCGGATCCCAGCAGATCCCTGATCCGGTTCATCTCGCGCTGGGCCCATTCGGCCTGCGCCTTCGCCGAATCCAGTTCCGCCTCCACTCCCTTGATCTCGGTCCTGCGGGGGCCGGCGATGGCAAGGTCGTAGCGGGCCTGTGCCTGCGCCACCTCGGCACCGCGGACCTCGAGCTGCGAACGGTCCAGGGTGTCGTCCAGACGGGCGAGCACCTGATCCTTCTTCACGCCGTCGCCGCGCTGGACCAGCACGTCGGCGAGCTTGCCGTTCAGTTCGAAACCGAGCCGGAGCTGCTCGAGCTCGATGACGCCGTCATGGCCTCCGGTTCCGGGTGCGGGGCGGGTGATGCGCCAGGCGGCGAAGGCCGCCACGGCAAGGACGAGGACGATCAGGGGACGCGGGATCTTCTTCACTTCGTGCTCCGGACGCCGTCGCCGCGGCGGACCAGTTGTGCCGGAAATAAAAGGCCCCGGCCTCCGGTGATTGTGTATCCGGAAACCGGGGCATTGTGGAACGGGCCTTTCAGCCCATGAGCGGGGGCATCTGGCCCACCCGCATGATCTCGCGGCCGATCGTGTTCTGCTGGATCTGGTTCGTGCCGCCGCCGATTTCCACCAGCTTGGCGTCGCGGGCGTGCATCTCGACCTCGGCGTCCTGCATGTAGCCGAAGCCGCCCAGGATCTGCACCGCGTCCATGGCGATCTTCGTCGCCGCCGGTGCGCAGTAGAGCTTGCAGGCGCACGCCGTCTCCATGGGGATCTTCTCGCCCCTCGCCTGGTAGGCGAGCATCCGGAGCTGCCAGTTCTTGATGTTCTCGCGGGCGGTGAGCATGTCGGCCAGCATCCAGCGCAGGCCCTGGAAATCGCCGATCTTCTGGCCGAACTGCTCGCGCTCCTGCATGTACTTCACGACGAGCTCGCAGCAGCGGTCGGCGATGCCGAGGCACATGGTCGCGGTCCCGACGCGCTCGCTGGCGAACACGTCGCGGGACTGTTCCTTGGACGGTTCCTTCAGCTTCTCGCCGAGGAGCTGGTTGTACGGGATCTTCACGTCGTGGAGGAACACCTCGCCGGTGGGCGAGCTGTGCATGCCCATCTTCTTGAAGGGCTTGGAGGTCTCGAATCCCGGCGTGCCGCGCTCGACGACGAAGGCATGGAACGGCTGCTCGCGCGAGATGCCCTTGCCCTCGTCGATCTTCGCGTAGATCACGAAGTAGTCGGCGAACGGCGCGTTGGTGATGAACGTCTTGTGGCCGTTCAGGATCCAGTTGTCGCCGTCCCGGCGGGCGGTGGTCCGCATGGAGCCGTAGGCGTCGGAACCCGCGCCGGGTTCGGTCATGCCCCAGGCGCCGATCTTCTCGAACTTGAACACCGGCAGGCCGTACTTCTCCTTCTGCCAGATCGTGCCCTTGTTCATGATCGACTGGCCGTAGAGACCCAGCGTCGCGCCGAAGGAGAGGGCGATACCGGGGCACACGCGGGCGAGCTCCACGGTCAGGATGGAGGAGAGCGCCGGATCGCGGCCGCCGATACCGACCGCCGCCTCGTCGTCGTCCTTCTCGGGAGCGGCGGCGCCGCCGGCGGCTTCCCGCTTCTTCATCTTCTGGAACGCGCCCTCGACCATGGCGGGCAGCCCGAAGGTCGTGGCGAGCTTCTTCATCAGCCGGTAGGGCGGATCCTCCGGGTGGTTCTCGTGGTGAATCACATGCGGCCGCACTTCCTTGTCGAGGAACTGCCGGATCGCCTGCTGGGCCATCTTGTGGGTGTTGTTGAACTCGAACATGGGTCTCGATACCTCCGCCGGTTACCGGACGATCAGTGGATTTTGGACTGAATGAACCCTCATTCAGTCCGAATGCGAACATGCCGGAGGCGGCTTGTCAACCGCTGCCGGTTGAGCCCCGTTCAGCGAAGGCTGCCGCCTTCGGCCCGGAGCGGGCCTCAGGCGATGAGCGGCGGAATCGTGCCGGTCCGCATGACTTCACGGCCGATCGTGTTCTGCTGGATCTGGTTCGTGCCGCCGCCGATCTCGATCAGCTTGGCGTCGCGGGCGTGCATCTCGACCTCGGCGTCCTGCATGTAGCCGAAGCCGCCCAGGATCTGTACCGCGTCCATGGCGACTTTCGTCGCCGCCGGCGCGCAGTAGAGCTTCGCCGCGCAGGCGATCTCCATGGGGACCGGCTCGCCGCGGGCCTGATAGTCCAGCATGCGCAGGTTCCAGTTCCGGATATTCTCGCGGACCGTCAGCATGTCGGCGAACATCCACCGCAGGCCCTGGAAGTCGCCGATCTTCTGGCCGAACTGCTCGCGCTCGTTCATGTATTTCAGGGTGATCTCGCAGCAGCGGTCCACGATGCCGAGGCACATGGTCGCCGTACCGGTGCGTTCGCCCGAGAACACGTCGCGGGACTGCTCCTTCGCCAGTTCCTTTTCCTTTTCGCCGAGAAGCTGGTTCAGGGGAATCTTCACGTTATCGAGGAACACCTCGCCGGTGGGCGAGCTGTGCATGCCCATCTTCTTGAAGGGCTTGGAGGTCTCGAACCCCGGCGTGCCCCGCTCGACGAGGAAAGCCTGGATCGGCGTGTCCCGCGTCGTGCCCTGGCCGTTGTCGATCTTGGCATAGATCACGAAATAGTCGGCGTAGGGCGCGTTGGTGATGAACGTCTTGTGGCCGTTCAGGATCCAGGAGTCTCCGTCGCGGCGCGCGGTGGTGCGCATGGAGCCGTAGGCGTCGGAGCCCGCTCCGGGTTCGGTCATGCCCCACGCGCCGATCTTCTCGAACTTGAAGATGGGAAGTCCGTACTTCTCCTTCTGCCAGAGCGTTCCCTTCGACATCACGGAGCTGCCGTAGAGTCCCAGCGTCGCCGCGAACGAGAGCGCAATGCCCGGGCACACGCGGGCGAGCTCGATACCCGCCACGGCACCCATGCCGGGGTCGCCGCCGCCGAGGCCGATCCGTTTCGGCTTCGCTCCCTCGCCGCCCGCCTTCTCTTCCTTGCGCATCTTCTCGAAGGCGCCCTCGACCATGGTCGGCAGGCCCATCGTTTTCGCGAGCTTTTTCATCAGCGGGTAAGGCGGGTCCTCCGGGTGATTCTCGTGGTGAATCACATGCGGCCGCACTTCCTTGTCGAGGAACTGCCGGATCGCCTGCTGGGCCATCTTGTGGGTGCTGTTGAACTGGAACATGGGTCTCGATACCTCCGCCGGTTACCGGACGATCAGTGGATTTTGAACTGAATGAACCCTCATTCAGTCTGAATGCGAACATGCCGGATGCGGGTTGTCAACCGTTGGAGCCGTACGGGACGGGACTTTCACTCGGCTGGCGGGACTGCGGAATCGGCGGGTTCGGGCGAGGCGTGAATGTCTCCGCCCCCGGAGGTTTCGCCGGGAACCCCCTGGGCGGGAATGCCGCGATGCGCGCGGTAGCCGATCACGGGCGGCTGGCTGAAGTCCGGGGCGATGAGGGGTTTGGGCAGCGGCAGTTCGGGGGCTTCGGCGGCGGCGGGCTCCGTTTCGTCGGCCTGCTCCGGTCCGGGCGGGTTCTGGCGCGCCTTTTCGAGAGCGGCCCGCAGCCGCTGACGGCCGTGGCGAACGAGCGCCTGGACGGCCGTATCGGTGAGGCGGCCGTTCAGGCCGCCGAGATGCGCCCGCCCGGCGGCAGCGTCTTCCGCGCTGCCGTCCTCGAAGTAGGAGAAGAACAGCAGGTCCTCCGGGCGGACCAGCTCCGGCTGGGTGAAAAACTTCCCGCCCATGGGCCCCGAGCGGCCTGTCTCGATACCGAACGTGAGTTCCCGCGGCCCCAGATAACCGGCGAAGTTCCACAGGGGGTCCAGGGGGCGCACCCTTTCCATCCGGTAGTCCCAGCGGGCGCCGCCGCAGTCGCGGCCGCAGACGATGTCGTCGGCATCCAGCCAGTTCCGGCCCGCGCCGGACGCGAGGTATTCCCGCCGGAACGGAAACGGCGTCGCCCGCACACGGCGGCGGTAGTCGAGGGGCAGGTCGGGATAGAGCGCGTTCGAGCGCGAGGCGGAGACGATCTGCGGCCGCCCGGCCTTGGGCCAGGGCATATTGGCGCCGAACACGTAGGTCCGGTGTCCGTCGTGCTGCGAGAGGATCGCCGCCACGGGGAGCTGGTTCTCGTCGAGCACGGTCCACGCGGTCACATGGAAATCCAGCGGCCGCCAGGCGTCCGCAGTACCGATCCGGTTCACGATCCGCTGCTGGTCGATGAGCCCTTCGGGGAGGCCGTGCGTGCCGTACACGAACTGGTAGCGGAGGAAGATCCAGGGCTTTGGCGGCGCGGTCTCGCTGTCTTCCAGCCGGACGTTGCCGTACTGGACGCCGGTGAACACCCGGGCGCAGACGCCCTCCGAGCCGCACAGGGGACCCGCCGGAGGAAACACGGACCGGGCCGGGCCGTCGGCCAGGCAGACTTCCCGGTTGCCGGCGAGCGGGGCGAGGAGTTCGCGCCGGGCGTCGGGGGCGAGCGATCGGCCCGTTCCGCAGTCCACGGGGTGGCGGGAGGCCAGGTAGCCCGTATCGATGTCGATGGGACCCGCCGATCCCCGCGAGACGATGAGCAGCGGGCGGTGGGCTTCGAGGAGTTCCTTTTCCTGGTCCGGCGTCAGCGGACCCCACTCGGGCCGCGAGAACCGTTCGTAGGCCCGGTTCATCCGCTCCTGGTAGTCCGCGCGGGAACTGAGCGTCTGGCGGGTGAGCGCCCAGCGGAGCCCGAGCGCCAGCGCCACCGGCAGGACGAGAATGAGAACGGCCGTGATGAGGACCTTTTTCACTGGCGGCAGAGGGTAAACGAGGCGGGGTGCAAAGGGCCAGACGGGAGCGTGGCCTTTCACGCCCGGATGGCTAGACTACGTGCGAGGATGTTCACCGACTTCTACTACGCGCTCCGCCGCCACGAGGTTCCCGTCTCGCCGACGGAGTGGCTCGTCTTCATGAAGGCGCTCGCGGACGGCGCGGTGCCGGCGAATCTCGACGGGTTCTATAACGTGGGGCGGGCGCTCCTCGTGAAGAACGAGGGCGACTTCGACCGCTGGGACCGGACGTTCCTCGAGTATTTCAAGGACATCGAGAGTTCTGCCGACATGATGGCGAAGATCCTGGCGGGCCTGAAGGCCGCCCCGCCCAAGGAACTGACCGAGGCGGAGAAGGCGCTCATCCAGGAACTCTCGCTGGACGAGATCCGGGCGAACTTCGAGAAACAGTATGAGGAAGGCCACTTCGTCGAGCATGTGGGCGGGAAAAAGCGCATCGGCACCGCGGGCACCTCGACGCAGGGAAACAACGGGTTCAACAAGGCCGGCGTCCGCGTGGGCGGCGAGGGCCGGCTCCGCCGCGCCGTCCAGATCGCCGGGGCGCGCAGGTTCCGGGACTACTCGGGGGACCGTGTCCTCGACATCCGCTCGGTGCAGCTCGCGCTCCGGCGCCTTCGCAAGCTCGTGCCCACGGGGCCCGAGGACGACCTCAACCTGGACCGCACCATCGACGCCACGGCGAAGAACGCCGGCGACATCGACCTCGTGTGGCAGCGCAGGAAGCTCCCCGGCGTGCGTCTCGTTCTCCTCATGGATTCGGGCGGCAGCATGTGGCCCCACGCGGAGATGGTCGAGGTGCTGTTCTCGGCGGCGAAGGGGCTCTTCAGGGAACTCGAATTCTACTATTTCCACAACTGCGTCTACGACCAGGTCTGGAAGAGCTTCCGGACGGGCGAGAAGACGAAGACCGCCGAACTCCTCCACGACCGGGTGCCCGAGACGAAGATCCTGTTCGTCGGCGACGCGGCGATGGCGCTCTCCGAGCTGCTGGCGAAGAACGGGGCCCTCGACTACTTCACGAACAACGAGCCGGGAATCCTCTGGCTCCAGCGGTTCGCGGACAAGTTCCGCCACACCGCCTGGCTCAATCCCGAGCCGCCCCAGAACTGGCGCTACACCGATTCCACCGTCCGCATCGCCCGGACGATCCCCATGTTCCCGCTCACCCTCGAAGGCCTGGACGACGCCGTGAAGGAACTGGCCGCGGGGCGGAGGGGGTAGCTACTTCTTCCGGATCGGCGGGGGTTCGACGGGTTTGGAGCCCTTGGGGATGTCGGGCGAGCCCACGCCGGCGTAGGCCTGGACGCCTTCCACCTGCAGGAAATGCCGGAGCCAGTTCTCGTCCATGAACTGGAGGTTCTCCAGCACCACGTCCGCGTCCGTCAGCGTTCCGTCGACCTTGTCCATGAGCCGGAGCGACTTGTCGGCCATCTTGCCGGGGTCGCGCTTTTTGATCTCGCCGAGGATCACCTCCGCCTGCTCCATGACGGGGACGAGCGACGAAGTGAGTTTTTTGGAATCCTGGAGGAGCGGCATCGCCTCGTTCAGGACCGTGACCATGTCGCGCAGGAACGGCCCCATGTCGCGGAACACGGGCTGGGCCTCTTTCAGGAACGGCGGCATCCCCTGCATGGCCGGCGTCGCCGCCGTGAGCATCGGGTCCATGAGCTTGAAGGTGGTCTCCATGCGGGCGAGGGCCGACTCGGTCCGCTCGAGCACGGGCGGCATTTTTTCATTCAACAGGACGAGAAGCCGCGAGGAGCCGATGATGATCGTCCCGATGTCGCCGTAGGCCTTGGGATCGATGTCCCCCAGGAACGGGGCCGCGGCGGTGGCGAACGACTCGCCGGCCGAGCGTGCCTCGTCGCTGTGAGGAGGCTTCTTGCGGACGCCCTCGACCAGGTCGGTGAGCCATTCGCCCGAATGGATCTCGTCAGAACGGGCGAGGGAAACCGACATGACCATGGCGCCGGTCGCGAGGAATCCGAGAATCAGCGGCCGCGACTCCTTCCGCTCGATCATGTGCGGAATCCCGAGCAGGACCGTAAGGCCGAACACCACCGCCGAGACGATGAACACCGCCCCCATGAACCGGGGATCGGACCAGGCGGACAGCGTAGGGTCGGCTAAATTCACGTCTGTTTTCCGTTTACCGTACGGGCCGGAAATTGGAAAGCGGGGGGCCGGGTGACTAGCATTCGCCCTGATCCGAATCCGCTGTGTCCGGGGGGAGAGAAGCGTCCGTGAACGTCTGGTCGTCGTTGCTGCTGACCCTTTTCGGCGGGCTCGTCCTGTACGTCGCCATCCGGATCGGCCTCGCGAGCCTGATGAAGGCCGTCAAGGCCATCAAGGGCGGCGAGCAGGCGGCGAGGCATATCGGCGTGCCGCTGAACCTCGTGGCGACGGCGCTCGCGGCGCACCTCGCCGTCCAGTGGTTCGCCGGGACATCGGTGGTTTCGGGCGTCGCCAACCAGGTTTCCAAGGACCTGCTGGCCATCGCGCTCCTGCTCCTCTCGATCCGGATCCTGGGCCTGTTTTTCTTCGAGTACTACCTGCGCAACCTGAAGAGCGTCGTGATTCCGGACAGCGTGCAGGGCGTCGCCCGCGGCGCCGTCTACGTCGTCACCCTGTTCCTCATGCTCCGTTACTATTACGAACAGGATATCCAGAAGCCGCTGATCGGTGCATCGGTGGGCGCCGTCGTGCTGTTCTTCGCCTTCAACGACTGGCTCCGGAGCGCCTTCGCGGGCATTTCGCTCACGATGGAGGACACCTACAAGGAAGGCGACCTCGTGCAGGTGGCGGGCTACACGGGCTACATCGTCGATACGACCTGGCGTACGACCGTCATCCGGCTGCTGTCGGACGACTACGTGACGATCCCCAACGTCCGCATCATCCAGGAACCGATCACGAACTATGTCCGGCCGGTTCCGTTCCACCGCGTCTCCGTGGAAGTGCCGGTGACCGAGCGGATTCGTCCGAACGAGATCCAGCGGGTCCTGAGGGACTGTGCGCTCATTACGCCGGGCGTGCTGGGGGACCCCTTCCCCGAGGTGATCCAGGAATCGGTCACGCCGGGCGGCACGGTCTACCGGGTCCTGTTCTGGATCCGCGACTACGGCCAGATGGCCCAGATCCAGAGCCGGCTCCGCTCGCAGGTATCGTACCGGTTCGCGCGCGAAGGACTTCATCCGCCGTTCGCCGACGCTCAGCCCATGGGCGAGGCGGAGCTGATGAAAACGCTGCGGGAGGTGCCGCTGTTCCAGCTCCTCAAGCCCGACGGTCTCAAGCTGCTGGCGGGGCTCGCCCGCACGGTTTTCTACGGAGAGGGCGAGCGCCTGTTCAAGCAGGGGCAGGCGGGCGATTCGTTCTTCGTCATCCTCACGGGCTCGGTCGATATCAGCATCGACGACGGTACGGGCCGGGGCCGCGACGCGGAGACGGTCGTGGCAACGATCCCCGCGGGCGGGTTCTTCGGCGAGCGGTCGCTGCTCACGGGCGAGCCGCGCTCGGCTCACGCGACAGCCCACGAGGACAGCCGGATGCTCGTGATCGACAAGCCGGCGTTCCAGGAGATTCTCGTGGCCGAACCGGCGGTCATCAGCCGGATCAGCGAGTTCCTCGCCGAGATCGAGATGCAGAAGCAGGTGCGCGACGCCCGCAAGCTGGAAGAGGCCGAGATCGCGGCCCGCGAGGCGAGCCGCAAGGAGATGATGCGCAAGATCCGTGCGTTCTTCGATCTGGGTTAAAAGTTCCTCAGAAATACCGCTCCGGCACAGCCGGGTGCTAGGCTCGCTCCATCACTCACGAATCCAACGGATGGAGAAACACCCGATGAAACCGAACCGCAAACATTTACTGACCCTTCTGGCCGTCTGCCTGCTGGCCCCGGCGCCCGCTGCGTTCGCCAAGAAGGACAAAAAACCGGAACACCATGCCCAGGCGAAAGCCGCGGAGGCGAAGGCCGAAGCCGGCAAGGACGGCGAAGGCAAGGGCGAATGCCCGAGGAAAGACAAGGACTGCGGCAAGAAGGACGGCGATTCCTGCTGCGGGATGCACGGCGGCATGGGCAAGACGGCCGCCATCATCCGTCATCAGGTGAAGGACTACGAAGCCTGGCGCAAGGAGTTCGATGCGGCCGACGAGGTCCGCGAAAAGGGCGGCGTGCTCGGCTACCGCGTGCTCCAGAACCCTTCGGATCCGAAGGATGTCACCGTGATCGGCCGTTTCGCGGACGAAGAGGCGGCGAAGAAATTCACCTCCAGCCCCGATCTGAAAGCCGCCATGGAAAAATCCGGCGTCACCGGTGAGCCGCAGGTCACGATCCTGAACGACGTCACCGGCGGGAAGACGTGCGACCGCGAGGACGGCAAGTGCGGGAAGTGCGGCAGGAAGGAATGCGATGGCAAGGAATGCCCCCGCAAGGACGGCGAAAAGAAGGAATGCCACGGCAAGAAGGGCGATTCCGACGAACTGAAGGACGCCGCAAAAGAGCTGAAGGACGGCAAAAAGAAGGACTGACCGCCGGTCTCCGGCGCTGAACGGAAAACCCCCGGCCCGGAAAGGCCGGGGGTTTTTGCTTGAGGCCGCCCCCCCCCTGACAGTCTTCTCGCAGCCGCCAAATCCGTTTGTACGCAGAATGAAAGGGTTGCGTACAAAGTATCCTCCCGGGTGCGCCGGATGCCGTCTTTTTAAGCAATAACAGACGGCTGTGGATATTCCGGGCTGCTCCTGCTGCCGGATTTCGGGACTGATCGTGTGGTTCTGATGGTTCTTCGGAGGATTCCCCGGGTTTTCCCCGTTTCTTGCTACTTGCTGGAAGGCGTGAGCCGAGCGGGGGTGTCTGCCAATGGGTGCCGAGCGCGCACGGCCGGAACCGGTGATGACGGACCGATACGAAATCGGACCGTTCTTCGACGAGATGTTCGAGGCGCCCGGCCGGCCGAGGCCCCATTACAAGGCGCTGCTGGCGCAGCTCGCCGCCCTGGATCCGGATGCCCTGAACGAACTGCGGCGCACGGCCGACCTGTCGTTCCTGCACCAGGGCATTACCTTCACCGTCTACAGCCAGGAAGAAGGCATCGAACGGATTTTCCCGTTCGACCTGATCCCCAGAATCATCCCCCGCGCCGAATGGGACACGATCGAGCGGGGGCTGGCGCAGCGGATTTTTGCGCTGAATGCGTTCCTGAACGACATCTATCACGACCAGCGGATCATCCGGGAGAAGAAAATCCCGGCCGAACTCGTCTTCGGAGCCCTGCACTTCCGGCGGGAGATGATCGGGGTCCGGGTCCCGAACGGCGTTTACTGCCACATCACCGGGACCGACATCATCCGGGACCGCGACGGCGGGTACTATGTTCTCGAGGACAATCTCCGGTCTCCGTCCGGCGTGAGCTACATGCTCGAGAACCGGAACGCGACCAAGCACACGTTCCCGAAGCTGTTCGAGCGGTACGGCGTGCTCCCGATCCAGCACTATCCCCAGGAACTTCTGAACGCACTCAGGTCCGTGGCGCCGTTCGGGATCCCCGAACCCAACGTCGTGCTCCTCACGCCCGGCATCTACAATTCCGCCTACTTCGAGCATTCCTTCCTCGCCCGGCAGATGGGTATCGAGATCGTCGAGGGCAGCGACCTCGTTGTCCACAACAACCGCGTCTACATGCGGACGACCCACGGCCTCAAGCAGGTGGACGTCATCTACCGGCGCATCGACGACGACTTCCTCGATCCCGTCGCCTTCCGGAGGGACTCGACGCTGGGCGTTCCCGGCATCCTGAACGCCTACCGCGCCGGCAATGTGACCCTCGCCAACGCCATCGGCACGGGGGTCGCCGACGACAAGGCGGTCTACGCCTATGTGCCCGACATGATCCGGTTTTATCTCTCCGAAGAGCCAATCCTGAAGAACGTGCCGACCTATCTCGCCAGCCGGGACAGCGACCTCCGGTACATGCTCGAAAACACCGCCGAACTGGTCATCAAGTCGGTGAACGAGAGCGGCGGCTACGGAATGCTCATCGGGCCGTCGGCCACGAAGGCGGAGATCGAGAAGTTCCGTGATCAGATCCGTGCCCGGCCGCGAAACTTCATCGGCCAGCCGGTGGTCTCGCTCTCCCGGCACCCGACCTGCTGCGACGGCGAGCTCCGCGGATGCCATGTCGACCTGCGTCCCTATGTCCTTTACGGCTCGAAGGTATCGATCGTTCCGGGCGGGCTGACCCGTGTGGCGCTCCGGAAGGGTTCGCTGGTCGTCAATTCCTCGCAGGGCGGCGGCAGCAAGGATACCTGGGTACTCAAGAGGTGAACGCCCATGCTTTCCCGCGTCGCTGAATCGCTGTTCTGGATGTCGCGCTACATCGAGCGTGCCGAGGACCTTACGCGGCTGCTGGCCGTGAACTTCCATGCGGCGCTGGACGCCGGAGATCCCGAAGCGCCTGCCACCTGGCAGCCGCTCGTCTCCTATTGCGCGAGTACCAGCGTTTTCAGGACCCACTACGGCGAGTTCAACGGCCCGGCGGTCAGCGAGTACATCCTCTGGAGTCCCCGTAACGTGAATTCGGTGTACGTCTGTGTCACCCGGGCGCGCGAGAACGCCCGCAGCGTGCGCGAGAAGATCAGCAGCGAACTGTGGGGCGCAATCAACCGGCTCTATTTCCTGATGAAGGACTACGACCGTGCGGCCTCCGTGAGGGCGCCGCAGGAACTCTATCTCAAGGTCTCCTCCGGCTCGCACCTCATCCAGGGGATCTCGAACGCGACGCTGACCCACGGAGAACCGTACGAGTTCGTCCAGCTCGGCAAGTTCATCGAGCGGGCCGAATGGACGATCAGGAACCTCGACCTGAACGGGCCCGGCCTCTCGCAGGGGCGGGGGCTTTCCTCCGAAGACACGATTCAGCTCACGTCCGTGCTGACGAGCAGCAACGCCTTCGAGCCGTTCCGCCAGTCAGGCTATCCGCTCCAGAACTGGCGGGTCGTCGAGTTCCTGATGCTGAACCGGATATTCCCGAGGTCGGTCGCCTACTCGGTGGACCGCTGTCACCGGGCGGTGAAGGCGATCTCGGAATGGGGATACGGCATCCCGCAGGCGGAGAACGCGCCGGGCCGGATATTCGGGCGGCTGAACGCGGAACTCCAGTATCTCGAGATTGACGACATCATGGGCAAGGCGTTCAGCCGGTATCTCCAGCGGCAGCTGGAGGAAATCAATGTCGCCGGCGAGGAAATCAGCCGGACCTACTTCAACACCCAGGCGACGGTCCCCGCCGCCCGGCTCATCCAGGTCCACGACAACCAGCAGCAGTAGCGCCGCACCGGCAAGACAAGAGAGGTCTCTTTGGACATGCGCCTCAGGGTTCAGCACAAGACGATGTTCGCCTACGACCAGCTCGTGAACGAGGCCTACGCGGAGCTCAGGCTGAAACCGTCCAGCACCGGCGGCCAGCACTGCGTCAGTTTCAGCCTGCTGGCGTCCCCGAAGAGCGAGATGACGGACTACCTCGACCGGTTCGGCAACACGGTGCAGTTCTTCAACATCCTCCCGGCCCATCACCAGCTGACCGTGACGGCTGAAAGCGAGGTGTACACCGCCGGCAGCTACGTCGAGCAGGGGGTGGATCTCTCGCCGCTGGACGAGTTCGACTACCTCCAGCCCACTGCCTATACGCCCGTGACCGATGCCGTCATGGAGTTTGCCCGCTCGCATCTGGGTTCCACGCCCGGGAGTACGGCGGACAACCTGTCGGCGGCCCTCCAGAAGAACTTCCGGTACGAGATCGGGGCGACGACCGTGGAGACGACGGCCGACCAGGTGCTCCGGCTCGGCCGCGGCGTCTGCCAGGATTTCGCGCATCTTTTCATCGCCTCGTGCCGGGCGCTCGGGTACCCGAGCCGCTACGTGAGCGGTTACCTGTACGATCCGGACCGCAGGGAGGTGGGCGAGGCCTCCCATGCCTGGGCCGATGTGTTCATCGAGGGGATGGGGTGGATATCGGTCGACCCGACACACGACCGCCGGCAGGATGCCAGTTATGTACGCGTGGGGGTGGGCAGGGACTATTCAGACATTCCGCCGACGCGGGGCATCTACAAGGGGGCGGCCAAAGAGCATCTGAAGGTGGAAGTCCATGTGCAGGCGATCTGAGGCCCCCCCCCTCGACTTCTCCGGAATCATCCTTATATTGAGGGGAGTGACGATCCGCTTCCCAGTGGATCCCTATCCTTCCCTTGACGGGGGCGAATTGGGTTCGACGGGGGTCGGCTGAGTCAGGAGTTGCGTGCCGCGGAGCCTTCGGCCGCGTTAAAAAGAGGCAACACTGTAATCGACGCTGATTACGACATGGCTCTCGCGGCCTAAATAAACCGCGAGTTCTGCAGGGAAGGCCCGTCCGAAGCCCGCCCTGCGGTGACATGAATACGGACTAGCCCGCGGGGGGCACCTCGGCCCCCAAAGGTTAAAAGCAACCGGGGCATGGCGCAGGGTGGGCGGGTGACCGGCCAACACCAGGCGCCGAGACTTAAAACCGGTCAAGACGCACGTGGTAACACCTGACAACAGGACTCTCGGACCCGGGTTCAATTCCCGGCGCCTCCACCAGTTAACTATCTGTATTTATTGTATTTTCTGGCACTGATTCCTGAACCGACGGACTCTGTGCCCCTATTGTGCCCCTGGAATCGAGAACCATCACGGCATCCCGCCGCACATCCGGGCTCAGATGTGCGTACCTCATCGTCATGTGAATGTCGGCGTGTCCCAGCAGTTCCTGCACCGCTTTCAGCGGCACGCTCCGCATCGCAAGCTGCGACGCAAACGTGTGCCGTAAAACGTGCCAGCCGACTTCCCGCAGACCTGCTCTCTTGCAGGCCCGCCAGAGTGGCCACTTGAACTGCTCCTTCGTCAGCATCGAACCGTCGGAATTGCAGAACACAAGTTCTCCCCGAAGGTGCCGGTGCTCTTTCAGCGCCCGCTTCGCCTCTTCGCTCAGCGGGATCTCACGCGACTTGCCGCTTTTGGGCGTGGTGATCTCGTCCTTCCACGCCGAACGCCTCACGAACAGTTTGCCGGCGACCAGATCCACGTCCTGCCACCGGAGTGTCCTGAGTTCCCCGATTCGGAGTCCAGTCCGCAGCGCTACCACGATCATCGCCCGGTAATCCGCATCCGCAGCGGCAATCAGCCGTTCGGATTCGTCGAAACCGAGAAAATCGAATTCAGGTAATGGCGCCTTCAGGAAGGTCACTTCCGGTATCTTCTCTACGACTTCCCACCTCTTCGCGATGCGAAAAAGCCGGGCCAGCACTGCAAGGTGGTTGTTCACCGATTTCGGTGAAAGACCGCTTTTCAGTTTGGCCGCCGCATAGGCCTCGATATCACGGGTCGCGATCGAGTCCAGTCGGCGGTCGCCGAAGTAGGGATTCAGATGTACTCTCAGCATCACTTTCTTGTTGTGGATCTCGCTCGGCTTGTTATGGCTCGTCGCGTAGTTATCCACGAACTCCTGTCCGAAGGTCCTGAAGGTCGGAACCTGTTTCTCTGGTTGTGTCTCCTTTCGCTCAGTGGTTTGACCGTTAAGAAGCTTTTGCCGGACTTCCCGCTCGTAATGTTCCGCTCCCCGGCGGGTATTTACGGGCGAAACCTTCCGGAACCGCTCCACTCGGCCGTCCGGATGCTGGAACTTGATGTCCACCATCCATTTTTCCTGGACCTCCCCCTCCTTGGGGCTGCGGTCCTGCCTGCGTCTTACACTCATCGAGGTTTCCTCGTTGAGCTCGAAGCGCGGTCCTGGCCAACAAACCACGCTAGCACGGTTTCGCGGTGGATGCGTATGCATCGGCCAAGCTTGCGGACACCGGGGATCTCGCGCGACGCGCAAAGCCGGTAGGCGGTGTCGCGGTTGATCCGCAGGAACGCGGCCAGTTCATCGACGGTGAGAAAAACCGGCAGTTCGCCGGAAGTAACGGACGGCTGGGCGATGGTGACGGGATCGTTCTGGTCCATGAGATGAACCCTCGTGAAAAGGCAGCCGCCTATTCGAACTTCACGCCCCGGAACCGGTTAAGCGGCACGAGTCCCATGTAGTCCTTGCGGACCTTGATGCGGGCTAATCCGGCCCGGACCAGCTCATTGAAGGCGAGGCCGATCTCTTCACCAGAGATGTCAAATCCTTTGGCCTCGACCATCTCCCGGATCTCGTGGATGAAGCTCGACGCGGCCGGTATGACGGCAGAGTGCTGCCGCAGGCGGGAGTGGATCGCCTGAGCGAGCGGAGAGAGCTGCGGAGGTTTCTCGGCGGAGCCTGGGTCCATGGGTGACAACTCCTTTCCACGCTTGAAAGATGCAGCCAGAGGGGAGGGAAATAAAATGGCCAATTGTCCGGAATCTTTTGCCAACTTTTCCGGCATGAAGTTCCCTGCATCCGGAACACCGGTTCTTTCCCGTATCGAATGTGATGCCTTCGGGTTTGCTCAACAATGATCTTTTTATGAAAACGGCAGACTGCATGAAGTCAGGATATCGATGGCCCATTTGAATGAAGATGGGCCGGACGTGATCACACGGGAATGACCTGGAAAGCCCATTCACTCAGACCGGTTACGGAAGAAACGGACGGGATTTACAGGGTGATACGGCAGGTGAAGGCTGTTCGGCCGCCGATTTTGACGGAATCACCGCGCGCGGACCGCGCTCTTCGACATGCTTGCCGGCACCTGGACCGCCCCTTTGGCCGCGCTCGAACGACACATGGAACCGCGCGCGACCCGCACCGCTTTTTCAGTCAGCCGTGCGCGCTCCTGCAAACTGCGGGTGACGTACGCGGGGCGAAGCCAGAAAAACACCTGCGAGGCGGCCACCGAGGAGACCGGGATCGTTGGGCTAAGCCGTTATAGAGACAATTTGCCGGGACTCAAGGCCAGGGACGCGGTGCTCAAATGGCGGCGCCGGACTGGCTCCGGCGTGATCTTGAAGCCAAGCTCTCAATTGCTGTTGATTTGGGTGTTTTCCCGACCATGTCCAGGACCATCCGGATGAAGCTCCTGTCGATTTCGTTCAGCTTGCGATAGTCGCAGATCAGTTTCTGCTCGGCGTCCCGGCCGCTTTTCCCGGGGGTTTCAAGCAGCCTACCGTCGCGGACGACCGTATCTTGAAGATAGTCTCGTCTGGAGTTCCCGCTGTCCAGCAGCCAGTTGAGATCAACATCGTAGGCGCGTTTCATGCGGCCGAGCTCCTGCCAGCCGGGCTCGGAAATCCCGGATTCCCATTTGGCCACGACTACCGCCGTCGCTCCAACCGTGCGCCCGAACTGCTGGGGAGTGAGTCCGAGTTTCATCCGGAGTTGATGAATTTTTTCTCCTTGTGCCGGGGTCATACGAGTATTCCTTTCTGTCCCGCCGAAGGGGCGAAACGGGCCGTCAGCAGATGTCTTTCCAGTTCGAATTCCAGTTCCTGTAACGAGCGCCACTGCCGGCGGCAGAACGAAAGCCTTTCTTCCGGCGTGAGACGGAAGGAAGTGCCGTAGCTGGCTTCAAGCTGGGAAAGGATGAGGTCGAGGCGGACCGAAATGGCCGAAATCCGCTGCAGGGGATTGTCCAGGACATAGAGGGGAGCTTCCTGCAGGTTGATGTCCGTTCCGCTGAACAGACCGCAGCCGAGCAGGTCGTTCCGGTCCATCGGGGTGACGAGCAGGAGCTTTGCACCGTCCGACACACAGGCGGACACCGCAGTTTCCAGATGTTCGGCGCGGGCCTGTTCAGGCAGCCTGATAACGATGAATACGTCCCTAAGGTTTCGTTCTTCCTTGAGCAACCGGACCGCGTCTTCGCGGCCGCCATCCAGTTTCGCAATCAGTTCGGCCGTAAAGACAGAGCTTCGCCTGATGGCAGTGGACAGTGACCTGACGGAAACCTGGTCGAGCTGCCGGACGGAAAGAATGACAACGGGCTCGGCCGCAATCGAGACCGTCAGCCGTTTGACCATCTCAATGTCTTCAGGCGATGAAACGGGCCATGGAGAGGATACAGGTTCGGCATAGCCGTTCACCTCCATCCAGCCGGTCAGCAGCAGATTGTCGTCGGGGAGTTCTGGAGTGTGGGCAAAGCGGCTCGCCAGCTGCTCGATCCGCTCGCGGTCGCCAGGTTCATACAGGAAATCCGCCGCCTCCGGGG
>CAZUMS010000033.1:0-43845 GCA_964621525.1 uncultured bacterium
GCCGTCTGGCTGGAACACGGGCGCATCCGCGCCGAAGGTCCCGCCTGGCAGGTGGTGGAGGACTACCGGCGCGAGTATTCCCGCACGGACATGCCCGTCGCCGCCCCCGGTCCTTCCGCCAGCGATTTTACTATCGGCAACGTGACAATCACGCCGGGCCGGGTCGCTCCCGGCGGCACACTGGAGATCGCCGCGGACTACCGGGCGCTCAGGACCATTGAACGGCCGAACCTCGGTGTCGCCATCCATCGGGACGATGGAACGCTCTGCTACGGAACCTCCAGCGTAAAACTCGGTGTCGTCAGGGATTCCGTGTCGGGCACCGGCACGGCCAGGATCCGGCTGCCGGGGCTACGGCTCCTGCCGGGGCGGTATCTAGTGACGCTGGCACTGTTCGACGCCGGGGATGTGGTGAAATACGACTACCATGACCGGCGCTACGGCTTCACCGTCGAGGGCGTGACCAAAGACGACGGTGTCTCCCGCCTTGATATGGAAATCGGCTGGTGAGCCCCGTCAGTCGGCGGGCTTGCGGGCCGAGCGCAGGCGTTCCTGGATCGAAGAAATCGTCCCTACGCCTTTTCGCCGCAGATAGGCGACGAACTGGCGGCCGCCCATCCAGAGATAGTTGAAATAGCCGTGCCGCCAGAGCCGCCCGATTCCCGAATGTGCCGCACCACGGATTTTCAGGGTGAGATCGTCCGTGTCGGCGAGTTCGAGGATACGGAGTCCGTATCCCTGTACCGTCTGTTCCGTCGCCGACAGCAGGCTGTCCACCGCCGCCGGAGGGACCGTCAGCGTGACGTCCGGTTCCAGGGTCTTTCCGGGTTCGAACACGGGGCGCCCGCGCCGGACCGAGTAGGTGTATTCGCTGCCGTCGTCAGTCAGCACGATCCGGATCGCCGCGCCCGTCTTGAGGGGCTTCGCCGCCTCGCGGGCCGCCGGATGGTCTTCGAGGAAGGCTCTCAGTTTTTCGTAACGGGGATTCACTTCGCCGGTTCCGCCTTGAGGTCCGGGAACAGCGACGGGCAGGAGACAATCCGGCCGCCGTCCCAGGCTTTCAGAATATATTCCGGCGGCGGGTTCCGGAGCCAGTAGGGCTTGCCCCGGTACTGCTTGAGGAACGTGTCGAATGGCCGGAAGTAAGGAATCTCCTGTGCCAGGTAACGGTCCTCGTAATACCGGTCGAGCGCGAAGATGTAGGCCCCGGGGTATTTCTCGCAGAACGGGCGGATATCCTCTTTCCCGGATGCGTAGAGCGCCGTGAAGATGTCGTAGGTCCGCTGCTTGAGGTCTTCCCACTGGGCGGCGAACAGCGGCCACGACAGCTCGTACATGATGAGGGAGTTCCGTTTCGAGTAGATCGGCAGGCAGTCGGCCGCCTCAGGGTGTCCGGCGAGCAGGGCATCCTTGGGGAGTCCCGCCGCGAAATCGTAAAGCGGCGGATCCTCGCAGCGGACGTAGTCCGCAATCTCGCCGTGATAGAGCCCTGCCGCCGCCACGGCGGCGAACAGCCCCGTCGAGACGGCCGGCGCCGCGAGGTGCCGTTCCTGCCACGCGAGCGAGAGGAACCGGGCCGCCGCAAGACAGGTCATTACCGGAATGACGTACCGGAACTGGTGCGAGGCCGTGTAGAGCCGGAGCGAAAGCCAGGGGTGCAGCACGAACACGAGCAGTCCGCAAAGGAACGCCCCCAGGGCGAACAGTTTGGGCACGCGACCGAGCCGCTCCCAGAGGCCGGGGATGCTGACGGCGAGCGCCGCCACGGTCACAGCCGCGAGGTAAAGTCCCCCGGCGAGGTTCTCGAGCTTTCCGGCCAGAACCCCCGCCGTCATTACGCCCGCCCCGGCCAGCAGCAGGACCGTCCGCCAGAGCCGTGCCTGCGCATAGCGGCCCGATTCCTCAAGGTGCCGTACGCCGAACGCCCCCGCGATCACCACGAGAAACAGGACGAAATAAAAGGCAAAACCCTCGATCACATAGGTGCGGCCGAGGAAGAACATCCGGTGGAGGAAGCTGAGCGTGAACACATTGGACGGACTCACGTTCAGGTAGTCGGCGATCGGAAACCGGCCCCCCATATTGGTCTCGGGCATCGAGATCACCTGTTCATAGGTGAGCACCCGGTAGATGGACCCGTAACGGATCACGAACAGCGCCACCGCCGCCGCCGCGAGGCCGGTGCCGAGGATCGTCCCGGCAATCCTCAGGAGACGGGGGAGTTCCTCCTTCGGAGACCGGAGCATCTCGGAGAGAAGGAGCAGCAGGGTCGTCGCCGTCATCGCCGACAGGAGCACCGGGTAGACGATTACCGACAGGGCTCCGAGGAGCGCGCAGGCGGTCCACCGCTCCCGCTGTGCGAGCAGCAGGTAGCCTGCGATGAGCGGCGCGGCGAAGCCGCGCCATGACCCCGTGTAGAACTGGTCCCACCGGCAGACGAGCAGGAACACCAGCACGGCTGCCCAGGCGCCGCCCCGGCGCCAGCCCGCCCTCAGGGCGAACAGGAAGAACATGGCCGAAGCCGCCCCGATCTGCAGGAACGGAATCAGTTTCGAGTAGGCAATGGGCGACATGACGTACGTCGCCAGCGTGTAGAGGCGTGAGACCAGCCAGGGGGCGTAATTGTTCAGCCCGCCGGCCGTGTAGTCGGTCGTGAACAGCTCCGGGTCATGGTCCCGGTAGATGAAGAACATGATCCGGGTGTCGTCGTCCAGGCTGTAATAGTCGAGCAGCATCGGATACTGGTGCAGTGCCGAAAAAAGGCAGGCGACCAAGATTACGAACAGGAGATCGAAGCGGGCGGCTTTCTCGCCGCCCGCCGCCCGGTCGTCAGGCGATTGGGTCGGGGTGTCTGGCATCCGGAGGAAGGCCGGCTCCGGCGGGCTCCCGCGGAACGGGTCCCGGCCGGAGCGACGGCAGCGTCAGACCGCACTCCAGGAAGGCGTCGCCGGCAGGTGCGCCGGGGGCGGGGGCGGGGGCGGCCCGCTCCCGTCCGCCGCGTACCCCTCGGCCCGCTGGAAATAGCGGTCGGGAATATGGAACTTCATTCCCCCGACGAGCGGTTTTTCGTGCGGCCACGGCTGCCGGTACCGGAAGACGAAGTTGTAGATGAACTCCGTCGTCGTCCAGACCCGGTAGGGGCTTTTCACCAGCCGCCGCATGAACCTCAGCACGTAGGACGGACGGAGATAGAACTTCTTCATGTATTCGTGCGGAAGCCGCCGCAGCATTTCGTACTCGATGTGCGGCGTCCGGATCACCGGGTTCTTCACGTTATAGATTTCGTCCTGGGACGAGAGCATGAGACCGTTCTTCTCCGCCTCTTCGCGCAATCCTGTCGCGGCGAACGGCGTCGGGAAGGTGAAGTAGACGAAGTCGAGCGGGAGCGTGAGCAGCCAGTCGAACGACTTGTCCAGCGCCTCCTTCGTGTCCCACGGGAAGCCGATAATCCAGCCCACATGCGAGGTGATGTCGTATTTGTGGAACAAGGCGGCGGCCCGCTCGGCCTCCTCCTGCTTGTAGAATTTCTTAAGCCGTTCGCGCACTGCCGGATCCCCGGTCTCGATGCCCATGAACCCGTAGCAGTAACCCGCCGCCTTGAGGGCGCTCATCAGCTCCTCGTCGATGTCGTCCACCCGGCAGAACGAACCCCACCGGACCCGCTTCTGGAGGTTCCTCCGGGTGATCTCGCGGGCGATGTCCATCACCCAGTTCTTGCGGATCGTGAACTCTTCGTCCCGCATCCAGACGGTGTTCGTGTTGTAGGTATCGGCGAGCATCTCCATCTCGTCCACGACGTCGGAGGCGTTCCGGTTCGTCCAGATGCTGCCCCAGAGCGCCGGAGTCTGACAGTAGGAACACTTGTACGGACAGCCCCGGGAAGCCTGCATGGACAGGGTCCGCATCCGGGAGATCGGATGGGAATACATGACGGGGAACTTGTACCGGTCGATGGGCAGGCCGTCGCGCATGGGGCGGGGGACCTTCGCCAGCTTGCGGATCCGGGCTCTGGCCGGATTCACGCGAAAGCCGCCGGGAACGTCCGGCGCCTTGTAGGCGATGCCCTCGATCTCGGCGAGCGGGAGGCCGCGTCCCTCGATGTGCTCCAGCAGCTCGAGGATCGTTTCCTCGCCCTCGCCGCAGACCACGTAGTCGATACACGGCTCAAGAACGGCCTTCGGCTCGCCCGACACATGCCAGCCGCCGAACACCACCGGGCAGCCATAGCGGGCCTTCACCGCCTTCGCCACCAGCCGTCCGCTCGGGAAATTCTCCGACATGGAAGTGATACCCACGAGGTCGGGGCGGAACCGGTCCATGGCCGCGAACAGTCCGTCAGGGTCGGCGAGCTCCGTGTTCAGAAGGTCGAAGATCTCGACCTCGTGCCCCGCATCCCGGCAGACCGCTCCAATGTAGGAGAGCCCCAGCGGCTCCACGAGCGTGCTGCCTTCGGTGTAGTTCGTCGGCGGCTGTACCAGAAAAATTCTCATGGCGGTTTCCTCCGGCCCGGTTCAGGCCGCACCCTTCAGGTCCGGCTTCATGCCGGGCGGTTCCTCGTAAACGGGCTTTTCTCTCGGCAGGAGCTTCGAGATTCCCAGATGATGCTTGTAGTGATTGACGTACCGCCGGACCATCGCCTCTTCGTTCGCACCGGAGCGGTTGAGCAGGCGCGAAACGGCATACGAGATTCCGAGCAGCCCGAACGGGGGCACGAACAGCCAGAGGCGGTACCTGATGATCCGTTCGAGGATGTTCTTCGGAAGCACCTTGATGAGCACGAACAGGTTGTAGAACTGGCGGGAGACCTGCGAGGGGTTGTAGCCGCCCGTCATGAAGGACCCGAGCCCCGCGCCCTTGTCCAGCGCCTTCACCTCGGCATCGGAGAGAATCCCCATCTGGTTCGCCGTGCCGACGATTTCGGTGTTCGGGTAGTAGCGCAGCCAGTAAAACTTGATCACATCCGGCCGGTACTCGTTGTAGAAGCGGGCCATCTCGATCAGGTCTTCCTCCGTTTCGCCGGGGAGGTTCACGATGTTCTCGGCGGCGACGGCAACACGGTTCGCGCGCAGGCGGCTGAAGGCGTCCCGGACCTGGTCGTTAGTTTCGCCCCGGTTCAGGATCGCCTTCTTCTTGCCCATCCCCGTGGCGACGGACTGGACGCCCATGTCCACCTTCACGCAGCCCGAGGCCCCGAGCAGTTCAGCCCGCTTTTCGTTCACCATCGACGGATAGACGCAGCACATGTACGGGATGCCGATCTCCCGCCGGTAACGCTCGGAGAATTCCTCGAACCACTTCATTCCGATGGCGAAAATCTCGTCGTAGAAGTTCACGACCTGCGGCCGGTAGATTTCCTTGGCCCACTTCAGCTCGGCGATCACGTCGTCTACCGAGCGGGTGCGCAGGTAGTTGTCGTCGTCCTCGTAGATCCGGTGAAGCAGGTTCGAATTGCAGAACGAGCACTTGTACGGACAGCCCCGGCTCGTCATGATCGTATAGACATCGGAGGGAAGAAGCCCCGTCTCCCGGTAGACCGACTTGTCCGCCCACGGGATCGTGTCGAGGTCGCGGATCAGGGGCCGCGTGGGATTGACCCGGATGCGGCCTCCCTCTCGAAGGATAAGGTTCTCCATCGACGGGCTTACACGCCCGTGACGGAGGCCGTCGATCAGCTCGACCACGACGTCCTCGCCCTCGCCCCGCACGGCGAAATCACAGAAAGGGTTGCTGGCGAGGGTTTCCTCCGGGGCGCTCGTCACATGAATGCCGCCGGCGATGATCGGCGCGCCGGTGCGCCTGCGAATTTCCCGGCCCATCCACTGGAACCACGGGTATTCGTCCGTCACGACGGAGAAGGCGACCACGTCCGGATTCCAGGCGACGACTTCTTCCACCGTCCTGGCGCTCCGGGAAAAGAGCTTCGCCAGCGGACGGATGCGGACGAAGGCGTCGTCGAAAAGCTGCGGATCGTAGAACAGCCGGCATTCGTGCCCGGCGCGCTTGAGCACCGCGGAGAGGTACTCCACGGCCAGGCTCTCGTACGCCGGATAGACAAATGCGACTTTCACGCAGGTTCCCCCGTCAGAAATTCCGGTCTTCAGGATCGGATGATTCTAGCTGTTTCGGCTGCATTGTGGACAGGAAAAACCGGCCGGAAAACCCCCGGCGGAGGTTGCCCACTGTTATTTTCCGTGGGCCGTATCACGGCCCGAAATCCGGTTCAGCCAGCCTTTTGCCGCGGGGGATTTCTCCGCGAGCCCGATGACCGAGACGATGGCCCCCATTTGAACCAGCGCGACGGTCCAGACGTGATCAAATTTCCCGCCGAATACCGGAAGCCGCCCGCTGCCTCCGTACCACAGATAGACGAGCAGCCCCACGCCCCAGCACCAGACAAAGAGGGGACGGGTCCGGTAGCGGGCGGCTCCGGCAAGGAGGAACCCCAGCCCGAAACCCGTGGCAGCGGGCAGAAAGCGTCCCGCAAACTCCGCCGGAAGCACCGCCGTCAGCGTCAGGATCAGCGACCCCGCATACAGTTCAGCGGCCGATCCGTCCCGGAAACGGAGGATCATCGCCCCGAGTGCAGCGGCCGCCATGCAGATGCCGAACGGTTTCCAGAACGCGAGATCCCGGGCCGTCGTGAAACCGCCGTATACAAGCTCCTGCGGTACCAGACGGTACAGGAGGAGCGTGCCCACGAACACCACCGGCAGCACGAGATAAAACCCGGCGGACTCGAACCTGGAGGAGGAGGCCTCCAGCACCGGAATTCGCACGGGCCTCATACCCTGCGCGAGGCCCAGCGCCAGCAGACCGGCGAACCCGAGTGCACCTGCCAGTGTCATCAAAAACCGGGGGTCATATTCCGAGATGTATCCGAGGAAAGGGAGCAGCAGGAGACCGAACCCAAGCCCGAAAACCATCGGGACGGCCTTCAGCGCCCGGCTCAAAAGGGCTTTCGTCGAAGATTCCTCCGCGGCCGCAAACGGCAGGCAGGCGCACAGGAGGCCGATTCCGGTACAGGCCCGCTCGAACATCGAGAAGAACTCCCGCAAACCCCTCGGATCGGGCTCCCACGCAAGCCAGAGGCGGAACAGCGGTCCAGCGGCGGCAACCGCGAGCGGGAGCGCCGGGTGACGGTTCGCCAGCAGATGCCGCAGGGCCGGAAAGCAGGTGACTGGCAGCACCAGCCAGAGCACGAAGTAGGCGGAGGCGAAACTGACGGTCCTGCCCGCATCGGCCGTAACCCAGAAACCCGACACGAAATGGGCATAAACCGAAGCCAGCAGGAACGCGGCGGCCAGCCCCTCGGCGAAGAGATGAAATTTCCGGCCGGCGGCGGAGACAGCGTCACGCACGGTAGGAACTCCGGCAGGGGTAGGAATCGGTCTGTATCATTCTGCGACTATCCGGACAGTCTAGTCCGGCAAACTTCGTCAGGGGAGCCTCAACGGCGGGTGAAAGCCTTTTTCACGGGCCCAAATCCGGTTAACTAGTTCCCGCAGATATCCTCACGGCCAGAGGGAAAAGACGGGAACGTGGACGTATCGGACCGCGAAAACTCAGACCACCGGACCAACCGGCGGGTACTGATCGACCTCAAGGTTCACCTCAAGATCGGGGACGAGCCGGAACAGACCCTGTTCTCACACGACTGGTCGAGGAAGGGCGTCTTTCTCCGCGCGCGGAAATCCTATGCGCCCGGCACGAAAGCCACCATCGGCGTGCTGGTACCGAGCGAGCACGAGCTCGTCTGGTTTCCTGCCGTCGTGATCCGCAGCCTTCAGGAAACCCGTGACCCGCAGCTCCGGCCTCCCGGAATCGGGCTCTACTTCGACACGCTCCCGGCGTCGCTGGCGCTCTATCTCTCGCAGATGTCCTACGCCGCCAAACTGAGGACCGATGATCCCCGCGAAGCGGGTCTCCACGATGTGGTACTCCTTGTGGGCGACACGGGCGCCGAGCGGCTTCAGCTCTCGGTCTATCTGGACGACAAGGGGATCGACGTCGCCGAGGCTTCGGACCCCGAGCAGGCGGAAGACCTGCTGATCGGGGGGCTCAAGCCCGACGCCGTGGTCATTTTCGTGGAACATTTCAACCGGAATTTCGAGCAGCTCCTGGACCGGCTCCATGATCTGTCCGGAGGACGGCTGCGCTGCGTGATCGTCGTCGACGGGGACGAAAGAGACAGCTCCATTGCCCTGCGCCATCATGCGTCGTTCTTCATACGCCGCCCGGTGACGCCCGAGCGGATCTACGCGCTGCTCGGCACCCCGCAACAGTCCGGTACCGCCTAGGACACCGGGACTCCGTCCGCGTCCCGGAGCAGCCGCAAGGCACACACCAGCATCGCCGCCGTATACAGCGGGATCAGCAGGATTCCCCGGAAATTTCCGGCCCATTCGTTCACATAACCGATTGCCGGCGAGAGGAGCAGGATCCCGAGTCCCGCTCCGGCCGTGAGGATCGCCGATACCTCCGCGCTCGCTTCCGGATACCGGTTCACGGCCACTGCGAAGAAAGTGGCAAACACGCCCGACAGACAGAACCCCTGGGCGATGACGGCCTGGTCCGCCCCTTCCGGGAGCAGAACGAATGCCACCGAGCACAGAAGCGAGAGCGACGACATCCCAATCAGAAGCCGCACCGGAGAGAAGCGGGTGGCGAGGTACACCATCCCCAGACGCCCCACCGTGAGCGAGAGCCAGAAGTTCGACACGGCTTCCGCGCCGGCGAGGGGCTCCAGACCCCGTTCCCGGTTCAGGTAAAGCGCCGCCCAGTTGCTCGTGCTGATTTCCGCGCCGACATAAAAGAAGATACCGGCAGCGACGGTGAGCACGAGGGGGTTCCGCCAAAGGCGCTTCGGCCCAACCCCGGCTGCTTCCTGCCTTTGAGCCGGGACTGCGGGGAACGGCAGCCACATCAGCAGGGGAAACGGAAGTAGTGCGATCACGCCCGCCACAAGGTAGGCCGTCCGCCAGCCGGAACCTTCCGCGATCAGGAGTCCGGAAAGCCGGGGACCCGCGAGCGCCGCGATGCCGAACATGAGGTGATAGAAGCTGAGCGCAGTGGTCCTGCGGCCGGGGTGCAGATCGACGATGGCCGCATTGCCGGCGATCTCCGTAAACGCCCCGCCGATGCCGAACAGCGCCATGCCCGCGGCGGCCACGGGATACGATGAAGCCGTTGACACGAGGTACAGCCCCCCGGCGAGGCCCAGGGAACCGGCAGCCGCGAACGGCTTCAGACGGCCGGCTGCCGAGAACTTCCAGCAGAATGCCGTGGCGCACAGGAACCCAACGGAGAGCCAGATATAGAGGGCGCCGACGGCGGCCTCCGAGGCCCCGAGCGATTCTGCGATGGGGCTCACCGCCGGTCCGAACAACGTCAGGCCCACGGCATAGGACATGACCGCGAGGAAAAGACCGCCGGAGAGCAGGTATCTGGGAAAGGCTTCTGGCACGGATGCGCTCCGGACCGTAACCGGACAGCCCCGTCAACTCCAGCCGCCTGAAAGGAAAACGGCCCCGGATACCGGGGCCGTTTTCACAGGTGCCGCAAGATCTGCGGTTACTTCAGCTTGGTGACTTCTTCGGATGCAAGAGCAGCCGTGAGGGGATCGTATCCGTCCTTCACAACCACTTCCTGGCCTTCCTTGGAGACTGCATAACGGAGGAACTCACGGACGAGCGGATCCAGCGGCTCGTTCGGCTTCTGGTTCACGTAGATCAGCAGGAACCGGGAGAGCGGGTACTTGCCCGAGAGCGCGTTCTCGTAGTTCGGCTCGAAATACACGATCTTGTTCATGGCGCGCTTAAGGGCCGACTGCGGCTGCTTCTTGGAGAGCGCCACGGCCTTCACGCCAGAAGTCCTGTAGCCGATGCCCGAGTAGCCGATGCCGCCCAGATCCTCGGTAACACCCTGAACGACGGCGGCCGAGCCCGGCTGTTCCTTCACGGACGACTTGTAGTCGCCTTTGAACAGCGCGATTTCCTTGAAATAGCCGTAGGTTCCGGACGCCGAGTTGCGGCCATAGAGGCTGATCGGACGGCTGGCCCATTCACCGGTCAGGCCGAGATCGCCCCAGGTCTTGATATCGCTGTTGCCGCCGTTGCGGGTGGACGAGAAGATCGCATCCACCTGTTCGAGCGTCAGCTCCTGAATGGGATTGTCCTTGTTCACGTAGACGGCGAGAGCGTCGATGGCGACGCGGTAGGCGGTCGGCTTGTAGCCGAACTTCTTCTCGAACTTGTCGAGCTCTTCTTCCTTCATCGGACGGCTCATGGGGCCGAGCTGCGCGGTGCCCGCAATAAGCGCCGGCGGAGCAGTCGTCGAGCCCTTGCCCTCGATCTGGATCTTCACGCTCGGGTACTGCTTGTTGAAGCCTTCCGCCCAGAGGGTCATCAGGTTGTTCAGCGTATCGGAACCGATCGAATTCAGGTTACCGGAAACGCCCTGGACCGCCGAATAGGAGGGCAGCGCCGGGTCGACCTTTCCGTCGGCCTGGGCGGTGACGGCAATGCCGGTGAAAACGGCGACGCCCGCGGCGACCGCCACGGCGGAGCGGCGGAAACCGCCGAGATTCTTGAACTTGAAGATACTGCGCATGTCGAGGGTTCTCCTTAGGGTTAGCGGCTGCCGGACTGGCCGGACTGCCCGGGGCTTCAGTGCCGCCCCTCCTGTTTTCTCGGAGCGAACCCTATCGAAAGGATATGACAAAGTTGTGACAGACGTGTCGTGATGTTGAGACGCAATCCGGGGCTGTAAAATCCGCCGGATTTCCGGTGGTTAAGCCGGGCTCGCCACCAGCGGTTCTTCGGATGCATCCTTGGGACGGCCCAGCAGCCGGCAGGCTTCAGCGATGGCGCCCTTCGAACCGCTGAGCACCAGAAGGTCTCCGGGCTCCAGCCGGTCCGTCGCCTTGGGCATCTGGATACGTTCAGCCCCCCGGACAATGGCCAGGACTGCCGCACCGGTGAGCCCCCGCAGATTCACCTCGCCGAGCGTCTTGCCCGCCGCCGCGGAATTCCGGTCCAGTTCCAGCGTCTCCGGCGTACCGAGCCCGGTCAGCAGTTCACGCGTGTGCTCGAGAACCGTATTGGAACTCCGCTGGTCGGTCTGGCCCTCCAGTACTTCGGCGATGACCATGACCCCCGCCCGGACATGCCCGTGCAGGTTGCTGGCGCTCCGCCAGAGATAAAAGGCGGAAACCCCTGCGGCGATCACGATGACCGGAAGGCTCCGGAACGGAGACAGGAACGGCTGAGTGATCAGCAGCAGAAGGGCCAGAACGATCATCACGGCCGCGATCTGGAGCGTCACCCTCAGGGCGAAGCGGGGAGCGTTCGCCCGGTCGAGGCCGGTCCCGGTCACTTGGGGAAACGCTCGCTCCGACAAAAGCACTGCCAGCGACGAGGTAAACTTGATCACGCCGGCAAACAGGGGGACGCACAGCACCGCGACCGCCAGTGGCAGCAGGAAGCCGGTGAACCGCTCCGGAATTCCCATCCTGAGGCCGATTTCCAGCGACCGGTCGTGCAGGAGCGCGGCACCGACGATCAAAAGCGCCATCACTAGGGCATCCATCAGGAGATAGATCATCGTCCGCCGCAGCGCCGACTTCTCCGCCCGATTATCTTCCGCGCGGGATATCTCGTTGATCCATGAGGCATAGAGCGACGAATAGGTCTGCAGCGGCTTGGGCATCTTGCGGTCGATGAACGCCGCAATGTCCGCCGAATACCGGATCAACCACGGCGTCGTAAAGGTCGATACCGCCACGACACTGACGGCGACGGGGAAGAAATATTCGGGCGTCGTTCCGGTGGCCTGCCCGATCCCCGCGACGATAAGTGTCAGTTCGCCGATCTGGCCGAAGCTGAGCCCGAGCCGCAGGGCATCGAGAACCGGATTTCCCGCGAGGAACGCCCCCACCGAAACGCTCAGGAATTTTCCGCCGATGACGACAGCCGAGAGCAGGGCCACCAGTTTCCAGTGTTCCAGTATCTGGCGCGGATCGATAAGCATGCCCACCGACACGAAGAAGACGGCGGCAAACACGTCCCTGAGCGGCCGCACGAGCGGCAGGATCCGCTCGTCTTCTCCGGACTCGCTCACCATCGAGCCTGCGATGAACGCGCCGAGAACCCCCGAATAGCCGAACTCCTGGGCGATCAGGGTGAACGTGAAGCCTATGCCCACGATCGCCACCAGCATGCTTTCCGGATGATTCTGCCGGATCAGGTGCCGCGTCAGCCCCGGAATCAGCATAAACCCCAGTGTGAGCAGGCCGGCCATGAAGGCAAAAAGCTTGGCGAACACGAGGACCAGCGAACCCGCCGGCACGTCCCCAGCCGTAGCCACGGCGGAAAGAATTGCGATCAGCAGGATGCCGAGCATGTCCTCGAACAGGCTGACGCCGACGACCATTTCGGGGATCCGCCCTCGGATGCCTTCTTCCTGAAGGGCTTTCAGTACCAGCGGGGTGCTGGTGACGGTCATGATCGCCCCCGCGAACAGGCTGACCTTCACGTCCCAGCCGAGCAGGCGGCCCGTCGCGAACCCCGCCCAGAGCATGAACAGGAGCTCGAAGGCGGCGATAAAGGCGAGCGCCCGCCCCTGACGGAACAGCTTGGTCAGCCGGAACTCGAGACCCACCACAAACATGATAAGTACCGCACCGAGTTCGGCCAGCGAACGGACCACCTCGGGGTCCGCCGTCACGGGGATCGGGATATTCGGTCCGACGATCATCCCGGCCACGACATAGCCCAGCACCACCGGCTGGTTCAGCCGCCGGAAAACGAACACCACCAGCGCAGCGACGCTGAGGGCGATTGCAAGATTCTGCAGGAAAAGGGCTCCGGACATGGCTGAAGGTATGTTTAGTCTGGGGTCGGCCCGAAGTCGCCAGACAGACTGGATTGTCAGGCCATCCGGTGCGGAACGGACAGCATCAATGCGGCCCGGCCGTTCAGGGATTCACAATCAGCCAGGCCATGTAGCTGCCGAACGCCAGCAGGAGGCCGATACCGCCCGGCCGGGTGATCTTGCGGGTCCAGTACACCAGCGGGAAAAACGCCACCGTCACGGCAACCATGACCCAAGCATCGATCGAGACGATCTGTGACGCTACAGGGATGGGCGTGATCAGCCCGGAAACCCCGAGGATGAACAGAATGTTGAATATGTTCGACCCGATGATGTTGGTGACGGCGATATCGTAATGCTTACGTACAGTTGCCATCACGCTGGCCACCAGTTCAGGCAGCGACGTCCCTCCAGCGACAATCGTGAGACCGATGACCCGTTCGGTCATACCGGCCTCCCGGGCAATTCCAACGGCCCCTTCCAGAAGCAGCTTCGCTCCCACGGTCAGTCCCAGGAACGACAGCAAGAGACCTCCGGCCAGAAACCAGACCGGCCGGCTTTTGAGCGACTTCGCCTCTTCTGGAACGGTTACCTCTCCGATCTCCTTCTGTTCCTGCGCACTGATCTCGCTCCGGGCCAGCCGGATGGAGTAGACCACAAAAGCCACCATGGAGATGAGGAAGAAGCCGCTCTCCAGCCGGTCCAGGAGTCCGTCCCGGAGCAGCAGGAGAGCGATAAAGCTCGCCAGTAGGCAGAACGGGAAGTCGAGCTTAATGGTCTGACTCCGGACTTCGACGGCGGCGATCGTGGCGCAAAGGCCCAGAACCAGAGCGACATTGAAGATGTTCGATCCGATCGCGTTGCCCAGGGCGATGTCCGGAGTCCCCTTCAGGGCAGCCGTCGCCGAAACGAACAGTTCGGGCATGGAGGTGCCGGCCGCGACGACGGTGAGGCCGATGACCGCTTTCGTCACCCGTGCCTTTTCCGCCGACGCCGAGGCGAAATTCACCAGCAGGTCCCCGGCGCCGGCCAGAATGGCAAGGCCGCCAACGATCATCGCGAGGTCCAGGAACACCGTTTCAGTTGCCCTTTACGGCGCGGTCGAAAATCGCGAAAAACCGCTCGATGTCGGAAGCATTATTGTAGAAATGCGGCGCCACGCGGACCGCGCCGCGCCGGAAGGCGAGGTCGCAGCCCTGCTGTTTCATCGCGCGGACCACGGGGGCGCCTTCGAAGTTCCCCGTGAAGCAGGTGATGGCGACGTCCAGCGGGGAGCCCCGGAAATTTACGACCTTGTGGCCCCGGCGGCGGATTTCCTCGCGGACGCGGGCGGCGTTGTCGAGCGCCATGCGCTCGATGCGCTCGATGCCGATCTCGGCAAACTTCTCGAACACGGCCCCGAGGGGGAAAATCGTAAGCTGGGGAAGCGAACCTTCCTCGAACCGGCGGGCGTGATCGGGCAGCGTGAAATCGTACGTATCGAAATCCTTGTTCTTCACGACCGAGTTCCAGCCGACGAGTACGGGCCGTACCTGACCGATCAGGGACTTGCGGATATAGAAGATGCCGCAGCCCTCGAACGAGCAGAGCCATTTGTGGCCGTCGGCGGCGAGGAAATCGACGCCCATGCGGACGACGTCGATCGGGTGAACGCCAAGCGACTGGATGGCGTCCACGCAGAGCAGCGCACCTTTGGCATGAACTGCATCCGCCAGTTCTTTCAGATCGAACCGGAAGCCGGTCGAAAACTCCACATGAGAGATCGAGACGAGCCTCGTGCGGCTGTCGATAGCCGCCACAAGATCTTCCGTCCGGAACTCGCCGTCCCGCGCCGGGACCAGTTTTGTCGAGACGCCCCGGCCCTTCAGGTTCAGCCACGGGTAGACATTCGAGGGGTATTCCACCGCCGTCGTCACGACGTTGTCCCCCGGCTTCCAGTCGAGGCCTTCGGCGACGAGCGATAGCCCGTGGGAAGTATTGCGGACGAAAGCGACTTCCCCCGGCTGGGCGCCGATGAACCAGGAGGCGATCTGGCGGACTTTCTCGATCCGTTCCTCCCACTGGACGTAGTTTTTCTGGCCCGTACGGGCGGCTTCGGCCGAGAAATGGGCCGCCGCCAGCATGGCCCGGGTCATGACCGGGGCGACGCCCGCGTGGTTCAGGTGGATCACCTGCTGGAGGACCGGGAATTCCATCGTCCGGAACTCTTCAAGCTGGTCGGGGGGCATGGGGGTGGACATGATCTACCTCGTTTGACTCGCCGCCACGGTTTGGCTTTAACCTAGCCCAAGTTCAAGGCCGGGGCCGCAAGCCGCCCCCGCCGGAAACGGGACCCTTCCGATGGCAGCGACCGTAGTGCTGGTGAAACGAAGCGAACCGACCTTCCTCGAGCAGATTTATATCGTCGAGATCGGCCGGGGAATGGCGACCACCATGGGCCGCCTGCTCAAGAACCTCACCGACACCTGGACGTCGAAGTTCCCGGCCCTGAATTCGGGCCTCAAGGGACTCAGGAAGCGCCTGGAGCCGGTTCCGCTCCTCGGGGCCGTCGCCCGGGGCGTACTGCCCGCCGAAGGGGACGGTATCGTCACCGTCGACTACCCGAAAGAGCAGATCTGGCAGCCGCCCTACTACCGTGCCGCGCACCGGCTGATGCAGCATGAAGACGGCCGCACCCGCTGCACCGCCTGCATGCTCTGTGCGACGAACTGTCCGGCCCACTGCATTCACATCGAGGCGCAGGAGATCGAGGACCCCACGGTCGAGAAGGCCCCCCGCCGTTACGATATCGATATCCTGCGCTGCGTGTTCTGCGGCTTCTGCGTGGAAGCCTGCCCGTGCGACGCGATCCGCATGGACACGGCCATCGTGGACGACGTCCAGTACGACCGCAGCGTCCTCGACATCAACTTCCTCATGGGCCGGGGTGCGAAAGTCTCGCACCCCTCCGACCACCGCCACGACCGGCGGCAGTTCTTCAACTCCGTCAACACCGGACACTGAGCGCACCGGGGCGGAGCCCCGTCAGTGTTCCAGTTCGCCTCCGGCATCGTCGGCGATGCCGGCCGGGGCGTGAATACCCCGCTTCTTGAGCTTTTCAATAAGCGTCGTCCGCTTGATCTTGAGCAGCGCGGCGGCCCGGTTCTTGTTCCAGCCGGTGCGATCCAGCGCAGAGAGGATCAGCCGGTCCTCGAAATCCTCGATGGTGCGCTTGAGGTCGAGCCCGCCCTGCGGGAGCGAGAGCGCCGGCGAGCGCATCGTGACGTTCTGGTCCCCGAACAGCTTTTCCGGCAGGTCCGAGAGGTCGATGGTTCCCTCGCCCTTCAGGACCACCGTACGCTCGATGAGGTTCTCGAGCTCGCGCACGTTGCCCGGCCAGCCGTAGTCCACGAGCGAGGCCATGGCAGCATCGGTAATCCCGCGGATCGGCATGTGTTTCTCCCGGACGAACCGGTCGATGAAAAATTTCACCAGCAGCGGGACGTCCTCGCGCCGCTCGCGGAGCGGCGGGATCTGGACCGGGATCACGTTCAGCCGGTAGTAAAGATCTTCCCGGAACTTGCCCTCGCGGATCAGCCGGGCGAGGTCCTGGTTCGTGGCGGCGATCACCCGCACGTCTACTTTCAGGGTCTTCTCGGAGCCGATCGGGGTGACTTCCTTCTCCTGAAGCACGCGGAGCAGCTTCACCTGGAGGTTCGGGCTCATCTCGCCCACTTCGTCCAGGAACAGCGTGCCGCCCGAGGCAGCCGCGAACCGGCCCAGGCGGTTGGCGATGGCGCCGGTGAAGCTGCCCTTTATATGGCCGAACAGCTCGCTCTCCAGAAGATCCGCCGGGATGGCTCCGCAGTTCACGGCAACAAGCAGCTTGTCGCGCCGCCGGGAGAGATTGTGAAGCGCCCTCGCCACCAGTTCCTTGCCGGTGCCGGACTCGCCGGTGACGAGCACCGTGCTGTCGGTGTCGGCCACCCGGCGGATCAGGGAGAAGATCTTCTGCATCTTCTCGGAGGAACCGATGAAGTTCTCGAAGCCGGACAGGGTCTGGAGCTGGCGCTTCAGCTCCTGGTTCTCCTGCCGGAGGGCGTGGTGCTCGCGGGCACGGCCGATAAGGTTCAGGAGGTCGTCGAGCTGGAACGGCTTCGTGATGTAGTGGAACGCCCCGCTCTTCATGGCGTCCACGGCGCTCTCCACCGTTCCGTAACCGGTCATCACGATCACTTCGGTCTCGGGGAGGGCGGCCTTCAGCTCCTTGAGGAGCCCGATGCCGTCCATGTCGGGAAGCTTGACGTCGAGAAGGATGACCTCCGGGCGTACGCGTTCGGCGGTCTCGCGGCCCCGGCGGCCGTCCTCGGCCGTGGACACGTCGAAACCCTGCCGCTGCAGCACGAGCTGCGTGGACTGGCGCATCATCGGCTCGTCGTCGATGATCAGAACGCCTGGCAGGCTGCCTGGTTCCTTTTCGGACATCGGTGCTTCTGTCCGGATGCACCCCTCGCCGGACGGCGGGAGGGCGCATCCGCCTCCTCAGAACACGAAAACATTCCCGGACCCGGAAGGAAGTCTAGCCAGACCTCCGGATTGCGCCAGTCCCCCCGGACCGGATCGTCCCGGGTACCCCTTGATTTCCGGAGCGCCGGGCGTCAGCGGCCCGCCGCCCGGTCCTCCGCGATCGACTTGCAGCTCGATGCGTAAATGCCCGGATCGAGGCCCTTCTCGCTCCGGCAGTCGCAGTTCATTTCCAGCACCGCCCGGCACGCCTCGACCACACTGGGCCGGATGTCGTCGCGGACGCCCGCAAGGTCTTTGGGCGGCAGCGAGACGCCGACCCTCACCTCGCGCCGCAGGTCCGGGCAGGAGGAGCTGAACTGGTAGAAGAACTCCACCCGGTCGCTGCCGCAGGTCATCATCCCCCGGCGGCCGTCGATCCGGAGACCCGTCTCCTCCAGCGGGGTGAAGGTCTGGGCGACTTCTTCGGGCACCGGTATCCCCTGGCAGTAGCCGATGGCTGCTCCCGCAGTCCGCTCGATCTGGACGCCAACCCGGTTGCACAGGTCGATGGAGGGTTTGGTGTCGATCCGCATCTGGGCCAGATAGACCGCGAACCCGGCGAAGGCGGCGAATACGAATCCCCCGACCAGCATGAACTTGCGTCCGCTGACGAGCGAGGGATCGTTGGGTGGTGTGGCGGCTTCGTTCATGGTGCTGACCGCCGGCCGCTGCGGGACCGGCGGCAAACTCCCTAGCCGTTACTTCGACGAATACACAAGCGGATTGTCGTAGATGTCGAGGTACTGCTTCTCGTCTCCCGGCTTGTACGGATAGGCGAGATACTGGTAGAACGCGACGTTGTACTTGCCCTTGGGGAATGTGAGCAGGTCCACGTCGTAGCCGACATAGTGGAATCCCCTCTCGTTTTCGGGCGGATCGTCCCGGTCGCCGTCATCCACGAACCGGAAGTCCATGGTCGTGCCCTTCTTCACCAGCTCGTCGTCCATGATGAACCGGGCGATGATCCCGGTCTCGTCCTCTTCCTTGTAGACCACGAACCAGGGACGGTTGCGGCTGTTGGCGGCGGCAGCGGCGGTTTCCTCGGGTGTCATCTTGCCGTCGATCACGAACGGCTTCTCCAGCCCCGCCGTGGAAACCTTGGAACCGTAGACGGTCTTGCGGAGATCGACGCCGCCCGTGAACATCGACCCCTCGCGCAGGGTGTATTTCGGATTGAACGGGTTGAACACCTCGGTGGGGCCCTGGAGCTGGTTCTCGTAGAACTTGAAGTAGACGATCGCCTTCGGGAAGAACGGCAGCTTGATACCGCCGATAATGATCCAGAAGACGTTGCGCCGGATGACGCGCACCGGGCCGTCCACGTATCCCACGGTAAAGCTCTTCACGTTGTTCTCGTCGAAGTTGAGCGCGAAGAACATGATCGGCTTGATCGTGATCCGCAGCTTGAACCGGTCGAGCACGTTCGGGAGCAGCTTGCCGCCCTCCTTCTGGTTCTTGGGGACGATCTTCTCGAGGATCAGCGGCTTGTTGTCCACGAAATCCATGACCGCGAACCGGCTTTCAACGGTGTCGGTCTTCGCGTTGTACGTCAGATAATCCACCGGTGAGAGCGGCGGCGGCGCGGTCTGGAAGGCGGCGACGTATACCCAGGCCACGGTCCCGTCGAGCGGGTTCTTCACCGTCACCTCGACGGTATCGGCTCCGGCCGGATATTCGGCCGAAGCCGCCCGGTCGCCCGCATCGTGCACCATGAAGGCGATCTCGTCGTTGTAATCGAATTCGTCGCTCTTCTCGATCCATTCGGCCCGGCGCTTTTTCTTTTCGAACTCGGCCTGCTTCAGCTTGCCCGACTTCACGTCCCTGAGGAGATCCTGCTCGTCGTCCTTGAACTCCTCGAGCCGGTCCTTGTGCCGCTCTTCTTCGCTGCGGGTATCCCAGTTCGTCTCGTCAATCACGGCTTTTGTCATGGAAGCGGTGGGGATGATGTAAACGCCGTCCGGATCCAGCTTGTCGATCTGGAACGGGATTGCCTCGAGCCTGCCGCTCTTTTTCGACAGCACCCGGAGGGATGAGATCTTCCGGTTCCAGACCTTGAGCAGCACCTCGCCCTGGAGCACCACCGGGTCGGCCGACCGGGTGAGCGTCCGCGTCTGGGCGGAGGCGGTGAAAGGCAGCGCCGCCACGGCGGCGGCCAGTGCGAAAACCTTGAGAGCGTTCATGTATCCCAACCCCGTACAGCTGGCGGGGCGCGTCCGGCCGGCTCCCCGGCCGGCGTCGTTCCCGGCTAAATTTCCCGTCAACTGAAGTGGGTCATCAATAGCACACCGTTTTGCCGCCGGGAAAGAAGGCGTGTCAGGATGCGTCATGCGGGAGAGAATCCCGCCGGGAGACGAGTTCGAGTGAAAGTACAGGCCAGCTACTACGCCATGCTCCGGGAGATCGCCGGGATCGACCACGACTTCTACGACCTGCCGGACGGTTCGACCGTGGAGGCCCTCATGGCCGCCGTCGCAGCCCGGCACCCCGGCATCGGAGAACGGCGCAAGCACCTCGCCGTCGTTTCCGGGAGCGCTTATGTGAATTCCGGCTACCGGCTGTCGGAGGGAGAGGACATCTCGCTCATTCCTCCGGTTTCGGGAGGCCGCCCATGAGCCGCCTCACGACCGAGGTCCTATCGGTGGACCGCCTCGTCCACGAAGTCGGCACGCCCGAAAGCGGGGCCGTGGCGACGTTCCTCGGCGTCGTGAGAAACCATCACGGGGGGCGTGGAGTCCTCAGGCTCGTTTATGAGGCGAAGCCCGGCATGGCGCAGAAGATCATGGACGAGCTCGAGGCCGAGGCCGTGCGCCGGTTCGGCGTCTCCCGCTGCCGCATCGAGCACCGGATCGGGGAACTCGGGATCGGCGAGGCGTCGGTCGCCATCGCCGTGAGCTCGCCCCACCGCGCGGACGCGATCCGGGCGTGTGAGTGGGCGATCAATACCCTCAAGGAGACGGTGCCGATCTGGAAGAAGGAGTTCTTCTCGGACGGAACGGTGGAATGGGTCGAGGGCTGCGCGGCGAAACCGGTCCCGAAGGCGGACTGAACGGTTCAGAGCTGCATCAGCCGGATGACGGCTTTGGCGACCTCGAAGTCGATTACCTCGTCTCCGGAGTTCACCGGATAGGAAGCCTTGTCGAACCGGATCGGCCCCTTGGGCTCCGGCGGGAGCAGGGAGAGGTGAAGGATCCGTTCGTTGTCCCGGCTCTCCAGCTCTCCGTAGACCACTTTCGACGCCCCGATCCGCTTGCCGAGCGCCATGAGATTTCCGGTGGAGCGGTCCTCCATCGCCTTCCTGAACTCGTCTACCTTCATGGTCACGGCAAGGTCGTCCGGCGAGTAGAGCTTTTCAAACTTGAGCCCTTCGAGGACCCGGACGAGTCCGGCGCGGGCGCCACGAGCGGCGGCCGCGAGATCCGGCGACCTCGGGTGGACGTACATCACGAGCAGTCTGGTCTTTGCAGGCTCCAGCGCCCGCACCGGCGCAGGAACGGCGGCGGCGAGGATTACGGCAGCCGCCATAACCGCCGCCGCGAACGGGTCAGTGAGCCGCCGGCTTCGCATAGTCGGGCGAATCGGGAGCGGGCTCGTAGCCGTCGTTATTCTCCCGGCAGATCTTGCAGAGCATCATGCTGGTGGGCCCGGCCTTGTCCGGGTTCGTGCAGCGGAAGATCATCGCGTTCATCCGGTCGGTGCCGGTCGTGTTTTCGGGGAGCGCGGCAACAGCCGCCTCGTCGCGTTCCTTCCACTTGCATTTGCGGGCGTCGTGGCCAGCACCCTTGGGACGAAGTTCCGCCATGAATAGTCTCCTGTCCCTTTAGATACCGGCTCCCTCACGGCTCCGCAAGCCGGTCGAGCTCTGCCGGGCCCGTGCCCTCGATCCGGAGCCGCTTGTCCCGGGATTTTTCGCCGCTCTCCAGCGTCACGGCCTGCCGCCGGAGGCCGAGCGCCCCCGCAACCAGTTCCGTCAGTTCATCGTTCGCACGGCCGTCCAGAGGCGGCGACTTTAGCGATACCTTCAGCGCCGGACCGTCCGGCAGCGGGTGAACGCCCGCGATCCCGGCCCTTTTGGCCCGGGGCTGGACATGAACGTGAAGGTAGTGGACTCCGGGGGGCCCCGGCGTCCAGGGACGGTCCCGGACCCGTGTCATTCGCCCTTCTTGATGAAGGCGACTTTCCTCTCGACGGCGGCGCGCTCGTTCTCGGCAACCGTGCCCGCCTCGAGGAGCTTCGTGTGCAGCTCGATTTCGGACCGGAGGTGGTTCTCGAACTGGAGCCGGAGCCGCTTCAGCTCCTGGATCTGCTGCTGGAGGTCGGCGACGCGGTTGTGGGCGTCCTTCACCAGCGCATCGGCCTTGAGCTCCGCCTCGGCGATGAGCAGTTCGGACTGTTTCTGGGCGTTGCGGCGCATCTCCTCGACCGCCCGCTGGGCCGTCACGAGGGTATCCTTCAGGATCTGCTCGCGGTTTCTGTGCTGCTGGATCTCCTGATCCTGCCGCGACATCTGGTCGCGCATGGAGTTGTTCTCGCGCACGGCGTCGGCGTAGGCGGACGATACCGCCTCTAGGAAATTCCTGACTTCCTGTTCGCTGTAGCCGCGAAAGGTCCGGTTAAAGACCTTCTGCTGGATCTCCATCGGAGAGAGTTTCATCTGCCATCACCTCACACCCGCCGGAACTCCGGCCGGGCCAAACCCTTGAATCAGGAAGCGCCTTCAGCGCCCCTTCTTCCCCTTTGCCAGTGTAGCGGTACCCGGAGCTGCGCCCAACTGGCGCGACCGCTCCGTGGCCGCACGGACCGCCTCGATGAAGGCCGCCCGCATGCCGCGGAGCTCGAGCTGCTCAAGGCCCGCGATCGTCGTGCCGCCGGGGGACGTCACCTGGTCCTTGAGCTGCGCCGGGTGCTTGCCCGACTCCAGAACCATCTTTGCCGCCCCGAGTACGGTCTGCGCGGCGAGCTGGGTCGCCACCTCGCGGCCGAGGCCCATGAGGACGCCGCCGTCCGACAGCGCCTCGATCATCTCGAACACGTAAGCCGGACCTGAACCCGAAAGTCCCGTCACGGCGTCGAGATCGGATTCCTTCCCGCACTCCATCACACGGCCCACGGAGGAGAGCCACTCGCGGATGCGCTTGCGCTCGGCGGCAGCCACGTCAGCAGAAAAATAGACCGCCGACGCTCCCTCCCCCACCAGTGCCGGGGTGTTGGGCATCACGCGGGCGATGCCACCCTGAAAATATCCCTTGAGTGTCCCCACCGTGGCGCCGGCCAGGATCGAGACGACCGTGCGCTTGCCCATGACGCGGCCGTAGGCAGGCCCCGCCTCCGGGAGCGATTGCGGCTTTACGGCGAGAAGCAGCACCTCGGCATCCTTCGCGCCCGCCGGATCGTCCGTCACCTTCACACCGAACTGCCTTTTCAGCTCGTCGCGGCGCGCGGCGAGTGGTTCGATCACGACGATGGCGGACGGGGCCAGCGTCTTCGACCGGATCAGTCCGTTCGCCAGGGCTCCGCCCATGGCGCCGCCGCCGGCTATGGCCAGTTTGAGGGACACGCGAACATCCGCCTTTCCAGACGAAACCAATACACCGTCAATCTATAGCGTGGGACAGAAGGAACCGAAGGACACTTACGCTTCCGCCGGGGCCTTCGGAGGGCGCGGCCCGAATATGGCCGTTCCGATCCGGATGTGGGTGGCGCCTTCGGCGATCGCTACCCGGTAATCCTCCGACATTCCCATCGAAAGCACCGGCGGCGACCCGTCCATGATGCACGCCCCGGAGAGTTCTTTCAAGCGCCGGAACACGGGCCGGGCTGTTTCGGCATCGCCTTCCAGCGGTCCCATGCACATGAGGCCCCGCAGAATCACGGTTCCCGCGTGGCGGCGGCTCACTTCAATAAGCCGGGGAAGATCCTTCTCGGGAGCGCCGGTTTTCTTCGGGTCTCCGGAGAGATTCAGCTCCAGCAGGATTTCCTGCCGGACCCCCTGCTTCTCCGCCTGCCGGGCGAGCACGTCGATGAGACCGGTGGACGAGACCGAATGGATGAGCGCCACCCGGCCCACGAGAAAGCGGGCCTTGTTCGACTGGAGGTGGCCCGTGAAATGCCACCGGACACCGGCGTCCGCGAGGTCTTCGGACTTGCGGATCCACTCCTGCACGTAGTTCTCGCCGAAATCGAGGAGGCCCGCCGCCACGGCCTCGCGAACGGCCTCGGGCGGATGGAACTTGGACACGCCGATGAGCGTGATCTCCGACGGATCGCGGCCGCAGTCGCGGCAGGCGGATTCGATACCCGCGCGGACGGCGGCGAGGCGTTCGGCGAGGCTCATGGCCGGGCCTCCGGAGCGATGCCGAAGGAGGCGAGCATCCGCATCGTCTCGGGCATCGGCAGGCCGATGACGTTCGTGTAGGAACCGGTGATCTTCTCGATCAGGAACGCCCCGGTCCCCTGAATCGCGTAGGCGCCCGCCTTGTCCATGGGCTCTCCCGTCTTCACGTAGGCTTCGAGGACCGCCCTCGGGTGGTCCAGGAACTTCACCCGCGTGCGCACCGCCTTCACGGAGGTCCGCGCGCCGTCCGACACGGCGACGGCGGTGAAGACCTCGTGTTCCCGTCCGCACAGCTCCCTCAGGATCCGGACGGCGTGCGCCTCGTTCGCCGGTTTCTGGAGCACCCGGCTCCCCAGAACGACAGTCGTGTCGGCAGCGAGCACCACATGGCCTTGAGCCCCGTGGCGGCGGATCACGGCAAGGGCCTTCTCCCGGGAGAGCCGCTTCACCATCTCGAGGGGCGTCTCCGTGCGGCGGAACCGTTCCTCGATATCCGGCGTCAGGATCCGGAACCGGTATCCCGCCGAACCGAGCAGTTCCCGGCGGCGGGGGGACGATGAAGCGAGCAGGAATTCACGCATGGGAAAGGCGTATAGCAGGTCCGCCGGGCGGTGTCGCGGGAGGGGCGATTACCTCCCGGCGAGGGAGGCCACGAGCCTGATGAACGCTTCGGCGTCGTAGGGTTTCTGGACGTAGGTGACGCCGTCGTCCACGGAAGTGTTCGACCGGTCGTTTCCGGTAATCAGGATCGCCGGAAGTCCGCTGCGGATCTTGCGGGCCATGGAGATCACCTCCGACCCCGTGAGGCCCGGCATGGTTTCGTCGGCAATCAGCACGTCAAACCGTTGCGGGGCTGCCTGGAAGATCTGGAGCGCCTCGAGACCGTCACGCGCCAGCTTCACCGAGTGACCGAACTTCTCCAGCAGCCGCGCCCCGAGCAGGCGGTTCGCCTCGTCGTCATCGGCAAGGAGCACGCTCACCCGCGCCCCCTGAACGCCGGAGCTGCCGCCGGTTCCGGCGGCGGCGGGCTGCACGGTGTCCGGCGGCGGCAGCACCGCCGCCGTCTTCCCGGCCGGGAACTCGGCCCAGAACTCCGCGCCGGTTTCCGGCTGCGCGGGCGCAAGCCGGAGGAGTCCCCCCTGGTCCTTCATCAGCCGGTACGCCCGGCAGAGGCCGAAACCCGCACCCTTCACCCCCTGCCGCGTCGAAAACAGGGGATCGAAGATGAACTTGCGGTACTGCTCGGAAATGCCGGTGCCGGTGTCACTCACCGACAGCCGGGCCACCGGGAGGCCGTCCGCCCCTGCGGCTGCCGACACGGAAAGCGCGAGCGTCCCTGCCCCGCCCATGGCTTCGGCTGCGTTGTCGGCGAGTGCGTTCATCACCTGCGAGAACAGCATCTCGTCCACCCGGATCTCGAGGGGCGCATCGGAGGGAACGAACTTCACCTCGATGCCGGGCGGAAGGCGTTTCTTCATGGCCTCGGCCGCCTGCGCCGCGAGCGCGTTAGCCTCGGCCCCCATGAAAGCCGGAGAGCCCGGCCGTGCGAAACTCATGAGCGCCGTGGTGAGTTCCGCCCCGCGTTTCGTGGAACGATCGATGAGGTCCACCAGTTCCGCCGTCTCAGCCGAAAGGCCGCCGGTCATCTTGAGGAGCGCCGCCGTGTTCATGATCGAGTTCATGACGTTGTTGAACTCGTGGGCGATCCGTCCGGCGAAGACGGACAGGCTTTCCATCCGGTCTTCGAGACCGGACTCGGGGGACGCGGACCTTCCGTCCGCCCCTTCGCCGCTCTTTCCCTGATCGCTCATGGCGTCTTTGGGAATTTTCTTCTCTATACTGCCGCCGATGCAACCTTTTAATGCCGTCTGCCGTAATCTTTTTACCGCCCTTCTGCTTGCCCTTGCCGCCTCCGCCTGCCGGCCCGCCCCTTCGGGCGAGGCCGCCCGGAACGCTCCCGCCGGGGCCCAGGCCGGGGGCGCGGCCCTCTCCGGAACGGTTCTGGACCCCTCGCAGCGGCCCGAAATCCTGGAGGCCATGCGGTCGGAGCTCGAGCGCTCGCGTACCTCGCTCAAGGCCAAAACCTTCCCGGCCCCCTACTTCGTCGCCTACCGGATCAACGATCTCACCCGCGTGCAGGTCGCCGGACGTGCCGGCGGCGTGTTCGAGGACAGCGCCGAGCGCCAGCGGGGCCTCTACACCGAAGTCCGCGTGGGCGATTACGGGTTCGACAACACGGGCGGCAACCGGTTCAAGTCCGGCGGCGGCCAGTTCAGTTTCTTCGGCTGGTCGCGCCCGCCATTCATCTCGCTTGATTCCAACGCCGACGCCATCCGCTTCGATCTATGGGCCAGTACCGACAGCGAGTACAAGGATGCCGTCTCGAACTTCCTCCAGCGAAAGGCGAACGAAGTAACCCGCGTGGACCGGTACAAGACGGCGAGCTTCGCCCGGGCCGAGCCGGTCAGCTACCAGGGTCCGGCCGTGACGTTCTCGCCGGACCTTGACGTCTGGCGCGAGCGGGTACGCACGCTTTCGGCGCGGCTCAAGGCCCGCAAGGAGATTATCGACTCCGAGGTCCGCTTCTCCGCCTACGGAACGGAGCGCTTCCTCCTGAATACGGAAGGAACTTCCATCGCCGACGCCGACGCGATCTACTCGCTGATGATCACCGCCAACGGCCGCGCCGAAGACGGCGAGGCCGTGCAGGCGGTCCGGAACTTCTACGGCCGCTCCGAGAGCGATTTCCCGTCCGCGCAGGAACTCGAATCGCTCACCGACGAGGCCGGCCGGGAACTGACCGAGATCCGCGTGGCGCCCGTACAGACCCCTTACACGGGCCCCGCCATCCTCTCGCCCCGGGCGGCCGGCGTGTTCTTCCACGAGGCCGTCGGCCACCGGCTGGAGGGCGAGCGTCAGGACGACGATCAGGAGGGGCAGACCTTCGCCGACAAGCTGGAGACGGAAATCATCCCCCCGTTCCTGGACGTCTACGACGACCCCTCCCAGAAGACCGAGGGCACGATTCCCCTGAACGGCTACTACCTCTATGACGACGACGGCGTTCCCGCCCGCAAGACCGTACTGATCGAGAAGGGCGTGCTGAAGGATTTCCTCCTGTCCCGCGCCCCGATCCGCCAACGGGACCGCTCGAACGGCCACGGCCGGGCCTCCATGTTCATGGCGCCGATGGCGCGGATGGGGAACCTCGTCGTGCGCTCGTCGAAGACCGTGAGCCGCGAGAAACTGTTCGAAGAACTGCGCGCCGAGGCCCGCCGCCAGGGAAAACCGTACGGGCTCTACGTCGAGGAAGTGGACGGCGGCGAAACGAACACGAGCCGCTGGGGCGTTCAGACCTTCAAGGGGGTCGCCCGCAAGCTCTATCAGGTGGACACGGAAACGGGCGCACTCACGCTCGTGCGCGGGGCGGACATTGTCGGCACGCCGCTCGCGTCGATCCGGAAGATCTCGCTGACGGGCGACGACTACCATGTCTTCAACGGCTTCTGCGGCGCCGAAAGCGGTTATGTGCCGGTGTCGGCCGTGGCCCCCAGCGTCCTCGTCACCGAGATCGAGGTCCAGCGGCGGAGCGAGGAACCGCTCACCCAGCCCATTCTGCCGCCGCCCGCGGCGAGGCCCTGACCCCCATGCGTTTCTGGGCCGGAAAACTGGTCGAGGTGTTCGGCATCGGGCTCGTCGGGTTCGGGCTCGTGCAGGGTTTCATGGAGCACGACATGTACACGGAACTCGGCATGCTGATCGCAGGAGGGATCGTGTTCTACATCGGCCGGATGATCGAAGGCGGCGAAAAGAATGGCTGACGGTCCCACGCTCACGCTCACGCTCACGCCCGCGGCCTCGGCCCGGCTCGAGATCCTGAAACTCCATTCCCCGCGCTACGCCCGGTGGGCGGAGCAGCATCCGGAACTCGCGGCGCCTGTTCTGGATGCACCCCCCGAAATCGGCATGAACCGGTTGGCGGAACGTTTCGCCGCCCACGGCGGCTCGTCGCAGCAGACGAGGGACGGCTTTTACCGTTCTCTGCGTCTCGTGAAACATGAATCGATGCTCTCCGTCGTCGTCCAGGACCTCTGCGGAGTCGTCCCCCTGGACCGTTACCCATCCATTCTCCGGCAGGTGAGCGACATCGGCGAGTTCTGCGTGGCGGCCGCCGCCGAATGGGCAGTTGCCGAGACGGAACGTGAATACGGCGCCCCGCTCTATCCGGGTTTCGAGAGCAAGGTGTCCCGGGCCCAGTTCGCCGTGCTCGGGCTCGGCAAGCTCGGCGCGAGAGAGCTCAACTTCAGCTCCGACGTGGACCTCATCTTCCTCCATTCGACCGTGACCGGGGACCCCGTGGACGGCGCCACCCGGAAGACCCCCGCCGAGTTTTTCAGCCGCGCGGGCCAGCACCTTTCCAAGGCGTTATCCGAGCGCACGGCCGACGGACTCGTATTCCGCGTGGACCTGAATCTCCGGCCCGAGGGCAAGGCGGGGCCCATCGTGCTCCCGCTCGACGCCATGGCGAATTATTACGAACTCTTCGCCGCCGCCTGGGAGAAGGCGGCGATGGCCAAGGCCCGCCCCGTGGGCGGAAGCCGGCCGCTCGCGGCGGTATTCCTCAAGCAGGTGGAACCGGTGATCTACCGGCGCTACCTCGATCTCGCCGCCGTGAACTCGATCAAGGGAATGAAAATCCGGATCGAGGACCGCGAGCAGGAGAAAAACCACTCGACCGTCTCCGTGAAACTCGGCACCGGAGGGATCCGCGACCTCGAGTTCTTCGTGCAGGCGCTCACCCTTCTCTACGGCGGCAAGAATCCGGACCTCCGGACCGCTTCGGCCGTGGACGGTCTCGACCAGCTCGCCAGAAACCGCCTGATCGGGGCGGAAGAAAAGTCCCGCCTTCTCGAGGCTTATCTCTTTCTCCGCCGCACGGAGAACCATCTCCAGATGGTCGAGGAAGAGCAGGTCTACAACCTGCCGGAAGACCGCGGCGCGCAGGAGCGGATCGCCCTCTCAATGGGGTTTACGGGTCCTTCGGCCCTGGATGATTTCCTTGCGGAACTTGCCGACCACATGAAGACGGTCCGCCGGAGCTTTGACTCCCTGTTCCGCGAGGAGCAGGCCGACAGCCGTCTCGCCCAGCGCCTCCGCGCCCAGTTCAACATCGCTGCGCTTGCAGGCGGCACCGAAGAGCAGCTCGATGCCCTCGCCGCGCGGCTCGAATCGGAGATCGCCCGGGCCGCCGACGCCGAGATGGCCCATACGAACCTCGAAAAGCTGATGGACACGGTGGGACGCCGGATGAGTTTCTGGGGCACGCTGCTCGACAACCCCCGCCTGTGCGAACGACTCATTGCCGTGTTCGGCTCCAGCGATTTTCTCTCGGCCATCCTGATCCGCAACTGGAAGCTGATCGACCGGGTCCTGACGGTCGAATCCTCGAACGACTCAGCCTCGCTGGAGAGCCTGCGGGCGGCCTTCGCCCGGATCCGGGAGCGGCAGGCCCCGGACGCGGAACCGGATTCGGTGGGCGAGGCCGAGATCAACTGCCTGCGGACCTTCCGTAACCTCTACACGCTGGAGACGGGAATGCTCGATCTCGCCGGCGCCATCGACACCGCCGAAGCGGGCCGCCGGCTCACGGCCATCGCCCGCGTGTGCGTCGAGGAAGCGCTGAAGCTCGCCTGGAAGGACGCCACCGCGCGGCACGGGGAACCGGTCGAGGAAGAATCCCGGAAACCGGCTCGCTTCGCGATTCTCGGCATGGGCAAGCTCGGCTCGGGCGAGATGAGCTACGGCTCCGACCTCGACGTGATCTTCCTCTTTTCGGGCGAAGGGGAGACGTCCGGCGGCGCCGGGAAGAAGAAGACCTCGAACCTCGAATTTTTCATCCGTGTCGCCCAGCGGCTCATCTCCTACCTCACGGTGAAAACCGCCGAAGGCTCCTGCTACGAGGTGGATGCACGGCTCCGGCCCTCGGGCAACGCGGGGCTGCTCGTCACCCACATCGGACAGTTCAGGGAGTATCACCGTTCGGGCGGCAGCCAGACCTGGGAGAAGCAGGCTCTTCTCAAGGGCCGTTCCCTCGCGGGCGATGCGGCGTTCGGCGCCGCGATCGAGGACGAGATCCGGGAAATCCTCAAGACCGCCGCGACGCCCACGCTCGCCCGCGACATCGCCCATCTCCGGGGCCGGATGGAGCGGGAACTGGCGAAAGAAGACCGCCACCACAAGAACCCCAAGACCGGCCGGGGCGGGATCGTCGATATCGAATACACGGTCCAGTACCTTCAGCTCCGTCACTTCGCCGTCCACCCGGACCAGCTCTGGGTTGCCGCCACTTCCGAAGCGATCGTCCGGCTGAACTCTCTCGGACTGCTGCCCGACGAGGACGCCCGCACGCTTCTCAAGGGATACGAATTCATCCAGCGGCTTTCCTCGCGAATGCGGATCGTGCAGGACCGGCCGATCAAGGACATCGATCTGGAACGCACCGAACTGGACGCCCTCGCCTACCGGATGGGTTACTCGGGGGGTGGACGCACCGAAGCGAGGCGGCGGCTCCTGGACGACTACCGCAGCCATACGGAAGCCGTGCGGGACGTCTATCTCCGTACCCTCGGCGTTACGGGCAACGAGTAATCCCCCCTTGCCGCCCCGCCGGTGAGTGGCCAATCTCCATGCAGCCGGAGCGATCACCGCTCCGGCCCGGAGACCATCCCTGTGAACCGAGACACGCTTAAGCCCTTCGCCCTGCTCGCCGCCCTTGCCTTCGCCGCCGCCTCGCTGTCCGGCTGCGGGACCTACAACGATATCGTCGCCCTGGATGAAGGCGTGACGAAGGCCGCCGCCGACGTGGACGCGGATCTCCAGCGCCGCAATGATCTCGTCCCGCAGCTCGTCGCCGTGGTCCAGAAGGCCGCCGACCAGGAAAAGGACGTGCTCACCGCCGTCACCGAGGCCCGGGCGAAGGCCTCCCAGATGACCTTCAGCGGAGACGTCCTTACGGACCCGAAGGCCATGGAGGCGTTCCGCCAGAACGAATCCGCCCTCAAAGGGGCCCTCTCGCGCCTCATGGTCACGGTCGAGAAGTACCCCGAGCTGAAGTCGATGGAAACGTTCCAGTCCCTGTCCATCATGCTGGAGGGCGGCGAGAACCGGATCGGAGTTTCCCGCAAGCGTTACAACGAGGCGGTCGCGGCGTACAACACCCGCATCCGGCAGATTCCGGGCAACCTCCTCGCCAGCATGTTCGATTTCAAGCCGCGGCTCGCCTTCGAGGCGGATGAAGGCGCCCGGACGGCTCCCAAGGTGGAGTTCAAGTAATCCCTGTGACGGGAAACGGCTTCAGTCCCCGCCGGGGCGCCCCGCGCCCGGCACGGCTCCGGTTCCTGCTGGCCGCGCTGCTGCTCCTGCCCGCCGCCCGGGCGGCCGCCCGCTTCGACCCGCCCCCGCCGCCCAGGACCTATGTTTATGACGGCGCGGAACTGGTCGATCCCGAAACAGAAAACCGTCTGAACCGGATCCTCACGGAACTGAACGACCGCCGGAAAATACAGTTCGTCGTCGCCACCTTTCCGTCCCTGAACGGGGACGTGCTCGAGGAGGCGTCGCTCCGCGTGGCCGAGCAGTGGAAGATCGGCCACGACAAGGTGGATTCTGGCCTGCTGCTCATCGTCTTCCGCGATGACCGCGCCCTGCGGTTCGAAACCGGCTACGGCATCGAGGAAACGATCCCGGACGTCCTCGCCGACCAGATCATCCGGAAGGTGATCGTCCCGCGTTTCCGTGAAGGCGATTTCCCGGGCGGTATCAGTGCCGGAACGCAGGCGGCCGTCGATGTGCTGCTCGGCCAGAAAGTCGATTTCGGCCCTGACGACCGTAACAGCGGGCAGCCCGGTCTCTCCGATACCGCGTTCGTCGTCATCCTGCTCATCTTCATTATCCTCAGCGTTCTGGCCGGACCGCGCCGCCGGGGCTTCTACCGGGGCGGCCACTGGGGCGGATATTCCGGAGGATTCGGCGGCGGCGGCTTTGGAGGCGGCGGGGGCGGCTTCTCCGGCGGGGGCGGCGGCTTCGGAGGCGGAGGCGCCAGCGGCCGCTGGTAGGGACCAGAATCATGCGGATCGTCAGCCTGATACCGAGCGCCACGGAGATCGTCTGCGCGCTGGGCTTCCAGAAGGACCTCGTGGGCCGTTCCCACGAGTGCGACTGGCCGTCCGGTATCGAACGGCTCCCGGTGCTCACCGAACCCAAGATGAATCCGCAGCTTTCCACCCGCGAGATCGACCGCGACGTGCGCGCCCTCGTCGAACAGGGGCTCTCGGTCTACCGGATCGACACCCGCAAGCTGGACGAACTGAAACCGGACGTCGTCATCACGCAGGACCAGTGCGATGTCTGCGCCGTCTCGCTGAACGACGTGACCCGGGCGGTAAAAGACCTCACAAACCGGGACGTGAAGGTCGTCTCGCTGAAACCCCTCGCCCTGCGGGACGTATTCGAGGATTTCCTCCGGGTTGCGGACGCCCTCGGCGCGCCGGACGCCGGCCGGAAACTGAACCGGGAACTCCAGATGCGGCTCCTGGAAACGGAGGAAGCGGGAGAGAAGCTCTCCCGCCGCCCCCGCGTCGTCCACATCGAATGGATCGAGCCGCTCATGGTGGGTGGCCACTGGATCCACGAACTGACTGAACTGGCTGGCGGAGAGCACCGGCTCGGCATTCGCGGCGGGAACACCGGCCCCGTGCCCTGGGAACAGGTCCGCGACTACGAACCTGAAGTCATCGTGATCGCCCCGTGCGGCTTCACGATCCCCCAGTCCGAAAAAGAGCGCCATATCCTCGAAGCCCTGCCCGGCTGGCGGGACACACCGGCGGCGAAAAGCGGCAGGGTGTTCTTCGCGGACGGGAACGCCTACTTCAACCGCCCCGGCCCTCGCCTCGTCGAGACGGCCGAGATCATCCAGTCGCTCATTTCGGGCCGCCTCGCCCATCACCGGTTTCCGGCGGATGCCGTGAAGCCGTTCGGAGACGCCTGACGTGACGGACGAACTGCTCGGCTTCCTCGTCCGCACGGAGCGGCCCTCGGTGGCGGGGATCGTTCTTCTTGCCGTTTTCATGGTCCAGCCCGTCTGGTTCGCGGCCGAAAAGCTGCGCGGCCGGAAGCTGGCCGTGAGGACCGCCGTGGGGCTCGGCCTCGCCGCGCTGTTCTTCCTGCTGGTGAAGATACCCGGCGGCTATTTCTTCGGGCTCGCCCCGCTGCTCGCCCTCAACGTCTGGCTCTGGCTCCGGGGCCGCGACTACCGGGCGGCCCGGCGGGCGCTCGAACAGGAAGTGGAAACACGTTTCCTCGACCTGCCCGCCCGCAGGAACATCGAAACGATGATCCGCGAAGTGGAAAAGGCCTCGGCGGCGGAACTCCGCGTGCTGGTCGAGATCGACTTCCCCGGCGATCCGGTGGAACGGGCGAAGCTGTTCTATCGTGAACTCCGCATGGACCGGACCGAAGGCGGCACCGGCGTCCTGTTCTACTTCTGCATCCGGCAGAAACGGTTCGCGATCTGGGGAGCCGTGGACAGCGAGCTGGCCTCGAAGGCCGCCTCCCTCGGCGAGGAGGCGTTCCGGCAGGCCAAATTCGGAGACGGCATCGTCGCCATGATCGGCGACCTGCTGGATCACCTCGCCGCGCGGTTCCCGCCCCGGCCCAATGACCGGAACGAGCTTGAGGACCGCGTCATCGTCCTTCTGTAGCGGCCCCCGTCAGGGCCGCTTCCACCAGAGCCCGGCCCACTGCTCGGCGCCCATCTGCGAACTGTCAGACCGGACCGACCGCTTCACTTCGGCGAGCCCGGCCGCCTTCAGCATCGCCTCGATCTCGCCGGCACGTTCGGAGACAAACCCGCTCGTGATGAACGATCCGCCGGGCGCGAGCTTCGCGAGCACGGCCGCGCCGTCTTTCAGGAGCACTTCCGCGTACAGGTTGGCGAGAACGAGATCGAACGGGCCGTCCATCTTCTGGACGCTCCGGTGCGCGAAAACGAGACCGTCCGCGATCCCGTTCAGCCGGGCGTTGTCCTCCGCCGCGACGATCGCCTGCGCGGAGGTATCGGTGCCGGTGACACCGGACGCTCCGAGCACCCGGGCGGCGATGGCCAGAATCCCGGAGCCGCTGCCCCAGTCCCAGACGCGGCCGAGGCTGAACCCCTTTTCCCGGGCCAGTTCCTCCAGATGTTCGAGGCACATGAACGTGGTCGGGTGCGTTCCGGTGCCGAACGCCATGCCGGGGTCGAGGCGGACGAGGCGTGGCCTGGGGCCGGATTCTGCGGCATCGTCCCCCGAAGGGTCGATCCACGACGGTACGATCCGGAGCGAGCGGCCGATTTTCAGGGGAGCGAAGCAGCTCTTCCAGCTCTCCGCCCAGTCTTTTTCTTCCAGCGAGCGGACGGCGATGCGCACCGGGGCGAGACCCTCATGCTCTTCCTTCGCCGTGCGGTATAAATCCGACAGCCAGGCCTCGACCGACTGGGGTTCGACGTTCACCGGGAACCAGGCCCGGATCCGTGCGCGATCCGGATCGCCGGGCAGGGGGTCCATCTCCTCGGCCCCGGTGGCGCCCTTCGAGAACAGCACTGCGGAGACGATCTCGGCCAGACGCTGGTCGAACGCGAGCTCGACTTCGATCCAGCCGGTCATTGTTCCCAGCGGATCGTCTGCGGTTCCGGACGGATCGCTCATGTTAACGGCCTTTCACGGGCGGATGATTCCCGGGGGCCCCTCTGTTAACCTTTCCCCCATGCGAATTCATCCCGCGCTCCTGCCGCTCGCCCTCGCGGCCCTACTGCTGCCCGCCGCCGCCCGCGCCCAGCAGAACCGGGGCTACCGGTTCACCTACAACTACTGGCCCGGCGGCACCGCCGAAGGACTGAAGATCAAGCCGGTCCCGGCCGCGGTGGAGTTCCTCGGCAGCCAGGTGCGCGCCGAAATCCCCGGCGAGGTGTTCGTCGTCAACTCGAAGAACGGCGAGCTGCTTCACATCGACCAGAAGGCGAAGACCTTCGGCTACGCGCAGCTGAAAGCCTACATGGAAAAATCCCGCACGGTATCCACCGCCGCCTCAACAGTCGTGAACCTGCTGCCCGAGGACGTGAAAAAGCTCGCCGAGCGGCAGGTGCAGGCGAAAGGCATGGACCCGCTCCTCTGGAGCCAGACCACCCGGCGCGCGGAGGTGGCGGGGACGAAGTGCGCCTTCGTGGAAGGAAAGATCGGCGTCCAGATCGTCCGCAGCGTCTGCACCGTGAAAGCCCTGCCCGCCGAAGCCGCCCCAGCCATCGCGGGCCTCGAAGAAGTGGTGGCGGACGGCACCGACGGGCAGCGCCTCGCCGGAGTGTTCGGCCGGTTCCCCTGGCCGCTCGATTTCCCGTTCTCCGTTTATGGCTATCCGGCCGTGATTGAGCAGCCGCCGGTGCCGGGGACCCCGGTCAGGAAGTTCTACGAACTTGTCTCCCACGGACCCGAAACCCTGTCCCCGGACACGTTCCGGACGCCCGCGGGTTACAAGCAGGTGGACCTGTTCGCGGGGCGGTGAGCGGGAACCCGCCTCCGGGCGGTCCCGCTCAGGGCGAACGGGAGGCAAACGCCTTGAACTCAACCCCCAGGCGCACGCCCGTTACTGAACGATCTCCGGCATCGCCTGGACGCCGCCCACGAGCGGTTCGACTTCGCCCGGTGTGCGGGCCTCGCTGAAACCCGCGAAAACACGGCCGCAGACCAGCATCGTCGGCACGCCCGGCTGCCCGAGGCCGAGCCGCAGGTAGAGGTCCGCCAGCTCCTCGCGGTAGCGGGGTTCGTCGGCGAGATCGTAATAAACGACTTCGAGACCGGGGCGCCTCAGCTTCAGCGTGTCCAGATAATCCTTCGCGTGGGCACAGTGCGGACATCCCCGGCGGACATAGACCTCGATCCGGCCGCAGGGCGGCGGCCCCGCAGGGGCCGGAGGCGTGGCGGCACAACTCGCGGCCAGGAGAACGAGCAGCGGAACAGTCCATCGAAGCATGTGCAAAGCCTAACACCCCGAAAATGCGCATCAGAACGTCCCTATTGGACAAAAATCTGGCCGCCCGGCCAGTCAGACTGATTTTTCTCATAAAGAACCGCTGACGCGCCTGTCATTCTTGAAGCAGGCGGAACCGGCCGGGCCACGGAGCCCGGCGCGACAGGTCCGCCGGGAGGATAGAGAGCCATGACTGCCCAGATCCACACGCCCCTTACCGAGTCCCGCAACCTGCCCGCGCCCCGCCGGGACACGCCGTTTCACCGCGTGAGCCGTGCGCTCGAAACCGTCGCCCGGCGCGGCAAACGCGCGCTCCCCTACGACGACCGCACTGCGACCTTCACCGGCGGCGACATGGAGGCCCTCACCCACCGGAACTACGAGACGGCGCTCCGCCGGCTCTGGAAAGCGGAAGTCGTCGCCCCGGAACTCGGATTCCACGACGCCGCTCCCGAAGAAGCTGCCGACGCGAACCACGCCGCCGCGGCGACGATCCGCGAGATCGGCCAGATCCGGCAGAAGATCGCCTCGGACCGGTTCGAGAAAACGCTCCAGAAGCACTACACCCGCGAACAGCGTCAGGCGCTCGCCAGGCTCCTCTCGATCATCCTCCACGGCGAGGCCTACGCCCTGTTCACCAGCGCGTCGCTGCTCCCCGTCGTGCGCGGTACCGGCGCCAAGCTCGGCATGGCGATGCAGGTAATGGAAGAAGCCAAGCACTTCATCGTCATGCGCGAGCTCGTCACCCGCATCGACCGCGTCTATCCCCAGAGCTACTGGGACTACACGCTTCTGGAAGGAGTCCTGAAGGCGAAGCCCATCAACCGGCTGTTCGGCATGAACGTCGTCGTGGAGTCGGTCGCCATGAACTTCTTCTCGACCTTCGCCACGTATCCGGGCCTCGAAGACGTGCTCAAGATGTTCCACCTCGACGAGTCCCGCCACTCGGGCTTCCCGCAGAGCTACACGAAGGAGGCGCCGCTCTCCTTCAGGGAGCGCCACTCCCCGCTTCGCCAGTGGGGCCGCAGCTCCATGCTCACGCCGCTGTTCGGGCTCCTGTTCGAGATCGAGGACGACGCGAAGTTGATCGGCATGGATATCTTCGAGTTCGGCGGCAAATGCCTGGACAAGGTGTTCCGCCTCTCCGAGCGGAGCGGCTTCTACACGACGCTGAACCGCAAGGACGCCATGCGCGTCTATAACCTGGCGATCAACTCCTACAAGAAGGGGACCCTGAAGAATGACTACCCCGGCTTCACCGACTTCGCCGCCGACAAGACGGTCGTCCGGGACGTGGAGATGAAAAAGCTCGAGGAAGAGATCTTCGGCACGGAAGACAAGGTCCGGGGCGCCATGAACCGGATCCTCGACCCGGTCAAGGAACGGCTCCTCGACGGGCTGTCGAAGCGCCTCGACCTCGGGGAACCGGTCGCGGCGTAAGGGGCGTCATCCCCCCGCGCCTGGCCCCACCCTGCTCGCTGCGCGAGCGGTCCCTCCCTGAACAAGAGAGAAACGACCTCACCCCGGCCATGCGGCCTCCCCTCTCCGTAATTACGGAGAGGGGGCTGAGGGGTGTGGTGCAACCCCTCTCCCTTTTTCAGGGAGAGGGGCGGCAGAGCCGGGGTGTGGGAAGCTCAGCAGGGATTGCTCCACAGGGGCCGCCGCCCCCTACTGGTTCTCGGCCACGAACTGCTCGCGGTTGATTTTCTTGCAGCCTTCCGGGCGGCATTCGAGCAGGGTCGGGAATCCGGACACCTGCTTGGGAAAGGTGCCCCGCCGGATGAGAAAGAACGGAAGCGAAAACTTCGATAGCTCCGCCGGGTAGGACAGCCGCTGTTCGCCGAACCCGGGGGTGTTCCGGCCCCGGCTTTCGGCCAGCGACTTCGCCTCGTCCTCGTAGACTAGCACACCGGAAATTTTCTGCCGGAGCTTCGGGCTTTTCTGGACCGTCTCGAACAGGTCGATGCAGTGCGGGCACCAGGTGGCCGCCACCAGCACATAGTACGGGTCGCCCCTGAACTCGTACCGGCTCTCGATCCACGAGCCCACATTCTCGTTGCCCTGATCGTCGCACCGGAGCCGCGCCATATTGAAGCTGAACGGCACGCCCGCCTGGGCCGCCGGAGCTGCCTTTGGGCCCGGTTTACCGCCCGGCCCCCCCGCCGGCTTCGCCGCCGGAGCGGCCGGGATCAGCGGTTTCACCGTCTGGATGCCGCCCCTCGACCCCCCGGTCTTCTCCGCCTTGTCGCGGAACTCCGGCGGGACCTTCTCCAGCGATTCGACGATGTGGGTCATGCCCCACTGGTCCCGGTACTTCCACATCTCGGCGGAAGCCGGAATGGCGAGGCCGATGATGAGCACCGGCAGCAGCGGAACGAGGCGTCTCATGATTGAAGAAGTATAGGGGGAGCGGGGAAAGAGAGGGAAATGGGGGGCCCTGCCTTACTTCTTCACCCAGGAGGAGAAGACGGCATTGATCTTCCGTTCGGCGAACCGCCAGCGGCCGTCGGGACCTTTCACGTATAGGTCTTCCATGTCGCCGACGGTGTGGGGCTCCGGTTTCCCCATGCCTTCGCCCCGGTGTCCGTAGGAGGTGAAGACGACGGTGCCCCTTGCCCGCTCGGGGGTTTCGATGACGAGATGTAGATTCGTGCAGACGTGCCGGGTGGCGGCCATGAACTTCGCCGTCTTCGTGAAGATGGTATGCAGCTCGGCCGTTCCGGTGGCGGGGCCGGCGAGCCCCCGGAACACGGCGTCCGGGGTGAAGAGGTCAGCCATGCGGTCCGCCTGTCCGTGGTCGAACCGGTAGCCGTATTCGGCGATGAGTTCCTCGATCTGGCTCCTGATAACGGCGCGCTGTTCGGGGGTGACGGGTTCCATGGGGGGCCTCCGGAGGGGTTCGGACTCTCCCGTCAGTAACCGCCCCGGTCCCCGATGTCAGCAGGCGGTCTTGGCATCCGGCCCCGGAGCCGGATAGAAAGGCGGCGCCGCATTCCGGCACTTTGTCCCCTGAAGAGGAGATCCTTCATGAGCCGTCCCTTCCGCGTCCTCGGTATCCAGCAGATCGCCGTCGGCGGCGCCGACAAGAACCGCCTGAGAAAGCTCTGGGTGGAGACCCTCGGCCTGTCCGTCACCGGCACCTACCGGAGCGAGAAGGAGAACGTGGACGAGGATATTGCCGTCGCCGGTCGGGGGCCGTTCAAGGTGGAGGTGGACCTCATGCAACCGGTGGACGCCGCGAAAAAGCCCGCCGTCCACGACCCGGCCCTGAACCACATCGGCCTGTGGGTGGACGACATCCGGAAGGCGGTGGAGTGGCTCGAAAAGGAAGGAATGCGGTTCACCCCCGGCGGCATCCGCAAGGGGGCGGCCGGTTTCGACGTGACCTTCATCCACCCCAAGGGGAACGAGCAGTTCCCCCTGTGCGGCGAGGGCGTCCTGATCGAGCTCGTCCAGGCCCCCAGAGAGGTCATCGAGGCGTTCGACAGGCTCGGCTCCTGAAGCCCCTTCAATTTTTGCGGCCCGCTCTTGCCCCGCCCGGACCGGGCGGGTAACGCACTGACGCGCGCGTCAGACCCCGGAAAGGGGAGATTGCAGCGGGAAGGGAACCTGAACCAGATGATCAAGACTCGAGTGACCGAAATGCTGGGGATCCAGCACCCTGTCATCCAGGGCGGCATGCAGCATGTGGGACGTGCGGAGCTGGCCTCCGCCGTGTCGAACGCCGGAGCTCTCGGCATCCTGACGGCGCTGACGCAGCCGACCCCGGAGGCCCTCACCAAGGAGATCGCCCGGTGCCGCACCATGACGGACAAGCCGTTCGGCGTGAACCTGACGATCCTCCCCACGATCAAGCCGACTCCCTATGACGAATACGCCCAGGCGATCGTCGAGTCGGGCGTGAAGGTGGTCGAGACCGCCGGCCGCAACCCCGAGAAATACATGCCGGCGTTCAAGGCCGCCGGGATCAAGGTGATCCACAAGTGCACCTCCGTCCGGCACGGCGTGAAGGCCGAGAAGCTGGGCTGCGACGCCGTCTCGATCGACGGTTTCGAGTGCGCCGGCCACCCGGGCGAGGACGACATCCCGGGCCTGATCCTGCTGCCCTGCGCGGCGGACCAGATCAAGATCCCGATCGTCGCCTCGGGCGGGTTCGGCGACGGGCGGGGCCTCGCGGCCGCGCTGGCGCTGGGCGCCGAGGCCATCAACATGGGCACCCGGTTCCTGGCGACCCAGGAAGCCCCGGTCCACCCGAACCTCAAGCAGAAGATGGTGGAGTCCGACGAGCGCCAGACGGCCCTTATCTTCCGGACCCTCAAGAACACGGCCCGCGTCTACAAAAACTCGGTGGCGGAGAAGGTCGTCGAGATCGAGGCTAAGCCCGGCCAGACGGACTTCAACGAGCTCGCCCCGCTCGTCTCCGGCGAGAAGGGCCGCAAGGTGATGGACAACGGCGACATGGAATACGGCATCTGGTCGGCCGGCATGGTAATCGGCCTCATCCACGACATCCCGACCTGCAAGGTGCTGGTCGACCGTATCGTGAACGACGCCGAAGGCATCATCCGCGGACGGCTGGCGAAGTTCCTCGTGAACTGACCCCTCACCGCCACCGGCGCCAAGCCGAAAGAAAACCGGGGTGCTTCCTTCGAAGCACCCCGGTTCGTTTTTTCGGTTTCGGCCGGCCGGTCTGCGGCAGCCGGCAGCAGCGGATCAGAAGCCCATGTCGCTTCCGCCGCTGTCGCCCTCAGTCTTCTCGATCCGTTCCTCGCCGGGCTCATGGCCCACTTTGCCCGTGACCTTCTGGAGGGCCGGTGCCGGCAGGCGCAGCCCCTTGGCTGCCGCCGCCTCGGCGTTGAAGGCGCGCCCCACGCGGTCCTTGGCCTGGTCGGGCCGGCCGAAAACCATCAGCCAGTCGGCGATTCCCTGCAGTTCCTTCCAGTTCTGGAGGATAACTGCCTGATCATCCTCGCTGGCGGCCTTTGCCGGGTCGTAAATGGGCAGTCCGTCTTCGGTCTGCGGGAACGACCAGAATGCCGGCATGATGAGACCCGGATACATGTGGACGGGGTTGCGCACGAACCGCTGGATCCATTCGGGCTGGAGGCGCTGGTAGGCGAGCTGGAGGTTCGGAGCCACCTGCCCGACCACGCCCTTCTCCACCTTCGGGTTGACCTGGTGACACTGCATGCAGGCGTTCTGCTCGAACATCTTCTTGCCGAGCGCCACACTTTCGGGATTCAGGCTTTCGGGCTCGGGCGGCGCCACTGACGTCAGATGCCCCGAAACTGCGGCGAAGTAGTTCGCGACGTCGACGTGATCGGTCCCTTCGAAGCCGAACGTGGGCATGCGGATCTGGAGCCACGGACGGATCTCCTGCGATGGATTGCGCAGGAAGCCTGCGAACCATTCCGGCTGGAGCTTGGCGCCGACAAACGTGAGGTCCGGCGGTCCCAGCCGCAGGTTCTCCTCGTAGTAGCCGAGCACCCGGCCGCCCTTGCGGTCGATGATGTGGCAGGCCTTGCAGTTGTAGTATTCGACAAGGCGGCGGCCCTTTTCGACCGTCTTCTGCTCGATGTTGTTGCCGTGCGGCCACTGCCCGAACAGCTTCTGGCCGTTGAACCCCTTCACCAGCGTCATCAACCGGTGGGCCTGCTCGTCCGAGAAACCGTGCTGGTCCTTGTCGATCTGGTAGCCGAACTGCGGCATCTTCTGCAGGTTACGCTCGTCGCGGTAGCCGCGCGGAGCCTTCACCTTGTTCAGGAACCAGTCTTCCCAGGTGCGCGGGACATCGGCCGCGTTGCGCGGGCCGAACGCCAGCTCATGAGCGCCCTTGAGGGCGAACGTCGTGAGCTCGGGGGCGACCTTCTGCTCCTTCTCCATACCCTTGATGGAGTGACAGCCGAAGCAGCCGTAATTACGGACGATCCACTCGCCCTTCTTGATCATCTCCTCGTTGGAGAGGGCTTCCGTGAGACCCTCCACCTGCGGGAACTCCTTGCCCTTCTGGGTCATGAGCCAGGTAGTGAGGTCGCGGGCCTCGTCGTCCGAGAGACGCAGGGACGGCATGGCCGTGTCGTGAGAGTAACCGGACGGGTTCTTCAGCCAGTGATAGAGCCACTTGGCGTTGACCTTGGAACCGACCGTGTAGAGGTTCGGTGCCTGGTCGAATTCCTTGTAGAACGGATTGTCGAACTTGTAGTAGCCCTCGGGCCGCGCGTTCTGGAAGTCGGACGTGGCCACGTGACAGGCCTTGCAGCCCACGCTGTTGAACAGCTTCTCGCCGTGCTCGGCGTTGCCGCCCGTAAACCACGAGTCGGACCGCGTGTCGGCATCCTTGGCCGGGTAGCCGTCCTCGGAGTTCTTCCAGAGAAAAGCGACAAGCGACATGACTTCCTTCTCGCGCTGCTGCTCGTAGTCAGGCGCGGCCGGGTCGGCACCGAAATCCGGGAAATAGGGCATCCGGGTCTTCGGCAGGACCTTGTGCGGATCCTTGATCCAGGCGTAGAGGAACTCGGGCGTCGTCTTCGCCTTGATCCGGTTCAGGTTCGGGCCGGTCTTGTTGCCGATCTCGTCCAGCACCTCGAAACCCTTGGCCTGGTGGCAGCCCCAGCAGCCGAGCTTCTCAAACGCCTCGCGGCCGTTGTTGACCTCGGAGGCGTATTCGATCGTCTTCTGGTATTCGATGCCGGTCCACGGATCGGGCGACCGGTCGGTCACCTGATACTCAGTGATATGACACTTCACGCAAGAGGACTGGACCATCGCGGCATCGTAACCCTCGTCGAAGTGATGGCCGCCTTCCAGTTTCTTCTTCCCGAGCAGCGGCCAGTCCCAGTAGTGGATCGTGCCGTGCGCCTCGTCCACGGGTTCCAGCGCGTAGCCCTGCCCGCCGTGACAGCTCGTGCAGCCGAATTTGTCCGGGGCATGGGTCGTGAGGATCTCATCCATCCACGGGTGGGACTGGAACAGCTTGTTCTCGGTCTTTTCCCAGCCGGGCTTGTTGATGGCGTAGTGGCAGGTCTCGCAACGGTCCACGACGTACTGCTGCTCGTTGAACTCGTTCACCGCCGTTCCGCGGATCACGTATTGCACCACGTCGTCGTCACCGAAGAACCACCAGAAAGTGCCCTTCGAACGGCGGTAGATCTTGTCGTACTTGGCCTGGGCCTCGCCGATCCGGTCGGTCACGCGGCCCCGCATCTGCCGCCACTTGTCGGCCTCTGCAGTCAGATCCTCGCGCTGGGCCTGAACCTTCTGGGCTTCGGCACGAAGGTCCAGGAGTGTCTTGTGGCGGGCCTCGATGTCCTGTTTAATCTCGTCGAGGCGGCCGCGGGCGTGTTCCTCGCCCTTCTTGTCGCCGGTGTCGACGGCGTGGGTATAGTGATACCACCACTCGAGGTCTTCCGACTTCGCGTTCTGGTACTCGATGTTCGCAAGATATTCCTTGCGGTGGATTTCCTTCAGGTCCCCGTCCAGTTTTGCCAGGGCACCCTTGTCCAGCTTGGCCTCCGCGTCGGCGAGGTTCTTCTCAATCTCGGTGAGCGGAGGAAACTGCTTGGCCTTCTCGATCTCGGCCTCGTCCCAGGTTTCCGGGAACTCGTGGCTGATCAGCGCCTTCTTCGTCTCTTCGAGATCCTTGGCGGCCCGGTCCAGCTCGACCTTCTTGAATTCCCGCTGGTAGAGTTTCCAGTCGCGGCGCAGCACGAACTCGTCGAGCAGCGACCACATCGTGATGATCAGCATGATGACCGAAAGCGCAAAGAACGGCACTTTCAGGGATTCTTGTTCAATCGGCTTTGCCACGGGCGTCTTGCTCCCTGTCCCCGAATAATCTCGTCGATCCGGACTCTCTGGTTCCTCAGACGTTGAACCAGGGCGTCGCCCAGATGTATTTCACATGCAGAACCCACCGCATCACCATTTTGAGCGGCAGCAGCATCATCGTCAGGAAGAAGAAGGCCGTGATGCCGTAGCGGACCGCGCCCATCTTCTGGAGAGTCGGCGAGGTATCCTTCTTCAGCTTCCAGTAGATCACGCCC
>CAZUMS010000034.1:0-40310 GCA_964621525.1 uncultured bacterium
TGGTGCGGATGGTGGGACTTGAACCCACACGCCGTTAGGCGCCACCCCCTCAAGATGGTGTGTCTGCCAATTCCACCACATCCGCATGGGCGGCCTTCTGGGGCTGGCCGCCGGGGAACTCTCTTATAGCCGCTGCCAGCCGCCGTTCAAGGGGGCGGGCAGTGAAAATCCGCTTACTTCGCCGGGGCGGCCGGGGCTTCGGGAGCGGCAGCTCCGGATTCCGGGGCCGCTGCGGGGGCAGCAGCTTCGGCAGGCGCGGAGGCTTCTCCGGCGGCAGCCGGAGCTTCGGCCTTGGGCGCCTCGTCCTTCTTCACTTCGGCGGGCTTCGCCGCGCCGTCGGCCTCGATCACCGAGCCGGTCGAGTTCTTCACGAGATAGCTCAGCGTGAAGGACGTGATGAAGAAGACGACCGCAAAGCCGGCCGTGAGCTTGCGCTTGAACGATTCTCCGCCGCCAGCGCCCATGAGCGAGGACGAGCCGCCGCCGCCGAAGGCCGTGCCCATGTCGGCGGAACCGGCCTGGAGCAGCACGAGAACGACGAGCGAGACCGCCACAAACCAGTGAATAACCGTGAGGAACGTTTCCATGATAACCAACCGAATCCTGTCGAAAGATGGCCTTCCGTCACTGGGAGCCGCCGGCTCACGCCGCCGACCCGGTACCGGGGGCGGCTCACCCTAGCCGCAAGCGAGGATTTGAGTAAAGTCCCCCGCGCTTAAGGAAGCGCCGCCGACAAGACACCCGTCTACTCCCTGAATCTCCAGTATTTCCCGTGCGTTAGCAGGATTCACGCTCCCGCCGTAGAGAACCGGAAGCTTCGAAACCTGCTCGCCGTAACCGGTAGCGAGCTGGCGGCGGATGTGGGCATGGGCGTCGGCGATCTGGGCCGGAGTCGCCGTGATGCCGGTACCGATCGCCCATACGGGCTCGTACGCGAGCCAGCACTTCAGGATTTCAGGAGTGGCGAGGTCGAGCAGGACACCACGGATCTGTTCGTCCAGAACCGTCTTCATGAGCCCCGCTTCCCGCTCGGTCCGTGTCTCGCCGATGCAGACGAGCGGCGTGAGTCCCGCCGCGAGCGCGGCCTTCACCTTGGCGTTGATGAGCGGATTGCGCTCCTTGTAGATCTGCCGCCGCTCGGAGTGGCCCAGGATCACGAACTTCCCGCCCGAGTCGCGGATCTGCGACGGAGCCACTTCGCCCGTCGCCGCACCGGTATCCCGGTCGGCACAGTCCTGGGCGCCGGTGAGCCAGGGAGTCCCGGAGAGAATCCGCGCCACCTCGGGCAGATGCAGGAACACGGGCGCCACTCCGGCCACGACCCCCGGCGGCAGGGCAGCCCCCTTCAGCGAGGAAGCAAGCGCCGCCGCTTCCTTCGCCGTCAGGTTCATCTTCCAGTTGCCGATGAGGTACCGGGGCACGGCTGAAATGGTCTCCTTGGGCGCCGCGACTCAGATCTTCGAGGCCACGTAGCGCCCGAGGTCCAGCATCCGGGCGGAATAGCCGGTTTCGTTATCGTACCAGCCGACCGCCTTGATGAGGCCGTCATCCAGGACCTGGGTGAGTCGCGCGTCGAAAATGCAGCTCGAAGTATTGCCGGTAAAGTCGGAGGAAACGAGCGGGCGCTCCTCGTATTCGAGAATGCCGGCGAGCGGTCCCTCGGCCGCCCGCTTCATCGCCGAGTTGATATCGTCGCGGGACGGCTTCTTCGTCGTATGGACGGTCAGGTCGGTGAGCGAGACGTCCGGCGTCGGCACCCGGACGGCATAGCCGGACAGGCGCCCCTTGAGGTGCGGCAGGACGAACCCCACGGCCTTCGCCGCACCGGTCGTCGTCGGAATCATGCTCATGCCCGCGTTCCGGGCCCGGCGGAGATCCTTCTTGTGCGGGGCGTCGTGGATGTTCTGGTCGTTCGTGTAGGAATGCACCGTCACCATGAGTCCGCTGATGATGTCGAATTCCCGGTCGAGCACCATGGCCATGGGCGCGAGGCAGTTGGTGGTGCAGGAGGCGTTCGACACGATGAAGTCGGTCTTCGGGTCGAACGTCTCGTGGTTCACCTTGTAGGCAAGCGTTTTGATCTCGGGCGACTTGGGCGGCGCCGACAGGATCACCCGTTTCGCTCCGGCATCGAGGTGCTTTTTCGCCAGCTCGGTCTTGAGCAGCCGGCCGGTGGACTCGAACACCACATCGACGGCGAGATCCTTCCAGGGGAGCTTCTCCGGCTCCGGAATCTGGGTGTAACGGATCCGCTTTCCGTTCACGACGATATCCTGCCCGTCCACCTTCACCGGCCACCTGAGCCTGCGGTGAACCGAGTCGAACTCGAGCAGATGGGCCATCTGCTCGATGGGAGCGAGGTCGTTGATCGCGACGACGTCGAGCCCCTGGGCGTTATCGAGCCAGAGGCGGGTCGAGATGCGGCCAATCCGGCCGAAACCATTGATGGCAATTCGTGCCATGAGAAACACCACCGTTTGCACGGCGCCCGGAAGATAAGGGCGCGGCGATGCTGATTGTTTACGTTCGGCCCGGCGGGATCAATGATCCGGATCAGGACAGTCAGTCCGATTCTGGCGCCGGACAGCCTTTCCTTAACCGGGAATAACCTTCAGGGCCTGGTCGAGATCGTCGATCAGGTCCTGCGTGTCCTCCACGCCGACGGCGTACCGGACAAGCTGGTCGCTGATGCCGACCGCCTTGCGCTCCTCGGTGGACAGTTCGTAGAAGCTCATGAGCGAGGGCTGCTCGATGAGGCTCTCGGTTCCGCCCAGGGACGGCGCGATGTAGGGAATCCTGCAGTTATCGATGAACTTCGAGATCTGCTCGAGCGTCGCCTTCACCTCGAACGACACCACGCCGCCGAATCCCCGCATCTGGGCCTTCGCCACCTCGTAGTTATGGTGGTGCTCCAGCGCCGGGTAGTAGACCATGCCGATCTTCGGGTGCTTGTTCAGGTAGCGGGCGATGGCGAGTGCCGACTCGTTCTGGCGGGCCATCCGGAGAGGGAACGTCTTGAGTCCCCGGATCAGGAGATAGGCCGCCTGCGGATCGGGGATGCCGCCCAGGATTCCCTGGAACTTCCGGATGCCGTCGATGAAGTCCTTCTTGCCGGTAATGACGCCGCCCAGAAGGTCGTTGTGGCCGCCCAGGTATTTCGTCGCCGAATGGAGCACGAGATCCACGCCGTAATCGAGCGGCGTCTGGTTGAACGGCGTCGCGAAGGTCGAGTCGATGATGATCTTGATCCGGTGCTTCTTGCCGATGGCGACGACCTTGGGCAGGTCGATAACGTTCATGTACGGGTTTGTGGGCGATTCCGAAAAGAGAAGCTTGGTCTTCGGAGTGATCGCCTTTTCGAGCGCATCGTAATCCCGCGGATCGACGATGGAGGTCTCCACGCCGAACTTCGCCATGATCTGGAGGCAGAACTGCCGCGTCCGCCGGTAGGAATCGGACGTGAGGATGATGTGGTCGCCCGCCTTCGTGAGCGCCATGACCGTCGTCGTGATGGCTCCCATGCCGGAGGGGAACAGAAGCGCGTCCTCGGCGTGATCCAGCGCCGCGAGCTTCAGCTCCGCCGCCCGGGTCGTCGGGTTTCCGTACCGGCCGTATTCCATCCGGTCCAGCTTGCCGTCCATGTAGTCGCACAGCTCCGCCGTGTCGCGGAAGACGTACGTCGAGGTCTGGTGAATGGGCGTCGTGATGGCGTGCGCGGCCTTTTCCCTGGGCTCGCCGCCGTGAACCGCCAGTGTGCTGATGCCTTTTTTCTTGTCGCTCATGATGTGCTTCTTCTTGCTGTTGCCGCCGCCGGGAGAACCGCTTCAGCCGGCCTTGAGGGTGCGGCCGAGACGGTCGAGGATCGCCGACCGGACAGCTTCCGCATCGTTGGGGAGTTCCACCGGCCGGTTGGCGTACTGGGAGAGGACGCCCTCGATCTTCGCCCGGTGATAGTCGACCTTGAATTCCGTGAACTTGAGGCCGTGCGCCGTGGAGACGATGACGACCCGGTCTTTCGGACGGATCTCGCCGCGGGAGGCCAGCTTGAGGAACGCCGCCAGCGCCACGCCCGTGTGCGGGCAGTTGAACGTGCCCGTGAGGTCCACCCGGGCCGCGGCGTTCGCCAGTTCTTCCTCGGACGCCTCTTCCACGACGCCGCCGAACTTCCTCAGCACCCGGACGGCCCGCTTGTAGGACACGGGGTTTCCGATGCGGATGGCGGACGCGAGGGTCGGCTTCGCCGTCATGGGCTCGAAATGCTCGAACCCGTTCCGGTAGGCCCGGTAGAGCGGGTTCGCGTTCTGCGCCTGCGCGCAGCAGATCCTGGGCATGCGGTCGATCAGGCCCAGCTCGAGCATCATCTCGAGGCCGCGCCCCAGAGCGCTCACGTTGCCGAGGTTGCCGCCCGGAATGATGATCCAGTCGGGAACCTCCCAGTCGAACTGCTGGACGATCTCGATGCCGACGGTCTTCTGCCCTTCGATGCGCAGGGAGTTCATCGAGTTGGCGAGGTAGATGTTCTCCTCGACGCAGATCTTCTGGACCAGTTCCATGCAGCCGTCGAAATCGGTGTCGATGGCCAGCACGAGGGCGCCGTTCGCCACCGGCTGGATGAGCTGGGCGAGGGACACCTTGTTGTTCGGCAGGAAAACGATGCTGCGGATGCCGGCGTTCGCCGCGTAGGCGGCGAGCGCAGCGGAGGTGTCGCCCGTGGAGGCGCAGGCGACGGCCGGGATCTTCACGCCCCGGGCGGTCATCTCCTTCACGGCGGAGACGAGCGAGGTCATGCCGAGGTCCTTGAACGACCCCGTGTGCGAGACGCCGCACTGCTTGATCCAGAGGTCCGGAACCCCCGCCTCCTTGCCGAACCGGTCGGCCCAGAAGAGGTTCGAGTTGCCCTCGAACATGGAGACGACGTTCTCGTTCCGGACGAGCGGGTTCACCCACTCCTTCTTGCCCCACACGCCAGAGCCGTAGGGCCAGGAGGTGCGGCTCACGCGCGAGTCGAACAGCTCGCGCCACTGGCCGCCGGTCTTGTAGCTGCGGAGCCGGTCGATGTCGTGCTCCACGTCCAGAAGGCCGTTGCACTTCCTGCAGCGGTAGATGACCTCATCCAGCAGCGGATACACCGCGCCGCAGTCGATGCACTGGTACCAGGCCCGTAAATCCTTCTCGGTCGTCATGGAACTTCTTCGCCTTGTGCGCCGCAGTCCGGCGGGAGGGGGACGCTAACATGCGGGGCCGGGAGGTCAAAAGGTGCGTCTGCTTCTCCTTGTGTTGGAATTACCCGGGCACCGGCGTATCCTGACATGTCATGAATTCGACGATCAAAGGACTGATTCTCGGCTGTTCAACAGGACTTGCAGCCTGCATCGCCTTTAAGCTCATGAGTCGAAACCCATCCAACCCCATATTCATCGGCATCTCACTCTGTGCTGTAGTCCTGTTTTCCTACACAACCTATTGGGCCGTGGGTGACTACCAAAGGAAATCGCTGCTCCAGCGTATGAGGAAAGCCCTGCTGAATTGTGACCTCGAAAGCTACAGGAAATGGCTGGATAAGCGTCCTTCTCTCAACGGATGGACGGCCATGGAACAGCTTTTCATGACCAGTCTGGAAGCATTGTATTACAGCCTTCTCGGAGAACCACACAAAGCTCTGGAGATTCACCGGAAGATAGATATCGATCAGATGCCAAGGCAGGTTCCTGCCAGCCTGCAACTGGGGCTAACTGCTGACCGCGCCAGTTTGCTCTGCGACACGGGTTTGATCGAAGCTGCGTCCGCCCTCTTTAATTCGCGCTGCATGAATCAGATCTCAGTATGCAAAAATAATATCGAAAGGGCCTTCCTCCTGCTGATAGGAGCGGACATCAGCATTCGCACCGGGAACATCGATCACGCCAAGGCTTCGCTCGCTTCCGTGGAGAATCAGGAGCTGCCGCCTCTAGGCAATGCCCAATATTTGAGTGTCAAGAAGAAGGTCGCTCTCACCGAAGGTGATGAAACCCTGGCTCAGCAACTGCGCGGCGAAATCGAACGAATCGCTCCCGGGACCAGCTTGTGCCAGTAAAAAACCCCGGGGGCAGCGCCGCCGGGGTTTTCACACGGTTGCCAGCCGCTCACCTCACGGGAGCGTGAAGACGCTGGCTTCGACCTTCAGCTTGTGGGTGAGCTTCACCGCGTTCTTGTCGGTGGCGAGCCCGAGGCCACCCGGCACTTCGGCGGCCGGGATCTTCACCGAGGGCTCGATCTCGACCGGGCCTTCCTGGCCCTCGCCGAGCTGGAGCGCCCAGGCGCCGTCGTAGGAGGAGTCGAGCGCCAGCATCTGCGAGAAGAACGAGAACCGCGGGCCCGAACGGTCCAGAAGGCGGGCGTGGCCTTCCTTCCAGTGGCCGTGACGGGCGGTCTCGCCGATCGCGGGGTTGAACACGTACTGGCAGCCCATGGCGTCCTCGGGGTCCACGTCGGAACCCTTGTCGAGGGTGCCGTCCTCGGAAACGAGAACGTACTCGCGGCGGATCCAGCGGTGGCGCGGCGTGCGGCGCCCGGCGAACTTGGTTCCCTCGACGAGCTGCTGGCCCACGCGGAGGTCCAGGTCGTAACGCCGTCCCGCCGTGACCATCCAGGCCTCGCTGGTCCAGGTCTTGTCCGGGTGCGCGACGTTCACGCCGAAGATGACCTTCGTCTCCTCGTAAAACGGATAGAAGGCGGCGCGCAGCTCGTCCGAGAACAGTTCGTAATCGCCGGAGCGGACGCCGACGAACGCGCCGGGGAAGAGGAAATATTCAGGCATGAAGCCGAGTTTCTTCGCCATGTGAAGCACGGCGCCCGCGAGCACGAACGTGTTCGCGCGTACGGCCGTCTTGCTGGCGGCGGTCGAGGCGACCGTCTGCCGTTCGGCGAACGCGCCGTCCGAGAGATCGAGGCCCTGGGCCATCCCCCGTGAAATCGTGTTCGAGTCGGTGCGTCCGATGACACAGCAGATGTTCATATCGATCCTCTTTCAGCTGCCGGCGCTTTCGGCCGGAACCCGCTGATTCTGCTCGGAAAACCGGGAGCCACCCGGAGGCGGGCGGCCCAGAGGGCCCACCGGCAGGGGCCCTTCGGTAACACCTGCGGGCGGGCGGGGTCAATAGCAGTATCCATAGGTATGCCGGAACTTCATTCGGGGGCCTCCCCCGCCCTCGGCTCAATCCCTCCCTTGTCCACCCCCTCTTTTCCGCCGGGGCCCCTGATATTTAATACGTAAAGAACCCGGTTTTTAATGTGCCGTTTTTCGGCACTAACCCGGGTAACCCGCTGTTTCTGCTTGTGAATTCTCCGCGAGGGCAGCCGAAACCATTTTGAATGTTCCTTGCAAAAAGGTTTTTTCGGGAGGGTGTTAAGGGGGGCCCGGTTTTGGGGGCCGTTCCGGCGGTTCCTGAATGGAATCAATCACCTGTGCCGCACCATTTCAGACGTTGAGAACCGTTTTTTCCCGTTGCCAAAGATGTCATTTCGAGGGGTCCATTTGCGGCCATTATGCGCCATTATGTTCCATTTGGGCTTTCGGTCTTGATCGCGCCCCGAATTTCCGTCATTCTCGCAACAGCTCGAACGTGCGCCCGGACGCAGCCTGAACGAAACAGGCCGCCCCGGGCGCAAAGCTTTTGGGGGGGAGGCCAGTCACCGGGGCAGGTTCCTGCCCGCAGGGCTGTCCCGAAGCCTTAAGTTTCCGAAATCCGGCGTCTCCTGACGCAACTTGTCTTTTCCGGCCCGAGTTGATAACAGGCCGCCCGGCCGTGCCGGTCCCCACGGGACCCCACCGGCCCGGAACTGGACTTCTATAAGGATATGATCGCCGCCGAGAACATCACCCTCCGTTTCGGAAGCCGCACGCTGTTCGAAGACGTGACCATGGAGTTCACGCCGGGCAACTGCTACGGCATCATCGGCGCGAACGGCGCGGGCAAGTCGACCTTTATCAAGATCCTCTCCGGCGAGATCACTCCCGACTCCGGCAGGGTTCACACGAAGAAGGGCGCCCGTATCGCCGTCCTCAGGCAGAACCAGTTCGAGTTCGACGACTTCACCGTCATCAATACGGTCATCATGGGGCACAAGAAGCTCTACGACATCATGACCGAGCGCGACGCCCTCTATGCCAAGGCGGATTTCTCCGACGCCGACGGCATGAAGACCGCACAGCTCGAGAGCGAGTTCACTGAGCTCGGCGGCTGGGAGGCAGTCAGCGAGGCGGCCTCCATGCTGTCCAACCTCGGCATCGCCGAGCCGCTGCACGAAATGAAGATGAAGGACCTGGACGGCGCCCTCAAGGTGCGCGTGCTGCTCGCGCAGGCGCTGTTCGGAAATCCCGACGTCCTCCTCATGGACGAGCCCACGAACGGCCTCGACGTGGATTCGATCCTCTGGCTGGAGGAGTTCCTCTACAACTTCGAGAACACGGTGCTCGTCGTCTCCCACGACCGGCATTTCCTGGACCGGGTCTGCACCCACATCGCCGACATCGATTACCAGAAGATCCAGATGTACACGGGCAACTACTCGTTCTGGTACCAGGCGTCCCAGCTCGCGCTCCGCCAGACCTCCGAGCAGAACAAGCTCAAGGAAGAGAAGATCAAGGAACTCAAGGAGTTCATCGCCCGGTTCAGCGCCAACGCCTCGAAGTCGCGCCAGGCGACCTCGCGCAAGAAGCTGCTCGAGAAGATCACGCTGGACGAGATCAAGCCCTCTTCCCGCCGCTACCCGTCGATCCTGTTCAAGCAGGAGCGCGAATCGGGCCGCGTGATCCTGAACGCCGAGGGCATCACCAAGACCGTGGAAGGCCAGAAGCTGCTGGACAACTTCTCCCTCCAGATCAGCAAGGGCGAGAAGATCGCCTTCGTCGGGAAGAACAGCCAGCCCCCGACGATGCTGTTCGAGATCCTCACGGACGCCGTCAAGGCCGACAAGGGAAAGATCGAGTGGGGCCCCACGGCGGATGTGGCCTACTTCCCCAGGGACAATACGGGCTACTTCGACAAGGACATGTCGCTGATCGAGTGGCTCCGCCAGTACTCCAAGGAACAGGGCGAGGGGTTCATCCGCGGCTTCCTCGGCCGGATGCTGTTCTCGGGCGACGAGGCGAAGAAGAACGCCCGGGTGCTGTCCGGCGGCGAGCGCGTGCGCTGCATGCTCTCCCGCATGATGCTCCAGGCTGGCAACGTCCTCATCCTCGACGAGCCGACGAGTCACCTGGATCTGGAGTCGATCACGGCGCTGAACGAAGCCCTCACGGCCTTCAAGGGGACGGTCCTGTTCGCCTCGCGCGACCACGAGTTCATCCAGACGATCGCCACCCGCATCGTCGAGATCACGCCCAAAGGCGTCATCGACGAGAACCTTACCTACGACGAGTATCTCGAGAACAAGAAGATCAAGGAACAGCGGCAGCTTCTCTACGCCGCGTGAACCGTTTTTCATCGAGGTAACGGGGCAGAACCGCATGTCCCCGGCGGCGCCGCCGCGCTAGGCTCCCGCCCATGGGATTCTTCATCGTCGCCAACTCGATCTGGCTCGTCCTGCACATCTATGTGGGGCAGCGGCTCATCGCCGGCTCGCGGCTCCCGGTCCCGTGGAACTACGCCGCCTGGGGGCTCTGGGCCCTGCTGCTCGTCATCGGCCCCCTCGCCATGGCTTCGAACCGCCTGCTGGAACGGTCGGCATGGACGCCGGCCCTTCAATGGGGAGGCTACGTCTACATGGGATTCTTCCTGATGCTGTTCCCGCTGGTGATGGTGTCGGATGCGGGACGGCTCCTCTGGTGGGGCAAAGCGAAACTGGCCCACGCCGCGGAGATTCCCGGGTTACCCGAAAACCCGGAGCGCCGCCTTGCCCTCACCCGCGCCCTGAACGGCGGCATGGTCGGTGTCACGGCGCTTCTCACCGGAGTCGGCTTCCACCGGGCCCGAATCGCCCCGGACATCCTTCGTGTGACGGTCCCCATCCGGGACCTTCCAGCCGGTCTTGAGGGGTTCCGCATCGCATTGCTCTCCGACATTCATATCGGCCCCACGATCAAAGGGCCGTTTGCCCGGACGGTGGCCGATCTCACAAACCGGGAAACGCCCGACCTCGTGGCCATCACCGGCGATCTCGTCGACGGGCATGTGCACGACCTTGCCGGGCATGTGGCCCCGCTCGGCGATATCCGGGCGAAATACGGGTGTTTCTACGTCACGGGGAACCATGAGTATTACTGGGATTCCGATGGCTGGCTCCGGGAGGTTGAACGGCTCGGCTATACGGCGCTCGTGAACGAACACCGGGTAGTGGAGGTGAACGGCGCGTCCCTCACCGTGGCCGGCGTCACCGATGTCTCCGCCCACCGGATGCGCCCCGAACACAGGTCCGATCCCGTTGCCGCTCTCAAGGGAACCCCTGCCGGAAGCTTCAAGCTCATGCTCGCCCATCAGCCCAAAAGCGCATTTGATGCTGCCGCCGCCGGAGCGCAGCTCCAGCTGTCCGGCCACACTCACGGCGGACAGTTCGTCCCCTGGACCTGGCTCATTCACCACGTCCAGCCCGTGGGAGCGGGCCTGCACGAACTGGCGGGCATGCCGATTTACGTGAGCCGGGGAACGGGCTACTGGGGCCCGCCGAACCGCGCCGGGAGCCCGAGCGAGATCACCATACTGACGCTGACGAAATCCGCGGCGATGGTCAGTTGACCGACATGGGTTCGGCGAGCGTGAACGGCGCGATCTGGGCGTCGAACTGGCCGCCGTCCTTCGTCACCATCTGGTAGGTGCCGTGCATGGAACCGAACGGCGTGCCAAGCGGACAGCCGGAGGTGTAGGTGAACGACTGGCCGGGATTCAGGACGGGCTGCTCGCCGACGACACCGGGGCCTTTCACTTCCTCCACATGGTCCGTGGCGTCGGTGATGACCCAGTGGCGGCTGATGAGCTGGACGGTCTCCGTGCCTTCGTTGGAGATGCGGATCGTGTAGCGGAAGAACCACTTGCGGCCTTCAGGCTGCGAGAGGTCCGCTGCGTATTCCGATTCCGCACGCACCCTCACACCCCTGGTCACGGTTTCCGATACCGGCATGTCGTTCTGCCTCCACTGCCGTCCGCCTGCGGGAACGGGAGCCGTTTCATTGCATCCCCGGAGCGCCGGGGCAATGCGGGCTGTCTCGCGGGAACGCCATGAAAAAGGGGGAGCCGGCGGCTCCCCCTTCCGTCATGCCCGGCTGGACACCGGGTTATTTCTTCTTGTCCTTCTCTTCGAGGATGAAGGTGATCTTGAGCTGGACGCGGTATTCCTTGATCTTGCCGTTCTCGACCTTGGCCTTTTCCGAGACGACCTCGAAACCGACGATATTGCGGAGCGTCTGCGAGGCGCGGCTCAATGCCTTCTCGCAGGCATCCTGCCAGCCCTTGGGGCTCGCTCCGATCACTTCCGTCACGCTGGAAATCGCCATGATCGCTCCGTCCGTTCACCAGTGGGATTCGAGGTTGGGGGCCAGTTCGAAGATGAGGCCGATGCGGACGAAATACTCCGTCACCTTGCCGCTCTCGACCTTTGCCGATTTCTTCAGGATCTGGAAGCCCGTGATGCCGGTCAGCGTCTTCGACGCCCGGCGGATCACCTGTTCGGCCGCATCCTCGAAGGAAACGGTGCTTGAGCCTTCCAGTTCGCGGATTTTCGCGATGCGCATGGGTGCGTTGTGCCTTTTCCGGCGGTCTTCCGTTCAGTCGGTATCGGGCCTGATCGAATAGTAAAGAAGCCGGTCCCGCTTTTCAATGTTGAGGATTCCATCGGCTTCCATCAACTCCAGGAAACCGACCGTTTCGCTCATCGTGAGGTGCATGAGCATCCTCGCGCGGTCGGGATTGAAGACGTGTTCGGACACCTGGTACGCCGTTACGGGGCCCTTGTCCTCGATGAAATTCCGGATCTTGAGGTACCTGCGGTTCCGGTGCAGCGCGTAGCTGTCGATGAGCGCCCGAATGTCGGGAATCGGCTCCCCGTGGGACGGCAGCGCCACAGTCACGGCGAGGTTCCTCACCTTGTAGAGCGAGGCGACGAAGTCGACGAGCGAACGGGTTTTCTCCTTCTTTCTCGCGTCGGGGAAATTGAGGAGCGGCACGGGGGAGATATCCGGCAGGAGGTGGTCCGCCGAGAACATGATCCCACGCTGCTCTTCCACGAAAACCGTGTGGCCGACGGCGTGGCCCGGCACCCATATGCAGCGGAGCTTCACCTGCGGAAACTCAAGGAGCTGGCCATCGGTGAACTCGCGGTCGACTTTCACGTTCTCGCGGACGGCCGTTTCCGCCTTCTGCCCCTGAAAGGCGCGTGTCACGAGTTCCTCGGGCACGCCCCATTCGCGGAAGTAGTCGTAGACGGGGCTGTCGGGACCGGCACGCTCGTCCCAGCTCGCTTCCATATGGTAGCGCTCGAGGCCATTTGCCCAGATCACGGCGCCCGAGGCCTCTTTGATGCGCCTGGCCTGCCCGCAGTGGTCGATGTGCCCGTGGGTGACGAGGATATGCTTGAGGTCGGAAATTTTCAGGCCGTGCGCGGCAAGCCCTTCGTTCAGGGCCTTCCAGGCCGGTTCGGACCGGATGCCGGTGTCGATCAGGATCGGTTCCGGACCCGGAATGAGATAGCAGTTGATATGGTTCGGGGGAAAAGGGACCGGCGTCTGGATGCGCTCGATCCCTTCGAGCTCCGCTCTACCCTCGAAAATCTTCATGCGATGGCCCGGTCGGCGGCTTCCCGGACGTTCACCGCCGGATGGAAGCTCGCCGCCTTTCGGGCTGGACACTAACGCCCCGCGTCAGGGTTTGGCAATCAGGGCAACGCCGGGAAATTTGGTGCGATTGCCTACTTCACCGGGGCTGGAGCCACGGGAGCGGGTGCCGGTCCCGGTGCCGAGGGAGCAGGCGCTGCGGGCTTCGCCGGCTGCTGAAGCTTTGCCCGGTTCTTCGGATTGTTCGGGTGGTCTTCGGGCCACTCGAGAAGCGGCGGCGGTTCGCGGCGGCGCTGGCGCGGGGGCGGCTCGGCCGCCTTTGCGGGTTCAGTCTTCGGAGGCTCCGGCTTCGGCGGCATGGCAGCGGGCGCTTCCGCTTTCGCCGGTTCTGCGGGCGGAGGGACCGCCGATGGATCGGGCACGGCGAGCTGGCCGCTGCGGATCAGTTCGCCCTTCTTGATGACTGCCTGGATGTCTTCCTCGGAAACCCCCATCTCCCGCAGGGCGTCCTCGGCGTACTTGCGCCAGCGCATGACGTCCCGGGCCGGGGGTTCGAGAATCAGATACTGGTTGTAGGAGCCGATCGCCTCGGGAAACTGCCGGAGCGACTGCTGGGCACGGCCCAGGTTGTACCAGGCGTCGGCGTATTCGCGGTTCAGCTCGATGGCCTTCTTGTACTGCTCGATCGCTTCGGTCACTTTCACCTGTTCATGGAGCACCGAACCGATGTTGTAATAGATGGCGGGGATCTTCGGATCGAGGGCCATCGCCTTCTGGTATTCACCCATGGCTTCGTCGAGATAACCGGCGTCGTCCAGCGCAGTGCCGAGCATGTTGTGATAGTTGGCATTGCCCGGAACGGTCTCGATTACCTTGCGGTAGTGGTAAATCGCCTGCGTGAACTGCCGGTCGTCCTGGAGCGCCCGGGCGAGTTCAATGCGGGCCGCGGGGTCGCTGGGCGTCTTTGCCACACGTTCATACCGGTCCTTGATCACGTCGCTCCGCTCGCCGGGCGAGAGCTCCCGGATCGATCCCTTGGACGAGCACGCGGCAAGCGACGCCGCGAGCACGACGGTGGATACGGAACGAACCAGCAGGGTCCTGAGCGTTCGTGTCTTCATGGATACCGGTATCCTAGACGACGGAACGGCTGAGTTCACCGCCAGTTCCATAACCGGTGTGCCGTTTTGCACCGTTCGACTTCCCCGGCCGTCCGTGGCACGTTCACGGCCCGAAATGACCGAACGAGCAGCCCCAGATCTTTCCTATGCCCGCCCGGTGGGACCCGCACCCGCCTGGACCCGGCTCCTTTTTTATTTCGTGCTCGCCCTCCTGCTCAGGGGGCTGTTCATCCCGCTCCCCGTAATCAATGTGGATGAGGCGGTCTGGATGACCGGTGCCCGGATCTGGCACGAGGGGGGGGTGCCTTACCTCGACTTCGTCGACACGAAGCCGCCGCTCATTTTCCTGTTCTACCGGGCGACCCTGCTCCTCACCGGGCCGGACAGCCCCCTTGCGCTGCCGGTGCTCCGGCTGATCGTTTGCGGACTCCTGTCGCTCGCCGCCTATGCGCTGGACCGGACCGTGGCAGGGCTTTTTCCGCGGCCAAAGGGCTCGTTCCTCGCCGGAACGATGCTGCTCACGGGGCTTTCCCTCGGCATCGACCGTCAGGTGCAGTTCGTCTCGACGGAGATCGTCTGCGCGATCCTGTTCGCCCTCGCCGTCTGGATGGCCTCCCGCAGGAGCGCGGGTTCGGCCCTGCTCTCGGGACTCTTCGCGGCGCTGATCCCGTTCTGCCGGATTCCGGCGCTCGTGCTCGTGCTGCCCGTGGGGCTTCTCGCCATCGCCGATCCGGAGCGCCGCCTCGTCCGTACGGCAGGGTTCCTCGCCGGCGTCCTCGCGGGCGCGGTACTGGTCGCGCTGGTCACCGGACAGGAAGCGCTCCGGGAAATGATGTTCTGGGCCTACGAGGCGAACCGTCTCTATGTGAATCTCGGCCCCGAGCCCGGCGAAGCGGCCCGGCGGTTCCTGAAGAACATCGGCCCGCCGCTCGCGGCGTCGCTCCCCGTCTGGTACCTGGCGGTAACGGCCGTTCTCACCCAGAAGGGCCTGAACCGGAAGATCGCCCTGCTCCTCATCGGAACGGCGCTCCTTTCCCTCGCAGCGGCGGCGGCCGGCGGCCGCTGGCTCGGCCACTACTACCTTCAGGTGATCCCTCCGCTCGCCCTCGCAGCCGGGCTTTCGGACGCCTCGACCCGGGCGAAGTTCGCCGCCACGGGGCTATCCGCCCTGCTCGCCCTCAGCTTCGCGACGGCGGGCGGCTGGCGCATGTACATCTCGGAAAGTACCCGCGAAACCCTGCCCGCCGTACGGGACGGCGCTGACTTCATCCGGGAGACCACCCGGCCCGGGGACCGGCTGCTGGTCTGGGGCTACGGGCCGGATCTTTATGAGCGCTCGCTCCGGCGGCCCGCCACCCGGCAGCTCACTCCGGCGACGACGGTAACGGGCTATTCGTTCGGCGGCGCGAAGGAGCTCTCGAAACGCATCAACCCCCGTGAGCTGGTCCAGTCCGGACGGTTTGCAGACTTCATGAACGACCTCCGCTGTACTCCCCCTGCGATCGTCGTCGATTTCAGCCGGTACGATTTCCACTATTTCGGGGACTTCGGCCTGCCTCACTACCTCGAACTGTACAAGTGGACCCGCGACCACTGCCGCACGGTGGAAGGCCCTGCTGCCACGCGGGAGTCTTTCGAATTCCTCGCCTGCACAGCCGAGCCGGAGCCTGACCGGTGCCGCAGGCAGTAGGCCGGCTCACTGGCGGTCTTGAGCGGCTCACGCCCGCCGCATTTTTAGGGCTCTGCCTGGTCCTCCTTGCCGTATTCCGGCTTCCGTCCATTGCCGCGCCGCTCATGGATACGGACGAAGCGGTCCGGGCCGTCGGCGCCAGACTGATCCTGGAGGGGAGAACCCCCTATCTCGATTTCGTGGACAACAAGCCGCCGCTCGCGTTCTACCTGTATGCGCTCGCGGGCGGCTCGCTCACGGGAGCAAGGGTGCTGGCGGCCCTTTTCACGCTTGCAACGGCCCTCGTTTCAGGCGCGCTGCTCCGGGAAAAACCAGCCGGCGTCCAGCGCCTTGCCACCGTCCTCTACGTTCTGTTCTCGTCCGCCTGGCTCGACCGGCATTTCCTCACGGCGAACACCGAAGTGTTCATGAACCTCCCGCTCGCAGGTGCACTATGGTTTGCGCTGCCGAGAGAGCAGCCTGTCTCCCGCCAGTTCGGAGCGGGACTTTTCACGGGCGCACTCTTCGGACTCGCCGTCCTGATCCGCCCGACCGCCCTGTTCGCCGCCCCTGTCACAGCGTTGTTCTGGTTTCTGGGCCCCCGCGAGGCGAAGGACCTTTTCACTCAGGCGTCCGTCCGGCTCGGCGGCGCGGTACTGGGCGGAACGCTCGTCCTTGCGGGAATCTCGCTCTGGTTTCTCGGACATGATGCGTTCCGGGAGTTCTTCTTCTGGAGTTTTCTCTCAGGCGGCGACATCGGCTCCACCGGAAATACCGGCGCCGACTTCTGGCGGCGCTTCGCCTTCTCGTTCCTCCCCTGGGCAGGGGCAGCAGGTATCCTGTGGTTCGGCGCCGCCAAAGCGACGCTCACGGAATACCGGCTGGACGCCGCCCGGAGGGACTACGGCCTTCTCATGCTCGCCGCCATAACAGCCGTGACTGTTCTTCCCTGCGCCTTCGGCGGACGCTGGCGCGGCCACTACTACCTCCAGTTCCTGCCGTCTCTGGTTCCGTTAGCGGCGGTCTGGATCGGCAGCCTCGTTCCCAAAACTGAGGCCGAAGCCCACGGCCCCCGGAGCCTTTTCGTTCCGGCGGCGCTCGCGGCGGCTGTTCTGATTCCGGCAACGCTCGCCCTGCTCGTGAACTCGGTGAATCTCGCGAACGGCGCCCACGAGCGCCGCATCGGGCCCGAGGTCCTCGCCCTGGCAAACCGGTGGAAGAACACCGTTCCTGAGAACGAGACCGTCTTCATCTGGGGCTACGCGACGGGCGTGTATATGCTGTCGGAACGCGAGCCTGCGAGCCGCTATATCGTCCCCGTCACGAGGGTGTCGGGTTACGCCTACGGATCGGACGTCCAGCGAAGGGGCGGCGTGGATCCCGCCTCGCTCATCGATCCCGCCGAGGTAGCCCGGCTCGTCGCCGACCTCGACGAAAGCCGGCCCCTTGAGATCGCGGATCTCTCGCCGGGCGGCCTGCACGGCTGGGGCTGCTGCCCCATGCCGCCCGCTCTGGCATCCTGGGTTTCGAGCCGCTATACGTTGGCCGCGCCGGAAGGCCGGATCGTGGTCTGGCGGCGCAACGGCTCCGCCTCGCCGGCGGAAGCACCCCAAGGGAGTACCGAGCGGCCGTGAACTTCTCCGTCGTCGTCCCCACCTTTAACGAGAGCGCCAATATCCGCACCCTGCTGGATGACCTCACGGCAGCGCTCAAGGGGCTCGACTACGAGATCATCGTCGTGGACGACGACAGCCCGGACCGGACCTGGGAGATCGTCGAGAACTACGGGAAGGCCGAACCTCGCGTTCGCATCCTCCGCCGTACCACCGAGCGGGGACTCTCCACCGCCGTCATTGCCGGGTGGCAGGCCGCGAAGGGAAAATACCTCGCCGTCATCGACGGCGACGGCCAGCACCCGCCCGAAGCGCTCCGCCGGCTGCTGGAACATATCGGTAAAAGCGGCGAGGACCTCGTGGCCGGAACCCGTAAGTCCTCCGGCGGTTCCACCGGCGACTGGAACCTCTGGCGCGTATTCGTGAGCTGGGTAGCGACCTCCATGGCGAAGGTGCTCTTTCCGTTCCGGCTCCGGAATCTCGGCGATCCCATGGGCGGCCTGTTCTGCTTCCGTCGCGAAGTGATTTCCGGGAAGGTCCTCTCCCCCATCGGCTACAAGATCATGCTTGAGGTGATCATCCGCGGCCGTCCGGCGAAAATCGGCGAAGTGCCCTATACCTTCCTCACCCGGAAAGCCGGCGCGTCCAAGATGGGGTCGAAAGAGATCTTCCGCTACCTCCGGCATCTCCTCCGGATGCGGTTCCTGCCCGCCCCCACCCAAGGCATGGTGGTGAAGTAAGTCCTAGCGGACGGCCTCGGCCGCCGTGAGGTGGGCAGGCGGTTCGAACCAGTTTCCGGCGGCCTTCAGGGTTTCCACTGCCGCAGGTTCGATCCCGCACTCCTCGGCCGTCAGGTAGCAAGCCGGGTCCGGCGACCAGGGTGTTCCAAAGGTCCGGGCCGCCCTTACCCGCATCCCGCCGCCGCACATCGCATACCACTTGCAGGCCGAGCACTTGCCCCCGATGCGGCCCGGCTGGTCACGGAGCCCCGCCATCAGCGGGTCCGTGAGATCGGTCCAGATCTGCGAGAACGGGCGCTCCTTCACGTTGCCGAAGCTGTGGTCCATCCAGAACTGGTCGGCATGTACATTGCCGTAAAAGTCGATATCACCGATACCGACACCTGAGCTGAACCGGCTCCCGCCGTTCCAGGTCATGAGACGCTCCACCTCTTTCGCCCGCACGGGATCGCGCTGCTCGAGCCGGTTCAGGAGGTACACGGCATCCACATGATTATCGACCGTAAGGACGTCCACGCGGTGTCCTTCGCGAATCAGCGCTTCGGTGCGCTCCACGATCCGGTCCAGGGCGCGGCGGGTTTCGGCGTGGGTAAGGTCGTCATTCCTCAGGCTGCTGCCACGCCCCGAGTAGACAAGGTGATAGAAACAGACCCGCTCCACCCCCTCGCGCCGGACAAAATCGAAAATACCGTCGATGTTCTCGTAGTTGTGCCGGGTGAGCGTGAGCCGGAGTCCCACCTTCTGCTTCACCGCGATGCAGTTGCGGATACCCGCCACGGCAGCATCGAATGCCCCCTCCCGGCCCCTGAACCGGTCGTTAACCGGGCCGAGGCCGTCCAGCGAAATACCGATATAGGAAAAGCCGGTGTCTTTAAGCTTCTCCGCCGTGGCCCGGTCGATCAGCGTGCCGTTAGTGGAGAGCGTGAGCCGGAGACCTTTCTCCCGGGCATAGGGGGCCAGCAGCCAGAAGTCGTGCCGGGTGAGCGGCTCGCCGCCGGAAAGCAGCAGCGCGGGTATATTGAAGGCCGCCAGATCGTCAATCACCGCCCTGGCTTCGTCCGTCGTCAGCTCGCCCTCGTACCGCTTCGCCTCGGAGTTCGAGTAGCAATGAACACATTTCAGGTTGCAGGAGCGCGTCCAGTTCCAGACGACAACGGGGCGGCGGTCTTTCGCTGACTTCGGTGTGCGCGTCGGATCCGTGGCCCCCGAGCCGTTTCCGCCGTGGACACGGACTCCGTAGCGCAGCGAATCGCCGGTGGTTTCCAGATCGAAGAAAAGCCGGGAAATGTCGATCATGGTGCCTGGACCTCCGGGCGGAATCCCACCCGTCTCCATACTGGCGCGCCGCCCTGCCCGACCGTTATGAGAGATGTCAGGCTTCACGGATGCCCTTCTGAAGCCACCGGTACGGTGGGACCCGCCCGTTGGTTTCAGATACCGTTCCGCCTTCGATTCAGGGAGAAAAGAGTCTCATGAGCAGAATGCCCGGTTTCCCCGAGCCCCATTACGTCCAGACCAACGGAATCCGCATGGCGGTTTACGAGGAAGGTTCGGGACTGCCCGTGGTCCTCTGCCACGGATTTCCCGAGCTCGCCTATTCGTGGCGCCACCAGATCCCGGCGCTGGCGGCAGCGGGCTTCCGGGCCATCGCCCCGGACCAGCGCGGTTACGGGCTAACCGACTGCCCGCCCGAGGTGACGGACTACACGATCCAGAAACTGACCGGCGACCTTGCAGGACTTCTCGACGCCCTGAAGCTCGACAAGGCCGTTTTCTGCGGACACGACTGGGGCGGTTTCGTGATCTGGGCCATGGGTCAGCTCTATCCGGACCGTGTGGCGGGGCTCATCGGCGTGAATACGCCGTTTCTCCCCCGCGCCCCGATGCCGCCTGTCGGCATGATGGAGAAGGTCATGGGGCCGAACTTCTACATCGTCTATTTCCAGCAGCCGGGTCTCGCCGACAAGCGCCTCGCCGCAAACCCCCGGCGGGTGTTCCGGCAGCTGTTCATCAAGGCGCCCGTGACAAATGAAGGGAAAGAAGCACTCGCGAAAGCCATGAGCGGAAAGGCCCGCGAGCGGCTCCATGGCTTCAACCTCTGCGATATCGCCGAGGGACCCGACATTCCGGCCGAACAGGTGCTCACGGAGGCGGAACTCGACTACTACGCCGAGAACTTCGCCAGGACCGGCTTCACCGGCGGCATCAACTGGTACCGCAACATGGACCGGAACTGGGAGACGACTGCCGGGAGCCCTCAGAAGCTCCTCTTCCCCTCGCTTATGGTAACGGCAGAGAACGACATGGCGCTCTCGCCGGCCATGGCGTCCGGGATGCCGGCGCTGATTCCGGATCTCGAGACGCACCTTATTAAGGGCTGCGGCCACTGGACACAGCAGGAAAAGCCGGAGGTGCTGAATGCCATTCTCACCGGCTGGATGAAACGCCGGTTCGGAAAGGGCTGAACGGGAACTGCCGCTACTCGCGCATGGCGACGGCAGGGGAGAGCCGGGACGCACGGACCGCGGGCAGGATGCCGCCCAGAACGCCCATCAAGGCGGCGAAACAGAGCGACCCCAGGATGATGCCCGGCGTGGGCTCGAACGACACCGTGATCTCGGACCAGGTCCGCATGTTCATGGTGGAGAACTTCACAAAGCTCATGCCGAGTGCCAGAACCGCACCCGTACCGCCGCCCACCAGCGCGAGCATTACCGACTCGGCGAGAAACGACGACATGACGCTGAACCGCGAGAACCCGAGCGCGAGCAGCGTACCGATCTCGCGGCGGCGGTTCGCAACAGTGGCGTACATCGTGATCATCGCGCCGATCATGGCGCCGGTGGAGAACAGGACGGCGATCATCATGCCCATGGCAGTGATGAACAGGGCAAGTCCTTCCGACTGTTTCGTGTAATAGACGGTCTCGCGCATCACCTCGAGACCGAGCTGGCGGTCCGATTCGATCCTTGCCTTGAAGGCGTCGAACTTCTCCGCCGACTGGAGGCGGACTCGCATCGAGGACAGGCCACCGTGCCTGCCGAAGGCGCCGCGGACGGCGTCGATATCCGCCCAGACCTCCGATTCGTAGGCCGACCCCGAGGCCGAGAAGATGCCGACAACCTTGACGGGCCGGTTCTTCCGGAGCTCGAACGTCTCACCGAGGTCCATGCCCACAAACCGTCCCCGGATGGCACGGCCGATCACGGCCTCGTCTGTACCTGGCTGGGCAGCCCGTCCCTCGACGATCTTCGCCTGACGGCGGAACCGGAAGGCGGTGTCGGGGATACCCCGCACCGTGACGTTGGTGAACTGGTCCGGTGCGGACCGGAGCGGCTGGGCAAGAACGACGACGACCTCTCCGATGGCTTCCGGCGTACCGGATGAATCGCGCAGGATTTCATTCGCCGCGGCGACGATCCCCTGCTGGGTAGCATCGATGCCGCTCGAGAGCTCGGCGTCCGAGCCCTTGCGGATCAGGACGGCAACGTCGGCCTCGCCCGAGCGGCCGAGCGTGCGCTCGATCCCCCGCGCCAGCATGAGCACCGATGCGAACACGAACACGACGAGGGCCAGGCCCGCTGCGGACGCAATGGTGTTGCGCCGGCGGACCTTAAGGCTGCGGATGTTGTAGGAGAGCGGTATCATGTCAACCCACCTGCCTGAGCGCATCGGTGACATTCAGCCGGGACGCGCCCCACGCCGGGATCGCCGATGCCAGCACTCCGAGAAACCCGCAGATCAGGACGGCGGAAACCGCCGTCAACGGGTCAATGCGGAAATAGGGGAAATACGCCCCCATGTTCTCCTCGAGCCACTTGCCGAGGCCTTCCTGCACGATGGGATACGACAGCAGGAGTCCGAGCACCCCGCCCGAGACGCCCACAAGAACGGCTTCGCCGACGATGGGCAGGACGATCTGCCGAGGGGAGAACCCGAGCGCGAGCAGGACACCCTGTTCGCGGGTGCGCTCTCGAACACCCATGGCGATCGTGTTGCCGAGCACCATCAGCATAATGAGCATGATGACGATGGAAACGATGTCGAGAGCCTTGAGGATGCCCGACACCATGCCCATGAACGAGAGGTTCATGTCGCGCTCGCTCTGGGTCAGGGTCGGCACCTCGCGCTCGTCGAATACCCGGTCCACCTCCTGGGCGATCCGGGCACCGGCCACCGGGTCATCGATGCGGCTCACGATCCAGCCGATCTGGTCGCGGCGGGATTCTGGCAGGGAATCGTTCAGGTAGTCCCAGTGAAAGAACAGGGAAGACCGGTCGAGAGTCTGCCGCTGGGGTTCGTAGATGCCTGAGATCTGGAACTCCCAGCTTCCGGGGTAGATCGTGCCTTCCAGCGTGACCTTGTCGCCGGGCTTCACGCCCATTTCGCGGGCCAGCACGCTGCCGATAAGCGCTCCGTTTTTGGTCTCGAGCCAGGCAGCCTTCTGTGAGGGCTCCACATAAACCTCGTCGTAGACGTCAAGAAACGTCTTCGTGTCCACGGCCATGCTGCCAAAGAAAGAATCCGGGCGGCGCGGGTCCTTGGCGCCGAACCAGCTCATCCAGGTCGCCGCCTTGATACCCTGGATATCCCGGACGGTATCGGCGTAGTGCTTGGGGAGTTGGATCACGAAGGACATCTTGTGACGCGTTCCGATGCGGTCCTTCGCCGCGTAATCGGCGGCGGCGCTCCAGGCGGTCAGCACCGTACGGATGGCGACGTAGGCGATAACGGCGATCGAGAGGCCGAGAATCGTGAGCGCCGTCCGCAGGGTATTCCGCCGGACGTTCCGGATGGCGAGGGTCTGGAGATTCATGAGAGCGCGCCCTTGTCCAGATGCCGGATCGCATGTGCCCGCTCGGCAGCCGCCGGGTCGTGCGTCACCATGAGGATCGTCTTGCCGAACTCCTTGTTCAGCTTCTCAAGGAGGCCGAGGATATCGTTCGCACTGTCGCGGTCCAGGTCGCCCGTGGGCTCGTCGGCGACGATGAGCTGCGGGTCGTTCACGAGGGCGCGGGCGATGGCGACGCGCTGCTCTTGCCCGCCCGAGAGCTGACGAGGATAGTGTCCGAGCCGGTCGCCAAGACCCACGACGCGGAGGGCCGTCTCGGCGCGCTTGCGCCGGTCGGCCTTGGGCAGGTGGGTAAGAAGGAGCGGAAGCTCCACGTTCTCCACGGCCGTCAGCACCGGGATCAGGTTGAACGACTGGAAGATCAGTCCGAGCGTCTCGGCCCGGAACTTCGCCAGTCCGTCGTTGTCGAGACCGTTCAGGTCGTGGCCCGCCACGACGACGGACCCGGAGGTCGGCCGGTCGAGACCCGTGATGATGTTGAGGAGCGACGATTTTCCGGAGCCCGACGGCCCCATGAGGGCAATGTAGCCCCCCTGCGGGACCTGGAAGTCCAGACTGTTCAGAACCTTCAGGCTTTCCTCGCCACGATGGTAGGTCTTCGTGACCCCCTGAACATTAACCATCGGGGTTCCGCCGTTTGCCGGCTGCGCTGCACCACTCACGATTCCTTGTCCTCCCTGACCGGGTTTCCGTCGGCCATGCCGGACGGCGGATTATTCACAATGCGGGTCCCCGGTATGGGTCCCCGGACGAGCAGGTAATAGTCCCCCCGGTCCTCGCCAAGTTCAACGGGCTCAATTCTAGCCTTGCCCTCACGAATGACGAATACCGCGTCCCGTCCGTCCGGTTTCACGAGCGCCGACTTCGGGACGAGAATTTCGTCCGGCTGGTTCATCACCTCGGGGGACAGCTCCTTCGTGAGAAACCCCACACGCGCGGACATGTCGGGCAGCACGCCCTCGGGATCGTCGACGAAGGAGGCCTTCACGGTCACGGTCGCCTTGGAACGGTCCACCTTACGGCTGATCTCGTGGACCTTGCACCGGAGGCGGCGGCTCGGGAAGGCATCGAGAACGATCTCGCAGGGATTGCCGACGACAACCTGCGCCAGACGGCGTTCGGGCACATCCACCTCGACCATGAGGCTGTTCATGTCGGCGACCTCGGCGATATGGGCGGCCATGACGCCCACGAGCTCGCCGGCCTCGGCCGGCTTGCCGATAATCACTCCGTCCATGGGAGCGGCGATCTTCATGTAGGAAAGCGTCGTCAGGACCGATGCCATCTCGGCGCGGGTGGCGTCGAGTTCCGCCCGGGCGGCGTCGCGGGCGGCCAGCACCGAATCCCGGCGCGCCACGAGGTCGTCCACCGTCGCCTGCGCGGAGACGCCTTCGGCGGCCAGCCGCTTCTGCCGCTCGGCCTGCTGCTCCGCCTCGGTGAGCTGGGCGCCCGCGGTCCGGAGCCGCGCCTCGGCAGACGCGACCCTCGCCTGGATCACGGCGACGGAGCTGCGTTCCTGGGCGTCTTCGAGTTCGGCAATGATCTGGTCCTTCTTCACGGCATCGCCTTCGCGCACATGAACTTTCGCGAGGCGGCCCGTAATCTTGGCCCCTACCTTGGAGGTCCGCTGCGGAACGACGTAGCCGCTCGCCGTGAGCTGCACCGTCGCCCGGGCCGGAGAGGCGGCGATCACCTCTGTAACCTCCACGTTGGTCTTGAAGATCGTCCGCTGGGCGGCCGGGATTCCGAAGGCTGCGAGCAGCGCCACCACAAGAACACCGCCGCCGGCCCAGTAGAGCCAGCCCCAGGAACGCGGCGGCGGGGGCTCTTTGGGCCCGCCCCGGGTAATCCTGAGCGAATGAAGATCGGAGGAAAGCTGGTCACTCATGGCCGGGGGTTTTTAGCTGAAAACCACCGGTAAAACAGAGGGGTGTCCCTCGATGATGATCTGGCGGCTCGGCTTGAGGCTGAAAGTCCGGGCCTCACTGACCTGAATTGAAACCGAGCCGCTATCCGGCTGACACAGGACCCTGCGGCGGCGCCAGTTCCCCGGCTATCCGGGGCGGCGGGATGAATCGCTCGGGACGGGTAGCCGCGCCCACGTACCGCATGACGAACTGCATTCCTTCGCGATTCGCAAACCGGGGGACGGCGGCAAAACCCCACCGCCCGAGCCAGCAGATCCGCTCGAACCAGCGCCGGTCGGATTCGGGCCACGGAATTCCGAACCGCTCGCGAACGGACTCCGGCAGCGTGCCCGTCACGACGATGCGACCGGCGTTCCGGATCACGGGATTCCGGAAGCTGTTTCTCACGAGCGGGGCACGCCAGTCGCCTGCGAGGGCGAGATCCAGCGTGTGCTTTGCCGAAGGCGTCATTTCGAGCCGGGTCCGGCAGAACTCGTCGAACCGGGCACAGAAGGAAGAATAATCTTCGGGAATGTCGTGGTAGGCTACCCCATACAGGTGGTACCACTCGACGCTCTCCGCATAGAGCCGGGGAATGTCCACTTTCCCGAGGCCGCCCAGGTGAAACAGGCGGATCGATTCGAACACTTCCCAGGTAAAGGTGGCATGAGCCCACCACCAGGTTTCAGGCTCGAGGGCCCGGTAATCCTGCCCGAGCTTATCCGTGCCATTAATGGTCCGGTGAAGATCGCGAATCCTTTTCGCCCGCTCCGCCCCGCCCTCCTGAAGCACCGTCGCCCAGATCTGCGGGATGGAGCGGTAGACCCGGCCGAAGGGGTTGCCGAAAAAGTCCGACTGTGCCCCGATCGCGGCTCCGAGCGGCGGATACATGAGCTGGAGAATTCCTGCCGTCCCGCCCGGGAATAGTGATCGCCAGTCGCTCAGGTACCGGGCCAGAAGCTCCATGCGGTTTGCGGTTGCCTCCATCCCTTTCGATCCCTTTCGACCCAAGGCCCGCTGGAGAGTACCGGGGCGGCGGAACCGCATTCTACTCGGATTGGGAAAACCCTGAAAAACAGTCCAGATGGCTCTGGGACACCGGAAACCGGGCTTAGAGCGAACTTCTTATTCGGCCCGGCTGTGGCGATTTTGTGCCGGATTCGGCTACTAAATGCCCTGCAAAGGAACCCGTCCATGAGCGACCAGAATCCGCCCGCGAAAACGACCGATCCTCTCGTCCAGCTGAACGAGGCTCTGGCCGCGACACTGGATGCCGCCCGGCCGGAAGCAGCCGCCCGGCGCCGCGAGAAGGGATACCGCACAGCGCGGGAAAACCTGAACCACCTGTGCGATCCGGGTTCGTTCATCGAGTTCGGACAGCTGGCCGTGGCCGCGCAACGGAAGCGCCTCTCGCCGGAGAAACTAAAGAAGGACACCGCTGCAGACGGCATCCTGACTGGCTTCGCGACCATCAACCGGGCGCAGTTCGGCGAGGCGGCGAGCCAGGTCGCCGTCGTCGTGAACGACTACTCCGTGCTGGCGGGTACTCAAGGATATTTCCACCATCAGAAGCTGGACCGGATGCTGGAGAAGGCCATCGAACAGGATCTCCCGGTCGTCATGTACACCGAGGGCGGCGGCGGCCGGCCGAGCGACACCGACCTTACCACCCAGATCGCCGGTCTCACGGTGCCGTCCTTCGCCCTGTGGGCGGGAATGACCGGGCGGCAGCTCCGGATTTCCGTCAACAACGGCTACTGCTTCGCCGGCAACGCCGCCCTGTTCGGCTGCGCCGACATCCGCATCGCAACCAAAACCTCCTGGATCGGCATGGCCGGTCCGGCGATGATTTCGGGCGGCGGACTCGGTGACTTCAAGCCGACAGAGATCGGACCTGTCGATGTACTGCGGAAGAACGGGGCCGTGGATATCGTTGCCGAAGACGAGAAAGAAGCAACCGAGCTGGCACGGAAGGTCCTCGGCTACTTCCAGAGCCTGCACGCTTCCGGAGGCCAGAAGCCGGACTGGAACTGTCCGGACCAGCAGCCGCTCCGGGAGGCGATCCCCGTGAGCCGGAGGGTGGCCTACAAGGTCCGTAACATCCTGAACACCCTCGCCGACACGGACTCGTTCCTCGAGCTTGGCGCAGGCTGGGGCCGCGGCATCGTCACGGGTTTCCTCCGCATCGAGGGCCGACCCATGGCGGTCATCGCCAACGACTGCATGTTTCTGGGCGGCGCCATCGATTCCGAGGCCTCCGAAAAGACCGCTCGCTTCCTGCGTATCTGCAGCGCCCACGGCATGCCGGTGCTCTCCCTCTGCGACACGCCGGGGTTCATGGTGGGCCCCGAAAGCGAGGCGCAGGGCGCGGCACTGTACATGTCGGATTTCTACGTCGCCGTCTCGCAGCTCCGGGTGCCGCTCGTCGGCGTGTTCCTGAGGCGCGGTTACGGACTCGGAGCCATGGCCATGATGGGCGGCAGCTTCAGGCGGCCGGTTTACGCCGTCTCCTGGCCGCTCGGGAACTTCGGCGGCATGGGTCCGGAAGGAGCGGTGCGCCTCGGCTTCAAGAAGGAGCTCGACGCGATTCAGGATGAGGCCGCCCGCGAGCAGATGGTCCAGAACATGACCGCCGCCCTCATCGACCGGGGGCGGGCCACCGAAGCGGCCGCATTCCTTGAGATAGACGCCGTGATCGACCCGGTGGACACCCGGCGCGTCGTGCTCCGGGCGTTCGAGGCGGGGGGGAAGCTGAGATAGGGCCTGCCAGACTTCGATCTCATGGCTTCATGACCGGCTACAGGTCGGCGCGTTCATTGCTCACGTCATCAGCCTGCATTCCCAGCACGATGGATTTCCGGCGCAGCCTGATCTCGAGCAGCGCAGAGCAATCGTTACGTGCGTAATTGAAGGGCTTCAATCCCTAACGACGGCTCATTATTTGCTTAATTCGTATGCAGATCGTCCAGCCCGGTAAAAATCGGGCACGTTGATGTTTGTTGCCCAGTTTCATCTCAATTCAGGGAGATCCTGCCTCCCGGGCGTGCATTGGTGAGTGGAACCTTTCGTATACTTCTGGTCGACGAAAATGCCGAGCGGGCGCAGATGGTCCGGAACGCGCTTTCGGAGGGCGGACACGAGGTTGTCGGGACCCTCGGCAGCGATGCCGACCTGGAGTTCCAGGTGGAACGGCTGAACCCGGACGTGATTATCGTGGATATGGAGTCGCCTACCCGGGATACCCTTGAAGGGATGCGCCGGTTGTCGCGCGAGAGGCCCAAGCCGGTCGTCATGTTCGTGGACCGAAGCGACGATGAGATGACCCGTGCCGCTGTGCAGGCGGGCGTGAGCGCCTATGTGGTCGACGGGCTGAACGCGAACCGCGTGAAGCCGATTCTGGAGACCGCCGTCGCCCGGTTTGAGGCATTCCAGTCGCTCCGGCGCGAACTCGAAGAGGCCAGAAACACGATCGCCGACCGCAAGACGATCGAACGTGCCAAGGGAATCCTGATGCGGCGCAAGGGACTCGCCGAAGAAGCCGCCTACCAGTCGCTCCGAAAGCTGGCGATGGACCGCAACCAGCGGCTCCTGGAGGTTGCCAGGCGGATCATTGACGCCGACGAGGTGCTCTGATGCTGGAAAAAACCGAACTGCTGATCGGAATGGTCCCGCTGTGCGACTGTGCGCCGCTCGTGGTGGCAAAGGAGCACGGGCTCTTCGACGCCGAAGGGCTGAAAGTCACTCTCATCGTCGAGCCGTCGTGGGCGAATGTCCGCGACAAGCTGGCGGTCGGTGCCCTGGACGGCGCACACCTGCTCGCCGGCATGGTCGTGGCGTCAGCGATGCGGATGGACGGATTCGGACCGCCGCTCATTACAGGCTGTGCGCTCAATTTGAACGGGAATGCAATCACCGTATCAGCAAGGCTTCAGGAGGAGATGGCGGACACGGGGCTTACGGCTGTCCCGGCCACCGCGGAGGCACTCCGGAAAGTGATTTCGGGTCGGCGGGAGGCTGGCGGAAAACCTCCGGTATTCGCGTCGGTTTACCCGTTTTCATCACATCATTACGAGCTCCGCTGGTGGATGGCGGCGGCCGGGATCGACCCGGACCGCGACGTAAAGATACTTTTCCTTCCGCCGCCGCTGATAGTCCAGGGACTCAAGACCGGCCTTGTGGACGGATTCTGCGTGGGCGAGCCGTGGAACACCATCGCTGTGCGGCGGAACCTGGGACAGGTCATCACGACCAAATACGACCTCTGGAGCAACAGTCCGGAAAAGGTGCTGGCGGTGAGGGCGGACTGGGCCACCCAGCACCCCGAGACGCACCGGGCCATGATTCGCGCGCTTATCAAGGCCGGTGAATGGCTGGACGGGTCCGCGAACCGGGAAGAAGGCGCCAGACTCCTCAGTACCTGGATAGGGGCCGGGGTGTCGGACATTCTCCCCTCGCTGACGGGCAGATTCGTTTTTGCGGGCGGTGCCGAAGCAGCGGACTACCCCGACTTTTTGGTTTTCCACCGGTATGCAGCCCAGTTCCCGTGGCGGTCTCATGCCCGGTGGTTTGCCGAGCAGATGCTTCGTACAGGACAGGGGACTAATGGCGTAACTCCGGCCGAGGTTGCTCATACTGCATATCGCCCGGAGGTTTTCCGTCAGGCAGCCGGCGATCTCGGGTACGCCGTGCCGTCGGTCGATTCGAAGCCAGAGGGTATCCACGACCGGCCCTGGATACTCACCCAGGCTTCCCGTCCGCTTCAGATGGGGCGGGATCTGCGGTTCGACAAAAGCCGCCTTTTCCCGGATCAATAACAGTTCTGATGCCGCGAAACGCGGCAGCCTGCCTGCTTGCTGCATCGCAGTTGGCCACCGGGTTTGCAGTCAAACACGGTTTTCCGTGATTTTACGCATGGAAAGCCCGGAAAACGGGCATTCACCCGTGGCACGGCACTTGAACTGGAAGGATTACCTGCACGATCTCCGTTGCGGGCATATATAACGGTAAGCGGGTCCAACGGCGGGCTGGCTATATCGAAGGACAAAGGCGTCTGTTCGCGCGAACCCCGGGTTCGCAGCGACGGGCGCCTTAGAACTTCCGGAGTACTGAAAATGCCGTCACTGGCCCGCGAAGAGACTCTCAAAAAGGAACGCAGTCCGCTGGAGATGCGCGGGGACCTGAAGAAGTTCGCCGCCGAAGGTACGGGCAAGGTTTCCAAAGACGATGCGTTCCGGTTCAAGTGGCAGGGGCTTTTCCACGGGCAGCCGCACGAAGATGCCTTCATGGTCCGTATCAAGACCGAAGGCGGCCGCCTGTCGGCCAGACAGTTCGCCGCCGTCGCCAATCTGGCCCGTCTGCGCGGCGATCCGGTGGTTTCCCTGACGACCCGGCAGGGGCTCCAGATCCGGGGCGTGAAACCACAAAATGCCGATGCCGCCCTGCAGGATCTCGAAGCGGCGGAACTGACGTCCGCCTGCAGCGGAGCTGACAATATACGAAACATCACCGCCTGCCCGATCGATGGGCTCAATGCCCGCTCGCTTCTCGATACCCGCGACCTTGTGACGACGCTGCGCCAGACGTTTCTGGACCGGGACGATTTCAAGAACCTGCCCCGCAAGTTCAATGTGGCGCTTTCCGCCTGCGGAACTTACTGCGTCCATCCGGAGATCCACGACCTCGGGTTCGTCGCCGTCCGTGCATCCGGAACGGTCGGCTTCTGTCTCTATATCGGAGGCGTGCTGGGCCGCTCACCGTTTCTGGCGAAGGATTTCGGCTACTTCATCCCGGCAAACCGTGTGATCGAGGTCGCCTGCGCAGCGGTAGAGCTGTTCAACGAAACCGGCTGCCGCTCGGACCGCCACCACGCCCGGATGGCACATCTTATCAACGAGTGGGGACTGGACCGGTTCCGGTCGGAACTGACCGCACGGATCAAACCCGGACTCGACCCGTTCCCGATGCCGGTGCTCGAGTATGGCGATTCGGAGCATGACCACCTCGGACTCACCGAGCAGCGGACGCCGGGGAAGATGATGCTCGGCGTCTCGGTGCCTTCCGGAAACCTGACACCCGACCAGGCCGTTACGCTGGCAAAACTGTCGGATGAATATGGATCGGGCGACCTCAGGATCACCCATCACCAGAACCTGATGGTCACGGACATTCCGCGCGAAGCGGTCGAGAAGTTCGTGCGCGCCGTTACCGCGGCCGGTTTCAGCACCGGCAAGTCGGCGTTCCTGTCCGGCGTGGCCGCCTGCACCGGCAAGACCCATTGCAAGTTTGGCATGGCAGAGACGAAAGACCGCTCCGTCGCGGTAGCGGACTATCTGGAAAAGCGGTTCCCTGGCATTGAACCGCTCTTTGTTCACATCTCCGGCTGCCAGAACGGCTGCGGGCACCATCAGGTAGCCGACATCGGACTCCTCGGGTCGACCGTGATGATCGACGGCAAGCGCACCGAAGCGTTCGATGTGCAGGTAGGCGGTGGAACGGGCCCGCATGCTGCGCTGGCCAGAACGATCGCCACAAAGGTCCCGGTTGATCAGCTGAATGGCGTGCTCGGATTCTCGGTATCGAGCTTCCTGCGCCGCCGCCGGTCTGGAGAGACTTTTCAGGAGTTCTGCAACCGCCAGTCCACCGGACGGCTCAAGCTTCTCCTCATTCCGTGGACAGGCGACGAGAGCGGCGAAACGCTCTGGAATCGCATCGCCCGCTGGCAGCTTTCGAAAAGCGCTTTCTACACGCAGGTCCGGGACGAGGCTGAGTGAGCATGGAGCCTCTGAAGCGCACGAAATCGGTCTGCTCCTATTGCGGAGTCGGATGCGGTGTCGTGATTCATTCTCGCGGCAGCCGCGTGGTAGGCGTCTCCGGCGATACCGGTCACCCGGCCAATTTCGGAGAGTTGTGCTCGAAAGGGCGGGAGTTGCACGAGACCGTCCATCTGCCGAACCGCCTCCTTTACCCGGAAATACGGACGGCGAAATCCGGAGTCCGCAGCCGGACCTCCTGGGACACCGCCCTGGACCGGGTTGCGGACGGAATCCGCACGGCAAGGCGGGCAAAGGGCCCCGATTCCGTTGGCTTCTATATTTCCGGGCAGCTGCTCACCGAGGACTATTACGTCTTCAATAAGCTGGCGAAGGGATTTGTCGGCACCAACAACGTGGATTCGAACTCCCGGCTGTGCATGTCGAGCGCGGTCGCGGGCTACAAGCGCGCATTCGGAGCGGATGGCCCACCAGCCTGCTACGAGGATATCGATCACGCCGACCTGCTGTTCGTGGTTGGCGCAAACCCCGCCTGGTGCCACCCGATCCTGTTCCGCAGGATGGAGAAACGGCTCGAACCTGGCTCACCTGGACGGCCGCTGCTGATCGCTCTGGATCCCCGCCGTACCGCAACCGCCGAACTGGCCGATATCCATGTCCCGCTCCGAATCGGTTCTGACGCGGTATTCCTGACCACCCTGCTGGCGGAACTGCACCGGCAAGGCCGTACCGACCCGCGGTATATCGCAGCGAATACCGCGGGTTTCGAGGCGGTGGAGAAGACGTTCGGTGACTTTACGGCGGAACGGGTCGAATCGGAATGCGGAATCGGCAGGCGCCTGTTCGATCAGGTAGTCCGGTCCTGGAGCGGTTCAACGGCGGCCCTCACGCTCTGGACCATGGGTGTGAACCAGAGCGCCCACGGCACCGATACCGTCAACACGATCACCAATCTGCATCTCGCGACCGGCCATATCGGCCGTCCGGGGGCCGGGCCGTTTTCTCTGACCGGTCAGCCCAATGCCATGGGCGGCCGGGAGACCGGTTCAATGGCAAACCTGCTCCCTGCTCACCGGGATCTCGCCGACCCAGCGCACCGCCTGGAAGTGGAGACGATCTGGGGATCGGGCCCCATCGCTCCCCGGCCGGGGCTCACGGCGGTCGAGATGTTCGAAAAGGCCGCGGACGGCGGCCTGGAAGTCCTCTGGATCGCCTGCACGAATCCGCTCGTGTCGCTGCCCGATCTGGCGACTGTGCGGCGGGCGCTTGAGCGCACACCGATGGTTATTCTCCAGGATATCGTCGGAACGACCGATACCGCTGCCTTCGCCGACATACTGCTCCCGGCCGCCGGCTGGGCTGAAAAATCTGGCACGGTTACCAATAGCGAGCGACGCGTGTCTCGGGTCCGGGCGGCAGTACCGCCCCCGGGTGAATGCCGGCCCGACTGGGAGATCGTCTGCGATGTGGCGACCCGGCTCGGACATGGCGACCGTTTCGCTTTCCGGTCACCGGAGGAAATATTTGCCGAACATGCAAGGACGACAGCCGGGCGCGACTGCGACATGACGGCGATGACGCCGCAGGCACTCGATCGCGCCCCGCTTCAATGGCCCTGCACGGTGTCGATCCCGGAAGGGGCCGGGCGCCTCTATACGGACGGCCGCTTCGTCACTGCCGACGGTCGGGCCCGGTTTGTTGTTCCCACGGCGTTCAGTGTCTGGGAACCGGTTTCGGAAGCCTATCCGGTTTCACTCACTACCGGCCGTGCGCGCGATCAGTGGCACACCATGACCAAAACCGGCCGGGTGCCGGAGCTGAACCTGCATGCCCCGGAACCGGTGCTGGAGATCTCGCCCGACGACGCCCTCCGGTCCGGACTGCGCACCGGAGACCGGGCCGAGGTCGCATCGGTACGTGGAACCTTCCTGATGAAGGCAGAAGTGACTGCGACGGTTCCCCCCGGAACCGCCTTCGCGCCCATGCACTGGGGTGAGGAGTTCGTTTCGGGCGCGACGGCGAACCATGCCACGCTGCCCGCCATCGACCCGGTCTCGAAACAGCCCGAACTCAAGCACTCCGCCGTGCGAATCTCGAAGTTCGCCGGCCGCGGAACCGGCCATGTAGTTATTATCGGGACGGGGGCCGCCGGTATCGCCACGGCCGAGAAGCTCCGTGAACTCCAGCCGGAGCGGCCTATCACGCTCATCGGCGACGAGCCCCGGCTTCACTATAACCGCGTCCGTCTCCATGACCTGCTGGCCGGCCGGTGCGGCGAAGCTGCGCTGACGGTGTACCCGGCCGGCTGGTACGAAAGCCGGAAGATCGAGGTGCTTGCCGGCGTTCGCGCGCTCGGTATCGACGTCCGTAACCGGACTGTCCGTTTGCCGGAAAATGCTTCACTCGCATTCGACCAGCTGGTGATCGCCACCGGCGGTGTACCGGTCGTTCCGGACGTCAAAGGCCGGGAGAAGGCTGGGGTTTTCTCCATCCGCCGGATCGAGGAGATACTGTCCATCCGCCGGGCCATCCGGCCCGGGATCCGGGTCTGCGTGATCGGTGCGGGACCGCTCGGAATCGAAATTGCAGCCGCGCTCAAGGACGCCGGCGCGGAGGTGTCGCTCACCACTCATTCGGACCGTCCGCTCCGCACGCAGATCGATCCGGTAGCGGCCTATCTTCTGACCGACGCACTGCTGGAGGCAGAGATTTCGTTCCATGGGAACTCGGCCGTCGAGGAAATCACCGGCAATGGTCACGCAGCCGGCGTCCGCTTCACGAACGGGCGGACGTTCGACACCGAGCTGGTGATCTTCGCAACGGGCATCACCGGCGATAACCGGCTCGCCGAGACCGCGGGCCTCCGGGTCAATCGCCGGATCGTTGTGGACAGCCGGATGCAGACGAGCGCCGCGGGTATCTACGCCGTGGGCGAAGCGGCCGAGTTCGAAGGAGAATCGATCGGCCTGATTCCCGTGGCCCGGGCCATGGGTGAGACCGCCGCCGCCGCACTGGCCGGAGACCCGTCAGCCCGCTATCGCCGGGAAATACAGATACTTTCGCTCAAGTTGAAAGGGCTGGAACTTCGGGCATCGGGCCGCATCGCCGCCGATCCGGACGATCCCGAGCAGGAAGAGATCACATACCTGGACCGCCGCCAAGGCCGCTACCGGAAGGTGGTCCTTGACCGGGACCGGATCGTGGGAATTCTCGCCGTCGGAGCCTTTTCCGGCTTCGTCGATCTTCACCAGCGTATGCTGATTGGGCTCCGGGTTGGCGATGAGCGGGAGAGCCTGCTCTCGCCCACCGGTCACTCCCGCCCTGCACATGCCCGCGGCCCTGTCGTCTGTTCCTGCAATTCCGTCACCACGGGCGAGATCATCGCCGCGATCGCCTCGGGGGCCTCTTCCGTCCGGGAAGTCGGCGCCGCCTGCCGTGCTGGCACCCGTTGCGGGAGCTGCCGCCCCGAGATCGCCGCCATGCTTCACAAGATTCAGGGCGAAACCGCCGTAAAACCAGATATCGCAGCTGCACAGCTGGGAGGAACACGTCCATGAGTTCTCAGAATCAGGCCCGCAGAATCGAACTGTTTTCCCTCCGGTCCGAGCCGATGCGCGCGTTCCATATGACCTGGGTCGCATTTTTCGTCGCTTTCTTCGGATGGTTCGGCGTCGCTCCGCTCATGGCGGTGATCCGCAAGGACCTGAACCTGTCGAAGGAGCAGGTCGGCAATACCATCATCGCGTCGGTGGCGATCACCATCCTGGTCCGGCTGTTCGTCGGCCCGCTGTGCGATCGCTACGGCCCGAAGAAAGTTTACCAGTGGCTGATGATCCTCGGTTCGCTTCCGCTCATGGGAATCGGACTGTCCAGCAGCTATGAGACGTTCCTCGTATTCCGGCTGCTGATCGGTGCGATCGGCGCGTCGTTCGTCATCACCCAGTACCACACCTCGCTCATGTTCGCTCCCAACTGCGTCGGAACGGCCAATGCGACGACGGCGGGCTGGGGAAACCTGGGCGGCGGGGTCGCGCAGATGACAATGCCTGTCCTTTTTGCGGGAATCGTAGCTCTTGGGTTCTCCGACTCCGCTGGCTGGCGCCTCGCCCTCGTCGTCCCCGGCGTCCTGATGCTGGCCTGCGGATTCCTGTACCCGAAGTTCACGAAAGACACTCCGGATGGCGATTTTGACGAACTGCGTGCGCGCGGCGAAATGACGCCCACAGCGAAGGCCAAGGGCACATTCATGGCTGCCGCGAAAGATTCCAGAGTCTGGGCGCTGTTTCTGGTTTATGGAGCCTGCTTCGGCGTGGAACTGACGATCCACAACATCGCTTCGATCTATTACATCGACCGTTTCGGCGTGGACATGAAAACCGCCGGTCTGTTTGCCGGGGTTTTCGGCGTGCTCGCCATCTTTGCCCGCACATTGGGCGGCTGGATCAGCGACAAGGTCAGCGCAAGGAATGGATTGCAAGCACGGGCATGGCTCCTCGGCACCGTAATTCTGCTGGAAGGCGTCGCTCTCACCGGGTTCGCGAAAGTCCCGGTCCTCTGGGTCGCCGTAGCCAGCATGACCCTGTTCGGACTGTTCGTGCACATGGCGGCTGGCGCTACCTATGCACTAATCCCGTTCATCAATAAGCAGGCGACCGGCTCTGTTGCCGGCATTGTGGGTGCGGGGGGCAACGTTGGAGCGGTGCTCACCGGATTGCTCTTCCGAAGCGACACCCTCTCCATGCAAGCGGCACTCTACTGGATGGGAGTCGGCGTCGCCGTCACGGCCTTCTCGCTGCTCCTGGTTCCGTTTTCCGCTTCCGAAACGGCCGAGAAGCCGGCAATCGCACCGGGACTGGCACCCGTCGAATCCTGATCTTCTCAGCCGATAGGCCCGGGGATTACGGTGGGAGAAGAAACTTGGTGCGCCATGTGGAGATCAACGAAGCCGGTCATGACGATCAGGCTCTCCGTTCGATTCCCAGGAGCCGTTCCACTTCCTGGGCGGCAAGATGGCCGCTTTTCACCGCCGACTCCATCGTCGAGGGCAGGTTCGTGTCGGTCCAGTCTCCTGCGAGGAACAGGTTCTCGACGGGAGTTTTCTGGGTGCAGCGGAGGTTCTTGAACCCGGGCCGTCCGGAGAACGTTGCCACCGGCTCCTTGATCACGCTGGCGTGAAGAAGCTTGAAGCCGCGGCTTTCCGGATACGTCACGTGGATTTCCGCAAGGGCCTGTTCGATCACTTTCTTGTTGCTCTGGGTCATCTGCTGCTGGGACGCACTGGTGATGAGCGTATAAAAGTATCCCTTGCCCTGGCGGGCCGCATGCATCCGGCTGCGATCGAAGACCCATTCGGTGGTGGTGTCGAGGAGCGCTTCGTAGTGGGCGGCCATCTTCAGCGGCTGGTCGAACCACAGATTGACGCCCGTGATCGGCGACTCCTGAATCTTCGCCGTCCGCGAGAAGAACGGGTTTCCTGCGAGCGGCGAATCCTTGATGAGGGCGGCGAAAGCCGAGGGATGGACCGCCACAACGTAGACATCGGCTGAGAGTTTCTGCCCGTCCTTGAGCTCAAGCGACGTTACCCGGCTGCTTCCGTCCATATGGATGGCCGTGACGGCCGCATCGGTAATCACTCTGGCACCGTGCTTTTTCAGAAATATCGCAGCCGGATCCACGAACAGCGAGTTCAGGTCCACGGTCGCGTAGCCCATGCGGCCGGGCTGCTCCATGTAGCCCCAGCGGAGAAGGCGGGCGAAGAGATGCGCCGAAACCACGTCCGGATGCTCGTTCAGCGCGGCGATGATCAGCGGATGCCAGAAGGTCCGCCGGATGCTTTTCGGCATGCCGATCCGGTCGAACCACTCCGTCACCGTCATCGTGTCGAGGTCGACGGGCATCTCCCGGATCGCTTTCACCAGCTTCGTCATGGACAAGGCAAACAGAAGCTTGTCCATGGCCGGTACGTTGGGAATCAGGAGGAACCCTGCCAGGCCCCGGAATGCCTTGAACTGCTTCGGCAGCTTCGGCCCCCTGAAATCCACGAGACCGTATTTGGGGTCGCGGAAAACACCGCCCGCGCCCTTCGGAAACGCCATCTTGTCTTCGGTACCAATCGTGCGGCAGTATGAACGGAGCTCGCGGTAGGAACTGGTCACCGCATGCTGGCCGTTATCCACCATGTCGTCGGTGGACTTGTCCCGGTAGGAGAATGTCCGGCCGCCCAGAATGCTGCGCCGTTCGAGAAGGGTGACATCCACGCCATCCCCCGCCAGCCTGACGGCCGTACTGAGTCCCGCAAGCCCCGCTCCCACAACAATCGCTTTCTTCCGGTTAGCTTCCATATGTCCTCGATTCGATATTCCCAATGCCTGAAGTCAGGAGAGACCGAAATGGCTGCTGTAGAAGGCAAACCGCTCCCGCAACTCGCCTTCCTTCAGGCCGAACTGTTCCGGTGTGTACCGGTGGCTGCCGTGTTTGCCCCTCTTGTTGGCGTCGAGATGGGCCTGCATCGCCGCCCTGCTGCGGTCCGAAAAATCGAGACCGAACGCCTCGTAAATCCTCCGGACCATCCCGAGCGGGTCCGCGACAAGCTCGCTATATCTCACGTCGAAGAATTTCGCCTGACTGTTCGCACGCAGCCTGCTCCGGGCGTCGATCACACGCCGGAACCAGTCCGACAGGATTTCCACCTGCTGGGCACCGACCTCAGCCGGATTCACATCGTCGCTGAAAGTAGACCGGAACACGGCATAGAGGCTGGAGGTGGATGTCACGGTGTCCACAGGATCCCTGTGGGTATTGATAATCAGCGCATCCGGATAAGCCCTGATGAGCGATTCGATTTCCGGCAGATGATACGGGGCCTTGAGCACCCACTGGCGCGGATCCGATTCGTCTGTGATCATCTGGAGCATTTCCCGGTGACGGACGTACGACTCCGTAAAATCTTCCTTCGAAAGTGCCTTGCAGTACGCCGGAACATTCATGCAGGACTGGAGCGCCCAGTTCCGCAGGTCGGTGCCCATCAGCATGACGCACTCTTCGGGTTCATGAGCGTCTGAGAAGTGGACCGATTGCATGGTGGGGTTGATGAACCGGAACAGCTGTTGCCCCATCTCTGCCTTCCTCATGGCCGCATCGATTTCGGGCTTTGACCCTTTGCCAATGATGGTCGCCGCACTCATCTCCCAGAGCAGCGGGGAGCGGTTTGCCGGATCGGCAGCAAGCAGTCTTTGAAGCAGGGTCGTGCCGGTGCGGGATCCGCCGATGATGAATACAGGCCGGACGATTTTCCGCCTGAAGATATGGGGGTGCGTCTCTTTCATCCGGGCGAGTTCGGCCGAGCCGCGGACCATGTCGGCAGGCATCTCTTTGCCGGCACTCCTGATTCCGAGCGCGTTCATCCGGCTTTCCTGGTTGATGGAATCCACGAGACATTTCAGCCGGTCCATAAACCCTGGCGAATCGAAATCCTGCCGGCCCGATTTCCTGAGAGCCTTTGCAGCCATCTCTTCGGCATCAATCCGGAACCGCTCTGGATGCTTCTCCCGTTCCTTTTCCGCCTGTGCGTAGAGGGCGGCCACTGCCGGGGCCCGTTCTGCGCGCTGCCAGAGCTGATCGTTCATGATTGCACTCCTGTAGGGTCTGGTGATGGCATCAGATGCCGGCGACTTCACGGTACGGGACGACTTTCGTTGCGGGCAGCGGCGCCTTGGCCTCGGCCCCCACCGAACGGATGACGAACAGGCCGCTCAGGCGTCCCTCATTGTCGAGCCAGTTCGGAATGCCGGGATTCTTCGCGGAGATGACGAGACGGAAGCTGCCGTCTTCCCGGCACTTCATGCGTCCTCCGGTCAGCGACGTCGGGCGGTAGCGGTGTTCCAGCGAATTCAGGAACCGGCTGTAGAGCACGATGTTCCAGTGCTTCGCTTTCGGAAGCATGCCGTCGAGGATCAGGGCGTCGTCCGGCCCGAGCTCCCAGGAACCGATCTGGTAGTCGATGTCGTCGCTCGTGAAGACGGCTCCGTTCTGCATCTCGCTCCAGATGCGGACCGTGTTCGGGGAATGCTGCTTCGTCTGCATGCTGTGGACCATGAACATCGCGTTGGCGACAGTCGTAACGACCAGTCCCAGCCGGGCGAGTGCTTCCGCGAAAGCATCCACGACGATCACGGGAGGCGGACCCTTGGGATCCGCGTTGACGATCCGGAAACTTCCCGTCTTCTGGCGGTTGATGTCGTCGAACAGCTGGCGGATCCAGAACTGGCCGGTCTTTTCCGACAGGGGGAACCAGTTTTTCACGCCCTCCGGCCGCTTCGCACTGATCCAGAGCTCGAAAGAGCCGTCACTGCCGGTCAGCAGATCGTCCGCCGTCTGGCTTTCGGTCACTTTGGTGACGAGGGAATCTCCCTTGCCCTTGTAGGCGGTGAACGATGTGTAGCAGGCGTTTCCGAGATTTCCGGTCAGCCGGTAGGTGTGGGCCGGATTCACCTGCATGTGCAGGTAGTATCCGTCCGGATTCTCCAGGAACCATTTGTGATTAGGCTGGTTGTCGTGAATGGGCAGCGGGAATTCACCGTCGCTCTCGACCTTGTCGACGTTCGCGGCAAGTGCCCTCACGAGCGCCCGGAATCCGTCGGCGCGTTCTTCGGGACTCGCGGAGGCGAGCTGCCGGTCCATCACCTCTCCGGCTTGGGTGAGGCCTTTCACGAATTTGTCCCATGATTCCTTTGCCTTGTCCTGCGGCATCAGCGTTTCCTCGCTCCTGTAATTCTCGGCGGCTCCGTCGGCGACACGTAACTGAGAAAAGCCCGGACCACCTCTTCGATAAATGCACCGTCCGGAAGCGGTTCAAGTCCGATCTCGAGCTGCACCGCTTCAATGCGATAGGTCAATG
>CAZUMS010000035.1:0-40077 GCA_964621525.1 uncultured bacterium
TGGCCATCAGCACCTTGATGCCGTGAATGAACTTCGTGTGTGACGTGGCGTTTCGTCCGATGATCTCGTTTTCCTTGACGAGATGAATTCTGGCGTCCTTCTCGCGGATCAGGTCGTCGAGGGTCGTGTAGTCCTTGAGATTGCGGTAAGCGCGGTCGGTCTTCTCGACCAAGATGATAACCGGGTGCTTCGCCGACCGGATAAACCCGAGCATGTGGCCGAAGTTCGTTCGGCCGGCGTTACCGGCCGACTCCACGTCGATAAACTCCGACAGCACTTTAAGACTGTTTCTCGCGGCATACCCGCGAAGAAGATCGAGCTGGGCGTCAATTGAGAACCCTTCCTCCTGGTCCTTCGAGGAGACGCGGGCATAGACGACGGCATACGGGGTTTCGGGCGACGGCTCGTTCACCGAGCGGCTTTGTGGAATTCGCATGTACAGCTACGACCTCCGGTTCAGCTAAAGGCTAACCTCCCACGATAGCCGAACTCTCTCCGGACGTCACGGACGTTTCTTCTATCCACTCAAGCCACGCCAGCGTGTTTTCGGCAATCTCTCTCGCTTCTTCCATCGTGACCGTGCGGCCAAGGTGCTTCTCGAAGGTCAGGACCGTGAAGCGCAGGTATTCTGATCTGTCACTGCGCAGAGTCACGCCGTCGAGCCCCGGGTTCGACAAGACGATTCGGGCGAATTGCGCCCGCATCGGGCGTTTCTCTCATTGCCGGAATCCCGTCACCAGCCACAGTCTGGCATCACGACGCAAGAACAGTGTCGTGACGGACTAACGCTCAGGCCGCAGTCCTGCCAAGCAGGTGTCCGGGCGGGTCGTACCAGGTGCCACTGGATTGCAGCCGTTCGATCTGCTCATCCGGGATCCCGCATTCTTCCGGCGAGAGATAGCAGCCCGGATCCGGAGCCCACGGCGTCCCGTAGACACGATTCGCCCGGACACGCAGGCCGCCTCCGCATATTGGAATATTGGATAGAACTTGCTGACGGAGCATTTCCCCTGGTGTATCCGTCCGGGTTGGTCACGCAGGCCCGCGAGCAACGGATCGCTGAGATCCTTCCAGATTTCCGAGAACTTCCGCTCCGCCGCCAACCGGGCCTGGCGCTACCCCCCGGCGGCGGAATCTTCCAGCCCCCTCACACCGTGCCAGAGCGAACTGCCCCCGCTTTCGCGGCCGAAATACAAACTGGTGATATCGACCAGGAATGCCTCCCGGCACTGCCTGCGTTCATAGTCACCATCCCTACCGAAGCGGGTATGATGGATACCATTTCAGACGTCATAAGAGACCATTCAGACCCTCATCGGGCCAGACCTGTCAGTTGTCATAGCCACGTTCATCCGGCCGGGCGAGAGTTGGGTACGGTCGATAAAACCTCAGGGCCGGAGTGTACAGTTTATGGGAATGTTTCATGGCGGCAGGGCGGTGGCGAAGGCACTGAAGGCCGAAGGCGTGTCACATATTTTCACCCTGTGCGGCGGCCACGTGATGGCGATCTACGACGGGTGTCTTGATGAAGGTATTCGGACCGTCGATTTCCGGCACGAGCAGTCAGCGGCTCATGCCGCTGACGGATGGGCCCGGGCCACCGGTAAACCGGGAGTGGCGGTCGTAACGGCAGGGCCTGGTGTCACGGACTCCGTAACGGCGGTAGCCAATGCCTGGCGGGCTCAGGTGCCGATGCTCCTGATCGGCGGACAGGGCCCCCGGGCTCTCCAGGACATGGGATCGCTTCAGGACATGAACCATGTGGACCTGATGCGTCCCATTACCAAATGGGCGACTGCCGTACCCGAAGCCCGCCGGATTCCCGAATACATCGCGATGGCTTTCCGGAAGGCCGCCACCGGGGTTCCAGGCCCCGTGTTCCTGGAAATCCCGGTCGATTTCCTGATCTCGCCCCTGAGCGAGCAGTCCTGCGTGTTTCCCGTGCGGTACCGGACCGAAGGAAAGCCGGCAGGATCGCCGGCGCTGATCCGGCAGGCCGCGGACCAGCTGGCCCGGGCGGAAAGGCCGGTACTGCTGGCGGGATCCCAGTGGTTCTGGTCTGAGAACCGCGCCGGTCTTTCCGGCTTTCTCCGCACCTATCCGGCTCCCTGTTACCTGAACGGCATGGCTCGCGGGGCGCTGCCTCCCACCCACCCCTGTGTGCTGTCCAGGTCACGCAAGGAGGCGCTGAAGCGCGCCGATGTGATCGTTCTTGTGGGCACTCCGCTCGATTTCCGGCTGAACTACGGACGCGCGGGGACCTTCAATCCGGCAGCCCACCTGATCCAGATCGACCTGGACGGAAGCATTATCGGCCAGAACCGGCCCGTGGAAACGGGAATCGTTGGAGATGCTGGCTGGATACTGGACAGCCTCGGAACGGCCCTAGCGGATGTGAGCCGACCCGCGATCGATGGGTGGTTTGCCGAACTCCAGTCTGCGGAACAGGCCGCCCAGGCAAAAATGCAGGCGGAAATCGCCTCCGACGCGACGCCCCCTACCCCGCTCCGGGTCTGCGCAGAACTCGCGAAATTCGTGGACCGGGATACCATTGTGATCGGGGACGGCGGCGATTTCGTGGCAACCGCCGCCTCCGTGCTCCCGATTCAGCAACCGGGGCACTGGATGGACCCGGGCCCCCTCGGGACACTCGGCGTGGGACCCGGCTATGCCATTGCGGCGAAACTCGCCTATCCGGAAAAGAAGGTCGTGATCGTTTATGGAGACGGCACCTTCGGGCTTCATGCCATGGAGTTCGAGGCGATGGCCCGGCAAGGGATCAAGGTCGTCGGAGTCATTGGCAATGATGCCGGCTGGACGCAGATTCTCCGCGGCCAGAAGGATCTGTATGGCAAGGACAGGCTGATCGCGACCCGGCTGGATTATACCCGTTACGATCTTGTAGCCATCGGTCTCGGCTGTCACGGCGAATGGGTGGAAACACCCGGGGAGATCGCCCCAGCCCTGGAACGCGCCTTTGCGCATCCGAAACCGGCCGTCGTTAATGTCAGGATTTCCGGCAGCGACTTCAGGAAGGGCGCACTCTCGATCTGAGGACTGCCGCCGTCAGCGGTAGAACTGGATCGCCAGACCGGTCGCCGTCATCGCAAGGCCGACGGTTTCAGCGATTCCGAGCTTCGGAAAGGAAACCTTGCGGCCGAACCAGGGCAGCGTGACCAGCACGACGGCTCCCTCTCCCAGTCCCGGGATCAACGAATAAAACGGCAGTCCGCCGAGATAGACGAACGTCCCTGCCAGACCGATCAGGGCGGCATGGGTCACGAGGCTTGTTGCCAGCAGCTCCAGCCGGCGTCCGGAACCGTGTCCGCCGAGCGCCTCGATCCAGAGCCGGACATGTGCAGTCGCTGCAATCTGGACAAGCGTGTAGACCAAGGCCGCTTGGGCGATCTCCACGGGGATTACCGCACGTCCTGCCGAACCGGAAACCAGCATCCCGAACCCGAGGATGAAGGCGGCAACGATTTCAAAGCCCAGCGACCGGCGGTCCTTCGGATCCGACAGGAAGAAGTGAAGCGCCAGGGAGCCCAGTCCGGCACCGCTGGCGAGCAGCAACGCCAGCGGTACTCCGGCGACCAGCAATCCCGTACCCGCCAGCAGCCAGATCGCGGTCAGTGGCGCGGCGATTTCCACCCGTTTGGCGGGCTGGATAAACCAGGTTTTCACCCCGGTGCTGGAAATTACGAGCAGTACCCAGCCGAGTGCCGCAACGGAAGAGGCCGCGGCGTGCTTCCAGTTCAGGGCCATTCCCGCAGCGGCTGGCAGGACAGCCATGACATAGAACCCATGTTCGCGCGGAAACAGGTCTTTCGGCTTGATCCTCATGACAGGTTCTCCTGCCACCAGTGTGCAAGACTTCCTTTCGGGACGGTATGACAGGGTTCATACGGGCCGGCGGCCTGCGAAAAGGACACCGCCCGGGAACTGGCCAGTTCCCGGGCGGCGGAGAGCGTGGCGGACCTGCCCGGGTCCGCCGAGCCATATCAGTACACGTCGTCTCGGGTGTTGAAGACGTTGAACTTGCCGGTCGGAGTGATCAGCCAGTCACCCTTAATGGTCGTCTTCAACGTCATGGTCTTGTCGTCGTAGACCTGGATCTCTCCCTGCTTGTCCCAGACCGAGACCCACACCTCGTCGCCAGCCTTGTTGTATTCGAAGTGGACGATGCGGCCGCGATCTGTCGCCTGGAAGCACTTCTCGATGGCCGCCTTCTTCTTGCTGAGCACGCAGATGCTCTGCGCCTTGTCCGATTCAGCGTTCAACGGCGCATCGGTCCATACCCACTGCGATTTCTCATGAGTCTTGATGAAGAGCCCGCCAGCGCGTGTCTGAAGCGGAATCTGCCGCACGACCTTCCAGGCCTGCTTCGGATGGTGCTTCGGATCGGTGCCGATCAGGCTCATCAGGCCCTCCCCAATATGGGTCGTCGCCCAGACCGGACCGAACTCCGGATCCACCCAGTTGGCGCCGCGGCCCGGGTGCGGCTTCTTGCCGGTTTCGATATTGGCGACAAACTTCTTTTCCTTCACATCGATGACTGAGACTTTGTTCCTCATGTTGGCAGCAACAAGGAAGTAACGCTTCGTGGAGTCCCATCCGCCATCATGGAGAAACCGCTCCGCCTCGATATTCGTGGTCTTGAGGTTATCGATATCGGAGTAGTCAACGAGCTGGACGTAGCCGGACTCCTTCAGGCTCACCACCCACAACGGGTCGTAGTGAGAGGCCACTATCGAGGCCACCCGGACCTCGGGGAGGTACTCATTAGTGTCGTAGGTATATCCGGCGGTCCGCACAAGTTTCTGCGGTTCCAGCGTCAGGCCATCGACGATGGCGTAATGCGGCGGCCAGTAGCAGCCTACGATCGCCAGTTTGTCGGAGAAGTTCAGCTCCGGCTTCTTGCCTTCGTACTTGCTGGAATCGACCGACCGGGCATCGATGCACGGCTTAACTTCAGCATCAAGCGTCGGCTCCTTGGTCCACAGGTCAATCAGCGAGATTCTGCCGTCCCGGCCGACCACGTAGAAGTAACGCCCCGACTTGCTGCTTCGAAGGATATGAACCGCGTAACCGGTCTTAATATTCCCAACGAGCTCCTTCGTATCGCCGTCGATAATACCGACACGGCCCTCATCACGAAGGATCACACCGAAGTAGTTCTCCCAGTTCCGCTTGTGCTCAACCCTGGTCGGCCTCTGCTCAACCGGGACATACACCTTCCAGCTTTCCCTGATCTGGGCCAGCGACATTTCCGGCGGCTGCGGAGGCGGCTGCTGGATGTAACGGGCGACGATATCAATATCCTTTTCCGTGAGGATCTTATCCTCACCCCAGGCCGGCATGCCGCCCGGCATACCGTACTGAAGAATGTCCTTCAGCCGCTCGGTTCCCATCTTGATCGTCTTGGCCGGTGAAAGCTCCGGACCGGTCGCTCCCGCCCTGAGTGTCCCGTGGCAGCCCGCGCATCGTTCAAAATAGATCTTCTTGCCTGTCTCGAAATCCTCGGCAGAAATGGTCGGCGCAATCTGCGGCACGGCCTGACCTGACGTCGAATTCTGGGCGACCGCCGTAATGCCGGAGTAAACCGCAAACGCGGCAGCCAGCGTCACAAGCCACTTGACCGATCCGATTCCTGAACGACGATGCTGTTTCACGGTAATTCCCCTTGCCTCTTCCATTGCGGAAAGCTGCGCTTTCTGGGCTAAAGTTAATCTCGTTCCCGCGGATGACCGTATGAGAGCAGTCATAGGGGCCGGCATTTCGCCACAGGATCAACGGGGAATGGGCCGCACTTCATTGGAGAGGTAATACTGAAGTGCGTCGATTTCCGCTTCGGTAAGCCGTTTCCCATAGTCCTGAGGCATCAGTCCCGCTTCAAAGCCCGGGGCGATCCGGCGGTCCGGTGCCAGTATCGATTCCCGGACATAGGTTGGATCGGCTGTTTTCGCCGTCACGTCCAGATTGGGAGCGCTCTTGCCCCCGATTCCCTCGCGGGTATGGCATTCGATGCAGCCCATTTCCCTGAACGCTTTCCTCCCCAGCTCGATCAGGGCGAGGTCGTTCGGGTCGGGCGGCACTCCGGCTCTGTCAGCGGCCGGCACGGGTGCGCATCCGGCAAGCGATGCCGCCGTAAGAAGCCCGGCCACATATTTCATCATCAAAAGCCGATCTGGAACGCCCGCCAGGGCCCGAAGATCCCCGATGGCGAAGGGATCGCGAAATCACCGGTAATTTTCCGCGTCCCGGCATCAATCACGATGAACCGGTTGTCCTCGTTGGCGCTTACATACACTTCGTCGCCGCGCGGACTGAAGGAGAGGTGGAATATCTTGCGGCCGGCCTCGATCAGGCCCCTTGATGTCCCCGTTTCAGTATCGATAACCTCAATAAAGCGATCATCCTCTTCACCCGAGAACGTTACCCAGACTTCGCGTCCTGCGGGAGACATGAGCGCATAGACGGGGTTGCCGCGAAGCGGTATGGATTTCCGGTAGGCCCAGGTCTTCCGGTCCAGGACTGCAAGCCGTTTTTCCCCGACAATCGGAATATAGGCTTCCTCGCCGGAAGCCGCCCACATCTCCATGTGCGGCATTTTCACCGGCCGGGTGCGGTCCGCTTCCGAAGCCATGTCCCGGACGGATATTTCCCGCACACCCTGATCCGGATGCCACAGGTCGACCAGTGAAAGACGGTCGCTCTCGAAATGGCCCGCGACATAGAAACGCCCTTCGGACGTCAGAAAAGCATCGAAGGGATTCGGAGCACCGGTCCTCCATTTCTGTTCGACCGGAAAGCTCTTCTCGGCCGGATACCCCGGTGCCGAAGCGTCGATCATCCAGATTTCATTTCCATCCATCAGGCCGCAGACAAACCGGTTCCCGGATGTATCTACGAGGCCGGTGACGCGGGACCGGATTTCCTTTCCGTCAATCACCGTTATCGCCGGGATCCGGGCAGTTATCTCCATGGTGGCTGCATCCAGAATGGTTACTCCGCCCGGCTTGTATTCAGCCACAGCCACAAACCGTCCGTCCTGGGAAATGGCAAGACCGATGGAATTGTCCGAAGTCTTCACCTGGGCATCCGCTTCGAGGGTCTCCAGATCGATCCGGGAGAGCAGTCCGTTCCGGGTTGCCACGTAGGCCCATCGCAGATCGCGCGAGAACACCATTGTCGCGTGACGCATGTTGCCGAGACCGGAGACTTTCACCGGAAGGATTTCGCGCCGGGCGGAGTCATAGACGGAGAGAGTTTCGGTCTCTCTCTGCACGATGAAAATCCGGCTGCCCACGCCCCCCGGATGTCCGGCACAAGCCTGCACTGCGAGAAGGGCCGAAAAAGCGAGCAGTCTCAGGCGGAAGCTTCGCACGGCAGGACTCCACTGATTTCAGCTTCCGTCAGATAACAGGAAGGGTCAGGGCTCCAGAGCCCCCCGCCCGAGGCAAGGGCTCTTTCGCGATGCGAACCACGGCAGGCTTTCTTGAACCGGCAGTCCCGGCAGCGCCCTTCGAGACGGTCAACACGGGATCTCAGTTCGGCCACCAGCGGGTGATTCAGGATTTCCGCGATCGGTTTATGCCGGACATTACCGAGACAGGCATCGGTCCAGAACTGGTCCGGATGCACGTTCCCCCGGTTATCGATGTTCAGGACCTTTTCTCCCGCCGAGTTGCCTCCACGCGCCTCGAGCCGCTTCAGGATGCGGCGGGCAGCGAGTTCCCCGTAACGCCGGTAAACGTGGAAATACAGGAATGCCCCGTCCACGTCATTGCCTCCGGTAACGATTCGGGTGGGGGCACCTTCGTCCAACAGACGTTCTGCCGTCTCGAACAGCTTCTGAACGAGCGCCCGGTTCTCTTCGGCGCCAAGATCATAGGAGTGGTCGTCCTTCGCCCGGCCCGAATAAACCAGATGGGACACATAGAATCTAGGGACGCCATGACGGACCGCCTCAGCCAGAAGATCATCGACCTGTCCGGCATTCTGGCGGGAGACCGTCATCCGGATACCAACTTTCATCCCGGCTGCGAGGCTGGCATCGACTCCACGGAACGCGCGTTCGTAGCCGTGCTCCATGCCCCGGTACCGGTCGTTGAACTCCTGATTCCCGTCGATGCTGATGCCCACATATTCATTGCCCGCAGCGGCCAGATCACGGGCGATTTCGGCGGTAATCATCACGCCATTCGACGACAGCTGGGGACGATGGCCGATCTCCTTCGCGTAGCGGATCAGGGAAAGCAGGTCCCGGCGCAGCATCGGTTCACCGCCGGAAAATATAACGGCCGTTGCGTTCACTGTCCGGAGATCATCCAGCAACCCGCATCCTTCCTCAAAACTGAGGTCCTGGTCGTCCGGCTTCGTGATCGCGGCCGCGTAACAGTGCGGGCAGTGCATGTTGCAGTGCTTGCAGATATTCCAGACGATCACGGGGCCAAGTCCGGAAACATACCGGCCCTGTCCGGCACCCGGAGCCGGCTCCTTCGTCACTCCCCGTGCAAATTCAATCAGGTCACTGACCAGCAGCATACGTGCAAACGGTAATCCTGAAACCGGGTCCGATCTATGACTGCACTCATAAGCTGTCCGTTTGGAAATCAGGCCGTGCAGGTCAGCGTCGCATAGACCTTGGCAAGCCGCTCGGGGAGACTCTCGGGGTCTTCGTGAACGGCCCAGTCGCGTCCGAACATCGCTGGCAGGTGGTTTCTGGCATCGTCTCCGAGAGCCAGACAGAACGGCCGGATACCGTTCCTCCGTGCCTCCCGGACCGCCTGACGCACATCGGCAACCGCGTATGCGCCATCGTAGCCATCGTCGTCCTGAGGGCGGGCATCGGAAAATACCAGCAGAAGCCGCTGCGCACTTCGCTGCCCTTTCATCTGTGCCGTGGAGTGGCGGATCGCCGCACCGATTCTCGTGAAGCGGCCGGGACCAACGGCCCCAAACCGCTCAAGGACTTCCGGGCTCCACGGTTCCGCAAATGACTTGATCCGGCCGATGCGGACCCCTTCCCGCCCCTGTCCCGAAAAACCGTATACCGCGAACGGATCGCCCAGCTGCCCCAGGGCATTTGCAAACATCGCCGCAGCTTCCTGACCCAGTTCGAACGCCCGGCCCTGTCCAACCCAACGCTCGGTCGACGCGCTCCAGTCGATCAGCAGGGACACCGATACCGAACGTTCCCGGAGGACTTTCCGCTCGAAAACCCGGTCGTCCGGCGAATGCCCGGCGATCAGATCGCAACGGGCGCGCACATAGGCATCCAGATCGATATCGTCGCCATAGGGCTCTCGGTTCAGCCGTTTGGGTAGCGGCATCAGAGCCAGAAGAATCCGCTCGATTTCCCGCTGCGTGGCCCGCCGGCAGGCCAGCCGCTCCGCCCACAGACGGGTGCACTGTTCCGAGTTCAGCGCTGTTTCCGTTACACAGCAGTATTTCTGCCGGTAGGTCGTCGTCGCAGCATCCCATTCGTCGTAAAGGTAGTGCCTGGAATTGATGCCACGCCGGTCTTCCGGACGAGTATTTCCGGCCGATCCGGCGCGCCCGGCAGTAGTCGCATCGGGATCGGTCATAGGAGACAGGGGCGCATCACCGGCCTCCGAAGGATGGGACTCATTATCCGTGTCCTGTCTTTTCACGGCGGCAAACGGGCGCGTGCCGTATTCGAACTGCATTGCATGAACGACATTCAGGGGCTGCCTCATCGATTTCGGAGAAATCCGCTTGCCCCGCCTGAACAGTGCTGGAGGATCGTTGCCCGCTCCAGAAGCCGCATTTTCGTGTGCGGGCTCCGCCTCCAGTGGAGGCCGGTCCTCGACCGCCACCAGAATCACATCCAGTGCGTGCGCAAGACGGCGCTCGCTCTCTTCGTATTTCTTGAGCCGGTTCCGGGAGCCGTAAATCCCCGGCAGTTCTTCGCGCAGGTAGGAATCGAGGCGGCGGTCACGCAGGTCCCCGCGTGGCATCCGTCCGGTCTCGTTCCACGCATGGATCATGGCGAGCTGGTAGCGGTGCCATTCCAGCCGGTCGTTTTCGGGAATTGACCGCGATTCCTTCACCGGAAGCCCGGCCATCTGGACGGGCCCACCCTCGGCCAGAACCGATACCGCATTCCCCTGGACCAGCATTACGTGGGGTCCCAGCAGGGCCCGCGCGAGAACCGTCAGGTTCTGAAGGATCTCATGATCGTGGTTTTCCGCCTCATTTATGATTCGGGCGGCTTCCTTGATCTCGGCAAGCTCCCGGTAATAGAGCAGGAACCCTACAAACGCGAAGGCAAAAAGGCCGATAAATGCCCACGCGCTATAGTCCATGGGACTAGGTTTCCTGTTCGGGGAACGACATCCCCGCAAGCGTCCGGATGGACTCGATGAGCTGCATCTCCTCAGTCAGGGGCACGCCCAGCGCGGCGATAGCTGCTTCAACGGGCTTCGTACCGGCTCGAATCAGATTCGCTGCATGAACCAGCGCACGGGTGCCCGGAATCTCCTCAAGACCCTGTTCCCGGAGCGGCCTGATCTTGCGGGCGAGCCGGACCAGCCGGTGCGAGGTCTGCGGATCAATACCGGTTTCGTGACAGAGGATCTTTTCTTCCAGTTCCGGGTCCGGCCAGGTCAGGTCGATACCGACGAAGCGCTGCCGGGTCGAGGGTTTCAGGGTTTTCAGGGGGCTTTGGTAACCGGGATTGAAGCTCATGACGAGCATGAACGAAGGCGGGGCCTGGATTTCCTCTCCTGTCCGCTCGATGAACAGGGTTCTACGGTCATCCGTCAGCGGATGAATCACAACAACGGTATCCTTCCGGGCTTCGATCACTTCGTCCAGATAACAGATTGCTCCCGTACGGACGGCCCGCGTCAGCGGGCCGTCCACCCAGACGGTTTCTCCCCCCTGGATCAGGTGGCGGCCCACCAGATCGGCTGCCGTCAGGTCGTCATGACAAGGAACCGTCACGACAGAAAGCCCCAGCTTGGCGGCCATATACTGGACGAAACGGGTTTTGCCGCACCCGGTGGGGCCCTTCAGCATCACCGGAACGTTCCGGCTGTATGCGGACTGGAACACTTCGACCTCACGCCCTGTCGGAACGTAATAGGGAAGTTCCCCAGGCCTGCCGGTCTGGCCACTCGCGCCTTTTCCCTTGATCATTTCAGCTCCCTGAGAAGTGGAAAAGCCTCAACCGCCCGCAGCAGCAGCCACCTTGCCGGCGGAAGCAGTCTCTCCCGCCGTCACCTTCTGCGGTGCAAAGAAATCGACGATGAAGAGAGCCGCCCCTGCCGTGAACAGCAGCCCGAATAGCATCCAGAGCTGATAGGAGAGTGTCATCGTCCCGTGTTCCTGGACCGTGATATAGGGGATACCGTTCACCCGCTCGTATACCGTCTGGACGATACCGGCGATCATCGCGGCCGTGGAAAGCCCGATCATGGAAAGCACCATGATCCAGAAACTCGTTACGTTCCGGTTCTGCTTCCACTCCTCCGCCTCGATCCCGTTCAGGGCAGGGAGCATATAGGAGAAGAATGCCAGATTGATCATCGCGTAGGCACCGAAGAATGCATAGTGGCCGTGCGATGCGGTGACGTGGGTGCCATGCGTATAGGAGTTGATGCCCGGCAGAGTCTGGGCGAACCCGATCAGAATGCCGATCGTCGCCATAATTGTGCAGCCGATTGTCCAGAGCATGGCGCCGTAATTGGGGTGCTCCCGTTTCGACTTCTGCTTCGCGTAGACCGCGTAGATGATCATTGCGACAAACGCGAGCGGTTCCAGCGCGCTGAAGAACGCACCGACGAGCAGCCAGTATTTAGGTGTGCCGATCCAGTAGTAGTGGTGGCCGATCCCGAGAATGCCTGTGAAAAACGTCAGGGATACAACCACATACAGCCACTTCTCCATCACCTCGCGGTCCACGCCGGTCATCTTGATCAGCATGAAGGCGAGCATGGCACCCATAATCAGCTCCCAGACGCCTTCAACCCAGAGGTGGATCGTCCACCACCAGTAGAACGACTGCATCGCCTCGTTGCGGAAGAACAGGTTACCGGGGAAATAGAGCAGCGCCATCAGTACCAGGCCGAGCAACAGTACCATCTCCACGCTGGTCCGGCGCTGGCCTTTCCAGACCGTCATGATGGCATTGAAGAGGAAGGCGAGAACGACAATCACCACGGCGACGTCGAGATAGGTAGGGAGCTCGAGAAACTCCCGCCCCTGCCAGTGGTGAAAGAAGATATAACCTACAAGTCCCGCGACGCCGCCACCGACAAACGCCGCAAGAGTCCCCATGGCAAGCTTCGGTGAATACAGCTCTCGCTGGGACTCCTCGGATACTATGTGGTACGTCGCACCGAAGAACCCGATGAGGAGCCATACAACCAGCAGGTTGATATGGCAGGTGCGCACGACATGGAACTCCAGCAGCTGGTTGGACTGGAAGTCTCCCGACACATAATGCAGCACCGACAGAAGTCCGAAGACGAGCTGCAGTGCGAACAGAAGCAGCGCGATACCGAAGTGCCACCTGACGACTTTGTTGGTTTCCGGATACATATTGATCCCTTTCCTCTGAAAATTCTGGCCGTGACCGGAGCGGATACCGGACTACTGGCCTCCTCCGAACAGGTCATCTCCCGGAGCCGGTGCTTCCGCTTTCGGCGGAGTGGCAAGCGTGATCTTCGGTAGCGGCCCATTCGGGTTCCCGCCCTCAATGCCGCCGGATTTCCTGTTGATATATTCGAGATATTTGATGATCAGCTCGGTATCTTCGTCGCTGACTGTGAAATCCGGCATCTTGGTCATCGGGTAGTCCGCATTCGGGACCTGGATCTCCTGCTTGATCCACTCCCTGGGCAGGCGGCTGGCCACGAAAGTCAGATCCGGTCCGGTAGGAGTCTTGCTCATGCGGCCGTTTGCCCCATGACATTCACGGCAACCCAGGGACTCAACGAGCAACTCGCCCTTTGCCTCGTCCGAGCCCGGAGGAATTGGCACACCCCTGGGCCAGCTGCCTTCCGGCGGCCAGTCGTTCCGGTCAATGCCGTTCAGGAACTTGAGGAACTCGATCATGTCAGCGATTTCTTCATCCGACATCTTGAGATGCGGCATCTTGCGGCGGCCAACTGCATTTTCAGGCGGGCCCCAGTACGCGGTCTGAGGGTCCTTAAGCATGTGCTCGATCCAGCCTGCACCCATGCGCTGATAAGCGACTGTCAGATCAGGCGCGTAATAAGCACCCTCCCCCAGCCGTCCGTGACAGTTCACGCAGTTGTACTTTTCCCAGACGTCCTTACCGCGCACGGCTGCTTCTGTGAGGTTTTCGGCCTCCTTTGTCCGCTCTGCGGATACCCGGTGGAAGTCGACCGTCATTACCGTGAGTGCCACGGCACACGCGATACTCCCGAGAACGAAAATGTTTCTTGATGCTGTTCGGGACAACGCCATAACCGCAACCTCCGGCAGCGGGAGAAACGCTTTTCAACATCGCTTCTGATGCCGCCTTCATGAAAATGCTCCGGAATGGATTTCTCACTTATGATACGTATCATCACCCCGCATTATTGGTCCCGGCAGAATCCTCTTCAGCACGATGCCCCAGCCGCCCGGGAGGCCCCGTGCCGGAGAATGAAATCATGGAGAACCCTGCGATTCCCGGCAGAATCAGGCCTGTAGCGAAATATGACCAAGCACCGCTCATCACGATCTGGGAGCTGACACGGGCCTGCGACCTCACCTGTACCCACTGCCGCGCCGATGCCGTTAAACAACGGGATCCCTACGAACTGGGCACAAATGAGGGCATGCGGCTGCTCTATGACATTCGTGAAATGGGAGGGACCGTTGTTGTCTTCACCGGCGGAGATCCGCTCAAGCGGCCCGATGTCTTCGATCTGGTCAGATACGGAACTTCCCTCGGCTTGCAGATGACCATGACACCGTCGGCCACTCCCCTCCTGACCGAGGAGGCGGTTCTCCGACTCAAGCAGGCAGGACTAAAGCGGCTTGCCCTTTCCCTGGACGGCCCCACTCCGGACCTGCATGACGAACGCAGGGGATGGAGCGGATCGTTTGAGAAAACCATTTCGATAGCCCGGTTCGCGGTCTCGTCAGGACTGTCTCTTCAGATCAACAGCGCGATGGACCGCAGGAATATCATCGGACTCGGAGCACTGGGGGCTCTGGTAGCGGATCTGAAGGTTGCCCTCTGGAGTGTTTTCTTTTGCGTGCCGGCGGGCCGCTTCCGGAAGGCTGAGGAACTGAATGCCGGAGAAATCGAGAAGGCCTGCCGCCGGATCGTAAAGCTGGCTTCCGACTATCATATTCCTTCGAAAACTACGGCAGCCCCGCAGTTCCGCCGGATTTTCACCCAGCTCTCGGATAAAGCCGCTTCGTCACCCAACACGGAGTTTGTCCGGCGGCTCTCCACGTTTGGCGTGAATGACGGGAAGGGATTTATTTTCATCTCCCATCATGGGGAGGTGTTCCCGAGCGGGTTTCTGCCTGTTCATTGCGGCAACGTCCGGAACGAGAAACTTGCCGACATTTACCGGAACCACCCGCTCCTCAAGGCACTTCGGGACGAAAGCCTGCTGGAAGGCAAGTGCGGTTTCTGTGAATACCGGGAGATCTGCGGCGGTTCGAGGGCACGGGCCTATGCCCATACCGGGAATCCGCTGGCAGAGGATCCCGGATGTCCTTATCAGCCGGCAGTGGATCAACGAATTGCCGTTACGGGCTGAATGGAATCATGAACTGGAACCGCGTGAAGCGGACACAAGGGCCTCGAGCTTTTCGCGATCCCGTACGATGAGGTGCTCGGGGTCCGATTCCAGGATGCCGAGCGTCTCCCATTTGCGGAAAACCCGGATCGAGGTTTCCACCGATGTCCCGACCATTTCTGCCATTTCGCGGCGAGTGAGGATCCGGGGCAGCATGTTGGGGTCCCCGCCGGTCAGCGTCATCCGGTGGAGCAGTTCCACGCAGAGCTGCGCCAGCCTGGACTCAACCGTGGCAGCTGCCAGCATGGTCTGAGAACCCGCCGACTGGCGCAGGCGCCCGCTCACCATGGAGAACAACTGCCGGACCAGCTGGACGTTCGCATCGAGAGTCCCGACAATATCGGAACGGGGGATGGCGACCATGCGCCCGGCAGTAGCCGGCACGGCAGTGGCCGGGTATGGACACGCGTCGTAGACGACGGCAATTCCCAGGGCTTCACCCGGACCTATCAGGCCGACGATCGTCGGTTTGCCGTTCGGTGCGATCTTGATGAGCTTGACCCAGCCCTCGAGCAGGAAATAGCCGGTCGTGGAGTCGCTGCCCTCATGAAATATGGGCTCTTCGCGTTCGAATTTTGCCTCCCGGGCGCGCGTCAGCAGCCGTTCCCGGAGCGCGGGATCCAGCTTCTGCAGAAACTCCACCTTCTCGATTCCCGGAAATCTGACAATAACGGCCAATGATGTCCCCAGCCTCCCTATGACGCCTCTCATAACCGGGATCCGCTGCGATTCCGTATCTTGAATGCCGGGAGGCGCCGCAGGTTTCCTATTAATTACGCGCTCACAGATACGAATTCAACGACCGCAGCGGCTGAGAATGCAGTGCTGGACGTCAGGGCAATGATGGAAAACGGGAACGACCCGTTTGAAACCGTGGTCAGCACGTTCGACCGCCTTACTCCAGGCGAGTCGTTTACTCTCGTAGTCTCTTTCGACCCTAAGCCCCTCATCGCATTCCTGTCACGACGAGGTGCAGCGACGCGGTTGCTCCAGAACGAGCGGGGAGATGTTCGTTACCTGATTACCTCGGGTGGATCATCTGGAAAAAACGGCAATGGTGTCTGCCCGTTCATCAACGCCGACGGCGTCATGGATCTCCGGCATCTCGATCCGCCCGAACCTATGGTCCAGATCCTGGAGACACTGGACAAGGCCTCGAGCGGAACCGCCGTCATCGCGATGCTGAGCAGGGTACCCGGACATCTGGTCGCCATGCTGGAAAGACGCGGCATCCCTGTAAACCTGGAAGAAAAGGACGGCGGCTTCGTCATTACCGTGACCAAGCCCTGATTCGACCCATGCACGAACTGGATCACAATGAAATCTCCGGCCTCCTTCAGGCAGCCCCGATCGCACGGCTTGGGATGACCGGCCCCGAAGGCCCTTATATCATTCCGATGCCGTTCTATTTCGATGGCCGGGCATTCTACATGCGTCTCCCCAATCGCGGGCGGAAAGCTTCCTGCCTGGATTTCGATTCACGGGTTTGTATCGAGGTCGACGGCTTTACTCCCGATTTGAGCGTTTACTGGTCAGTGATCGCCGACTGCGTGATCGATTCCAGCCCGGATCCCGGTCTGATTGAGGATATTCGCCTCAGGAATCACGCAAAATACGAACGGCTCCGGGGCGATGCCCGCAGAGGGCATGGACGCCCCAAAGCCCCCCCCGGCCAGAGCGGTGTAAGGAGGTTTGCCGTCAGGTCAATCGGCGGACGCAGATCCGACCGGGGTGTAATCGACTTTGCTACCGGCGAGACCAGCCACAACCTCAAGAGTGACAGTCATGCCGCCTGACCGTGAGAACTCCGGCCTGGAAATCAGAATGCGGGATCCGCTTGCGGAATTTCTCGGTTCGGTTCCGGAGGGACACCTGTTCCGCTACCGCCTTGAAGACCTGATTCCGCTGACGGGTCACCTCTGTCCGACAGTGACAGGTGCTTTTCTGGCTGCCCGGTGCGGAATCTCGGCCCTTTATGGGGAAGAACCCGGACTCCGCGGGGAAATCCTTATCGACATCCCGGGCACAGTCACAGACGGTTCGAACGGTCCAATTACCCAGGTTTTCACCTTTCTGACCGGGGCGGCCGCAGAGAACGGATTCGGGGGACTTTCAGGACACTACCGGCGGCGCGGCCTGCTCCGTTTCCATCCGGATGACCTGCGTCCGTGGACCTTCATGTTTTCTCGGGCCGATATCCATTCAGCATACAAAGTGTCGGTGGATCTGAGCCGGGTCCCGCCAGACCCCGAGATGGGTGTTCAGTTACAGTCGGTCATGGGACACCCCGGGGCTGACCGGACTCTGTTTCAGAAGCTCTGGAATCTGCGAATTCTCAAGCTGGTCGAACTGGAGCGGGAAGTTCCTGGCAGCATCGCCCGGGCCGAGCGAGTCACCCTGAACGCGGGAGCCATCTCCTGACATGAGTCCCCTCAGCAAGACATTTATCGCCACTGCTCTCCTTTGCCATGTTATTGCGTCACTGATCGGCGCGGCACTTGCGGTGGACAACAGTTACGCCTTGCAGGTCAGGTTCATTCATACGCACGGCCAGACGATCGGTTTTGTCGCATTCCTGATCTACGGGGTCGCCTACCACATCTTTCCCCGCTTCCAGGGGAGACCGCTTCATTCGCTGCCGCTGGGATGGCTTCACTATGTCTTGTCCACGGCCGGTCTTGCGGCGCTCTGGGCCGGGCGCACCACCGGAATTGTGGCCCTGCAACTTGCCGGAGGCGTCCTTTCGGCGGCCGGAGTCCTGACTTTTTCAGTCAACATCGCCCTCACGATTTTCTGGAGGCCTTCATGAGCGAAACGGCAAAACCAGTCCTGGGTCAGACAATCAACGAACTGGTCGAAAAGGATCCCGCCGTTCTGAGAATTCTTGGAAGGTATGGAATCGATACCTGTTGCGGCGGTGCACGCACACTCGGAGATGCAGTCCGTTCCGCAGGGCTCGACGCTGATAAAGTGGCATCCGAAATCTACGGTCTCCTGGGCGCCCACCCGAACTGATCACATGGCATCTGTCCGCCGATCATTTCTGGGTTTGCTGCTTGTGGCCGGAGCGGTCGTATCCGGTTGCGCCCCCATCATGCCAACGAATCAGGCGGGATCTTCAGAATCACTGCCGGCCCCGGGGATGACCGATCCTGCAGCCTTTGCCAGAGGTGAAAAGCATTTCCGGAAATACGGCTGCCGGAGCTGTCACGGTTTTGGAGAATATTTTGGCAAATGCCCCGATCTTGGTGGAGTCACGAAGCGACAGACACCGGACTGGATTCGCAAATGGTTGAAGGATCCCGACCAGATGCGTCAGACAGACACCTATGCACGGGAGCTTTCAGCCAGATACGAAGCGGTTATGCCCGTATTGGGACTTTCCGACGAGGCTATAGAGGATCTGCTCGTCTATCTGGACGCCAACGGGAAACCGCCCTCGCCTCATTAAGCATCATTTACAAACTTATGACACCAATCATCAGCCTCTGTTGCCGCCCAGCGTAGTTTGGGCGCAGGCCGGGGCTTCACCCGGAGAGAGACGGAGCAGGGACAATGGATCACACCATAAGAACTCCCGCCGGACCGGAAATTTCCAGGCGCGATTTCCTGGACACTGCTGCCATGGGCACTGCGGTCACGGCACTGTTCGCTGGACTGCTCGGCCTGCTCCGGATGCCGAAGCCGAATGTCCATTATGAGCCCGATTCGAAGGTGCGGCTCGGATTCCCCAATGAGTTTCCCGAGGGCACGTCCCGGATCATCGGCAGGCATAACGTCATGGTATCCCGTGACGAGAAAGGACTTCACGTCATGTCCCTCGTCTGCACCCATCTCGGCTGTGTGGTGCAGCAAGCCGAATCCGGTTTCCGGTGCCCCTGCCACGGCTCGATGTTTGAGTCGAACGGAAATGTCGTAAGCGGGCCGGCACCGAAAGCGCTGCCTTGGCTGGAGATCTCCCGGGCAGAAGACGGTGCGCTGGTGGTCGATCTGAAAAAGACGATCACACCGGGGAACAAGACTGTCGTCTAGACAAGGCAAGGGACTGAATTCGATAGGACGATTCGAAGAAAGATGGAGGCGGATATGTTCAGGAAAATTCCATTCACAGCGGTCGGGCTTGGGTTAGCACTCACCATGGGCGTGAGCATGACGTCGATCGCTCCGTCACGGGCGGACGCCCCCCGAAAGGTAGACAAGGAGACATACGAGAAGGGCAAAAAGGCATTCAAGCGGAAACAGTGCTCCGGTTGCCATGCGATCGATACCTCGGAACTCGGAGAAAAAGGTCCTGGCCTCAAGGGCATCTACAAGAAGCGTGGCGAAGAATGGCTGAAGAAGTGGCTGAAAGACCCGGCGGCGCTCGAAAAGACTGATCCGGAAATCATCGAGCTCAAGAAGAAGTATCCCGATGGAATGCCGAATCCGGAGCTCTCGGATGAGCAGATGGAACAGATCCTCTCCTATCTGTCCGTTGACGGCGTAGAGCCCAAGTAAACCGAACCGGACTGGCAGGCAAAACATGGAAAGCGGGCCTAAATACCGGGTCGAGATTCCCGGCGACCGCTACTACAAGGAGCTGATCGCCTGCCAGTCCGGATGTCCGGTCCATACGGACTCGAGAGCCTATGTCCAGGCCATAGCCCGTGGCGAATTCGAAAAGGCCTATCTCATCGCCCGTGCACCGAATCCTCTTGCCTCCATTTGCGGCCGGATCTGTGGCGCCCCCTGTGAGGCGGCGTGCCGCCGGGGCAAGATAGATGCTCCGGTCGCCATCCGGCCGCTGAAGCGGGTGGTGACGGAACTCTATGGCCCCGAATCGGGCATCCACACCAAGACTGAGCTTCTTGATTGGATCGTCAGGAGCGCCCCGGATACGGAAAATGCTGACCGGGAGGACATCCGGCAACTCAAGGACGAACTGCTGAACCGGCTGAAACATCCGTTGAAGCCGTTTCCCTCCGTCGCCATCATCGGCTCGGGACCGGCCGGACTTGCCGCTGCACATGATCTCGCCGTCTTCGGTATCAAGAGCGTCATCTATGAGCGCGAAAAGGTGGCTGGCGGCATGCTGGCCGTCGGCATACCGGATTATCGCCTTCCTCCCCACCTGATCCAGACCGAAATTGACGTGATCCGATCGCTTGGCGTGGAATTCATAACCGGCGTGGAAGTCGGGAAGGACACAACCATCGACAATCTTCTTGGCGCCCATGCGGCAATCGTCGTCGCCATTGGCGCAAAAGTTCCACGCCCGCTTCGTGTCCCCGGTGGTGACGCCAGGGGCGTCATTGGCGGGGTCGATTTTCTCCGCTCGGTCGCACTCGGCGAGCAGACGGATATCGGACGCAGGGTCGTGGTGATCGGCGGAGGCAACGTCGCCTACGATGCCGCCAGAACCGCTGTCCGGCGGGTTTATGTTGAGCGTGACGCCACCCGGATTGCCCGTAAGGTTGCGGAGCCCGGAGCCGAGGTCCACCTCGCCTGCCTGGAGAGTCTGGAAGAAATGCTGGCGGACCAGGTGGAAATCCTGGAAGGCGAGGAAGAAGGGGTCATACGGCACAACGGGTATGGACCAGCCGAGGTGCTGACCGATTCCGAAGGGCGCGTGAAGGGCATCAGGCTGGTCCGTGTCGTTTCCCTCTGGGATGAAAACCGGCGATTCAGCCCGAAGTATGATCCGAATGATTCGAAGGTTATCGACTGCGATACGATTCTGGTCTGCATCGGACAGTCTGTAGACTGGAAGCTGCTTGAAGGCGCCGAAGGCCTCCAGAAAGATCCCCGCGGGAATATCCCCTGCGATACAGAAACCGGACGGACCGCCAATCCCAAGATCTACATCGCCGGCGATGCGGCTTATGGTCCCAAGCTGGCAATTCATGCCGTCGCGGCGGGCAAGAAAGTCGCACGGAATGTCGCGCTGGACCTCGGGCACGCTGTCCCGCTGAAAACCCGGACAGAAAGCACCCACTCACCCTGCGAACACTACTACCGAGAAACCGGTTTCGAACGGCTGACCCGCCAGGCCCCTCCGGCTCACAGCGTCGAGGAACGCCTCCGCTCTACCCAGTCCCCGGTGGAACGCACGTTTTCGCTCGATGATGCGCGTGCCCAGGGACACCGTTGCCTCTCCTGCGACGTGAACACGGTTTTCGATTCGTCCCTGTGCATCCTTTGCGGTGGATGTGTCGATGTCTGCCCCGAAGACTGCCTGAAGATCGTTTCCATTGCGAAACTCGACAGGACTCCGGAGATTCAGCGCCTGGTCGATGAGCTGGGTGAACAGGCAGACGAAACCAGTGCCATTCTCAAGGACGAGGATCGCTGTATCCGGTGTGCACTCTGCGCAGAGCGGTGCCCGACGGGATCGATCACGATGGAAAAGTTCAGCTTCCGGGAGGTTTACGAGAATGGATGAGCACGGGCAGGAACCGCCGGTCCGTCACGACTCCGTGAATGACCCGGCTGACACTTTCGAGAATAAGGTCTCAGGGTTCAGGGCTTTCACCGACAACCTGAAACAGCTTGGAAGTTCGGTGAAAAATGCCGTCGTCCGTCATGGATGGCCGCTTGGCTCTGAAAGAGAGCGTTCACGGGCCGTTTTCCAGAATTTCTTTCTGCACATTCACTCGACCCGGACCCACAAGTGGAGCCTGAGACCGACATTCACTCTTGGTCTCGGGATCATGGCATTGGCCATGTTCCTGACACTCTGCCTGACCGGCATGTTCCTCATGATCTATTACGAGCCGGGAGTCCCTGAAGCCTATTCCTCCGTGAAGGATCTCAGCTTTGTCTCCAGTGCCGGGAAATATGTCCGGAATATTCACCGCTGGGCCGCACATCTCATGGTATTCACGGTACTCCTGCACATGACCCGGGTCTTTTACACGAACAGCTATAAGCCTCCGCGCGAGGCAAACTGGCTCATCGGTATGGGGTTGCTGGTCGTCACGCTCGGCCTGTCATTTACCGGCTACCTGCTGCCATGGGACCAGCTTGCCTTCTGGGCCGTTACGATCGGTGCGAATATCGCCGCAAGTCCCCGGGAGATCACTGATGCCCTTGGCATCACGGACCGCTTCGATATCGGAGGGCTGCAGAAGGAGCTTCTGCTCGGTGGTGACACTGTCGGACAGGGCGCCCTCACCCGGTTCTATCTGCTTCATGTGATCATACTGCCCGCTGCGGCGTTCGGGCTCGCCGGGCTTCATTTCTGGCGGATCCGGAAAGATGGCGGTCTCTCCCGTCCGGAGAGCGCTACCCAGCCCGGAGATACTGGCGTAACCGGAAAAGCGGCATTTCCGCTTTCGAAGACTTACGGTCTCATGGCGATCGTCAAAGGGAAAACGCCGGCCGTGGACCGGGCACCGGAAGGAACTGTCGCCACATTTCCCCATGCCTTCCGTGCTGAACTCGCTGCCGCGATGGTCATCATCGCCATCACCTGCACTCTCAGCTATTTCTTTGACGCTCCGCTCAAGGAACTGGCGAACCCGGTTATCCCCGAAAATCCGGCCAAAGCGCCATGGTACTTCCTGGGCCTTCAGGAACTGGTGAGTTATTCGGCCTTCGCCGGCGGAATGATGGTTCCGATGCTGGTCGTCGTGGGCCTGGCACTCGTGCCCTTTCTCGACCGGGAGAAGGGCGTTTCAGGGACCTGGCTGGACGAAGGCCGCGAAAGGCCGGTTTTCTACGCCTCTATTGCATACGGGCTCGTGACCGTAATCGCGCTGGTCGCCTTCACTGTGAAATTCGGATGGATCCGTCAGTGGAAACCCGATATCGCCCAGATCGTCATCACCTTCATCAACCCGGGCACCATTCTGACAGCTCTGTATGCCGGGTACTCGCTGTTCGTACTCCAGAAAACTCGCAGCACCCGTAAAGGGGCTGTCGCTCTTTACACCTGCTTCCTGTGCGGGTTCATCGTGCTGACGATCGTGGGGGTCTATTTCCGCGGCCCCAACTGGCAATTCTTCTGGTCACCCAAAGACTGGCCAGTCCACTGACGGGAGGGATGGAAAGCATGCGTAACCGTTTCTACTCGTCAATCCTGCTGGTCGCCTCGTTGCTGACGCTGGTATTCGCCGTGATGTCGGCTCTAGAAGACAACTACTTCAGGGAATGGAGGCAGTACCAACGGCAGTATGCGAAGATGACCGAGGGCAAGACTCCGTTTGAGCCGGGCCTCAAGCAGCACTTCCTGACAGATCTGAACAGGATCGACCGTTGCGCCACCTGCCATACCGGCCTGATGAACGCTGAGATGGCCTCAGCGCCCCATCCATTCACGGCGCACCCGGGGAAATTTCTTTCTGTTCATCAGCCCCAGACCTTCGGCTGTACGGTCTGTCACCAGGGACAGGGGCTGGCAACCAATTCGGCCGAGGCCCATGCAGACGACCCTCATCGGCATGTCTATTGGGATCAGCCGATCTATTCGAAGGATTTCGTTCAGGCTTCCTGCAGATCGTGCCATGCCTCCGCCTGGGCCGGGACGGCCGGGGCCCCGCTGCTGGGCGCAGGCGCAGAGCTATTCCTCAGAATGGGCTGTAACTCCTGCCACAAGACCGGAGGTGTCGGCGGTTCGCGCGGACCGGCCCTGGACGGAGTTGGTTCCCAGCCCATTGCCCATTTTCCGATGGCACACCTGCCCCCGCCCCACACCGTGGAAAACTGGCACATCCAGCATCTGATGAAGCCACAGGAAGTTGTCCCCGGATCGGCGATGCGCGACTACAAGATGACCCGCGATGAAGCGCTGCAGCTTTCGGTTTACCTGATGTCGCTCCGGGACCTGAAGGTCCCCGATGCCCTTGTCCACTCCCGGGATTCCATGGACCGCGACAATCCGAACGGCGAACTCCTGTACAAACGGAACTGTTCAGGCTGTCACGATGCCGGCCTCAAGAGCCGCAAGGACGAAATCCTCAACTGGATGGTTCCGGCAATCCGGAATCCAGAGATGCTGAAGCTTGCGGGTCCGGAGTTCATTCGCAAGACGATCCTGCAGGGACGGCCCGGCACGCCCATGGAAAGCTGGATTACCGAATCGAGCGGACTCAGTGCAGCCGAGATTGATGCGCTGGTGGACTACATATACTCCAACGCTGCGGAGGACGCCCCTCAGCCCTGGGTTTACAAGGAACAGGCAGATGCCGAGGCTGGCAAGGAACTTTACGTCGACAGCTGCAAGATGTGCCACGGTGCTGCCGGTGAAGGCGGACCCAAGGGAATCCGCCTGACAACCCAGGTACTCACAGACATGCCGGATTCGTTTCTGACGATAACGATCCGTGACGGCCGCCCGGGTACCTCCATGAATTCGTTCAAGGAAGAGGCCGAGTTCTCCGACGAGGAAATCGCCAATGTCGCCGCCTATGTAAGGGAGCTGCAGCGTAATGCGCTTTCCCGGAGACAGTGAGCCGAATCCGGTGGCACCTGTTACCTGTCATATCACCGGCCTTCCGCAAGGTGCATCTTGATACCGTGATTGAGTGAGGAGTGGGGAATTGATGATGCCTCTGCATAGCACAAAACGCGTATTCCACCTTTTTTTCATATCCATGGCATTCGCCTTACAGGCAACGGCCCAAGAAGCACCACCTGCCGATTCGGCAAAACTGGCGGAGATCGAGGACCGACTGAAGGCACTCGAAGCCACAAAACCGCCCGATGGAGCCGCGCCTTCTGTGGCTGGAAAGATCTGGGAGAAGGTGACGCCCGTCCTCCAGGTCCGCTCCCGCTACGAATACAGGGATAACTATAATTTCGACCGTAATACGGAGAAATCCGATCGTGACAACCTGATTCTGCTCCGCACCCGGTTTGGGCTTGATGCGAGGCCGGTGGAATCCGTGCGCCTATTCGTGCAGATGCAGGACTCGCGGGAGTTCGGTAGCGCCAGACTCGCGCCGGCGCTCTATGGGCCGGGGAATATCCCCAGGGGCGTTTCGGCCGACGACGAAGGGACCTCCCTGCATCAGGGATATGCGAGAGTCACCTGGCAGGATTCAGGGTTATTCTTTCAGGCAGGCCGCCAGGAATTCCGGCTCGGCGAGGAACGGCTGGTGGGTTCTCTTGAATGGTCGAACCGAAGCCGGTCCTTTGACGGCGGAATCCTGGGATACAGGAACAAGGAATTGCTGGTTGAAGGTTTCTGGTTCGTAGTGACGAGAGGAAATACGGCTGGGCCGAAGGTCACTGCCTCCAGCTATACGGCAGCCGTACATCCCGTGACTGCGTCCGGCGCCATCGCCGAAGACGCGAAATTCGGGGGACTGCATGCACTCTACACAACGGACGATTTCGGCCAGATCGATGCCTATTATCTCAATGTCGTCGACCGCGATGGTGGCGCGATCCGGACAGCCCCGCCGTCCATTGCCAAGGATAACGACCTGGTTCTGAACACACTGGGCCTTCATCTATGGAAAAAACCAGATCGCGGCGGACCAGACTGGAGTATCGAGGGTGCCTACCAGTGGGGCGATGACGGCTACCTAGATCACGAAGCGGGAGCCCTGCATGCAGCGCTCGGCTTTACGGCGGATGCCGATCTCGAGCCGCGGCTCAAGCTGGAGTACAACTATGCCACTGGCGACAAGGATGCCACGGATAATCACAGCGGTGCATTCCGGAACCTGTTCCCGACGAATCATAATAAGTATGGCTATATAGATTTTATGGCCTGGTCGAACCTCCACGAATTGCACCCTGAACTGAGCTGCAAGGTGGGGAATGTCCGGCTGGAAGTCGGGTATCACGAGTTCCTCGCAGCTGACGAAGAGGGAACAATCGGAGCCGGGCTGGCCACGCTACCGGCTCTCGCCGGTCGCCGGTCGCGCCAGTTCGGCCGGGAACTTGACTTCACCGCAGCCGCGAAACCGTGGGAGCCGGTAGGTATTCTCTTCGGATACTCGTTCTTCAATCCGGGAAAGATGTTCAAGCAGACGCCAAATGCCGATCCGGCGGCCGTGCCTCCGCTGCCCGCGACTGTACGCACCGACGCAGCCCACTTCATCTACCTCCAGGGGACGGTGTCGCTCTAGAGGGCACCCACGGAGGGATGTTCAACCCGTGCCCGCCGGCGGACCAATCCCCCGGCGGGCCGTTTCCTTTGGAACAGAAAGGGCACAACCGTGAACCTGCGCCACAAGGAAGCTCTGCTTCAGCATGAAGAACTGATGCTGATCACCGACAGGATCTCCCTGATAATCGGTGCACCCGAAGGGATTGTCCCCGAAATCCGCCTTAGAAAACTGCTGGATTACGAGATCGGGTTTCTGACCGAAACTCTTCGCGAGCATTTCCTCTTCGAGGAAACCGGTGGATACCTTTCGAGCACGTTTGCTTCAAGCCCGAAACTGGCCCCTCGGGTTGAAGTCCTGAGAGGCGAGCATACCGAAATGGCCGCAGGGCTTGATGTGCTCAAGAAAAACCTTGCCGGGCTGGAACTCCACGAAATTGTCCGGAAACTCCAGGACCTGATCCGGACACTCCACCGTCACGAACGTGCGGAAAATGACCTTTTGGAGATGCTCCTTTGCGAAGAGCATGAGAAGAAGTAGATCACCCTGACTGTGTTATCGTTTCTATTGTTCTTTCTTCAAACGTCCCCGGTTACCGGCACGCCTTCCGGGACAGATGGACCGTGCAACTGTATCAGCGGCCGACAGCGGATTGAGTATGAAACCACCGTTCACTTGCGGGAAATCAGGGGCTCTCTTGATGCCGGGCTGAAGAAGGCCGAACGGGCGGCGTTGATCCGCATGATCTTTTCCCTGAGCTTCTGCGGCAATCCACCGGAGGACATAAGAGTACTCGAAGATGGATCACTCGCATGGCCGGCAGCCGGGTGCACTGCCGCCAGACGGGGCCCCAATCCATGGCCTGAGCTCGTCGAAGTCAGATGCAAGGAAGCAGCAGCCTCGGTCCCCCTCCCGAAAGATATCGGGCTGGATTCACCGATCCGGTGGATCGAACGCGGTGAAGAACTGAACCGGTTCTGGACGGCTAGTATCTCGGCTTCACGGGAATGTCCCGCCGAGGCTCCGCAACACGGCCGTCTTCCACCTGAAGGACGTTGAATGCCGGTGCCACAAGGCGGGTGACGGGTTCCGCATCCGGAAGTGCGATCCTCGCAATCAGTTCAAGCTCGACAGAATGGTACATCCGGAAACCACTCCAAACGGCATCCACCACAAAAAAGGGGTTCCAGGTCAACAGTAATGTCCCAGCAGCGAGCACCGGCGGTAAATACGGAGACCTCACGGCATCGGCGATCACGATCCCGCGCCGGCCGATCCGTGCTCCTTCATGGATCATCCGGGCCAACTGTCCGGGCCGGAAATGGTGGACAGCCTGCAGGATGCTGACGGCCAGACAGCTTTGGCTGGCTTCACGTTCCATATTCAGCGCATTGACGACCCGATAGCTAAGATTTCTGCGCCCGACTGCCCGCCGGTTCGCCCTTTCCACATATCCTGGCTGGATGTCAGAGCCGGTCACCATCAGGTCCGGGTACCTGCTGGACAGAAAGGCCGGGAATCCTCCGTACCCGCTAGCCAGATCCAGAATTCCCTCACCTTTCCACGAATCTTGTGATGAACGGATCATCTCATCCAGCACACTGGTCACCGCCCTGTACGCCCCTGTGAGGAGATTGAAACAGTGGAGCTGGAACACTTCCAGCTCCCGCAGCGTCATAGGATAAGATTCCCGGTCCATGAACTCCGCCGGGCCTGAGCGGACCTGCTCATCCAGCCGGCTCAGCAGCACCTCAGGTAATTTTTCACGGCACTCGTCTTTCAGGCGGACGAGGTAATATGCCCATAGCCTGTCAGTCAGATCCTCAAGACCGTCCAGAAAAGCGGCCTGGTCACAGGTATCCCGTTGATGAAGCGCACGGATCGCCGGCATCTGGTCCCAGAGCACCTCGATGGCGGCAGACCTCCGGCGCTCAGCGAGTGGATCCCCCGGGGTCGGAATGGGGACCGAGATCATATCCGGCGGGTTCCCGGCGGGTTCATACATAGACGCACTGCCACCGTCCCGTACTCCGATCCCCCTCGATCTCGATCCAGCGCATATCGATCGCACTTTCCGGGCACCGCTCGACACATCCCCCGTCGCTGTCGCAGTATTCGGGCCGGCAGACACTGACTTTCTGGCAGCCATCCGGCTGCAATACACCCGGATGGCAAACGGTCAGACACTCGCGGCATCCTGTGCACCGGTCCGGATCGATCACCGGTATGTATTTCAGCGAGTAAAGATGCATGGCACGGCCTCCGTCGCTGCTCACGCAGCTGCAGTTCTGGACCCATAGGGAGGCTTTCCCTGGGGCCACTCGGTACTCACCTGATGACCGTACATATCGACCAGCAGTTTCACCGCCTCAGCATGCTGCATGAGGAAGCGCATATCGCCCCTCACCTTGATGGTTCCACGCAACCCCGCCTGGATGGGATCGACAAGGCCTGCGGCAATGCCCTCCCAAAGGGCCGCTGGAGCCGTGAACCTGAAATTAAGTCCCTTCCCGTCATGCCGGGCGGAAAGCGGCCCATACTCGGCCACCATTCCGCCTTCGAGACGAATCAGATAGTAAAGGGCATTCCCGTTGGTGACATACGGAGACTGCTCGTCACCTATGATCTCGAACGTAGCGAGGATCTTTTCCCTCGGAGCCATTTCACGGAATTTGGGGGACCCGTTCACCATCGCTTTCATGTCCGCGTACCATTGATCGGTGTAGATTATGCTCATGCCACATCTCCTTCGTTACGGTTGCCGGTGTTTCAGTTCAGCCACACGTAAAGTCCTCCGGCGGCGGCTGCCACACCGCCGGTAATTGCCGCGATCTTCATCTTCCTGAACCGGGTTCTCTCCAGAATTTCCGTTGACATGAGTTCCGGCGGAATTTGCATGAAACGCAGAACCCGCACTAGAAACGGGATCTGCACGGGCTGGAACCTCACCTTGAGGCGCCGTGTAGCCAGCAATTCAAAGGGTCCCCGCTCACCCGTCGTGAGGTGAGCTACGGAGATGAAGTCCGCCTTGATGGACGCCCCGTCAGAAGCGGGGGCCACTACATCGGTCAGATCGATGTGGTCGCCATGAAACCGGATCCGGACGCAGATATCAGCCTCTGCCGCTTCTATATATACATCACCGAGAAGTCCCCGCGCCTGGTCCCGTTTCCGCTCCGAATCCGTGACGTTCTGGGACAGGTACTGATGGATCATGTCGGCAAGGCCGCTCGCATCAGGACCGGCAGGCAGGTATACGGGGAACGCGGTTTCCGTCATACCTGTGACCACCATTTTTCGATCCCGTGGTCTTCGGCAATCGAATCAAGACAATTATATCCCGGGGCAAACGTGATATATCCGTGGGGGTGCTGCGAGGCTCCGCACATGTACAGGTTCTTGATCGGCGTCCGGTAATGGGAGAGCGAGTCGGTCGGCCTGTGCTCAAGCAGGTTATCCGGATGAATACGGCCGACCATCCAGTCGCCAAACCGGTAGTTAACCATCTTCTGACTAATATCGAGCGGGGTTTCCGTAACCCACCGGCGGATCAGCCCCTCATCCATATTGGTGCAGGCACGCCGCCACCGGTCAATGCAATGCTGGCCGTAGATGCGCTTGCGGCTTTCCCAGCCGCCCGATCCCCATCCGTCGATTTCATACGGAACAAAAACCCGGATCAGCCCGGTAGCCTTTCCCTCCGGCGCATCCGTCGGATCGTACAGGGAATTGACAGCCACGTTCAGACGGGGGGTTTCCGGAACAACCCCCCTGCGGATCTGGGAAAAGTCATCTTCAAAATCCGCCAGAGATTCGTACCCGATGTTCAATATCCAGGCGCGGTCGATATCAGGATCGAATTCAGCAGCCCGGTATTTGGGGAGCCCGTTCATTGCCAGATGAACGTTAAATAGGGTGGCATCCTGGTATTTGACCTTCTGGACCTCTTCCACGAGCTTTTTAGGGACATACTGGCGCGGAATCAGCTTCTCGAAGGTCTGATTGACATCGATACTTGAGGCCACGAGCTTGTGGGCCCTGATGATCCCGTCCGGCACGCGGACTCCGACGGCCCGTCCATCCTCAATCAGGATTTCTTCCACTGGAACCTGCGGAAATACTCGCCCGCCGGCCTTCACGATAACGCGCATGAGGGTGTGAGCCAGCTTGTGGCTTCCTCCCTTGCAGACCTGCCAGTTGGCGATCTTCCCGAGCAGCACCGGATAGCTGACCGCCAGGCCCTTGATGTGCGGCTGGTACGCGCAGATTGTCGCATGAAACGCCAGCATTGCCTTGATGCGTTCATTCTCGAAGTGCTTGTTCAGGAAGTCTGCGACGGACATCGTCCGGAGCTTTGCCGTGAGGAACTCGGACTTTTCCTCCACGCCCCACGAAGCCAGCGCCCTGGTGATATCGTTCAGGTCGATCGGCGGCGCGTACATCAGGGTTCGCACCATCAGGTCCAGATATCCCTGCACCTCATCGTAAAGACGGAGCCAGGTATCCGCATCCTTCTTCGAGAATTTCGCGAAACTGTTCCATGTCTTTTTCTGATCGGTGTGAATGGTGATCGCCGTATCGTCGGAGAAGATGCTCCCCATCTGGACGTCGGGATGGACGTATTCCACTCCGTTGTTCAGAAGATCCAGATCCTCGTAAACGGGGCATAATCCGACGAGAGAGTGGTAGTTGGAGTGGAGATTGTGCAGGAAGTTGGGCTCGGTTACTTCCTCTGTACACAGGCCGCCGCCTTCCTCGGAACGCCGTTCCAGAACGGCGACGGACCAGCCCGATTTGGCGAGGTAGGCGGCCAGAGCCATGCCGTTGTGTCCCGCTCCGATGATGATCGCATCGAAACCCTTGTCGAACATTCCCATGAATTTCTCCTCGTCATAGCTCCGTTGGGACAAGCCACCTGCTCCAACCGTCAGTACATCCGCTTCGGGTTTCGCCAGACCTCCTTGAAGCCGTAGTCCTCGCAGAGGATCTTGAAGCAGTTATAACCGGGGCCTGCCGTCACACCCCCGCCCGGATGACAGCAGCTGGCAGCGAGATAAAGACCCGGGATTTCCGTCTTGTACCGGCCGGCGCCTGCAAAAGGCCGCAGGAAATTGAGCTGGTCGATGCTCATCGCCCCGTGCCCGAAGTCGCCCTCGCGCATGCGCATACCCCGCTCCTGATCGAGCGGCGTATGCAGGTAGTCCGCAATGACGTTGTCGCTCGTCATGTTCGCAGCGAACTTCCCGTACAGCTTCAGGAACTTGCCATTGTATGTCGACCGCACTTCCTCCCATTGTCCTTCGCTGAGCGCACTCGCCCGGGGAAAGAAATACCAGCCGGTAAGGTTGTGCTTGCCGGATGGAGCCTGAGTGCGGTCCCAGATTGAATTGATCCAGACTCCGGCACCGGGGAGTTCCGGAATCCGGTCGATGTGTCCGGCGCGGCAGTAGTCGAGGACTTCGGTGGCACTGTCGAAGCCGACAACCTGATACCATGCTCGATTGATGTCCGAATTCCGCCTGGCCGACTTGTAATCCGGAGCTTCATGGAGAGCCATTGCCACGCTCCCCAGCACCTGATCGGGACCGTCCTTGTAGTTTTTGACGCGACGTTTGTAATAGTCGCTCAGGTGATCCTCGCCGATCAGATCAAGGAACGTGTCTTTCAGGCCGATGGCGCTGACAACGGCTTTGCCGGCCCGGTATTCCTTGCCGTCCACGAGCTGCACACCGGCAGCGCGTTTATTCTCCATGATAATCTTCTTTACGCGGCTCGACTCGCGCATGGTGACGCCTTCCTTGAGGCAGGCTGTAACCATGGCGCCGTTAAGCCGGTGCGTACCGCCCACAATCATCCGCCAGCAGCCGGGCATAAACAGGCAGGCAAAAGCGAATATACCGCCCATGCCAGGCCATTCGAGCGGAGGTCCGCAGAATTCGATTGCCACGCGATAAAAGAGAGCCCTGATCTCATCAGTCTCAAACAGTTCGTCGATACAGTCACGGATCGACTTGTACGCCATTTCTTCGTCGAGACCGAACGCCCGGAGCAGCGTGTTCCAGGCCGTATAGGCAGAGGGCAGCCCCTTGGTCAGGTCCACTTTTGGCGGCGGGGTATACAATCCCATTGCCATCAGCGGTTCCAGCATGTTCGCTTTGGTCTTCAGCGTACGCCAGGTATTGGCATCCCGCTTCGAGTATACCGCGAAATTCCTGCAGGTCTCCTCAATCATGTCATTCCGGTAGATGATCACCGGCGGACGGCCGTCGCTGAACGCGATTCCGGCCTGGGCTTCCGGATATATCGTCCTTGCGCCGAGGCTCGGAAGGTCGAAATCCGAGAAGATCGGCATGATGTGGAGGAACTCCATGAAATTGGAGTGGATATTGTGACAGAAACCCGGCGCGGTATGCTCGTCGGTATACACGGCGCCGCCGAATTCATGCCGTCCCTCAAGGACGAGCGTGCTGACGCCGGCCCGGGCCAGATAGGCAGCGCAAGTCAGCCCATTATGTCCGCCGCCGATGATGATAACGTCGTAGTCTTTCTTCTCCATCCGCTTCGAACCTTTCATGCCTGGTGAGAGTGATGGTGATATCAGCCTGATCGGGCGGTGTTGCGTCTGTTCCTTTCTCCCGGAACGGGGCTATCTGCCTTTCACAATGACGACCCCGTCAGTTTCTCTTTATGATAGCTGTCATGCGTCAGACACGAGTTTGGTTCGTGCCCCGGATTTTCAGGAAAGTGCCCCGTCAACAGATGCTTGCTCGGTTGCGCCTGCTGCAAAATGCATGGCCGGTGTGCGGGAACCCGCGCACCGGCCATTGGATCAACGGCCCGGAGCGGCCGCTGTTCTGTTTTTACTTTTTGCGGTCGTTCATGAAGCTCTTGAGCAGAGTCATCCCGGTATCGATCAGAGGGACAGCGCTGGACACCAAGCCCATAAGAATCGACATATCGCCGTCGAGCCTGACCTTGCCCGCCATGAAGGCTTCCTGTGGAGTCTGCCGCAGATCGGCAATGGACAACAATTCGCTTTCACTGGTGCTCAGCGTGCACGTGGGTGAGTCCGTGCTGATCGTGCTGAAGCCCACAAAGATCGACTGTTCTCTCCCGCTGCCATCTGCGATGGCAAAACGAACCGTTCCGTTCACCTGCCCGCGCATAGTGTCAATGAATTCTTGAGTAATCACCTCTGCAAGCGCCTGGGCCGGTCCGGACACTTCGACCGACTCCAGATCCCCGGTCTCTTCTGCCGCCCGCTCGATTCCGGAACGTATCACACCGTCTGAAACGACGACTTTAACATAGGCATCCTCCGCCTGACCGGACCTGAAAACCGGCTTGCCGCCCTCAATTCGTGCGTGCCAATGACCCGACCCCGGCACATGGATTTCGACGGAATCCCGGATGTCACCGAACCTCACGTTCCCAAGGCGCGAACTGATCATCTGCGGAACAAATGAATCGAGAAACTCCTTCGGAGTCATCTCTGCACTGATGCTGGCCATAACAGTTTCTCCTCAGAGGTTATGTCTTTCGGGGTTATCATCGCCCGGGCTGCTGCCTCCGACAGACAGCCGGGGTTTTTCAAACAAATCCGCGCATGCGGTCCTGGTCGATGAGGTCGGCGCAGTCCATTCCGGACTGGCAGGCCAGCTCGGTGCCGACCCCCCGGCCTCCTGCGCAGTCCCCAGCCATATAAAGCCCCCGCACCAGAGTCCGGTGTCCTGGCCGGCGGTCTCCCACCTGATCCGGAGTCTGGGCAGTAGTTACGGCAGCTCCTGAACTCTTGCCGACCCAGCCCGCCGTGGCCCGGACCGAAAACAGGTCTTCGAAAATGATGTTTTCCCTGAGGCCGGGAATCATCGCGTAGAGCGTGTTGCGAAGATTATTCAGCCACGCCTTTTCCCCATCCTGAAGTTCCACGTCGGTGGTGGGGGCGACGGCGCAGGCAGTGATGATCTGCTGGCCGGGCGGTGCAAGAGAAGGATCGAAATTGCTCGGAATGGGGCTGTAGACCGGCGTGTATCTGGGCAGAATGCCAGAGTCCATCTGTCTGAAGGTCTCGAGGAGCATCGAGCGGTTGATTTCACCCTTTCCGATCGTGAGCGGCGAGCCGCCAACCACACAGCCGACGTCAGTCACTTTCTTGCGCACACCGATCTTCGCCTGCACCGCGATGTAACTGCCCTTAATCGCCTCTACGCGTTCGATGTACGCACCAGTCAGGTGTTCCTTCCCTGCCATCCGGAACATGGTGTCCCTGATCGACGACGTCGATACCACGACGGGTGCGCGGAATTCGGATCCGTCTTTCAACCGGACACCTTCCGTATGTCCCTGATTGATCAGAATTTTTTCGACCGGAGCATTGAGCAGCGTCCGGGCTCCATGCATTTCTGCCCCTCTCAGGAACGTCCTGGGGATCGCCGCCGCTCCTCCAGCCGGGTAACCGAGATTGTTGTCACGAACGAAATGCTGGAGATTCCATATCGATTCGCCGGCGGATGCCTGCCATGTCGGCAGGATGAAGTAGAGTCCGAGCAGAAATCCCAGGGCCCCATGAACAAAAGAATCCTTCGTATACCGGGTCATGAACTCGTCGATTGTCCGGTGGTCCCATTTTTCAATTTCCTCCGGTGGCATGGTCAGAATGTCGAAAAGCATCTTCGCCATGACCGGAAGTGCCGAGATCGGCAGTCCGGACTGGTACAGACCCACAAGTCCGAAATACGGCAGCATCCACTGCTCGGGCGGGGTCTTCAGGTTCATGTTGATCCCGCGGAACCAGACCATCCGTTTCGTGTGCTTGAACCTTAGCGGCTCACCCATTCCGAGACGCCGCGTGCATTCTCCGAAGGGCCCCTTGTTCCCGCGAATGAACATGTGGGTCCCCATGTCCACATGGAACCCGTCCTTCTCGTAGTAAGAACACGATCCGCCTACTCGTGGATTTTTCTCCAGGATCAGCGTCCGGAAGCCATGAGAGGCCAGAATGGCCCCGCAGGCGGAGCCGCCCATGCCCGTCCCAATAACGATGGCGTCGTAATCCGGGCCTTCTCTTTTCCCCGGGCCCGGCCGGCGGGCTGGTTTTCCCGCCCGGCGGCCGGAGGATGCTATCCGCGGATTCGATTGGGCTACCGTCATCGTAGGGGCTCCTGCATCCGCCATCCCCGCCCGGCGGGACCGGGGACGCAACCTTGACCGGACGCCTCTGTCCGAATCCCGCCGGGAAGATGCGACTGGCGGCCCTTTCACCAGTGACACTGCCGTCATTCCGTCCGTATGACAGTTGTCATGCACAGCCCTACCCGGCGGCCGGAGTGTAAAAGATCTGTTGCGGCGGGAACGCTCAGCGTTCGGCGGACGGCTGAAGGGAGCTGAGCGTAATCGCGAAATAGAGTGCAATCGCCACGGCTCCGGCCAGCGCCCCGTAAAGCCGAGTCACGGAATTCCCCGTCCAGTCGCCGGTTATCCGCACCAGCAGCGATCCATTCAGCAGAACCAGCGGAATGTACGCGGATTTTCGGAAGCGCACCGGCAGTTCGAGGATCGCCGGGAAGATGATGGGGGCATGCCCGAAAATCATGGAGAACACGAAACCGAGGAACAGGGAGTGAAGCACGGCATCATACAGAGGTCCGGCGGTGAGCGGGCCATGAACGGCGAGCGATATCCCGGAAACGGCGAGCCAGAAAAATCCTGCCAGCAGGCAGACGGCGACGAACCTCGGTAGCCCTTCTGTCTTTACGGTATGACGGACAATATCGTAATGGACGAGCCACGCCGCCAGTCCGGCATACCCTGCCCCGAGGATACGATCGCCTATATCCGGGTTGCCGGTTCCCAGCAGGAGACCACACACCACGATCCCCAGCGCGCCCACCAGTAACGGCCATGTCCAGCGCGACGGGCGAAGAAAACGGTTCAGCTCAAGGCGCTCCCCGACAATGGTCAGCACCAGAAATGCGGACCACCAGTGGACAGTTCTGAAGACCGGCCACCCCGCTGCATAGAACGCATTTCCGGAAAGCCAGCAGAAAGCACCGAGGGTCATGACCCACAGATGCCGGCTGCGGTCATGCCGAAGAACACTGGCGTATGCTGCACAGAGTACCAGAGCTGCCGCTACCCCAGGCAATGCGCCAGCCGCCAGGCTGAACGTTCCTGCCAGCGTCAGCGCCGAGAACAACGCTGCCATAAGCGGTGCCAGATAAACCCAGCGCTTTCCAGTACCGACCGCCCGCTCAAGACTGATCAGGGTTCCCAGGAAACCGGAAATCATCAGCGGACCGTGGGCGGATGATGCAACCGGTACAGGCAGGAGAAATGCCCAGCCGATCCGGACCAGTCCGCCCCAGACTGCCGCGACCATCGTCAGTCCTGCGGCCAGCAGCAGCGGGACCCGGTATGCAGGTCTGACGGCCACGGCCGCCATGCCAGCAGCCTTGTCCGTCATTTCCAACCGAGCTTCGCCTTGGCGTCGGCGGACATCCGGGTAGGCTCCCACTGCAGGTCAGCTATCAGGTGAACAGTGACCGCCGTGCCCTGAGGCAGCACATCCCGGACAGCTTTTTCGGCGTCGCTCTTCATCAGGGGGCCGAGCGGACAGGTGGGAGAAGTCATGCCGAGATCTACCTCAACAGCCTGTCCGCTTGCGCGGATATCCGAAACCAGTCCCAGATCCACGACGTTGATCCCCAGTTCCGGGTCCATCACGCCGCGAAGAGCCTCAAGGATTTTACTGCTTTCATCCACAGGCCTTATTAAGGCCCTCTTTTTCAGAAGTGACAAGGCCCAATCGCTGCACTGGCCGCATTCAGGCGGTTCCATACCTCCGGCTCGTCGATCAAGGTCAGCGCAAGCGGATAGAGGATCTCGTTCTCCTTGCGGATATGGAGCCTCAGTATGTCTATCAGGGAGCCGGCGACCAGCCGGATATTTCGCTGCAGCTCGGCACCCGGAATACCAGTCATTGCCAGTTCCAGCAGCTCGTTTTTCAGCTTCCGGAGCCCGGTGTGCTCCGCCCTCATGACATGAGGCGGTCCGTATATTCCCCTATTTTCCAGCTCGGGGAAGAGCACTTCCTCCTCGCGCTTGTGATGCGGCTCTGCCTCAATGAGCATACAGGCAATCGTCCCGATCGCATCGATCTGGTAACGGCTGGCATGAACTGCCTGCGATACCACCCTGACCAGATCCTCCAGATCGGAAAGCATGGCCAGAATCCGGTCGTGCTCTGCATAAAGAAGCCGGACAATGTGATCAGGCGGGAGCCTGGTCACTTTAGACTGGATCATCTCGGGCGGCGGAAGATCGTGACAACCGGCGGCAACGGGTCTTGCGAATGACATGTATTAGCCTCCTCAGGTTCCGGGAGCCACTTTTCCCATGCGTATGCATCGAAGGATATGACAGATCCCATACCGGAGAAGTCCTCCTCAAGCTGGAGGGACATCCGCGCCTCCCGCCTCCAGGCTCGACGAAACCTCGTGGGTCAAACCCGTTGCATCGGCAGTCCATCCTGCATTCGGCTGATGCCGGTTTTCGTCAAGCCAGCAGGACGTCCGGTTGGCAAGATCTTCAGCCAGCACGCTCCCGGGTGAAGCCTGAAAACCACCCTGGATTCGTGTCACCTCTGGACGCTTTCCCGCTACATCAGAACGATGTTCCATCCGGAGCAGGGCCGGCTGCTGGAAGAATCCGAACCTGAGCATCAGCCAGGTCCAGACGGCGAGCACCGGCGACAAGACTGCAAAAACTACGTTCTTGAGAGAGATCCCGCCCTCACTTCTGACAATTTCAACCAACAACCGAAAAGCGTCTTTACGGGCAGCAAGTGTCGGGCCGAATGCAATTGCAGGGGTAATTGCCGGCAGGGCATCCACTACCGATTCACGCAGCCTTCGCGCACGAGCCCGGAGCAGTGTGCTTTCCGAGTCCCGAAGCGTCTTTGCCCCCTCAAGCCATACCTTCAGCAGCCGGATAATTGAGGGCCCAAGCCGGACGTAATCCTGACGGAACAGCTCGTTCTGCAGCGCCTCCAGTTCCGGAGCGGTGAAGTTCGGATGCTTGAAGTGCATGGCGAAGCCGTCCCACCGGCGGAGGTCCGGGTTTTCCTGGTACTGCGGCAGATACCGATCCTCCGCCAGCACCTGCTTGTGAAACGGAGTACCTGGAAAGGCGAAATAGATCAGTACCTGGTACAACGACGGCCCCAGCGTCATCAGGTAATCGAACTCTTTCATGATCTGGGCACGGTCCTGATAAGGGAAACCGATGATCATCGACGAGAGGATGTTGATTCCCCGGCTTTTCAGGGAGGCGTACAGCTCATCCAGGCTTTTCCCCTTGAGCTTTCCGTAGCCCGACGAGGTGCCCTCGAATGCGGTCCAGATAGTCTCAAATCCCATTTCGGCGATTTCGTCAGCTGTAAACTGGGAAAGGCCCTTCACGCTGCCGAAGCCCATCAATGAGAAGACCCGTCCGCTCTCCCTCACACACCGGAGAAACTCCAGAGCCCGTGGCTTCTGGAGGAAGAAATCCTCATCGATGAGAATAAACCCGCTGAGATCATCGCTCCGGGCCGCGGCCTCGTCCTGCATCCTGACGAGTGTATCGAAGATTTCACGGCCAGTGCGTGCGAAAGGCACATACTGACGCTTGAAAAAGTGGGAAGTACAGCAGAAATCACACCCGTTCGGACAACCAAGCCCTGCCGTCACATGCCCCACCAGCTTGGGCTGCTGGTAGCTGTACAGGCGAACGGACGGGATCGGCGCGTACGGATGGTTCACGGGGCGGTCGAGCGGTTCTCCAAGCAGCCGCCGCATGAAACCCACGCCTTCCTCCCGGCAAACATAATCCGCAAACGACCCGATGATTTCGTCAGGGAGAACTGTCCCGTAACCGCCAAAAATCAGCTTTGCCTCTGGTGCATAACGGCGAACCAGTTCCGACATCCGCCTCGCCTTGTGGAAAGTCGCCACCACAAAATTGATGCCGATAAAGTCGTAATCACCGGTCTCCAACTCACGGATGAATTCCCGTTCCGATGGATAATGAAGCACTGTGCATGGAGCCTGTATATTTTCGGCCAGATAATCGATCGCCCAGCACCGGATGACCTGCCGGAGGCTGAAAATCCCTTGGGCGCGCGTCACCTGGGCGTGAAACAGCTCCGCCCCGACCGAATCTCCCTCGCCGGGACCGCCGAAAGGACGATAGACCGAACTGAAAAGAACTCTCTTCACAAAATACCTCCATGGAAAGTGCAGACTCGTTCTGCTTCAATCCACCTCTACGGAGGTCACAAGGAGGTCTCAACATAATTCTCGTTCATCTGAATAATTGCACGAAATGATTACAGAATATTTTTACAGTTTGTGTACCAAGAACGAGGCAGCGACTCGCAACCTTTATCACGTCCGGGCTGATCGAAAGCTTCCGGTGGATTGAATACCGTGCTTTCCTGGGCGCAGCATCTCCTCGCCGAATTCTATGACATCGATGGTTTTGCCACCGGCGACGTGCCGAAACCAACTTGAGTTTCACCGGTGACGAGCCGGAGCCGAGAGCCCTATCTGCCGGAAACGACTGAATCTACATCCGGTACCGAGCCGTGATCGAAAACCAACAATCGCTGAAAAATGCGAGCACCGAGCCATCGCCGGACCGACGAAGTGCCCATCCGGACAGGGGTGATTTTCAGGCACCACTACCCACCAACCAAGATTTTCGTCTCACCTTACGCAACGACTAACCTGTTGAGGCCCAGAGCTTTTTGCCGACGAACAGCTTCTGGCGACCAGGCTGGTCCATGAAAACGCCCTTTGCACTCCAACCAGGCCCCCACCGAGCGATCACCCGGCCCTCACCCAGGCCCCCACCACGTAACTATTCATTTCTCTTTGGAAAAAGAAGAAAAGTTAGGGCTTGGTGGGGGCTTTTTGATTCTTTCACTGGGGGGACCCCGAAGTTCTATCAACGCCGAAAGGCCTCGGACACAATTGTATCCTTTTCGGGGATACCGTTGTGGAGGCAGGTGATGCGAATGAATAAAGCTAACTACGTGTTTTCAGAGGCTGGGCGGGGTTCTCACCGGACACAATAAACTCCTCGATCAACGCACCAGTCTCATTGAGTTCGCCCTGGTGATCCATGCAGAAGTTTCTAAAGGCGTCACCGTCGGCCCGCCAGATTTCAGACCCGGACCGTCACGATATCAGGCACAAAATGACAGT
>CAZUMS010000036.1:0-23581 GCA_964621525.1 uncultured bacterium
CCCCCCCCCCCCCCCCCCCCCCCCCCCCCCCCCCCCCCCCCCCCCGCCCCCCCCACCCCCGAGCGCCTGGGGGAGTTAGGCGCCCGGGGCTATCAGGAGGAGAAGTGCTCTGATGACTCTTCCAAAGCAGTCCGCGTGCCAAGAGCTTCAAATTCTCATAACTAGCTGATTTTACTTGTATTTTTATAAATAGTCCTTCAAAAATGCTTTGCTCATCTCAAGTATCAATTTGAGAATTTTTCTCAATGTGATACTAATAAAATCTCAAACTGAGATGAGGGCTCGGCTTTGATGACTGCCTGCAGGTGCAAGCGCAGGCATTCCGGACGATAAGCCCATGGCGAAGATCCTCGTCGTCGACGACGACCCCCATTTCCTCAAACTGGTGAGCGAGCATCTGAAGTCCGCCGGCCACGATCTCGTCACGGCCGGTAACGGCCTCGAGGCGCTTTCCAGGTACAGCCCCGAGATCGAGTGCGTCGTCTCGGACATCCAGATGCCGGAGATGGACGGCCTCGAACTGCTCCAGTCGCTGCACGAACGGAATCCCTCGCTGCCGGTCATCATGGTGACGGCGCAGGCGACGCTCGAGTTCGCCGTGCAGGCGCTTAGGTACGGTGCCCGGGACTACATCCTCAAACCGTCAGACCTTCAACGGCTCGCCACCAGCGTCCGGAATGCGCTTCAGCAGCGGCGGCTGGAGAGCCGCATCGACCAGCTCGAGACGGCGACGCAGGAAAAATTCTCGCTGAAGAACATCGTGGGCCGCTCACAGCCCATGGCTGCGGTCTTCGATGCTCTTGAGCGTGTTGTCGCCTCCAACGTCACGGTCCTGATCACAGGAGAGAGCGGCACGGGCAAGGAGCTGCTTGCCAAAGCTATCCACTTCAACTCCCTGCGCTCCAAGGGGCCGTTCATCGCCATCAACTGCGCGGCGATCCCGGAAAACCTGATCGAGAGCGAACTGTTCGGCCACGAAAAGGGCGCCTTCACCGGCGCCATGAACCGCCGCATCGGCCGGATCGAGCAGGCGGGCGGCGGCACGCTTTTTCTCGACGAGATCGGCGAGATGAACCCCGGCCTGCAGGCGAAGCTCCTTCGGGTGCTCCAGGAACGCACCCTGGAGCGGGTCGGCGGCTCCGAAACCATCAAGGTGGATGTCCGGGTGGTCGCCGCCACGCACCGCCGCCTGGACGAGATGGTCCGTCAGGGGCAGTTCCGCGAAGACCTCTTTTACCGGCTCAACGTGTTCCCGATCCGGGTGCCGCCGCTCCGCGAACGGCGCGAGGACATCGTTCCGCTCGCCGAGCATTTCCTTGCGAAGTTCAACCGCGAGGAAGGCCGGATGCTGAAGGGCTTCTCGCCGGAAGCGATCGAGCTGCTCCTCAGCCACGAATACCCGGGCAATGTCCGGGAACTGGAGAACCTCGTCTATCGGACCGCCATTCTCTGCCGGGGGGAGTGGATCGGCGTCGAATCGATACCCACGTTCGGTACCGCCGGAGCACCGGGCCCGATGGCTTCACCCGGCACGCCGGCCGCCTCGGAAGGACTTTCCGCCCTCTGGGACCGGGAGAACTTTCCGCGGCTTGTGGATCTCGAAAAACTCGCCTGCCGAAAGGCCCTGGATATCTCCAGTGGAAACGTCTCGGAGGCGGCCGAGCTTCTGGGTGTCGGAAAGGCCACGTTGTATAGAAAAATAAAGGAATATCAGCTGGTTAACTGACGTATGCCGCGGAATTTCCTGCCGATATCACACTGACAAAAAACGGCTGTCCAACTGACAAAAATTGTCCCTTTACAGGCCTTAACAGACCCGGACTTGGATCACGTTGCTTCACCATACATAACGGACCAACCAACTTATTGATATTATTGGTAAAATTATAACTCAGAGCCGGGCCGAGCTGGCCCGCGAATTGCTTAATCTACCCCAGATGTCACAACCAGCCGTTTGTTTTGGGAGTCCAAAGGGTGGGCAACCTGACCACACGGAAGAGAAAGAACTTAAGAAAGGTTTTTACGAAAATGAAGAAGAAGAACAAAGGTTTTACGCTTATCGAGCTGATGGTCGTCGTCGCGATCATCGGTATTCTCGCGGCTGTCGCCGTGCCCCGCTTCCTGAACTTCATGGCGAACGCCCGCCGTTCGGAAGCCCGGTCAATTCTGTCGGCCCTGTACAATGCCGAAGCCGCTACGCTGGAAGGTCTGGCTTATGGTCAGGCCCAGGCGGCAGCGACTTCGACGGGCTATACGGATGCGTTCAACGCCGGTTTCCAGCCGTCGTCGCCCATCAAGCTGTATACCACTGCCACGACTGTTAACACCCAGTCCTGCGCGCCGGGTTCGGTTTCCTGCACGGGCCCCGAATACGACCCGCACATCAATCTGGCTTTCGATGTTGCCACCAACGCCAACGGCGATTCCCGCGGAACGTCGTTTAACGCCGCCATGTGCGGTGATCCGAACCTGGACGGCACCGCGAGCGACCAGTTCAACATTTCGAGCGACGGCGGCCGCGAGCCGGTGCTCTGCCTGGACGACCTGCTGTCAGGTGCTGCAAGCCAGGGCTCCGCAGCTGCACTTTCCTGCGGCGGCGGTGCCACCGCAAGCTCGGGCTGCTAATGCGCTTTGGTCGTGGTTTCCTGACCACCTGACCCTGAACATCGGTTGACATCGAACCGCCCCCGGGAAACCGGGGGCGGTTTTCTTTTGTTTTGTACGGTTTCGAAACTGGCAGCCGCAGCAAATGCGGACCAGGATTTTACCCGCCAGCCCCGTTATGCGTAACCCAGCAGGCCCATCGGTGATCTGAGCCCGGCGGCTCGAGTCCGGGTTCGCTCCCGCGGCAACGGTCGATCGCGTCCTGACACCGGCCGCTGAAATGACACCCAGCGCCGAGCTCCCGGAGTTCGGGAACGGAACCCGGAATCGTCCGGATGCGTTTCAGGTATTTCGTGCTGCGTGTTTGCGGGTCCGGATGGGGGATGGAGCTGAGCAGCCCACGGGTGTAGGGGTGTCCGGGAGCGGCGAAAAGCCCGCGCACGGGGCCTTCTTCGACCTTGCGGCCCGCGTACATCACCGCCACCCGGTCGGCCATCTCGGCGACGACCCCCATGTCGTGGGTGATGAGCAGCGTCCCCATGCGCAGTTCGCTTTTCAGCGATCCGATCAGCTCCAGGATCTGGGCCTGAATCGTCACGTCGAGCGCGGTCGTCGGCTCGTCGGCGATCAGGAGATCCGGATTGCAGGCCAGCGCCATGGCGATCATCGCCCGCTGGCGCATGCCGCCCGACATCTGGTGCGGATAGTCGTCGACGCGCAGGCCCGGAGACGGAATACCTACCTTGGCGAGCAGCTCGATCGCGCGATCCCTGGCAGCCTTGCGGTTCATGCCGAGGTGAAGCTCCAGCACTTCGGTGATCTGGCGGCCCACGGTGAGCACGGGATTCAGGCTCGTCATCGGCTCCTGGAAGATCATGGCGATCCGCCGGCCGCGGATCCGGCGGAGTTCCTTCTCCGGAAGTCCCACAAGCTCGGTGCCGTCGAAACGGATCGACCCGCCCGAAAAACGGCCGGCGGGCCGGGGAAGCAGCCCCAGAATCGAGAGCGCCGTGAGCGACTTTCCGCAGCCCGATTCGCCGACAAGGCAGACGGTTTCGCCCCGGTCCACCGTGAGCGACAGGCGGTCGATTGCCGTCACCGCCGTGGAGCCGGTCCCGAAGGCCACCTGAAGCTGGTCGATTTCGAGAAGCGCCATCCGGAAAATCCCGCTAGAGGTTGCGGAACTCCTCGATGAACTCCTCTTTGGTGATGAGGCCCTTGCGCGAAAGGATCCGGATCAGGGCGAGCATTTCCTTGGACGGCTTGGGGCGGGGGCCTTCGCCCGGCGCAGGGGCGGCGGGTAGCGGAATCGGCACCGGCTCCCGCCGGGGCGCCTCGGGCACATGGCGGTGACTCTGATCCATCATCTCCTGCTGGATCTTGCTCGCCGTCGCCTCATCGGTCCCCGTCTTGAAACCGGATCCGACGCCGTAGCTGGATTCGGCCTCCGTGTCGCCGCCGTAGAAACGGCCGAGCATGGCCCGGATCTGCGAATCGACGGCGACGACCGGCTTGATCTGGCAGCCGGTCGCAAATCCGATCTCGTCCAGCGCCGGAAGGTTCGTGGGATCGCTCATGGCGAGATAAAGGACCTTCCGGGTGCCCTCTTTCTTGTGCATCACCGGAACCACGCCGAATTTCCGGGCGCGCTCGGCGTCGAGCAGGGCAATGACGTCGTCCGGGATGCTCTGTTTCGTGAGGTTGACGCTCGGGATCTTCAGGTGGCTGGAAAGGGCCTTTGCCATCACTTCCTCGGAGACGAATCCGAGGCCGATCAGCACGTTGCCGAGCCGGTCGCCCCAGCGTTTCTGTTCCGAAAGGGCGGTCTTGAGCTGCATCTCGTCGATGACGCCCGCCTCGATCAGGATCTCGCCGAGTTTTTTACGGGGCCCAGCCATTCTCACTCCATCGGGACAGAAAACCGGTTCCGGCAGCAACCGGAGCCGCACTTCGATCAGCGGCCAGAGGAACCTTTATCATAAACCCGGCGAACGCACACTGACAATCGGGAATACCCCGCTTTTCCGGGCCGGATCCGTCTAGCGGCGGCCGGCACGCTTGGGGTTCGAACGCGGGTCCGAGCGTTCTCGGAGCCGGTCCCCCAGGATGTTATAGGCCGTCACCGACAGGAACAGCACCACGCCGGGAAACACCACCAGCCACCAGGCGGTCCGTGCATAGGGCTTCGACTGGCCGAGGATCTGGCCCCAGCTCGAAGTCGGAGCCTGGACGCCGAAACCGAGGAAACTCAGGGAGCTTTCCGTAAGCATCGCCCCGGCCACGTCGAAAGCCGCCGCGACGATCACCGGAGCGAGCGCGTGGGGGAGCACATGGCGGAACAGGATGGACATATCGCCGGTCCCGGTCACGCGGGCCGACAGGATGAACTCCTCGTTGCGGAGCTTCATGACCTCGCCCCTGACAAGACGGGCGATGCCCGTCCAGCCCGTAAGACCGATCACGATCATGATGTTCCAGATGGACGGCGGCCAGAACGCCATCACCGTAAGGATCAGGAAGAACGTGGGAAAGCAGATCACGATCTCGATGAACCGGGAGATCACCATGTCCACCCGGCCGCCGAACCAGCCCGCAATGGCGCCGATCAGCACTCCGATGGCGAGGGCGATACCCATCGATACGAACCCGACCGCGAGCGACACCCGGCCGCCGTGGATGATCCGGGCGAGCACGTCACGTCCGTTCTGGTCCGTTCCGAAAGGATGCTCCGGGGAAGGGCCCGTGAGCCGCTTCGAGAGGTCGTTCGTGTCGGGCGACTGGTCGTGAAGCGGCCAGACGGCCCAGTCCGATTCCGTCATGGCTGCCATCAGATCGTCCCGGGAGAGCATCCGGGTGCGGCCATCCTCCCGGATCGCCGGAAACAGCAGGTCGCCGTTCAGCGTCATGACGACGGGCCGGTCGCTGGCGATGACCGGTGCCAGAATCGCGAGAATCCCCACGATGAGAATAAAGGACACCGCCGTGCCGGTCAGAACCGAGCCGTAGAGATCCCGGAGAAGCTCTTTCATTCGCCCCCCCGGTCCAGCCGGATGCGCGGATCGACGACCGAATAGAGCACATCCGAAACCAGCATCCCGACCAGCGTAAGAAAGGCCGAGATCGTCGCAATCGCCATGATGACGGGGTAGTCGTAGTTCAGGATCGCATCGAACCCGAGCCGGCCGATGCCGGGAATGCTGAAAATGCTTTCGATGATGACCGAACCGCCGAGCAGCCCCGGGAGCAGGTAACCGAGCAGCGTCACGACGGGGATGAGGCCGGTGCGGAAGGCGTGCCTCAGCAGAACCGCCGGTTCGGAGAGGCCTTTCGCCCGTGCGGTCCGGACATGATCCGCGACCAGATTCTCCAGCATGGTCGAACGGACGAATCTCGACAGGAATGCCAGCGAGCCGTACACGTAACAGACCACGGGCAGTACCAGATGGTGCGCGTAATCCAGCACCTGCTTCCACCACGGCCAGCTCTCGGCACCGAGCGTCCGGATCCCGGTGACGGGAAACCAGTCGAACCAGACGCCTCCGGCGAACAGCAGCACCAGCATCATTGCCGCCCAGAACGACGGTATCGAGTACAGGAAAAACAGCAGCGTCGAGACGGCCTGATCGAGTTTCCTGCCGACGATGGTGGACGAATAGATGCCCCAGGGGATCGCCAGCAGGTAGACCAGAACGACGGAAATGACGTTCAGGGTAATCGTGACCGGCAGGGTTTCGATGATGGTGTCGGCTACCGGCCGCCGGTAAAGCCGGCTCATGCCGAAATCGAGCGTGACCGTGCGCTTCAGCCAGTTGAAATACTGGACCGGAAGCGGCTGATCGTCGCCGTAGAGCGCCCTTACCTCCTTAAGGATCTGCGCCCGCACGGCGGGGTCCGCCTCACCCTGCATGGCCTGTGTTGCGCGCAGCGTCGCCGTATCGCCCGGGGCCACCTTCATGATGAAAAAAGTAACGGCGGTAATCCCGAGGAGAGTCGGGATCATCAGGAGAAGCCGGCGAAACAGGTAGGTCTGCAAGGCGGGTTCAGGTTAGCCCGGCGGGCTCACGGAGTCGCGTATTTCTGGAGCGCCCTGGGCACGAACCATTCCCGGTAATCCACGCAGGGACGCGGCGTGTAGAACCGGATGTTCCGGAACCGGTTGCTGGCGGCGATGGTCGCCTTGCGACTCACGAAAAACAGGTAGGGCGCCTCGTCATAGATCAGCTTCTGCATCTCCCGCACTAGCGGAATCCGCTTTTCGCGGTCCAGCTCCCGGCGGTTCTGCTCGATCAGTTCGTCCACACGGGTGTTTTTGAAACCGGCGTAGTTGCTGCTGCCCTCGATCTCCGCCTGGGACGAATGCCAGATCTGGTAGTAGTCCGGATCCGGCGAAAGGGCCCAGCCGAGCAGAGCGGCGTCGAAATCCCGCGTATCGAGTTTTTTAAGCAGGTTCGCCCAGTCGAGCTGAACGATCTCCATCTTTACCCCTGCCCGGCGCAGGGAGTCCTGAAAGCTGATCGCCGACTGCTCGGTCTCGGGGTTCGCCTGAACAATGATGAGGGAAAATTCGAACGGCTTGCCGCCACGGTCCAGAATGCCGTCGCCGTTCGTATCGGCCCAGCCCGCTTCCTTGAGGAGCGCGGCTGCCTTCTGGGGATCGTACTTGCGGGGTTCAAGGTCCGGATTCCAGTAGGGCGACTTGTCGAACTCGGTGCTCTCGATCGGCCGCGCGAGGCCCTGATAGATCTGCCTGGCGATGGTCTCCCGGTCCATCAGGTGATGGAGCGCGATGCGGGTCTTCGAATCAGAGAACTGCGGCCGCCGCATGTTCCATCCGATGTAGGAATAGGACGGGTAGTCGTATTCGAGCCGCCAGTTTTTCGCGACGAATTCGGGTGTCGCCGCCTCGCTGAACCACTTTTCCGGCCGGACCGTAATGGCATCGAGATCGCCCTTGGTGAAGCTGATGAATTCCGCTTCCGGGTCCTTGATGAACCGGAAGATCATCCGGTCCAGATGAAGCTTTTCGTTCTGCGGTCCCCAGTATCCCTTGTTTCGGTCCAGGGTGATCGATTCCCCGCGCTTCCAGTCCACGAACCGGAGCGGCCCCGTGCCGACAGGCTTTTCGTTGGCGGGCTGGGTGTTCCAGTCTTTCCCCTTTACCTTCCCGTAATAGTGCTTTGGCATCACCGGGATGAAGCCGCCGCATACCTCGAGGGCCTTGAAGTAGATCTCCTTGAAACGGCACTCGACGGTGTCGGGACCGGTCTTCCGGATGTACTCCACCTGCGAGAAGTAGGACCGCATCTCGGCGGCGTCGACTTCAGGGTCCAGCGCCTGCTCGTAGGAGTAGATCACGTCATCGGCAGTCATCGGCTGTCCGTCATGGAACGTGACGCCCTGGCGGATCTTGAACGTGAAGGTCTTCTGGTCCGCCCCGACCGTCCAGCTTTCGGCCAGCACGGGCTTGAGCTCCATGGTCTTGAGATCCCGGTCCACAAGGGTTTCGAAGATGAATGAAAGAACGGCACCCGAGGACGTATCGTTCGCAAGAATAGGGTTGAGCGTCGGCGGGTTTTCCCCGAGATTGCGGACGATCCAGTCGCCGTCTTCCGGTTCACCGCCCGCCGGGATTTCCGAAAGCCCCTTGCGGTTCTGGTCTTCCGCCGGAAGGGCTTCCGCCTTCGGCGCGGCCGCCGGTTTCTGCCCTCTTGTGGTTTTGCAGGCGGGGACGGCGGCCAGGACGAAAGCCGCCGCAGAAAGGACGGCAAGACGGTGAAAGGACACGGCTGGTTCCTGCTTTCCTGCCCCGCCGGCAGCGGCCGGCGCAGGCACATGGGCTCATCGGGCGTGGGAGCCTATTGCCCCTCGCCGACCCGTTCAACCGGCACTCCGCGGGGCGCCTGAAGCGTGAACAGGCTCTCGTCGAGACCGGGTTCGTTCACTGCCAGGTCGCTGTAGTCGATCTCGAGGCGGGACTTCCGGGTGGGCAGGAGGAACTGGATCCGGCGAGGCAGCTGCTCCGGGCCCTGCCGGTTTTCCCACTCCACGACCAGAATCTCCCCGTCGGGCCCCGTCCGGCTCCAGCGGACCGGATCGTGGGTCTCGCCATCCACCCAGAAGCTGTCGAACTCGCCTTCCACCTGCGGCGTGTCGTAGCGCCATCCGCGCCGCTGGGGATCCTGCACGGGACCCTGAAGAATCCCGGACCTGATGCCCTCCGGCAGCCCGAACGGATACCCCGTCAGGGCGGCGATGACTTCTTCTGACGACAGGGGCAGCGGAAACTGGTCGAGCATCACCCGCTGGTTCGAGGCGCCGGCGAAGAACCGCCGGTTCACGACGTCGTAGAGGAAAAGCTCACGGCAGTTACTCGCCAGATATGCCTGCGGGCGGTCGAACAGCCCGAGCACCGTCACCCGGAAGGCGCAAGGGAGCTTCACGACAAAGGTTTCGGAAAAGACGGTCTCCCGCGACGGTTCGACAAGCCGGGCCCGGGCCTCGGCCGATAGATTCCCCATCAGGGCGCGACGGGTTTCGAGATCTGCCGCCATCGCCACAGGGTCCGTAACCGGCACCCAGTTCAGGGGCGAAGGCGGCGCCGCTTTCGGTGCGCAGGAAGCGGCTGCAAGTCCGAGCAGCAGGGCTATGAAGGCACGTTTCATCGCCGGGGTTTCTTCGGTGCCTTCTTCGGCTCTGGACGGCCTTCGTGATCCCTGATCTTTTTCTCGATCCTGGCCTTGAGATCCGGGTCCGGGTTGAGGTCCAGGGACTGCTTCCAGGCTTCGACCGCCTTCTGGATTTCGCCTGTGGCGAGGTAGGCATCACCCAGGTGATCGCGGATTTCGGAGACGCCGGGCGACATGTCCGCCGCCTGATGAAGTACCTCGAGGGCTTCGGCGAACTTCGCCTGGCGGAACAGCACCCAGCCCAGGGAGTCGGTAATGTTCCCGTCGTCCGGCTGGAGTTCCAGAGCCTGCCGGATCAGCTTTTCGGCCTCTTCGAGGTGAACTCCCCGGTCTGCCCAGCTGTACCCGATGAAGTTGAGCGCTTCGGCGTTCTTCGGCTCTTTCGCCAGCACTTCCTGCATCACCCGGATCGAAGCGTCAAAATCCTCTTTCTCGAGCAGGTACGCGAGCACGATGCGAAGCCGGATCGAGAGGGGAAATTTCTGGAGCGCCTCGCGGGCGACCCGGATGCCCTCGCCCGTCTGGCGCAGCCTGAGGTGCAGGGCGGCGAGATATTCCGGGAAGCGGGTTTCGTCCGGGTACTGGGCGATTGCCTGCCGGAGGGAATCCACGGCTTCGTTCTGCCGCTGGAGCTTTTCGAGGACAAAGGCACGGTAAAGCAGAGACTCCGTATAGACGGCCGTTCCCGGCTTGATCCTGACGAACTCCGCCTCGGCCGCCTCGGACTGCCCGATGCTGTCCAGGCTCACGGCCAGATAGTACCGGGCAGCCTCGTTATTCGGATCCCGTGCGAGCACGAGGCGGAACTCTTCGATCGCCGATTCGTAGTTCTTCTGCTCGAAATAGGCGTACCCAAGCCGGGCGAGCACATCGAGGTTGCCCGGCTGCATCTGCCGTTCCTTCTCGAGCACCGTCACGGCTGTCTGAAGATCGCCCTGGTTGATGAGGGCCGAACTGTAGAGCCGCCGGAGCTCCTCGTTGTCCGGATCGATCTCCTGCGTGAGGATCCGGAGCATGTCGAGGGCCTTTTTCTTCTCCCCGTACTGCTCGTAGAGGAGGAACAGGTCCACATAGGCCCGTTTGAACCGGGGCGCGGCGGCGATGGTCTCCCGGTAATAGGCTTCGGCTTCCTCGAATTTGCCCTGCGTCGCCCGGATCTGCGCCACGGAGAACAGGGCCACAGCGTTGCCGGGGTCGTAATCCAGCACCTCGTCGAAGGAATCGGCGGCGTCATTCAGGCGGCCAAGCGACGCCTCGAGCGAACCCTTCTGAAGCAGTGCCTGAATATGTCCCGGTTCCACCTTGAGGGCCGCATCGAGCTCGTCGGCGGCATCGGACAGGGCACCGCGGGCCGTGAGCAGCTGGGCATACTTGAGCCGCGCCGTGACATTGCGGACATCCAGCCGGACCGCTTCCTTCGCGGCCCCCTCGGCCTGCTCGAGTTCCCCCTTCATCTGGTGGATCTGTGCCAGCCGGAGCTGGATTTCCGATGAAGCGGGATCGAAGCGGGCGGCATCCTCGAAATCGGATTGCGCCCCGGGGATATCGCCGGTACGGAGTTTCATCTCGCCATCGAAAAACCGGCGGAACGCCCGGCTGTCGGCTTCGTTCTGCGCCTGGACACCCGCCAGCACCATGTCCCCGGAACCGGGGACGGACACTGGCGTTCCCGCACAGGCGGCAAGAAATGGCAGGATCAGGGCGGGGAAAATCCGCCTGGTTACGGAACTGCTGGAAAAACCGGAAGACATCGAAGGCGAACCGTAGCACAGGGCGTTAGGACCGTCGCTAGTTTCCCCTTTTGACGGAACGCCTCGGACCGCCCACAATTAATCTTATCTTCATCTGGAAGATTTGCGCGGTCGCCGGGCGGGAATTCCTGCGGGCCGGGCACTCTTGAGGGCATTGCGGGTGGCGCCTCCGGATCTGAACAAGCTGCTGGAAGAGGGCAGAAAAGCCCTTCTTTCCGACGATCACTCCGGATTCGGCGACGTTCTGGGGCGGCTGAACGAGCACGCCACCCGGATGGCGGATGCCTCGGCGGACGTGGTCCGTGCGCAGCTGCTCTACATGGCTGACCGTTACGACGAAGCGCTCGATGCCTGCCGGCAGGCTCTCACGCTGAATTCGGAACACCCGGCCATCCACGAGCTTCGCGCCCAGATATTCTTCTTCCGGGACCAGCTGGACGAAGCCCAGCAGGCGGCCCTGCAGGCGCTCGAAACCAATCCCGTCGGCCAGATCGCCCGCACCGTGCTCCGCCACATCGAGCGGCGCCGCTCCCGGCGCTAGTTCAGTCGAAACCCTTCATGGAGAACGAGGCTTCGGCGAGGGCCTCGCGAAAATCGTCCGGTAGCGGACTGGTGGCACGGAGCCGTTTTCCTCCCGGCGGCGTGAAGGCGAGCGACCGGGCATGGAGCAGCGTCCGGCGGCTGCCGACCGGAAAAATCCGGCCGCGGCCGTACTTCCGGTCACCGATCAGCGGATGACCGTCGTGGGCGAGCTGAACGCGGATCTGGTTCGTCCGGCCGGTGTCCGGCCGGATCTCGAGCAGCGAAACTCCGTGTCCCGACTGAAGCACCCGGTAGCTCAGCCGGGCCTCAATGCCGAAGCGGGGATTGTAGACCACTGTTTCCACATGGGTCTTGGGATCGGTTCTCAGGTAGTTGCGGAGCGTCGCCGTTTCCGTTTCGAAGGAGCCCAGGACCAGCGCGAGGTAGACCCGCTCGGTTTCGTGGCGCCGGAACAGGGGTTCGGCGGCTTTGCGGGCGGACTCGGATTTCGCGAATGCAACGACGCCGCTCGTCTCCCGGTCCAGCCGGTGCAGCGCCTTGAGCGCCGGCGAGTGCTGCTTCTGGAGAATCGCCTCCAGTGTGCCGGGATCGCCCTTCTCTCCGGTCGTGAGGACACCCGCCGGCTTGTCCACCAGCAGGATATCGTCGTTCTCGAACAGGATGACGGGGTTGCGAAACAGCATGTCGTCCTTCTTTTGTCTGCCTGACAATAGGTAATAATAGGTGCGTATGAAACGGCGACTGAATGCGAAATTCCTGGGAACCGTTTCCGGAACACTGGTCCTGCTTCCGGTGGTCTTCCTGATTATGGCGGAAGCCGCATACCAGATCGCCGAGCGTCTCCGGACCCGTCCGTCCGCGATCAAGGCCGTTTATGTCGATCCGCGTGTGGCTGAAGCGATCTGGATCAGCCAGTCCGATCATCCGCCGTACGCCCTGGAACCGGTCTGGCCGTGGAATGTTCTCGCCCGGATCTATCTGGTGAAAGCCGGCAAGCACCTTCAGGAAGTGCCCTACCGGAAGGGTGAAACCGTCGCCAGTGCCTGCACGCGCCTCAGGCTGGGTGAACAGAAAATCGGCAAAAGCAGCCCCGGTTACCGGTTCAAGGGACTCGTCGATGTCATGTGGCTGTCCAGAAACTCCTCACCGGAGCTGGTCACTTCGTGTGTGGCGGAAAAATCCGTGTTCTGGTGCGGGATCCGGGGTTATTCCCGTGCAGCCGATGAGCTTCTCGGCAAAAACATGGTGGACCTGACGGCAAACGACATCCTTACCTTGTCGTCGATGGCTTATTTCGGCCCCGAATCGGAAGGCCTCCGGAAAATGCTCACGACCCGGCGCAATGAAATGGCAGATGCCTATGTCCGGAACGGGTTGCTGAAGCAGCCCGAGGCCGACGAACTCAAGAAGGCGCCCCTGCCGGACATCAAACCGTGTCCCGCGGCAGAACCGCCACGGAACTGACTATTTCTTCCGGTCTTCGTCGTGGCCCTGATAGCCGCCGAAAGGCACCGGCTCGGGCCAGCCGTGGGTCTTGTCGAATTCCTTCGGATCGGGAATCGGCCACCGGTCGCCCCAGATGCTGGCACCGCCGTCCACCTTCAGGGTCTCGGCGGTGATCCAGTCGCCGCCGGGAGACAGGAGATAGGCGACCGCCTGGGCAATTTCTTCCACGGAACCGAGACGCTTCAGGGGAATATGCCGGGCGGTGTTGAACACCACGTCCTTCGGGTAGACCCGCATGCCGGTGGAGAAGATCGTCCCCGGCGCGACGCAGTTCACCTTCACGTTGAACGAGGCCCATTCGACCGCCAGCGTCATCGCCAGGTTCTGGACCGCCGCACGGGCCGCGCTCGTGTGAGCGAGGCCCGGCATGCCCCGGTGGCAATCGGCGGTGATGAACACGATCTTGCCGCTGTTCTGCTTGAAGAACGCCTTCTTCGCCGTCGACTGGGAGAAGTAGAACGGCCCGGTGAGGTTGTTGCCGATGACGGCGTTCCAGCCGTTATCGGTGAAGGCGGCCGCAGGCGACGGGAACTGCCCGCCCGCATTGTTCACGAGAAAATCGATGCGGCCCATCTTCTCGAGGGCCGTGTCCACGACCCTGTCCACTTCCTCGTGCTTGCGGATGTCGCACAGGGCCCAGTGGACGGGCTTCTTGCCCACGGCGTCCATGATCTTTTTCGCTGTCGGTTCGACGTTCTCCTGCTTGCGCGAGCAGATGAGTATTTCGCATCCGAGCGCGGCGAGCTCCGCCGTAATGGCTTCCCCGATTCCGGTGCCGCCACCGGTCACGATGGCTTTCTTCCCTTCGAGCAGGTCTTCGCGGAAAATCCGGCTGCGGTGCATGGCATTCTCTCCGTTCTGTCAGCAGGTCAGGACGTTGCCGGCCTCAGATCACGCCGCCGGACTTCAGCTTCGCGATCTCGTCGTCGGACAGGCCGAACTCCTTGAGTACGGCGTTCGTATGCTCGCCGTACTGGGGAGCGGACTTGTCGGCCGTTTTCTTCGCCGTGGAGCTGAACCGGAAGGGCGTGTTGGGGAGCTTCACGTCCTCGCCCTTCTTGTTCTTCACGGAAATCCACATCTTGCGGGCGGCGAGCTGGGGATCGTTTTCGGCCTGGGCGAAATCCCAGATGGGTTCCACGCAGCAGTCGGCGTTCTTCAGCAGTTCGATCCACTCGGCCTGGGTCTTCGACCGGAACAGCTCTTTCACCGTTTCGTAGGCCTTCTCGCCGTCGACGGCCTTCTGGAAGGCGAAGGGAAGGATATCCTGCCGTCCGGTCGCCTGGCAGAACGCCTGCCAGAACTTGGGCTCGAGCGCACCGGACGACATGTAGCGGCCGTCCTTCGTCTCGTAGATGTTGTAACAGACGATCGCACCCGAGAGCATCATGCTGGAGGGCCTGGGAACGCTGTCCTTCTGCTGGAGGAATCCCGCGAAATGCGGCGCGAGGAACGCGAACGAGCCGTCGTGCATGGAGACGTCGCAGTAGCAGCCTTCGCCCGTCCGCTGGGCCTGAAGCAGCCCGGCGAGGATCGAGGAGAGGCCGAACAGCGCGCCGCCGCCCAGGTCCGCGAGCTGGAAACCGGCCAGCACGGGGCGGCGGCCCGGCTCGCCCGTGATTCCGCCGACGCCGGCAAGGGCGAGGTAGTTGTTGTCGTGGCCCGCCCGCTGGGCATACGGGCCGTCCTGCCCGTAGCCGGTAATGGCGCAGTAGACGATCTTCGGATTGATCTTGCGGCAGGTTTCGTAGCCCACGCCCAGTTTCTCGACGACGCCGGGGCGGAAGGTGTCCACGATGACGTCGAACTTCGGCACGAGCCGGAGCAGCGTCTGGACTCCTTCGGGCTTCTTCAGGTTGATCTTGATCGACTCCTTGTTGCGGTTGATCGCCACGTAGAAGGCGCTCTGGCCGTCGATGTTCGGCGCGCCGGCACGGGCGTAATCGCCCCCCTGGGTGTCCTCGACCTTGACGACGCGGGCGCCGAGATCGGCGAGAAGCTGCGTGCAGTAGGGGCCGGGAAGCAGCCGGGAGAGATCCAGCACCTTGATGCCGTCGAGGGGAGCCGCCATAGAACTGTTCCTTTCGGTAGGGAAAGAAAAGCCGGGGCCCGGTTTGATTACCCGGACCCCGGCCGAACTTGAGTCAGTTTACGAGTCGCGCGGGGTTCAGTTACCGCCGCCGGGGTTCAGCACCTGACCGAGCTTGAAGGCGAACGACATGTCGCCCGAGACCATCAGCTTGCCGCTCATGAACGCCATCTGGCCGTCCATCTCGCGGTTGTTGATGGCGAGGAAAGTCTCGTCGTCGACGGTGATCGTGCAGTCGGCATCGCCGTCGGCTTCGGTCACGCCCACGTTGTCCTTGCAGTTCACCAGCCACGTGCCGCCCTTGGCGCCCGTGACCACGAACTTGAAGATGCCGCCCACGTTGGCCTTCGCAACCTCGGCGTGGGGAGTCAGCTTCTCTCCCATGTCCTTGAACAGATCCTTGCAGTTATCGTACTTTTTCGCCATGGCGTTCTCTCCCTTGGGGTTTTTTACCGGGCGGATAGACTTCGGCAGGCGTTTTGCGCCCCGATAGCCTTCGGCCTCCGTTCCGATTGACTGAACAATCAATCAGACGCGGCGAAGCTACCCAAAGAGTCACGCCGCGTCAACAGCAAAGATTGAGCGGGGTTCACCACTGGGCTCCCACCGAAAATTCCGGTCCGTGGAGGGTTTTGTCCCCCAGATGCTGCCACCGCCAGCCTGCCCGGATATTCCAGTACTGCCGGAGAAATACCCCACCAATCCGGTAGTCATGAAGCGTATGTTCGCTGATATCAGTCCAGCGTCCATCTCCCTCAAAACCCCAGTTTTCAGCTGGATAAATCCCTGTCAGCACACCGCCCTCGAAGCCCGACTGCACCTTGTTCCCCCGGAGCGTCCGACCACCCAGCGACAGATCCATCCGGAATTTTCGGCTTGCCGAGATCCTGTAGAGAAACGCACCCGAAAACTGGCTCTGCCGGTCGCGGGGATCATGCTCCCAGTACTGAAGGAAGCTAAACGAGGCTCCCACGACGGAGTATCCCAGCTCGACCCGGGTGTTGAGGCCATCCGTGTCCTCGAATACCCGTTGGTACGATACCTCCGCACGGGCGAAGGGCAGCACCCGGTCACCCGATTTTCGTTCGGTCTGAAAAAACAGGTGGGTATCTGAATTTACCTCCAGCACCCTTATTAGGAGATCGGTAACCTTCTCTGTACCACTCTTTTCTTCGGTGGCCTGGTCACTATCAGGAACATTCTTCCTTGTAGGCCTTGCTGTGCGTTCCCTTCCCCCGCCTCTCTCAAAATCGTCCAGATCTCCGGCGAATACGCTGCGGGGAAGCAGAAGAACCACTACTGTCAGAATCAGCTGGCGAACGAATGTCATTGGTAGATGTATATGCATAACACCGGCAGATGATGGAAACCCGTGCCGTAGATCACGCAACCCCCCGTTCTTCCGGCCTTTTACCCCGGTTCAGAATCCCTCTTGACCCTCCCCGGCCGAAGATATACACGGTTGGCCCTTATCGACCGGTCCCCGCGTGGTGGCGGCCCGGTCCAGATACGCAGGAACTCTGAAGGAGACCCCCGTGCCCAAACCGTCCGCTGCCAAGCGCGCCCGCCAGGAAGCCCGCCGTCATGAACGCAACCGCGTCGTCACCTCCACGTGGCGCACGCTCGTCCGCGGCGTCCGCGAGGCGATGGAGAAGAACGACCCCAAGCTCGACGAGATTTACCAGAAGGCCGTCGCCTATCTGGGCCGCGCCCGCTCCAAGGGCGTGCTGCACAAGAACAACGCCTCCCGGCGGATCAGCCGCCTCACGAAGGCGGTGAACGACCACAAGTCGAAGGGCAAGTCCAAGTCCGCCTGATCCGGACAAAATCGCCCGAGGATCCCGAAGATGAAGAGCAGCCGGTCCGGCTGCTCTTTTCGTTTGTTTCAGTAAAACCCGTTAGCGGCGGGCGAGATCGACGAGCAGCCGCTCGACGGCGAGCTTGCGGTCCACGGGGGCGCCCTTCAGCTGACGGTCCAGCTCGTAGAACCGCCCGGCGAACCGGTCCCACGGGGCCCCCTTCCAGCGGGCGGCCGAACGGAGCCGCTCGTCGCGCCGGAAGTTGATCTTGAGCACGCGGCAGATCTCGTCGCCGCTCATGCCCCCGGCCCGGAGTTCATCCATGCGCCGCATGAGCCTGAAGCTCCAGTGCAGGCCGCCGATGAGGTTCGGGAACTCGCTGTCCTTCATGTCGGTCAGCATCCGGGCGAAAATCGCATACACCTGGTCGATATCGCGGGCGGTGATGGCGTCGAAAAGGTCGAACGCCGTGTACCCCCGGGTGCTGGCGATCACCTTCGCCGCCGTCGCTTCCCCGATCTCCTTCGAGTCCGGATCCAGCAGCGTCGCCACCTCGATGGCCTGCTCGAGCGCCTTGATGTCGGCGCCGATCCGTTCGGCAAAAAGTCCGGCGGCCCCTTCGCTCACGGTACGGCCCCGGAGCCGGGCGAACCGGCGGATCCAGTAGGAAAGTCCTTCTTCCCGCGGGCGGGAGACATCCACATAGGCGTCCGCCTCCTGAAGCGCCTTCGCCAGTTTCTTGCGGCCGTCGGGCTTGTCCCCTTCCATGACGAGCACGCAGGTGGGGGCCGGTTTCCCGAGATAGGGCAGCAGGACGTCGTGGCCCGCCTCCGTGTCCAGATCGCCGGCGTTCCTCACGATCACGAGCCGGTATTTCGCCATCATCGGGAACGTCTGTGCCGCCACCGTGATCTGGCCGGGTTCGCACGACGCGGCATCGAACCGGTCGAGATTGAAATCCGCCGTGTCGCCCACGGTCTTCTCGCGGAACGCCTTCATCAGTTCGTCGATGAAGTAGGGCTCGGCCACTGCCTCGCCCCAGCCGAGCGGCGCGAGGTAGTACACCGGCCGGAGCCGGTCTCCCTCCAGCTCCTTGAGCACCTGCTCCGCCGTCGCCGCGTCGCTGCGGGCCATGGTCAGCCGCCCTTCTTTTCGGACCGCCCGAACGAGCGGATCAGTGCCGTGAGTTCGCGCCGGTAGGCGGGCTCGCGCCAGGCCGCGTAGACGTTCGCCTTCACGAGCCCCATGGGCACGCCCGTATCGAACCGGCGGCCGGGGATCTCCGTGCCCAGCACTTCGCCGTCGCGGCAGAGCCGCGCGAGCGCGTCGGTGAGCTGAATCTCTCCGCCGGGCCCCGGCCGGGTCCGGCGCAGATGCCCGAAAACGGCCGAATCGATCACGTACCGGCCGACGATGGCGAGACGGCTCGGGGCCGACGCGGGGGCGGGCTTCTCGACCATTCCCCTGATCCGGAACGGGCGGCCCGGAGAAAGTTTCCCTTCCGGTTCGACGATACCGTACCGGCTCACTTCTTCGCGGGGAACTTCCTGAACGGCGATGGTCGCGAGCGGGCGCTGTTTTTCGTGGAGCCTGACCAGCGCTTCGAGCGAGCCCCGGTTGCCCGGCTCGCGAAAGAACACCTCGTCGGGCAGGAGCAGCGCGAATGGGCTGTCGCCCACGGCATCCCTCGCCTGGAGCACCGCATGGCCGAGTCCCAGCGGGCGGTTCTGGTACACGATGTCGAAGTGGAGCTTGCCGACGGTTCCCCGCCAGCCGAGCAGGAGATCATCCTTCCCGGCCTTCTTGAGGTGGGCGCGGAGCGCCCGGTGGGGGCGGATATAGTCTTCGAGGGCGCCCTTCGTCGGGCTCGACACGAGGATCACCTGCCGGATTCCGGCGTCGGCGATCTCGTCGCAGATGTGATGCAGCGTCGGGCGGTTCAGGATCGGGAGCAGCTCCTTGGGGACGGACTTGGTGATCGGCAGAAAACGGGTGCCTAGCCCCGCCACCGGAATCACCGCCGTTTTCACCTTCGAAACCGTCATCCTGAAACACTCTCCCGGAAGTCCGGTTTATGTAGCATCCACGGCCCGCCGATCTAAGCGTTCATCCATTGAAAGTTTCCCGCTTCCGCCGTATCGTGGCGGTGGTTCAGGGCTATCCGTTCTCGAAGGACCTCACCGGCCTTGAGCCGTTTTTTCACCCGTTTACCGCACTGCTTTCCGCTGCTGGCAGCTCTGGCCATGACTGCTGCCCTGCTCCCCGTCCGCCCGGCGTCTGCCCAGTCCTGCGCCCCCGGCGACCGGGCTTCCGTCTGCGTGAATCCCGCCAAGGAATACCTCGGCGGCATCGCCGTGCCCAAGTTCGACCTAACCCCCGGCGCCCGGAACATCGGCATGGGCCGGGCCGGGTCCTCACTGGTGAGCGATCCGGTGCTCGCCCGGCTCAATCCGGCCGGCCTTGCACGGAACCGGATGTTCTCCATCCATGCCGGCTACCAGCGGAACGCCGACGGATCCGACCAGTACAACGTCGGCCTCAGCGATTCGGCGGCAACCCCCCTCGCTGCCTCGGTCTTCTACAGCATGGAAGCGGACGCCGGCTTCGGCTTCCTGGGGTCCGATATCCGGCCCCCGAAATACAGTTACCTGTCGTTCGCCCTAGCCGACGATTTTCCGGTGGCGGATTTCCCCATCATGATCGGGGCGGCCGTGAACTGGCTCCGCACGGACCTGCCCGCGGAGTCGGGCGCCGATCATGTGGTGGACGGCACCTTCAGTGCCTATCTCGCCCCCATGAAGGAACTGTGGAACCTCTCGGCCACGGTCGTGGGCCGCAACCTCGTCGGCACGGACAAGGACCGGCTCGCCCGGGTGGTAGAGATGAGCGGCACCATCGCGCCGCTCGGCTGGCTGAGGGGCGGCGGCGGCGTGATCTCGGACCTCACCCGTACGGACGATCTGGGCGCCGGGTTCGTCGCCGGCATCGAGCTCGAACCGGTGAAAGAACTGCTGATCCGGGGTGGCGGCCTCAGGGACCCCGCGATCAAGGATTATCTGATTACGGCCGGACTCGGATTCGAAAACCTCACGGTGTCGCTCGTGTTCGCCTATCAGCGGAACATCGACCGCAAGGCCAACCAGTTCACGGTCGATTTCGCCTTCCGGGACTTCGCCAAAGGGGCGAAGGTCGGTGGCTATCCGCCGAACCAGGGCCCCAAGATCACCGAACCGCCCCGGTTCAAGTAGTCACATGAGATAGCAGCCGGCCCGGAGCAGAGGCTCGATCTCCGGGTTTCCCAGCAGGTAATCGAACTCGGCCTTCGTGATGAAGGTGGTCCGCCGGTAGTTCCGGGGCTCGCAGGTGAGCCGGATCGTCACATCGAACCCGCTCCGCGAGGGATTCTCCGCCACCCGGAACCCGTACCGGCGGCCGTAGTCGAGAAGGTCCTTCTCCAGCGAACGCACGAGCCGGCGCGAGCGGAGCAGGCGGCGGCCGAGCGGCGAGTCGTAGAGATGCCACGCGCGGTTTCTGGATGGCAGGTTTCCGGGTTCCATCGTTCCAGCCCGGAAGGCTAGCCCCGGAGGGGGGAAATTACGACTCCCTTTTGGGCACCGGAAACGGTATAAACCGGATTCTATGGAATTCCTCTCCCGCCTTCTGGTCAAGGACGGCATCGCCACCCGTGCCCAGATCGAGGAGGCCATCCGGCACCAGACCGTGTACGGCGGCCAGCTCGGAACCAGCCTCGTCGAGGCCGGTGTGCTGAACGAGGAAAAGCTCGGCCTCTACCTCTCGCGGCAGTACGGCGTTCCGACCCTCACCGTCGACCGGGCGGCCGTCGACCCGGCGCTGGTCGAACGGATCGGCGCCGACCGGTGCAAGCAGGCGAAGGTGTTTCCCTACCGGGTCGAATCAAAAACCCTCTACCTCCTGATGGTGAACCCCGGCGAGCATGTCGTGAAGGCGGAGATCGCCTACTCGACCGGTCTCATCGTGAAGCCGTTCGTCGTGAGCGAACTGACCATGGCACGGCTCCTCGACGAATACTGCGGCCTCGACCCCCACTGGCGGCACGAAGAGCACGAGCTGGACTACATCGACCGGTCGGCCCGCACCTTCGAGCGTCGGCAGGGTCCTCTGGGCGCGAAGGCCCAGCCGGACAACCGGGAACTCACGATCGACAATGCCCGGAACCGTGACGAGATCGTCCGGGCGATCGTCCAGCTTGCGGCAAAACAGATCGGCCGCTCGGTGTTCTTCATCGTCAAGAAGGACATCGTCTTCGGCTGGGACGGCGCCGGCGATCGGATCGACAGCCAGCTCGTCCGGGCGATTGCCGTCACGCTCAACAAGCCGTCGATCTTCGATTCCGTCATCAAGCACCCCGGCCATTACCTGGGGAGCATCCCCCGCTCGCCGGTGAACGACCTCGTGCGCAAGGCCCTCTACAAGCAGCGGGGAAACTCGCTGTTCATCCCCGTCCATGTGGGCGGCCGCGTCGTGAACATCGTCTATGCCGACTCGGGCACCGCCAGTTCGATCACGGCCGACATCGGCTCCCTTCTGCTGGCCGTCCATCAGCTCCCGGCCGCTTACTCCCGGGTTATCAGCACCCGGGTCTCTAAATCGTTCGAAGAGGGCTGATCCGACTCTCTCCCTTTTCTCCCCGCCTCCTGCTCATCTATCGTTCCGCCGCCGGGCTCTTGGGGCCCGCAAGGGGAACCGGTTGTTATGGCAGGCGGTAAGGGGAATATCCTCGGTATCGGCGTGTTTGTCAGTCTGCTCGTCTTCTCGGCCTATTCGGGCCTCAGCGTGCAGAGCTCCATCCGGGAGACGAAGCCCGTGATGGACCGCATCAGGACCCAGTACTCGGACAGCGGGAACAAGCTCTCTTCTTTCGATCTGATGGATCTCCTGCGCCCCGGTGTCGACAAAATCACCAGCGAGTATGGTACCTGGAGTTTTATCGGCCTCGTGTGGCAGCTCCCGGAACCGCTCGATGCCATCGCGCCCGAAGGTTACTGCTTCTGGGTGAAATGCGAGCGGGAGGGCTCCGACTGCGTGGCGTTCGAGGACTGCGGTTTCGGACAGTGCGCGAAATTCGAGGAGGCGGCGAAGAACCCCGGCACGCTCGATTGCCGCCCGGTCTTCGACCGGAAAGATCCCCTGTTCTGAACCGTCAGGACCGGATGCCGAGCCGGTCGAGAAGTTCCGCATCGGCGGCACCTGAGACGACCAGCGCCTCGCGGCTGTAAACCCGCGGCTCGGAATACTGCCCGCGCTTCACGAATTCGGAGATCCACGCCCGGAGCAGGTTCTCCGCCCCCGGCGCACCCGGCTGCACGATGGCGGCGGGCTCGCCGTCCAGGGAGCCGTCGGCCGAACCCACCTGCGTCGTCTCCCGCCACTGGCGCGGGAGAATCCGCCGGGACTCTTCCAGATAGTTGCGCACGACGGAGGCATGGGACGATTTCGTCGCGTAGGCGATGAGCCGCCCGAAGGTCTCCGTGAGGTTCTTCAGTTCGGACGACTGGTGCGGCGGCGGGTTCGACACGGGCTTGGGCAGCGCCCCTTCGTCCTGGAGCCGGAACGCCTCCATGAGCACGAACTGGGGCGAGAGGTCGATCTTGCCGGCGATCTCCTTCTCGGGGAGGAACCGCATCTCGAAGCTTCCGTCCACCTGGAGCGCCAGCCGGTAGGCGGCGGCCTCGTTCTGCAGGCCGTCGCACTGGGCGGCGACGATGCGGCCGCCGCGGAACCGGATCTCGCCCGTGAGGCCGGGGGCCGTGAGCCTGAGGACGCCGGACTTTCGGCCCAGCTCGACGGCGTTGAACAGGTCGCCGATGCTCATCATGGCGAGCGATCCGCGCACGTCCGCCGACTGCGGCGTCGCCGTTTTCGCCGCCGAATGGGCGCCGAGGCGGGCCATGACGCGGGCTTTCAGTTCCGAAGGGCGGAACGGTTTCTTGACGAAGTCCGCCGCGCCGAGGCCGAACGCCCGCTCCACCAGCGCGTCGTCGGCCAGCGCCGAAACGAAAATCACCGGCGCGTCCACGGCCACGGGCCAGCGGCGCAGCTCTTCCACGATCGAGAATCCGTCCCGCTCGGGCAGGTTGATGTCGCACAGGATCAGGTCCGGACGGATACGGCCGATCACCTCGACCGCCTTCATGGGGTCCTTCACGGAGACGATTTCCGTCGCGCCGGGCTCCCCGAGCGAGGCCGCCACCAGCTCCAAAATGGCCGGGTCGTCGTCGATGTGAACGATGGTTCGGGCCACGTAACCCTCGAAAATCCGTACGGAATCCGGCATCAGTGCCGCGTGACGGAGCCTAACCATTCACCGGGGGCGCGTCGAGAGGGTGAGGGGGCAAAAAACGGGTTGCGGGCCGGCAGGATATATCGCGACCATGTCCCCTGCCCTGCCCCTCATCCTGAGCCTCTCGAAGGGTCGGGCGGCGGGGGCGGTTCCGCTGCAAGGCTTCGGCGGCGCTCAACCTGAGCGGAACCGCCGGACTCCCCCCCCCCCCCCCATTTGAAGTGGGCGGGGGGGGGGAACCCCCCCCGGACGTACCCGTGAGCCGGAACCCCCCGGCCGCA
>CAZUMS010000036.1:23591-34750 GCA_964621525.1 uncultured bacterium
CCACTGGTCGGGGGGGCCCCCCCCCCCCGGCCCCCCCCGCCCCCCCCCCCCCCCCCCCACTTTTCAGTGGGCGGGCGGGCGGAAGCCCCGCCGGTCGTAGCCGTTCGCCTGGAACCAGCTGACGGCATCGCGGAGCGTCTCCTCCAGCGGGCGGCCGGAGTAACCCAGCTCGTCCCGCGCGCGGGAGGTGTCGTAATACCAGTAGTGCGCCCCGGCCTCGGCCGACTGGCGGTTCAGGGGGAACCGCGGCACGAGTTTTTCGGCGACGGCGCCGAGCCCCACTACGAGGAACTTCGGCAGGACGAGCTTCGGGGCCGGCTTTCCGGTGATTTTCGCGAGGGCGTCCGCCAGTTCCTTGAAGGTGACGTTGTGGTCGCCGATCAGGTACTTGCGGCCGGTCCTGCCCCGCTCCATGCCGAGAATGAGGCCCCTGGCGCAGTCGCGGACATCGAGGACGTTCTGCCCGCCGGCGAACACCACCGGCAGCTCGCCCCGCAGGAAGCTCAGGATGAACACCGAGCTCGACACGTAGATATCCCCCGGCCCGTAGCAGAACCCGGGATAGACGTAGACGATGGGCAGGCCGTCCATCTCGAACTTTTCCACCTCGAGCTGCGCCGCGCGCTTGCTCTCGAAGTAGTCCACCCGCACGCCCTCCAGGTTGTAGAACGTCTCCTCCGTGGCCGGGCGGTCCTTCTCCCCCTGGGCGAGGGCGAAGATCGACGCGAGGTAGACGATCTTTTCCGGGCGCGTGCGCTTCAGCACCGTGAGGAGATTCACCGTCCCCTTCACGTTGATGTCGAACAGCTTCTTGCGGTCGCCGTTTTTCGTCGAGATGATCCCGGCGAGGTGGTACACCTCGTGGACCCCCTCGCACGCCGCTTCGAACGAGCGCGGATCGAGGAGATCCCCCGGAAACGCCCGGAAGTCCGGGTGCTTCGAGAAGGCGTACCGCTCCAGCGACTCCGGCCGGCGGACGATCGTGCGGACCTCGTGGCCCCGCTCAAGGAGCTGCTCCGCGAGATGGCTCCCGATGAACCCGCTCGCCCCGGTCACGAGGACCGTCTTCTTCGCCGTCGCTGCCGCCATGGGTGGCCCCCCCGTTCTTTTTCAGACTCTCCCCCACCCCCTCCCTATCTACAGGGAGGGGCGGCCGGAAAACCCTCCTTGAATAGGGAGGGTGCCGCAGAGCGGCGGGAGAGTCTTTCTCTGTCTGGTTCCGGCGCGTCTCCCTCACCCCTGCCCCCGCTCCCGTGAATCAGGAGCGGGGCGGACGTGAACCGGAAGCAGCACCAGTAGCCGGACAAACGGCGGGCGGCAAAAGCGCAATCGTGTCGTAATGCGGGGCTTTTCTTCTCTCCCTTCCCGTTGAACTGGAACGGACGCGGGCGGTTTCAATGCCCTGACAGAAACCCGTTCCCGGAGACCCCGGGCCTGGACGGCGGGAAGACCGGCGGCGACTGCCGCTGCCCTCCGGGGGCCTGAAGGGCGGCCCCGGACGGAGCCCCACCCCCCAGCTTCCAGTCTAGAACATAAGAAAAGCATATCAAGAGGGTGTGGTTCAAATGGCCATATAACTACACGATATTGCAGCACTAAATATTTTCAAAACGGGCGGTGGGCCCTCAGGAGGGGTCAAAATGAGGGGGGGGGCGAGGTCAGTCCCGGAGGGGCAGGAAGGCGGAGAAATGGTTCACGGGAGCCCCGCTCACCCTGAGCGCCGTCGAAGGGCTGGGCGGGAGCGGCTGCAAAAGGATTCCCAGTTTCCCGTCTTGTTCCCATGAAAACCATTGTTATTACAATTAGTTATAAACTTTCGGTTGCTATTCGTATGCCAAAATGTCAAAAATTGTCCCTTGGGCAAACGGGGAAAAGTGTGTCTGATACCAACTACTTCAATGTGCTCGTCGAAAAGTCCGGCCTGACCAAAAAGCAGATCGCCAAAGCAGCCGGTGTAAACACCCGGACTGTTTACCGATGGGAAACCGGTGAAACCCAGCCGAAGCCCCTGGTTTTCGATTTCCTTCTGCGGGCCAGCAAGGAACGCAAGCCGGTTTCGCCAGAAACCGGTTTCACCTTCATCGACCTGTTCGCCGGAATCGGCGGAATGCGGAAGGGATTCGAGGCCGCCGGTGGCGAATGTGTGTTCACCAGCGAGTGGAACGAGAAGGCCCGCCAGACCTACACCGCGAACCATGCCTGCGACCATCCGGTAAACGGCGACATCCGGGAGATCGACGCGAAGGACATTCCCGACCACGACATTCTTGTCGCCGGATTCCCGTGCCAGCCCTTTTCCATCGCAGGCGTCTCGAAGAAAAATGCCCTCGGGCAGGCGCACGGCTTCAAGTGCGAAACCCAGGGCACGCTGTTCTTCGACGTGGCCAGGATCATCGAGGAAAAGCAGCCGGCTGCGTTCCTGCTGGAGAACGTCAAGAACCTGAAAAGCCACGACAAGGGAAACACGTTCCGGGTCATCAGCGACACGCTCACGAAGGAACTCGGCTACAGGCTCCACTACCGGATTATCGACGCCAAGCCGTTCGTGCCGCAGCACCGCGAGCGGATCTTCATGATCGGGTTCCGCGAATCCAACGGCTTTGATTTCAGCCGCCTCAAGCTGCCGAACGAGAGCCTGTGGCCGAAGCTCGGCTCGATTCTCCACCCGGAAGACGGAAGCGAAACCGCCGAACCGCCCTATACAGAAGGCGACCGGGCCAAAGTCAGTGCCAAGTACACCCTCACCGATCACCTCTGGAACTACCTGCAACGGTATGCGGAGAAACACCAGGCGGCCGGAAACGGGTTCGGATTCGGGCTCGTGAAACCGGAAGACACGACCCGCACGCTTTCAGCCCGCTACTTCAAGGACGGATCGGAAATCCTCGTCCACCAGAAGCGGAAGAACCCGCGCAGGCTGACGCCGCGTGAGTGCGCACGCCTCATGGGCTTCGACAAACCGGACGGATCGGCATTCAGGATTCCCGTGTCCGATACCCAGGCCTACAAGCAGTTCGGCAACGCCGTCGTCGTCCCGGTCGTCGAGGCCGTGGCGAAACTGATGGTGCCGTTCGTGCTGGAAACAAAGGCTGCCGCCGGGGAGCCCGAAGCCCTGCGGGCCTGACCGTGGCCGATATCGTTTCGAAGGAAGTCCGCAGCCGGATGATGTCCGGCATCCGGGGCAAGAACACAAAACCGGAACTGATCGTCCGCAAGGCCCTGTTCGCCCAGGGTTTCCGCTACCGTCTGCACGTCAAAAGCCTGCCGGGAAAACCGGATGTCGTGCTGCCGAAATACCGTACTGTGATTTTCGTTCACGGCTGCTTCTGGCATGGCCATGACTGCCGCCTGTTCAAACTGCCCGCTAGCAACCGGGCCTTCTGGCGTGCAAAGATACGGCGGAATCAGGAAAATGACCGGAAGGCAGTCAGGGCACTCCGGAAAGACGGATGGCGGGTCATCACGGTGTGGGAATGCGCATTGAGAGGACCCAACCGGCCTGATCACAGACGGCTCGGAAGCAGGCTTCTGGCACAGATCAGGAGAAGCCAGGCACATAACGGATGATTCTTTCCACGCTGACCAGAATGTTTGCCGATGCAGGAGCACGCCGCCTGCTGGTCAAGGATCTCGCAGAAAACGACAATTCAAAAAACCAGGTATACCTCGGCTCCAACTTCGAAGCCGTCAATCTGCTGCCAACCCGCGGGATCACCGCCGACGTTTCGGGGAAATCCCGCATCTTCAAGGCAAAGCTCGATTTCAAATGGATCGACAATGCTGGAAACCTTCACGATGCTCCTGGTGCGCAACTCATTCTTTATCCGCAATATCCCGAAGTGCGGATGTCCGGCTTTCTCGCTGGCTGTAAAAATGCGCCTTCGGAATTGATGGCATCGCGGATCAAGGGCCGCCTACTGTTCCTGGGGATTACGGCAACCGGAACCATTCTTGGGCACATCGTCGGCCCTGATGACCCCATTTGCCGGGAACTGGCCAACAGGAGCGATCTCGAACGTACCGGAGTCTTCAGGGATATTCCGGTCACCCAGTTGGCTCACGAGGACTCGCGCACGATACTTCTCCGCGCCCTTTCGACCATTCACCGGAAGGGCTGGATAAATTCCAAGCGCCTGCGGCCAGATGGAACACCTGGCCCCTGCGAATCACCAAACTGCGGCGGCTATACGCTCGAAGCCGAACTGGGAATCACGCCCAACGGATATTCCGAGCCGGATATCTGGGGCTGGGAGATCAAGCAGCATACGGTTCCGTCTTTCGACCGGTCACTAAGCGGCATCATTACGCTGATGACGCCCGAACCGACAGGCGGATGGTATTCATCCAGAGGCGTCGAAAGTTTTATCCGCAAGTTCGGGTACAAGGACAAGATGGGGCGCGCCGACCGGTGGAACTTTGGCGGTCTGCACAGGATCGGTGAAGCCAACGGCTCCACGGGACTTCAGATGACCCTGCGCGGCTATGATGCAGGTTCAAGGAAGATTACAGACCCGGCAGGCGGTCTCATGCTGCTGGACAAAAGCGGCGAGAATGCAGCCGAATGGGACTTTGCGGGCCTCATGTCTATCTGGAACCGCAAGCACGCCCAGGCAGTTTATATACCATCCCTGAAACGGGACGAACCGAGACTCCAGTACCAGTACGGTCAGGTCGTACATCTTGGCAACGGGACGGACTTTCTCCGCTTTCTTGGCGCGCTCTCGGAAGGACACATCTATTACGATCCGGGAATCAAGCTCGAAAAAATGTCGTCACCCAAGCCGGTCGTCAAAAGGCGCAGCCAGTTCCGGATCAAGTTCAAGGAATTGGGATCACTCTACAAGTCGTTTGAAGAAGTAGACATCTCAACAACTAAAAATCTGAGGCAATCATAAATGAGTGACGGTAGTGATGATTCAAACAATGTTGTTAATAAAGCCCTCGGCCCCGCTGCATTGCAGTTTGGTCAAGAAGTTGCTCCGTTAGGAAAAGAGCTAGGGGCATTAACAGTGCGTGTTGGACATCTCTTGATTACTGGCGTCGGCGCTGCCGTGTACGGAATAGATAGAATAGCAGATTGGTTACGCGCCGCTGTTACCGAGCGGCTCGAAAATGTCGATGAACAGTATATTACTGAGCCAAATCCCCGAATTGCCGTTCCTGCGGTTCAGGCTCTGATTTACTCAATGAATGATGATTGCATAAGAGAAATGTATGCAAACCTGCTAGCTGCGGATATGGATTTAAGTCGCAAGAGTAATGCTCATCCTGCCTTTGTAGAGATGATAAAGGAGATGACACCCGCAGATGCTAAAGTTGCAGAACTCTTAAGCTATGGCCCGCAAATTGAGTTTCGAATACGATGTCGTACAGGTCAATCTGGTCAGTGGCGTGAATTCGGCGTCGAGTATTCATTCAATATAGATGCTATTGGCAATGACCAACTTTCTAAAAGTTTAAGCAATTTGAATAGGCTCGGATTAATTGAGTTTAGACAAAATGAGTGGCCAATAATTGGTCAGTTAAATGAAAAAGAGTCTTCATCAATAAAAAAATATGATACTCAAAAGAAAATATTGTTAGCATTACCACCTGAGACCCTCAAGACAATGGGTATGACTGTTCCTAAAGCAATTCGGACTTACGCTGAAAAACGTGGAATCTATGTCACTCCCTTGGGTAAAGCGTTTTTGTCCGTGTGCATAATGAAATCCAAATAAAATTTTATTGAAAATAATGCCAAACCGTGAAGTGCTGATTTTGCCCTCCGTGTAAAGCGGCGGCGGCGGTTCCGCTTCAGGGCTTCCCCCCGGCAGGCTCGGGGTAAACCTCCGGCTCAGGGTGATCCCGGGCACCCCCTCAAGTCTGACGGACATGATTCCCGGCGGGCTCAGGGTAAACTTCGCGCTCAGGGTGAGCGGCGGGGGCATTGTCCGCCGTTCAGCCCCGCCCCCCGGCGGTACTTGCATCCCTCCCCCGATCCGGCCATAGGTGGGGCCTTTCCGCGCCGGCGGCCCGTTTTCCTGCAATTTCCCCGCGACCTTCATCGAGATGAGCGGCCAGGAGAACTGACCCGGCCCCGGGGCGGCGACGAGGTAGACTCCGATGAGTTCCGATACGCCTTCCGCGAAACCAGAGACCCGCGCCACCATGGAGAAGATCGTCTCGCTGGCCAAGCGGCGCGGCTTCGTGTTCCAGTCTTCCGAGATCTACGGCGGCCTGAACGGCTGCTGGGACTACGGCCCGGTGGGGGTCGAGCTCAAGAACAACGTGAAGCGCGAGTGGTGGCGCACGACCGTCACCGAGCGGGACGACATGGCCGGTGTCGACTGCACGATCCTCATGCACCCGCGCGTGTGGGAGGCGTCGGGCCACGTCTCGGGGTTCACGGACCCGATGGTGGACTGCAAGACGTGCAAGGGGCGCTTCCGGGCGGATCACCTCGCCGACACGCCCTGCCCGCAGAAGCCCTCCAAAATGGCCGGCCAGCACGAGGCCTGCGAGCTGACCGAGGCCCGCAAGTTCAACCTCATGTTCAAGACCTTCATCGGCCCCATGGAGGACACCGCCGCGCAGGTTTACATGCGGCCGGAAACCGCGCAGGGGATTTTCGTCAACTTCAAGAACGTGCTCGAGACCTCGCGCCAGAAGATCCCCTTCGGCATCGCGCAGATCGGCAAGTCGTTCCGGAACGAGATCACGCCCAAGCAGTTCACCTTCCGCGTGCGCGAGTTCGAGCAGATGGAGATCGAGTTCTTCTGCAAGCCGGGCACGGACGAGGAGTGGTACAACTACTGGAAGGACCTCAGGTTCAACTGGTACGTGAACCTCGGCATCCGGAAGGAAAACCTGCGGCTCCGCCCGCACGGGGCGGACGAGCTGGCGCACTACGCGCGGGGCTGTTCGGACGTGGAGTACCTGTTCCCGTTCGGCTGGTCGGAGCTCGAGGGCATCGCCAACCGCACGGACTTCGACCTCAAGCAGCACCAGCAGTTCTCGGGCAAGTCGCTGGAGTACACCGACCCCCAGAGCCGCGAGCGGTTCGTCCCCTACGTGATCGAGCCGTCGGCGGGCGCCGACCGCGGCACGCTGGCGTTCCTGATCGACGCTTACGACGAGGACACGGCCCCGGACGAGGGCGGCAAGATGGAAACCCGCATCGTGCTCCGGTTCCACCCCCGGCTCGCGCCGGTGAAGGCGGCCGTGTTCCCGCTGACCAAGAAGGACGGCATGCCGGAGCTGGGCGAGAAGCTGTACAAGCAGCTCAAAAAGCGCTGGAACGTGGACTACGACCTGTCGGGGTCCATCGGAAAGCGCTACCGCCGCCAGGACGAGATCGGGACGCCGTTCGGCATCACGGTCGATGCCGACTCCGTGAAGGACGGCACCGTCACCGTGCGCGACCGCGACTCCATGAAGCAGGAGCGCGTCTCCGCCGAGAAGATCGGGGAGTACCTCGCGCAGAAGATCGAGGGGTAGGGGCGGGGGCCCATTTGGGACCCCTGAACCCCCTGATCCGCATCATTGACTTACCGGCCCGAAGGTCTGTAATTGACCGTCCCGCCGGAGGCCCCGTTTCCGACCGAAACCAGGGGCCGCCGGCCACCGATCGGGGAGGGTGCGGTGATCCCGCCGCTCGCTCCGAAATCTGTCCAGGCCAGTGAGCGAGATGAAGACGAAAGCCACCCGCAAGCCCGCAAAACCCGCACCCGCCAGCAGGAACAAAACCCCGAAGTACGTCTACTTCTTCGGCAGCGGAAAGGCCGACGGCCGCGGCGACATGAAGGAGCTGCTGGGCGGCAAGGGCGCGGGTCTCGCCGAGATGATGAACCTGGGGCTCCCGGTGCCGCCGGGCTTCACGATCACGACGGACGTGTGCGGCTGGTACTACGCCAACGGCCGGCGCTACCCGAAAGAACTGAAAAAGCAGGTCCAGGACGCCGTGACGCGCGTCGAGGCGATCATGGGCCGGGGCTTCGGCAGCCACGAGCGGCCGCTCCTCTTCTCGGTGCGCTCGGGCGCCCGGGATTCCATGCCCGGCATGATGGACACGGTCCTGAACCTCGGCCTCTCCGACAAAACGGTCGAGGGACTCGCCTCCGAGACCGGCAACCCGCGCTTCGCGTGGGACAGCTACCGCCGGTTCGTGCAGATGTACGGCGACGTGGTGATGGGGATGAAGCCCCAGTCGGACAAGGAAGCGGACCCGTTCGAGCTCATCATCGAGGACGTGAAGCACAAGAAGGGCGTGAAGCAGGACGTGGAGCTCGAGATCGCCGACCTGCAGGAACTGGTCGAGCGGTTCAAGCGCATGGTCGTGGACCGCACGGGCAACCACTTCCCCACGGACCCCGAGGAGCAGCTCTGGGGCGCCATCGGCGCGGTGTTCAACTCCTGGGAGAACGACCGGGCGAAGATCTACCGGAAGCTGAACAACATCTCCGCCGCGGGCGGCACGGCCGTGAACGTCCAGTCGATGGTGTTCGGCAACCTGGGCGACGACTGCGCCACGGGCGTCGCCTTCACGCGCGACCCCTCCACCGGCGAGCGGCGGTTCTTCGGCGAGTACCTCGTGAACGCCCAGGGCGAGGACGTGGTGGCGGGCATCCGCACGCCGAACCCGATCAACGTCGCCGGCAAGGAACAGGACGGCCAGGTGTCGCTGGAGGAGGCCATGCCGGCCGCCTACCGGGAGCTGGTGAAGATCTACCAGAAGCTCGAAAAGCACTACCGCGACATGCAGGACATCGAGTTCACCATCGAGCGCGGCCGGCTGTTCATGCTCCAGACCCGCAACGGCAAGCGCACCGCGCAGGCGGCGATCCGCATCGCCGTGGACATGGTGAAGGAAAAGCTCATCACGCCGCAGGAAGCGGTGCTCCGGGTCCACCCCGAGCAGCTCGACCAGCTCCTTCACCGCCGGTTCGACCCGAAGGCACCGAAGAAAGTCCTGGCCAAGGGCCTGAACGCGAGCCCCGGCGCCGCCGTGGGCAAGGTGGTGTTCTCCGCCGCCGACGCGCAGAAGCAGAAGGATCTCGGCGAGCCGGTGATCCTCGTCCGCATCGAGACCTCGCCGGAGGACATCGGCGGCATGACGGCCTCCGAAGGCATCCTGACGGCCCGCGGCGGCCGGACCTCCCACGCGGCGGTCGTCGCGCGCGGCATGGGCAAGTGCTGCGTGGCCGGCTGCGGCGCCATCGAGATCAACTACGAGAAGGGCCAGTTCACCGTCCGCAAGGACGGCAGGGACGTCGTGGTGAAGGAAGGCGACTGGCTGTCGCTGAACGGCTCCACGGGCGAGGTGATGCTCGGCAAGCTCGAGACGTTCGAGCCCGAACTCTCGGGCGAGTTCCATGCCTTCATGAAGTTCGTGGACCGGGAGCGGCGCCTCAAGGTCCGCACGAACGCCGACACCCCGGCCGATTCCGAGCAGGCCCGCCGGTTCGGCGCCGAGGGCATCGGCCTGTGCCGCACCGAGCACATGTTCTTCCAGCCGGACCGGATCCTCGCCATGCGCGAGATGATCCTCGCCGACACGCGCCAGGAGCGCGAGGCGGCCCTCTCGAAGCTCCTCCCCATGCAGCGGAGCGACTTCAAGGGGATCTTCCGGGCCATGTCGCCGTTCCCGGTGACGATCCGGTTCCTGGATCCGCCGCTTCACGAGTTCCTGCCCCACACCGACGCGGAGATCGAGCAGCTTGCCGGGGACCTCAACCAGCCCGCCGCCCGCGTCCGGGCGAAGGTGGAGAGCCTGCACGAGTTCAACCCGATGCTCGGCTTCCGGGGCTCGCGCCTCGCGGTGCTCTACCCCGAGATCTTCAACATGCAGACCCGCGCGGTGATCGAAGCCGCCGTGGAGCTGCTCAAGGAAGAAGGCCTCAAGATCGTCCCCGAGATCATGCTCCCGATCATCTCCGACGCGGGCGAGTTCGCCATGCTGAAGCGGAACGTGATCGACGTGGCGCACGAGGTGAACCGCGAGCGCGGGACCCGCGTGCCGTTCCTCGTGGGCACGATGATCGAGCTGCCGCGCGCGGCCATCGTCGCCGACGAGATCGCGAAAGAGGCGGAGTTCTTCTCCTTCGGCACGAACGACCTCACGCAGACGACCATGGGCCTCTCCCGCGACGACGCGGGGCGGTTCCTGCCGGCCTACGTGGAGAGCAACATCTACAAGTCGGACCCGTTCGTCACCATCGACCGCCAGGGCGTGGGCAAGCTGATGAAGATCGCCTCGGAGCTCGGCCGCAGCGTCCGCAGGGACCTCAAGCTCGGCATCTGCGGCGAGCACGGCGGCGACCCGGACTCGGTGAAGTTCTGCCACTCGCTCGGCCTCGACTACGTCTCCTGCTCCCCGTTCCGCGTCCCGATCGCGCGCCTCGCCGCGGCCCAGGCCGCCGTGAACGAGAAGAAGACGGCGAAGAAGAAGTAGGCAGCAGGCTTCTTCGCCCCTGAATGAAACGGGCGGCCTCAAGGCCGCCCGTTCTGTTCTGGAGACCAGTTCCGACGAACTCTACGACCTCACCATCGCCGTGGCCGAGGGAAGCCTCACCGGCAAGACGGAAATCGCGGCGCGGCTCCGGGCGTTCGCGGAACGGTGAGGAGGCCGGATGGATCCCTCACCGGGCCGCCCGTTCCTCTTTTCAGGCCGCTTGCCGGCCGCCCCCCTTCCCCTCTCCCCGGCCGTGGTTATCCTTATAAGCGGCTATGGGCGAAAACCTTGAACAGACGCTGAGACGGCTGTCCCGCACGGGCGGCGAGCTGGTGCGCGCCGAATCCGGCGGCAGGCTCCGGTGTCTGGCGTGCGGCCACCGCTGCATCCTGAAGGACGGGATGAACGGCGTCTGCAAGGTGCGGTTCATGGAGAACGGGGAGCTCCGTTATCCGTGGGGTTACGCCGCGGGGATCCAGAACGACCCGATCGAGAAAAAACCCTATTTCCATGCATTCCCCGGCGCGAAGGCGCTCTCCTTCGGCATGCTCGGGTGCGACCTCAAGTGCGGCTACTGCCAGAACTGGGTGACGTCGCAGGCGCTGCGCGATCCCGTGGCCGGGGTGCCGCCCGAAGAGCTGACGCCGGAGCTGATCGCGGAGGCGGCGGTGCGGGCGGGCTCGAAGATCGTCGTCTCCACCTACAACGAACCGCTCATCACCGCCGA
>CAZUMS010000037.1:0-34379 GCA_964621525.1 uncultured bacterium
TGGGGTTTGGCAGTTTTCGTTGGGGCAACCACCACAGATAAACCGTAAGTGAAATTGAGGGCCAATCTTTTCAATGGGTTATGCCGAGGGTGGTGAGGGTGGGTGGTGGGGTCATGCTGAGAGAGCCCTATATACACCCCAGGACGATTCCTCCTGTGGTTCTAACCTGATCGACTATTCGGGCTGGTGTTCTCGGCCCACGCCTTGGTGTTCAGAATAATTCGCGGGCAATTTCCCACGCTTCACCGCTTGGCGGCGTCACATTCAGCAGTGTGATCACATTTTTCCACTAAAACGTGGAACCCCATTCCCTGCATCATGGCGGTTGTGAAGCGAGCGACGTTCGCAGATCTTCGTGGCGCCCTTTCGCAAAAGGAAGTTGCCACAAAGACCGGCCTGAGCCGGGAGCTTATCAGCCGAATCGAGCACGGCCGGGTGAACCCTACCGCCGACGAGCTGGAGCGGATCTCGAAAGTCCTGAACGCCTCCGTTGAAACCGTGGTGGGTGCGCTCATCAGCCAGGAGCCTCTGTGGACTCGGAAGACGGCGTGAAGACAGCCTCCGGCGATCTGGCCATGGCGGCCGGTGCCCGGTCAGCGGGTCTTCGCTCCATTCCATCGTTTCCAGCCCGCAATAGCCCGGCGGGCAATCGCAACGACGATGAAACCATTGCTGATCTTCTGGACAGCCTGAACATCGACGACGCCCAGACCGTCAAGGTCGCTGTGATGCGGCAGTCCCCTTCGGGGCGGTATGTCTCGCTACCGGCCATCGAAATCACTCCCGACATGAGGGAAGAGGGGCTACAACTCGACCAGCTCATCGGCCATCAGTTCCGGAAGGCCGGGCAGTACAAGTGGCGGCTTCTGGTCAGCGGCAAATACCGTAAGGGCGGCAGCTTTCTGATCGGACAGGAGTTCGAGGAAGCAGACGCCCCGCTCGATGACGAAGCTTTCGCAGAGACGAGGCATCATAACCCTCCGCCTGCCGCCGCCATGCCAGTTCAGGATCTGGCCGCGGCCATTGCGACAGCAGTCACCACTGCTATCGCCCCCCTGATTCAGGCCGCGGCGAAACCTCCTGCTCCGGGGCTCGATCTCGGGAATCTCATCAGGGAGATCAAGGATTCCGCCAACGCCCAGGTTCAGCTCGTTCAATCCACCATGCAGAGCCAGCAGGCACTGATGATGAAGCTCATCGAGGGGAAGGCTACTGCACCGGCCCAGCCGGTAAGTCCTCCCAGCCTGGCGCAGCAGCTTACCGACCTGGCTGACGCTTCCGATGCTCTCGACCGCATTCGCGGGCGGTCCGGTAGCGATCTCGATCCCGGGGACGACGACGATGACGACATCGAGGACGATGATGACAGAGGTGCGCTGTTTGATCCGCCCGCCCGGGAAACGACTCTGACGGAAAGGGTCATTGAGAAAGGTTCCGCTGCTGTCGAGCGTGCGCTCGATACCTTGCTGGAGCAGGGCGAACAGAAGCTCGCGAAGGGCCTGTCGGAACCCTCGCCGTCACCGGCGGTGCCGGGCGCTGGCCAGATTGCATCCTCCGCAGCTTCCATCTCCCTGATCGACCAGGCCGAAGAGCTGATCAGCACTTTCGAGCAGCTCGCGGAACATAATGTTCCGTACGCCCACATTCGCGCGAACATCATCGCCCGTCTCTCTCCCGAACAGCAGAAGCAGCTTCAGGCGTTACAGCCCGACTTCCTCTCGGCGGCGCTTGAGACGTCCGGACGGTCAGACCTCGCCAAGCGCGTCCAGAATCCGAAGCTGAAAAAATATCTTGAGAAAATCCAGACCGAGATGAGGGCAGGGGCATGATGCCGGCCGTGCCCATTTCGACCAGTCCGTTTACCGGTCCGAAAGGCTACGGCGGTATCCTGGCGACGCTCGAAACGATGGCGAAGATCATCACGACGATCAGCCGCCATCCCCGGTTCAGACTGTTCACCCAAGAGATCGTCCGAAACGCGAAAGCGCCGGAATACGATCATGAAGCCGAGGTGCGCTCGCTCTGGTCGTGGGTGCGTCGCAACATCCGCTACATTCGTGATCCGCATAGTTTCGAGTGGCTTCAGTCGCCGGTCGTTACGGTTCTGTGGCGAAGCGGCGACTGCGACTGCCAGACCATTCTGCTGTCTTCCATGCTGATGTCGATTGGGTATCCGGTTCGACTCGTTATCGTCGGTAACAAGGCCCCCGAAGGCAAGCCCCCCAAATTCCATCACGTTTATCTCTCGGCGCAGTTTCGCCGGAATGGCGAGCTGGCGTGGACCGATCTCGATCCAACGGTCGATATCGGATTCGGGCTGCCGCGCCTGCATTCACAACGCAAGACGTTCGATATCGGTCCTGACGGAACGATTAAGGAAGTCCAGACCGAAACGAAGGAGCAATCCACCATGTATGGCCTCTCAGAATTTTTCGGTGATGTCGTGCGCTCGGATGAGGGCCGAAAGGTGACGTTTACGGTCGAGGATCTCGAGCAGGGCCGGAAGCAGGTGTTCGAGATGCCGTGGAACATCCACAACCTCCGGTTCGTCTCCGAGGATGACGCCCAGCGGTGGATTCGGGATCTCCGGGCGAAGGGCGTACCGGATGAAGATATTGCAGGTGCCCTCAAATCCCTGGCTTCCGTCCTCGCCCTGCCGTCGCTCGCCGCCGAAGCAGCACTTCCGGCCGACGAGGCCGCCCAGCTCGGCGCCTTTGAGGCGCTCGACGACTTCAACGGCCTCAATGGCTTCTGGAAGAAACTCGGCAAGGCCGTGAAGAAGGTGGCCTTGCCGGTCGCCGGCGTCGTTGCTGCCCCCTTCACGGGAGGTCTCAGTCTCACGGCCACCGCAGGAGGCGTGGGCAAAGCGCTGACGGGGGCGGTCGGAGCGATGAAGGGCAAGAAAGGCGCGAAGGCTGCCTCTGCCCGCGCTCCACGGCCCAAGAAAAAAATATCAGTCGATGTCAGCAAAGGCCCGGCGGCCGAAGTCCCCGAGGTCAAGGCATCCGGGGCAAAGAACTACCTCCTGATGGGAGGCGGAATCGCGGCCGCCGGTGGCGCTGCCTACATGCTCAGCAAAAACAACGCGGCCTGAAACCCGGCAAGAGACGAAAGGAATCCCTCACCATGATGACTCTCAGAAAATCCGAGATGGACCTGATCTCCCTGCTGCTCCTGGCAGTGCTCTTCTGCGCTGCGCTGGGACTGGGCGTGTCGGGGTGTGCCGCGGCCCGTGAGTTCGACGAAACGCACGATCGACAGTGCCTCGCCGGGTGCGCCGTGAACTGCGCCGCCAACTGCGAAGCGCTTTGCCGGAAATCGCCCACGGAACCGCCGACGGCTCCAACACCCGACCCGTCGTCACCCTGAAGGCATCTCCCGCCGAACGCCACGTAACCTTCAACGGAGCGAATACCGATGATCAACGTCACCATCCCGACCCGTGGAACTGTGAATTGCCCGTTTCCCGTCGATCAGCTTGACGCGGTGAACGCGGCAGACGTCGAATCATGGGTGAATGGCCCGCTCGGCGATCTCGAACCGTCAGAGCTGGCTGTTGTGGCGGAGGCGATCAAGGGGACGGAGATTCGCGCTCATCAGCTCGGGATGCTCGGAAAACCGTCTGCCCGCCGTCCTTCGACGGTTGTCCGGCAGATTCGCCGCCTTGCCACGGAGCGGCGCAAACTCAATCAGGCCAAGAAAGACCTGGCACAGGCCCAGGCGGCTCAAGCCGCTGCCCCGGTTGTGCCGCCGCCACCCACCGAAGAGGCGGTTTTGCCGGCTGCTCCCGTCCTGCCGCCCGTGCCCGTGAACATTATTCTTCCTGGTGCCCAGCCGGTTCCGGTTTCAGCACAGACCCCCATCCCTGCTCTTGGGCCTTCGCTCGCGCCGGTATATCCGTCCGATCCTTCTGTGTCAGCCGTGCCGATCCTGCCGCCGTCTTCGGCAGCCATGCCCCCGGTCGCGCCGTCCGTTCAGCCGATATTCCCGACGGCGGCCGTCCCGGTCACAGCGCCCGGAATCGCTCCGGGTCTTTCGCCTGCACCGGGGTACAGCAGTTTCCCGTCGGCGGCATTCAACCCCTTCTATGACGAATACATGGAAGAGGATGCGAGCGAGGATCTCGACCAGGCGGAGTATCTGGGGCTTCTCTCGGAAGCCGGGCCGACGCCCGTTTCGGTGGCCGTCACCCCGCCGGTCCAGCTTCCGGCCGCAGTCAAGATCGGCGGTCTCGGACTGCTCGCCTATGCGCTCTACCGGGGTGTGAAGGAGTACAAGGCCCGCGCGGCCTGAATCACTGCATGTCGCTCGCACTGGTAACATCGGCATTCGGCCGTCTGGCTGACGTGCATGGAAAGGTGGTTCAGCTCCGGCAGAATCATGAAATCCTTGCACGACAGACGCGGCGGACGGCTGACTTCCAGAAGCGCAACCCCGTGATCCGGTTCGACTGGCTGGAATTTGCCAAAGCGGTCCGAACGCTCGAAACGAAGCTGACCGATGTAGTCGAATCGGAAGCCCGCCTACGGGAAAAGGTGAAGTCCTGGAGCGACAAGAATTTTGCGACCGGCAGCGGGTCTCTCCCTCGAATCGACCTTGAGGCCATCGGCGTGACAAACGTGGCCGGTCTGAGCACCGCCGGCATGGGCATACCTATCGATCCTTTAATGCGTCTGGGTGACGGCTCACTGACGGATCTCGCAACCGAATTCCTTGCCCTGAACCAGAAGGCGGCTGATGCGCTGGCCGGCATCAAGGGGATCGAAAAGGCCCACGTCGAAACGCTGATGCGCGCCCGTGAGGTTCTCCGTCAGAAGGGGCTTTCGGAGGTGGTGAAAGACCTCGATGGCGTGATTGCACAGAATACCGCCGACGGAACGCGGATCGCGGGAGATCCGTCGGTCTGGATTCTGGGCGTTCTCGGACTCTGGGCCGCCTGGAAGATATGGGGATGGTTCCGTTCGCGGCGGGAGGTGGCTCATGCGTAAGCCCCGCCCGTACCCGATCATCAAAGAATCGATTCGCATCAATCCGAAGCCGCGTCGAGCTGATCAGGTTTGTTCTTGCCGCAAAGGCAAGCCGAAAAAGGATCGACGGAATCCAGACCGGCCCAAAGCACTTGAAGTCTCCATGCTGGGCACTCTGCGTGAAATCTACTTCAAGGCCGTTTCCGGCGAAATGCGCCGGTACTCGGTCCCGGCCCGCGTCCTGATTCTGGTCTGCCAGACGGCCTCAAAGCGCCTGTGTTTCGTGTACGGACCGAAGGAATCCGGAAGGGATCCCCTTTCGTTCGCAAGAGTTCATATCGAGAACTACCGGGAGTTTAACGGTTTCGACGTTCAGCAGGCACTGAAAGGGCAGATACCGCTGAAGCACCAGCGCTCGCTTCCCGTCGGGGTGATGACGGATATCGTCTATCACTCCGCGAAATGCATTGATCCCGTGTCGTGCTCATCGCCAGGCGACTACCGGCACAAGTTCAAGAGCCCATACCCAACCCTTTATCTCAACCCGAACAAACAGCTCGTCGTCGAAGGTGGCGGATACCACATCGAGCGGCGGGGAATCGTCAACTGACAAGGAGTATCGCCCCATGAAACGCAAGAAGAATCGCCGCAACCCCGTCGGAGCTCTCGGAGTGGCCGTAGTAAACCCGACCCCTGCGAAAAGGGTGAAGCGCCGCAAGGCGCGCCGGAACCCGCAGTTCAGCGTCAACAGGAACGGCAAGCGGATCACGGTTGCCGCCCGTCGGGACGTGTCGATCGTTCGCCGCGAAGTCGGCCGCCGGAGTTCCGCCCCGGCCCGCCGTCCGGCATCCCCGGCACCGTCCGCGGTGCAGGTCCGGCGCCCGGGAAAGACGCCGACGCGTCGTGCTGGCGCAGGTATCATGCCGCCGTTCACCCCGCCTTCTGCACAGCCCCGGCAGAACCCGCTTTTCGGGAATCCGGCCGTGGAGACCGGTGTGGCCCTGGTCGTGGGCATCGGTGCGCTCCTCGGCATGGGATACCTCCTGCCCTGGATGAAGACGAAAGCGCTGGGCGTGTTCAAGCAGTCGGCGACCGGCCCTGACGGCAAGCCGACCATGACGTCCAATCTGCTCGGAGCGGTTGTCGCCGGAGGCGCGGCAATTCTTGCTCACTACGCCATCAAGGATGATCGCCGCCGCACGGCTATCCAGCTCGGCGTTCTGGTTCCGGGAATCATTCCCCTGGCGAAGACCGCCCTCGATGCCGTGAAACCGGGAGCGTCGGCCAATTTCCTCGGCGATCCGACACCGGCCGACGCGCCGTTGAAGTTCGACTTTTCCATCGGCCGGGAGCTGAACGGTTCTCTCGGTCAGGAGATTACCGACCTGAACAACAACCCGGCGCTGGATGACGCCCTGTCGTCTGCCGCCGCCACTTCGCCGGCCCTGGCTGCCCCGGAGGATGATGATTTCACCCAGCCGATCCTTCGCGGACCCGGCGGTGAAAGCGACATGGACCAGCCGATCCTTCGCGGATTCGACGGCGAAAGCGACATGGATCAGCCGATCCTTCGTGGACTCGACGACGACCAGCCTCTGCTCGTCAACTGACCGGGAAAGACCGAAACCCTATCCATTAACCCCTCACCCAAGCCTACCACTGCGAAAAAGACGCAGGGAAGTAGAAAGGTAATCAGACCATGACACTCAGCGAACTTCATGCCCTTTACGGCGACGACGCAATGCCCGACATCGAGGCCGAGCTTCAGGGACTCGATGCCCCCGCCCAGCAGCGGAAGGCGAAACGCCTCAAGAAGCTGGCCGTGGCCGCCCAGTCGCGCATCCGCCGGAACACTGCCTGGCAGATGATCGAGAAGTGGGCGACGAAGCAGGGCTTCAGCCTTGCCCGCCTCCGCGTCGAACGGGCGCGTTTCTTCCACAAGCAGATCGTTCCGATCGGGGCGTCCGTTCCGTCCCGCCTGGCGTTCTTTGGCGAAGGAACGCAGCCGAGCGATGCGCTGTCGAACATGCCGACGTGGGGCGAGTTCCCCGCCGGGACGCTGGTCCTCCTGATGGGCCTTCCGATGCTCGACGTCGCGGTCCACACCATCGCCGCCATCGACAGGTCGCAGATCACCTACCTGCCGATCGTGGACAAGTTCATGTCCGCCGGCCGCTACCGTCACAAGATCGATCAGAGCGAGACGATTCCGGTTCCTCTCGCGGCCCTGCCCTCGGGCGGCGGTGCGTTCGTGACGAACATTCGTCACGAATCGAACGGTATCCCGTCGGCCGAGAACCGTCTCGTGTACGACACGCCGGTGGTGATCGACGGTGCCAGGAAGTTCCTGAGCGAGATCCTCATCGATAACGGGGCGAGCGGACTCGGCACCTCCGCCGGTGTTGAGCTGCGCGTCACGCTGTCGCTCGACGTGTACTACGCGCGTCAGGCCGGCTGATCCGTCCTCTTCGGGCGGTTCCGGAACCGCCTTCGTCCTCACCTGCGTCCCCTGGGTGGCTGGAAAGAGCCGCCTGTCCACCCAGGGGACACCTCCCGTGAAATGGAGAATCGAACATGCTGGACCGTTACCCTCCGAAATTCGAGGAGGCCCTGAACAAGCTGATGAGCCGGTACCCGAATGCGCGCAACGTCCGGCCGCTCGTCGATGCAGTCACGTTTTCCGGGGGGCCTTTTGCGGCCGGAGTGGCAGCCACGGCGACATATAAATTCAAACAGAAAATCCGCGCCGCAATCTATGAGTTCCGGTATGGCGCCGCGAACATGGAGACCATGCTTCAGTATCCGTTCATGCTGAAGATCACGGATCTCAAGAATCAGGAACCTCTGATCCCCGAATACATTTTCGCCCCCGCCGTTCTGGGCACGGCCGCCTTCGGAGAGGCGCTGCCGGTTCCCCTGGAGTTCGGTGGCGGCGAGCAGATCGAGTTCGCCATCAAGATGAGCGCCGACACGCCAGGGCTGGGATACACTCCGCAGATCACCATCCACGGAATCCAGTTCGAGTAAGCCGGGAGAGCTGCATGCGTCCGCGCTTCCAGCAGATACCGCTAGAGAATCCCAACGGGGTTCCGGTGCTCATAACGGCCCAGTTCTACTGGGACCGGGACGAGGTCATTGAAGGGCTCGTACTCGCTCCTGTAGACAACAGTGACGGCATTTCAGGGATGCCTGGCAACCAGAAAATCTCGGCCTCGATCGACAGGATCAAGATCAACGGGCGGGATGCGATTGCCCAGGCCAATCCCCATCCATCCCTGTTCTATCCGTCACGGCTCCGGGAACGCCTTCATGTCCCAGTTCGGAAGGGCGGTGTCCTCGAAATCATGGCCACCGTCCAGGCGAATGAAAAGGCACAGGCGATTCTGGTGCTTCGGCCGGTCATGGACGACGACGACTGGAAACGGGAAACCTTCTGTTACCGGCTTTCCGCCGGATATCTCGACGGCACGGAACCTCTCAATTTCTGCTTCGAGCATGACTACGAGCTGCGCGGGTTGTCCTATCTTCCTTTCCCGGCTGATCTCGATGTGCTGAACCGGAGCTGGCGTCATCTCCGGTGGCCCCATGCGTCGATTCCGGCCGTTCGAAATGCGTACAAACTTGCGACGATCTTCGCCGCCGTCGGTAAGAACACGCTGCTCTATCCGGCTGAAAAGCAGGACGGATACGTCCAGCTCCGTTGCCCGGCCGAAGACTGGCGCACGCCGTCAGTGCCGGCAAACAACATGGTTTCATTTGCCCCATGCGGCCGGATGCACGCGCCGGTGGTAATCAAGCAGGGAACGTCGTTCGATGTGGTGGCCGCCTCGCGAGTCGGCATCTTCAGCATGGATATCATGACCGTAGGGGAACATCTCTACGGGGGAGATGCCAAATGAGCGGCCTTTCCCGCCTTCGCTCCCTGGTGTCCAAGTTCTCCGGTCGGGACTCGGATCGCTTCTCTGGGCCCCATTTTCGTGAACTAAACAAAGTCCTGCGGTTCACCGAGCCGGAGGTTTTACAGCTCCAGGCTGACGTGACAATCCCGATCTACCAAGGCGTGGGCGCAAAGCTGGGGCAGACTCGCCCGGCTCTCAGAGATGCCTACTTTCTTGTGGAAGAAATTCAGATTGCTTACGAAGGCTACCAGAATTATGCGGTGGTCCTTCAGGCGTACGTGGCCAACAGCCCGGTTCTCAATCCGCGGGGCTTAGTGGTTCTCCCCCATCGCGGGCCGATCCGGTTCCCTGTTCATTTTATCGTTCCGCCTGGAGAAGCGATCGAGTTCTTGGGCTCCGGTGGCTCCACCTTCGGAAACTCCCGGTACAATCCGTCTCCCGCTCACTTCGGTCACGCCATTCAGAAAGCAGTAGGCGCTGGCTACGGCGAGTATGCGGACGCCCAAGTGCTTGTGAACGAAAGCCCCGGAGTCGCAGTTCCGACGGGTTCCGGGTGGCTGTCGGACCTCGTTCTTGCCCCCGGTGCCATCGGTGATTTTACGCTGCTTTGCCTTCTCAGCGTTTCAGGCGGAGCGGGCTATACCCTGACCACTCAGGTCGAGTGGGAAGTCGCGCCGAATACCGATAATTATACATCGCCACCGGCATCTTATGAGATCCCGACGAACCTGTCCTCCCATATCGAGAAAACCTTCCTGGTCCGTCCGCCGGATCCGACCCGTGCCGCGAAGTTGCGCGTCATCAGGACTGGCGGCACGGCTCCGACGCTGAACAACATCAAAGTCATCCAACTCCATGCCCAGCACGATATCGAGCAGTGGGAGCACGCCTCGGTGCTGATTTCGGTCATCGGCCGGAAGATTCCCCGTGACATATACCGCGACTTCGGAGAACAGCCATGAACAATCAGTACGATCATCTGATCCGTCAGCACGCGGTCCGGCCGGACTTTCCGCCCCACTATCTCAAGGGCATGATCCATGCCGAATCGTCGTTCCGTCCCGACGCCCGCGGCCCGCAAAACGAGATCGGGCTGATGCAGTTCCTTCCGTCGACGGCAAAGGAAGTGGGGGTCACGCCGGAAGCGTTGCTGAATCCCGATGCCGCTATCCGGGCCGGGGCGAAGTATATCGGGATCATTCTGGACCGGTATGTAAACAAGCACATCACGGCCCCGGTACATCCGAAGCTCCGGGTGATGCTGGCTCAGTTTGGATACAACGCTGGCCCCTACTTCGCCCAGGCTCTCGCCAAGAAGTACGGCGGGAACGCCTCGATGATGGCCTCGCCGTCCTCGTTCGGAGCGATGGTCGAATCGCTCCGTGGCGACGCCCAGGCGGCGCGGCTCCAGAAAATCACGGGCGAAAAGGATTTTCTCACGGCCCGCCGGGGGGTGGTCGAGAAATACCAGAAGTATGCGGACCAGTACGCGGGCGACTTCGGCGGATCTCCGGGAGCATCTGGCGGGTCGGAAGGGCCCGGCCTCGGGGTGACACTGGCCGTCGGAACCGTGCTTTTGGCCGGAGCCGGCGTCCTGCTGTTCAGGAAAGGGTGATCAGTGGAAGGTCTTGGCGAAATTCTGAACTCAAAGTTCGCCAATGGCGTTTCGACGATTCTGGCCGTCCTGGTCGGAACGTACATCCGTTCCTACGTCGATGACCGGATTGCGTCGAAACTGAAACCGCTCATCGACCAGATATCCGCATTGCAGAAGGACGTGGAAAAGTTCCTCCAGCGCGGCGCCGTGATCGAGGATCGCCAAACCGATCATGTGAAGCGCATCGAGCGACTCGAGGAGCGGGCGTTATGACGATCTCGTTCAGCAAGCCTGAAATGGCCGGGGAGCTGGAGCGCTGCGATGCGCGGCTCCTGGCTGTGATTCTTGCCGCAGCGATGTGGGTTCGTGCCGGAGGCAAAATCCTTCAGATCACCTGCCTGCTCCGTTCGCGGGCCCGGCAGGAAGAAATTTACCGGACGGCGGTGGAACTGGGCCGGAAAGAGCCGCCGAAATCGCCGCATGAAGACGGGCGGGCCGCCGACTTCAGTATCCGGGGGCTAACGGAAGCCGAGATAGCGGGCCTCGTGGACTATCTGAACACGCGGTTCCCCTACCAGGGCAGCTCGAAATATCGCACCGCGCTTCGGCATGATGTCGGCCAGGGGGATCATATCCACGTTCAGGTGTCACCGGCTCTTCAGTCATGGGGGGTAATGTGACCGTGACGTGGAATCTTGGCGATGTGATCGGCGAACCCGATTCACCCCAGCAGGTCGCCGGGGTGACGGACTGGATTCTGAGCCCGGTCGAACAGACGAAGAAACTGCTTGCGGAGCGGGCTGCCGAGAAGGCGAAGGAAGAGCTGAAGGACCGGCAGACGCAGGAGGCCGAGTGGGCACGCTCCGGCCAGCCGTGGTCTAAGAAGCTGGATACAGGTCTGACGATCGCAAAGTGGGGTATCGTCGCCTACCTGATCACAGCGTTATATCCGCTGATCCGGGGCACCTCGACGGCGCTTTATGGAGCTGGGAAAGCCCTGGGCGGTATCGGCGACGCAGCCGGTGGCCTCGGTGCGGCCGCCCGTGAGGGCGCTGAGTCGGTTCGCTCCGTTCGGCAGGGCATTACCCGCCGGAATCCCGCTCCTCGGCCGGAATCCTATACCGGCCGGCGGCGGAGGCTGGGTGAACTCAGTCTGCATTTCGCCATGCTGGCAAAATCTCTGGAGGCAGGCCGGGGAAATCAACCGGCGGGGATTCAGCCGGGAGACAGGCACCGGATCGAAGGCGCCGCCCAGGCATGCTGGGATCTCTGGAAAAGCGACTACACCCGCACTGCGACTGCGCTGCTATCGTCCAGACGTCCCCTCCGGGCACATCTGAATCGTTGGAGAGACGCTATTCGCCGGCATCGTTTGGCCGGCGAAAAGGCAGACGAACTTTTTGCAGTTGGATACTGGTATGCCTACGCGGCCGGTATCGCGTTCCTGGAAGATCCAAACCAGCAAGAACCTACGGCGACAGCGCCGGAGGCAAGGAGATCCGCATGAAAGTGGCACCCCGCGAATTCTCGAAACCGGCAATTGAAACCACGGCTCTGAAAGCCGGCCTGTCCACGAGCGAGGGGCGTCTGTCGCTTCTCGCCATACTTGTGCCGCTGCTCATGCCCGTCGTGAAGGCGCTTTTCGCCAAAATCGGCCTTCCTTTAGACATCGACGCGGAGACGGTGAACACGGCAATTCTCGCCAACGCCGGCGTCACGGGAGCCTACGTATGGGGCCGGTCTCATGTGAAGGGGAAGGCTGTCGGTATCGAATACGAAGAAGTCTGATCCCAGTTTCCACTTACGTCGGGAGTAAATCGTGAACAAGCTTCGGCAGTACCATCTCGTGAGACTCGGCCCCAGTCAGATCTGGGGGGTGGAGTCGTTCCGTGCTGCCCCCCGGCTGTTCCAGTCCCTCGGAGAGGGAGCCAACAAGGATACCTACTGGAGCGGTCAGGTCGCTTTGGAAGGAGGCAATCTCTCCTGGCTCGAGACGGGGCACGCGAGCGAAGCGGCGTGGCTGGCGGACATCACTTCCAAGACGTGGCTGCCGCTGGAACTGGCCGGGGTGCAAATCCAGTTCAATGGAGCCGCGGACAACCTGGCATTCCTCGTGACGACATTTCCGAGATTTATCCGCCTTCGGGAGCTGGGGACATTAACTGCCGGGCATTTCATTGATCTTTCTATTGCCCAGGCGGAGGGGTGATGGGGTTTCCTGCTTCTCGTCAGCTAGCTCGTTCGTTCCCGCTGGAGTTTGACCCGGGACGAGAAATCTATTTGTGGGAAGATTTCGAGCACGCTCCGAGCACAGGCGGGCCTGTAACTTCCGGCCTAATTGGACGGAACAACTGGACCGTGACCTGTAGTGGTACCGGGGCTCAGGTATCGAACGCTGCGGATAATTATATCGAGAGGTCGTTCGGATCCCTCATGCTAGAAACCGGCAGCACGGCTGCCGGCCGGGCGGCAATCTCCTACAGCAACGGCAATCATCCATTTAACCCATCGGATCGGCTGCGGTTCACTACCCGGATCAAACTCTCGGCCTTAAGCGACGGGACCAACGCTTACACAGCCCGCGTTGGCTTTCAGAATTCGTTTACCGCCGCTGCGCTACCATCAGCCGGAGTATACTTCGAGTATCTCCAAACCACGTCGTTGAACTGGAGAGCTTGTGTCGTGACCGGTTCGTCCAACAGGACTGAAATAGACACTGGGATCCCGGTGCAAGCGAACGTACAAACGTATCTGGAAGCTCGTCAATCGGCTGGCCGAGTCGATTTCTTTATCGGCCGGAATTTTGTCGCAACGATATCCAGCAATCTTCCGGAAAATACACCGGCCCGCTGGCCCGCTTTCATCCTGGCAAAGACCGTGGGCGTGACCAATCGCACGATGAAGGCAGACTTCTGGTTTCATCACGGCCGTCTGGCCATCGCAAGAGGATAGTCAGATGTCTGGTGCTGTACTCGTTTACGAGCTGAAGCGTGGCGGATGGAAGTGGGAGGGTTCCTGTCTCAAGGAACCCCGTGCGTCTGATCGCATCGCGGCGAAGATCAGCGGCATATGGGAACAGATTCAGGGCCGGACCTGCATCGGCCCCGCACAGCCCCGGAAGTTCTCGTGGTTTGAGACGCTTCACGGATCTCACCTGCTGGTCGAGGTCGATGGGCTTGAGAATCCCTGCGAGTACCCGAACCTGAAGGGAGCAACGGTTCACGTCGTCCGGTCCGGCACCAGAATCGATACCGGTAAGTGGGGTCCGGCGGTGTCTTCTAGGGCTGCCAGGACGCTTCATGCTGCCTCCCAGTTACCGGAAAAGAGCGGCGCGGTATTTAGCCGCTCCGAACGGGACGCATTCATTCGCCTGTACGGGCAGTGGCATCTTCGCCGTGCGATCGAGGTCGCCTCTGTATCCGGGCACCGCATGGAGTTGTCGCCGTGCGACGATCAGTATCGGCCGAGCCGGTCGGACCTTGAAACCGCGAAGCAGGCGGTCGGGCGCCTGCTTGCCAAAAATGATCCGGATATGTGGCTGGATGTCTCCATGATCGCGGAGAAAGACCGTGAGAGAGAAAGCCGGCAACCGGTGAAGCCGTCGGAAATTGATGAGATGGAGGCTCGTGTTCTGGCAGCCAGAGCGTTCCTGGCACAGGTTGAAAAGGCACCGTCTCCGGCTGAATCCCGCCGGCTGGCCGAACGGGTGAGCGAGCGTCTTCTTATCAGCGGTCACTACATGGAGCGGATTTATGGCGTTGCCAGGTCGGTAGCTGCTCTGGATCAGTGCAAGGTCATCGAGCCCGCTCATCTCGCGGAGGCAATTCAGTATTCGCCTCCGGAGTGGCGCAACCGGAAGAATCCCGCAGAGACCGATGTGCTCCTGGCCTACGAACTTCAGGCTGACGGAAGCTGGCGGTACTCCGGCGTCGCGATGAAGAACCCCGAATTGGCGGACCGGATTGCCGAAGGGCTGAGCCGCCTGGTGGCCGCTCTGGCGAACTTCGACCTGAGACAGGACGAATTGAAAGCTATCCGGCGGTATGAGATCACGGGCAAAATCTCCCATCTGGGTTCTCCTGAAACCGTTAAATGGGAGTCTCCGCGGCTGACGATGTATGCGGCCGCCAATCAGGTTCAGCCGCGAATTATCGGGGACCGGCACGGGCTCACGGTATCGATCCGTAATCGTGCATTCCCTGCGTCTGAGAAACGCATTGAACAGGAAGCAGAGACAGGTTGGGGCGAGCCGATCCACGTATACACACGCGCCCAGGCGATCTCGGACGGGGTTCTTGTGGATCTCTCGGCGGTGGCACCGGATGTGTGCCGGCAGCATTACAAATACCCCGTGGCGTGCACCGCATCGGTATGGGGAATCATCGAACGGGCTCTCAATACGCCCGGTGAACTGCAAGACGTGGCCGGTATTGTCCATGACATGCTCTGGATGAGTCGCGTGAGCGGCAAAGCGATCAATCAGCAGACCCGGCAATTCCCGACGATCATCGTGACGGCCCCCGGGAAGCGAAAGACGTTTCAGTTCAAGCTGGTTGTTGGACCGGGCGACAGGGCTGAGCCCGTCATCACAATCATGATGCCGAACGAGGATTGATATCGTGTCGGAAGCACACCCAAGCCCGGAACCGTTGCTGATATACCGCCAGACGGAGCAGGGCTGGCAATGGAGCGGCCAGCTCGTTGACTCGCCCGATAAAAGGGCGGCGGACGATGCGGCAGCGGCGCTTCAGGGGATATGGCAAGAGGTATCTCCCCGTTTGTCAGCGAAAGCGAACTTAGGGGTTCGGTGCTTCACCCTTCTGGCGAATGGTGATCTCCAAGTGGAGACATCGGGGATCTCGGCCCCGAAGCGACTGCGAGTCGAATCTGGGACGTCCGTTATTGTCCATGCCGGCGCTACTTCTGCCCGCGCCACACCCTCAAAAGCACCGTCGCGCTCCGCATATCGGCCGGTGCTAGAACGTGGCGGCTGGGCGAACGGCGCGACGTCACCGGCCAGAAATCTGTACACGGGGCTCTCTCGCGTGATAACCGCTGCGCTATCCGAAAAGGAAGATGCCAATAGGGCTGCACGGCTCGGGAATGTAGCATTCGAGATCGACGGAAAAGACGTCTTGCTCGTCGCCACGGATGGCCATCGTCTTGCCCTTCACCGGCTGGTGGACTTCGCCAGGCATGTCCGCCGTATCCGGTCCGGGAAAGCTCTCGTTCCGGTTTCAGCGCTCCGTCAAATCCTGCCACGGCTGAAGGGTGCCGGCGAAATAGGCCTCGACCTGCCGATTGGCGAAGGTCCGAAGTCTGTTCATAGCTATGGGGCCACGGGCCGCTATGCGGGGCCGAACCTGGTTGATGCCTATCAGGGCACGATCTCAATCGGTTCTGATGCGATGACGGTCCCGGTGGTCGATCAGGAATTTCTCTCGTGGCGTCAAGTCTTTCCGAAGCCGGAATGGAGCGTAACGGTCGAACCGCGAATTGTTCTCCCGGCTATCGAGGGGCTTCTGTCTCGGTGGACGGCCGCCATGAAGTCGCGCCCGAAGAGATCCGCGAAAAAGGAACCATCTGCCCGCCTGGTATTCTCAGGGGATCGTCTGCACATGGACATCACCCCCGATATCCCATCGGGTGCCGAGACTTACGAAACAGGGGTGCAAACTTCCGGCCTGAATCAGAACCGCCCCGCGCGTTTCTATATGAACCTCCGGTATCTGCGAGGCGTAATGCAACTCATGGACTCACCGGTGCTTATTTCCGGCGAGAACGATGGCTCCAAGTCGATCGACGGCAATTCGTATCTGGTCAAGCCTGTGTCGCTTCTCGATGCCACTGGGCCGACTGAGTTTCTGGTGATGCCGATGCATCCTCCGAAGTGATTGGAGCCGGGATGGGAAAGCCCAAAAGAAAAAATCCCGCCGGATGGAGAACGATTGAAATCGTGAAGGCGGAGCTGGTGACGGTTGCTGATGCACCCGTTCCTGAATCCATTGGGAACTCGGAGGATACCGCCCGGATCATTCGAGAAGTTGCCGCGATCGACAAAGCGGTCCAGGAGCACATGGTGGTATTGTCTCTCAGCACCCGAAATGATCTTTGGGGTATCGCGCTCGCTGCGGTGGGCGGCGTCAATCAGGTAAGCACGACCCCTGCGGATGTTCTCCGCTTTCCCATTCTCCACGGCGCGCCGGCGCTAATCATCGCTCACAATCATCCGTCAGGAGATCCACAGCCCAGCGACGCCGATAAGCGTTTTACGGATGACCTTTCCAGTGCTGCAAAGTCGCTTGGGTTGCGGCTGATCGACCACCTGATTATTGGCAGGAATGGGCGCTATTATTCGTTTGTAGATGAGGGGCTTTTGCATCACTAGCCGCATGCGTGACATACTTTCTCTATGCGTGTGAAACGTCACAATCCGTCGAAGACCAAGAAAACGCTTCGAGAGGTCGCCGAAGACTTGGTAAAGGCTCACCGGAAGATAGATCCTTCGATGAGCCGTGCGTTTTTCGTGGATGACCCCTCCCATCGAGAGGTTCGTCTGATAGAAGTGACTGAGGAAGTTCCAGACGTGGAAGACGGCCTGGTCGTGCCGATTCCGGTTGGTGCCCGCCCGGACAAGGGTGTTCCTTATCCTTCGGCCGTGGTGCTCTTGCACCCTGACGAGTACAAGCGGTTCTCCAAGGGCAAGCTGTGGCTGCCCGACGATTGGGGCTGCGATCCCTTTAGCGACGAGATCCCTTTGACATGAGCGGTAAGTCAGAGAAATGGGCGCGGGCGTACGTCGCCCAAGCTCAGGAAGACATCGCCGCTGCGAAGGCTGTTGCGACCGTTGCCCCATCCACGTTCCTGATGCTGATGCAGATGGTGTTTGAAAAGACTGCGAAGGCTGTTTTGCTCGCGGGGGACCGGGTTCCTCCAAAACACCTGGAGACTTCTCACGTCGCCATCTCCAAGGTTCTGACGATCATCCGCCGATATCATCGGGAAGAATATGCCGCTTTCGGATTGAAACGGATGAATCTGACAATCCGTGAAATCGAGATGCTGCACCCGCAGGTGGCCAAGCGCCGGGGCGGCCCACGGCTGGAGTATCCCTGGCGAGATCCCGCCACTGGCGAGATCCGCTGGCCGGCGGGACATCTTCCACTGTCGGCCCAAGTAATCGATCCAACCCGCCGGACCGGATCGGAACTGGTAAAGTGCGCCCAGGCCCTGATCCATCGCTACGACATTTTGGCTTGAAGCCGTAGCCAAAATGCCTCATGCCAACGGCACGATAGCTTAAGCAGAAATTCGGGCAGCGTTGGCCGTAGACCTGTACTGCGGCCGATGAACCTGTCGTTCTCGGAGGTCGCCGGGTAGCCGCAGGCCCTTTGACGCGATCAGCAACTCGGAGCCTACTCGTTTAACCTGAGCCGAGTAGTTCAGAGAAATTTCAAACTGCCGGCGGGCCGTGTAGAGCCGCTGGATTTCATCGCAGTAGTCGTAGGTGATGATCCACGGGTGTTCGAGCCCAAGCACTCGCGTGGCTACCTTCTCGTGATCGGCGGGCTTATAGGCATTCGTGTAGAGACTCGATCCTTTATTGAAATACGGCGGATCGACGCAGAGGAAGGTATTGTCTGGCAGATGCCGTTCGACATGAGTGAGAAAGGTGCGCGCATCTTTCCGGTACAAGTGGATACGACTACGGTACTTGTGAACGCGCCGGATACGCCGCGTCAGCTCTTCTTTGTTGAACCGGCAGTCGATTGTGTAGGTGCCCTTCTGTGAGAGCCCGCCGATGACTCCAGCGTTCTTGATGATGCCGGAACGGTTAGTCCGATTCAGAAAAAAGGCCGCGAACCCGAGTTCAAGGTTCGTGGCCCTTTTGGGGTCGCGGTGAATAGCTCTCTGCCTGCGCCACTCCTTAATGGTTACGGGCGTCGCCATCATCAGATCGATCAGCTCGTCTGTCTGATTGAGTACGGCATTCCAGAACGCCCACACGGATCGATCCAGGTCGTTGATGTGGATGTCGCTGACGTGGCCGCTGTAGAGCAGTTCGAGGGCGAGGCCGCAGCCGCCGGCATAGGGCTCGGCGTAGTGTCCGCGCTCCAGCTTATTGAGCCGGATGATGCTCGACACGAGCCCAAAGAGGCTGCCTTTGCCGCCTGGATAGCGAAGGGGTGAAGTTGCAAGTGACATGCGCGACGGCCGCTTTCCCTCTAAGTCTCAAGAGGTTGTAGCCAAATCAATTCGCGGCGGCCAGTTAACTCTTCTTTGTTTTGGCAGCGATCTCTTCGATGGTTTTCAGCAGCAATGGCGTGATGGCCTTCAGGTCGTTCGCCAATTGCTTGCGGTCAAAATGGGCCGAAATCTCATGATGCTTTGTGGCGTTTCCGTTCTGCTGAATACGGTTTAATGCTTCGCGTATGATGGTTGTCTTTTTCCTGTCCTCAAATCCCAATCCCCTAAACTTGTCGTTGCTGAAGTAGGCCAGAAAATTCGTATCAGAATGCTTTCCCGCCAGAGCTGACAGCGATTCAACAAACGCCCACACGCCGATGGTGACCAGCGGTGTGTGGTCCTCGAGCTCAACTGTGCATATCGAGTAGTACAAGTTGTAAAGCTTGTCGTTCTTAATGCTCGCAAGCGCCTGCTCTAACAGCTTGTCGTGTTCAAGATGGTTCTTTTCGCGTGGCTTCTTTGGGGAAGATTTGCGCGCTTTTTTACTCGACGGAGCGGAGCCCGAAATCGATTTGAGTGCGAGCGGCTGGATCCGCTCCTTGGACAAATCCTTGTGGCGCGCAAGTTTGCGGCCGTAGAAGTCGGCCTGCGAGGCGTCGTCTCGGGATCCGATTTCGCCCGCCTTCAGATCAGCGATGAACTGGCCCAATTGCCTTTTAAGATCCTCAATCGGCCGATTATAGGTAACGTTATCCGGGTTCGTCGCGTCGATGCCAATGGCTTCCCTCACCGCAGGGCGATTCAAGAAGCGCTGGACGGTTGTAAGCCTCCCCTCGCGCTCTTCCTTGGTGATAAGGCCGAACGCTTCAGCGACATCTAGTACCGCCAGCGCCACCTTGTTTCGATTTGTCCCGAAGTGCCGGGCTTTTTGTTCAGCATCCCAGGCCAGCAGGCCGACACCGCCTTGTGCGCCGTCGTGAGTGATCGCCATCCAGAACTTGAGTTCGTCGTGGTTGTCAAAGACAACTGCGTTAATCTTGTGTATGGGTACATGCGTCGATTCGGCAGCCAAGCGGGTAAAGTCCCCGCGAAGATTGGCGGGCGCACGGTCCGGATCGTTGAGGAGTTTGATGGCGCAGACGCGGCGGTTGCCCTCCCAGGCCTGATAGTTATCCTTTTTCGTCTGACCCGAGCCGGGGAGTTGAATCACTCCAATAAGAGCCAGCGGATTTGTCCCCTTCTCGCTGATGCTGCGCGCAAGGTTGAAAACCTGCTCGTCCTTGCACAGGTAGGCGATAACGTCGTCTTCTTTGCCCAACGGTTCGTGACGAGGATTTTCCTCGTAAAGGAAAATGCGGTCGACATCTATTTCCTGAAGCTTTCTAGTCACAGCGCCCCCATATGCATTGTTTATTCCTCAATCGGTGTATTTATCACCACCCCAGCCGCTGCACTGTCGCAAGGAACCTGTCTGCGAATCTCAAGGAAGCTTGTGCAGATGACCGTGTGGCAGGCTGGTTGTGGCCTTTAGCGGCATCTCGCCCGGCGTCGTGAAGTTTCCAATACTGATCATAGAGCCTGGTAGGCAATCTATTTTTCATTCGACGCCGGAAAAAACGTTCAATTGAGCCCGGAGCCTGATAATCCAAGCCATCGCGTTCCATGATCGACATCACGGCAAAACGGCATCCCGCCCAAGTAAGTGCAACCACCTCGTCGTATGCGGGCGAAGGATTCTGGAACAGTAAATTGGCAGAGGAAATGCTTCGGTAGGCCCGGAGCCAGAGACGGTCGATAATAGCCCATTGCTGCGGAGTGACGGTATTAGGCATGACTTAAAGATCAGTCGTTTCAGTCGGCTTCTTCTCCGGCAGCCTCGCCGCCACTTCCACCTTCCCCTCGTCCACTTTCATCAGCAGAAGTTTTCGAGGAAGAGGAGCTTTTGGGGACTTTTTTTTTGAGCCGGACTTGGGGGCTTTCTTGCCCGCACTTTCCATCTCGTCGAGTATCGTCCTGACGGCATCCCAAAACGCCGGGTTCACCGGTCGCCTCTTGAGCTTTGCCAGGATGTCAGGTGGGACGCCACTATTGCGTTGGGGTTCTACATCATTGTCGGTGCTGATTAGGGCGGTGATGGGTACTCCAAGCGCTTCGGAAAAAGCCTTCAGCTTCTCCGCAGGTATACCACCAGCACCACGCTCGATCGTGCTAACACCAACGTAAGTGCTGTAGCCAACGGCTTCAGCCAGTTGCTTTTGCGTCATGCCGAGCTTTTTCCGGTATCGCCTAACGCATTTGCCGATCTCTTTGTTTCGGTCGGTCATCTTCATTCGTATACAAGTCCAACACAGGGACGCTCCACTGTGATGGGGCGCACATAGAATTCTTTTACGACCAACAACGGGCTCTTGGTAGAACTAGAAATAATTTGTTATTGACAACTTAAATTAAGTTGTTGTATCCGTTAGGTCATGCAGCGAAAGCGGACCAGCCTGGCGAAGACCATCCGGAGGCTACGGGAGGATCGCCACCTAACGCGTTCCCAGTTCGCCCGAGCATTGGGCGTGTCCGTCCAGTTGGTGTCTTCGTGGGAAGCCGGTCGCGTCCGTTCGCTAAATGACGTCACCAAAGGGAGAATTCAGGCGGCGCTGAATCTGTCGGATGGAGACATGCTGGAGCTGTTCATCCGCGGGAATCGGGCTTGGCAGTATGCCCGACGACCTGAAGCGCCGCCCGATATTGTCGAGAGGGCCGCACACCTTCAGGGATCCGTTGAAAAGCAGTTTTGGCATCGCGTGAGGGCGCTTCTGGCTGCTGAGGAAACGGTATCGGCAGCGGAGGTCTCCGCTGCATGAGCACCGGCAAGGCTATCGAATCGCTCCGGCTTCGCATGAACATCCGGCGCCGCGATCTGGCAAAAATCCTGGACGTCTCCGTTGAAACCGTCCGGCGTTGGGAAGTGGGCGAGCACGGCATCAGCGCCCGGACCTATTTCAGGCTCGCCACTCGCGTCCCGCTTTCCCAGCAGGACCACAAATCCCTGATCTCGGCGATAGCCGGCCAGGCGGCTTGAGGACGGTATGAAGGTCTCGATCCTCGACGTCACGAGCAACGGTCTCGATGCAGTTCTCAAGATCGGCGACTTCACGGTCAGGGGTCTTCACCTCACCCCGGAGGATCTCCGTCACTACAACGCCGGCAACAGCGTACCAGTCGCCCTTCGCCTGACGGAGTGGGCACGGACGCTCGATATCGACCCGCTGCTTCTCAGCGTCGCCTTCCTCGACGGATACCACGAGTTCACGAAAGGAACTCCCGAACATGTCTGACGGCAAGATCATCACGCCTGGCCGGATCGGCCCGAAGGATCACCTCTGCTCCCGGTGCGCTTCCCGGGTACCGATGACCCTGGGAGTTCCGTCACTCATCAACCAGCCGGGAGGCCAAACCATTCATTCAGTGGAGCCGGTGGCAGTTCTCGCGTGCTCGCATGGCCTTGTGACCGGGCCCGGCGCCCTGACGGCCTTGGTCGTCGAGTGCGGGGCTTTCAACGAAGGTTTTGATGTGGGCGAAGGCGACCTGCCGGAAGGCGAAGAGCCAGAGGACGACGATTCGGAAGAGGGCTGAACCAGTAAACCCCGCGAAAGGGAAGGAGTGCATATGAGCTTGAAGATAACGTTTTCAGTTTCGGCGATCGGCGAGGAGACAGTCGAAGGGCTGCTCAAGGTAGAGGAGCGAGGCGGCGGTAATCCGACTTCATATCCGCTCATCGTGAAGCGGGACGAAGCGCCGGGTGGACAGTTCGCAGATTTTGCGGCGGCGCGGGGATACGACGCTGCCGCTATCGGCCGGGCGATCGAGGAAAGCCTCGCCGGGCTTCCGGCCCCGGTCGAACCCCCGCCGCCGGCAGAGCCCAATCCGGCTTCGGGCGAAGATCCGGCGTCTGCCGAGGCCGGAATCGACCAGGGCGGTGCGGACCCTTCGGGAGTCGGCGAGAGCGATCAGGGCTGAGCCGTGATGGGCGGGGATGTTCATTCGTCCCCGCCCAATCTGTCTGAAAGGCACGCATGAAGCGGGATGTCTCAATCACATGCCGGTACGCGAACCGGAACGAGGGCCGCTACCTCTTTGGCATCTCGATCTCGACCCCGAAAGGGCAAACCTTCCGGTCACTCAGCCTCACGGTGGACCCGGAGGCGCGGGAAGCGCTGGCGACAGTTCAGGAGTTCGCCGCAAGAAATAGTCTGGATCCGGAATTGCTGGCGAAACGGCTCCGGAAGGCCGCCGAAGACCGGATGCGGCGTCAGAAGGACCGCATATATCCAGCGGTGTCGCTCATGAGGAAATGGAGCCCGGTTTTATGATTCCTGCGATTTCGCCGGATGCACGAATGAGCACCCGGTACACCCTTAAATTCCTGAGGGAGGATGAATCCCTCGAGGCACTGTTTTTCTCGGTGACGTTTCCGGTGCTGAACACGGGCCCGGAGCGATGGGAAGCCATCCTGTTTCTCCGTCTGCCGGCAGGGTCTCACGGGCAGGGCGGTAGCGATGCCATGCAGAAGGCGGCTGCGGAGTTCGCCGGGGAGCATGGTCTCGACGCTCCGCGCTTCTTCCGCGACGTGCTGGCCTGTTTTTCGGAAGCGTTAGGTCTCTCCGTCAGCACAGCCAAAAGTCCGGTTTTTGGACGGATGGATGAGGAGGCCATGCAATGAGCGACGATTTCGCCCGCGTCAAAGAGAGAATCGATCTGCTGGATCTCGTCCTTGCCGAGTCTGGCGGAAAGCTCGTGGGCCGTTCCGGCCAGAAAGACTCGAAGGTCAATCCGTGTCCGTTCTGCCGGCACAACGACTGCTTCACGGTCTACACCGAAGAGCGGAGATACAACTGCTACTCGGGATCATGCGGTGCATCGGGTGACTGCTTCGATTTCATCGAAACGACCAAGAGCATGGATAACGTGGCGGCTCTCCGTTACCTGGCCGGACGCGCCGGGGTTGAGCTTTCCGACCGGCCAGCGACGGCTTCAGGCGAGCCCTCAAAGCCCAAAGGTCCGAGCGTCAAGAGCCGGATATGGGCGCGGGCAGTCGAGCATTATCAGAAGCAGCTTTTCTCGATCGAGGCGGCGCGAGATTACCAGACCTTGACCCGGAAACACTCGGCGGATGTTCTCCGCGAGTTCGGGGTAGGGTTCTCGGACGGCAAACTGCATCAGGCGCTGGCCGGCGAGTTTTCGCTGGACGACCTTCTGGCCTCCGGGCTCGTTGTTCAAAACGAAGGGAAACCCCCTCGGGACTTCTTCTCGTGGGGGTTCTTCGTGTACCCCCACAAGACTTCATCGCAGAGCGGCTGGCTGGATGTCGGGGACTGGACCTGCAAGCCGCTGCCGGGATCGTCCGAACGGAAGACGGGATACCGCCTCAAGAGCGATTACCGGGATCCGTCGTGCCTGTTCCTGAACCAGTCGGCCTTGTACGGCAAAGAGTTCGTCCTGGTCGAAGGCCAGAACGATCTCCTCTCGGTTGCCGGAAAGGGCGGGGTGAAGGATGTCGTCGCCACCTGTGGCATCCTGACCAACGCCCAGCTCGACGAACTGAAGACCGTCGCGGCCGACCGGACCATTTATCTCTGCTTCGACCAGGACGACGCCGGCAAGGCATACACGCAGAAAATAGTGACGGCCCTGGCTGAATTCCTGATCCCGCCACGGCTGGGTATCAGTTTCGCGCAACGAAAGACCTGTGATCTGCGCGTGATCAACTGGTATTCGACGCAGAAGGATATCGATGACCTCCTGACCGTGATGGAGGCCGCATGACGGATAAATCCACGACGCGGCACGCACCGGCGACGGGTGCCGTCAGGTCGGACGCGGAACGGGCGTTCGCTGAACTGCTGAACGAAGCCGCACCGGTATACCAGCCAATCGATCGCTGCATGTGGCTCTATCAGGGAACGCTCCAGGAAGGGCAGTCATTCGACGGCCCGACTTCGGCCAAGCGACGTGCGGAAATCCTTTTCGACTGGCTGGGCGGCCGCCGGTCCTTTTTTGTGAACAAGTCGAACACGGAGCACGTCTGCCTTGTCAATGAAGGCAGGGTATACCGGATCGAGCGTTCCAAGGAGTTCGAGGCGCTGCTCTATCGGCTGGTGAACACCACGTTCGAGGAGAAGCCGGGCAAGATCATTGCCGCGACGCTATCGGCGCTCGCCCATAACGAAGGCCGATGGATTGACGTTGGGTGCTGGTTCCATCTTGAGGACGACGGCACGATTCTCATCCATACCTCGCGGCGGGATGACGCCCTGATCCGTATCACCCCCGGTGAAGTCGCCCAGGTGCCGAACGGGCGGTCTTGCCTGCTCCGGCCGTCGGGCAAGATGCACGGGATCGACTACAGGCCGAACGTGGTCTCACGGGACGCTTTCCGCGATCTCAAGCTGCTCTTCCTGGACAACCTGCCCTGTGCGCCGGAAAACCGGTATTTCGTGCTCTGCTGGACCTTGTATATCTGGCTGCTCGGGTTATCCCGTGAGCGGCCGCTTCTGCACCTGTCGGGCGACTCGTCCAGCGGCAAGACGACAGTGGCAAACCTCATTGGCGCCCTGATCTACGGGGATGACCAGGTGACTTCCACATCGGTTGCGGCCGCATGGTCAGACGGCGCCGAAAACCCGCTGATCCTGCTCGATAACATCGAGAACAGCGACCTCACGAAGGAACTCAAGAATTTCCTCCTGCTTGCCTCGACGGGAGCGGAGCGCCGCAAGCGGTCCCAGAACACCAACACCGGGACCGTGGCGGAACGTCTCTTTACCCAGGTGCTCATAACCTCGATTGAGCCCCTGCATCTGCCGGAACTCATTAACCGCACCTGGGATGTCCAGTGCGACAAGCAGTGGTGGCGGGAAGGCTTCAACAAGATCGAGACCCTACAGGCGCTCAAGGATCGCCGGGACGACATTCTCTCCGCGTGGTTCCAGGCGATCGCACGCAAAGTGCTGCCAACGTGGAACGAGAGGAAGAAGCACTATCTCGACTACCTGCGGATGAAGCACCCTTCTCACTCCAAGGACCGCGCCAAGGAATTTTTCGCGGGGATGCTGGTGATCCTTGAGAACGTGATCGAGTCGATGCCCGATGGAGACATTTCCGGCCAGAACCCCCAGGAGAAAATTGCGAACCTGATCTCCAAGATGTTCGATACGCAGAAGGGAGTGTCCGAAGAGACGGAAATCTTCACCAATCCCATTTACCAGTATCTGGAATCGCTCAAGGATGTCTCCCTCTACGCGGAGAACCGGTTCAAATTCGAGAGCGAATACAGGGTCAAGGTCGTCTCCGATCCACCAGAGCACTCTGATGATCGGGTCGATCTCAAGAAGCTCAGGAAATTCGGATTCAAAGGAACGCCTGGACAGTTTCACAGCGCGTTCGGATATTTGGCCAACTCTGTCCTTAAATCGGGCTGGCCTTACAACAACATCTATCAGTTCAGCATGCGCCTCCGGGACTCGCTCAAGGTGCTCGAAAAGACCGGCTGGAAGATCACGGAAACAACCAACCGGGGGCAGAAGTACTACACCTTCTGGCTCAACCTGGACGATCTCCGTAAAGCGGACGCAGAAGCCGCGGTGCTGTCGCATGGCGAACCGGGCGAAGCGCCGCCAACTCCGGCACAAGGATCGTTTGCGTGAGCCGCTACCGGTGGAGCGATGCGTGTCTGGCGGAGATCCGTCAGGTCTATTCGCGCCATTGGGACCGGGAAATTTCTATCGACGAGGCCCGGCAGATCGCCGACGGCGGCGCGGAAATGATCCTCGTGGCGGCGCGTTCGATCCAAGAAGAAAAGGCACAAACCCCCGGAGGCTCACGGGTGGTCGATCTCAATAGCGAACGGCTCAGGAGGGCTGGTTGAGGACGTGATTGGTTGATTGGACCTGCCCCGGAATGGCTACCGGGACAGAAGCCGGACGGTCCGGCAGGAGGCAGTGTGAGGCTATTACCGGTAGACTTCCTTGCGGTGGCGGATGCGGGCGATGGACACCCTGCGGTTCCCGTCGTCGATCACATAGACGATCCGGTAATCGCCGCGCACCACGACGCGCCAGGTATCCTCGAAACCCTTGAGGGGCTTGCAGCCGGGATGCCGGGGATCGGCTTCGAGCCGCTTCACTTCGTCGTCGATGCCTTCGATGACGTGCTTCGGGAACTTGCGCTGGTCCTTCCGCGCCTGCTCGTGGGTGATGACGGTGTAGGACACGAATCAGGCGTTCAGCGTCTTGCGAAATTCCCAGTACGGGACGGCGGGTTCCTTCAGCCGGATCTGGGCGTCGCAACCGTCGCGCCAGTCCTCGTAGGATTCGGCGTATTCCTTCGCCAGTGCGGCCGTGATGCCGAGGAGCAAAGCTACGCGGCGCGGCGGGATCTCCTCAACGACGAGCAGGACATAGCATGCACGCCCCAGGGCGATCTGCGCTTCATGGTTGAGCCGGGTGGCGTCGGTCACGGCCTTCCGGGCCCTGCGGGAGAGAGCGGTTTCGGACGGGCTGAAATGTGCGGCCTTGAGTCCCATGGAATCGATCCTAGCACAGGCGGACCCGGAACGGGAGAAGGTTCATCCCCCGGCGGCGGCCGAACTCTGCGCCGGGATGATGCGGTAATTCCCCGCCAGCCGGCCGGTGAGCCCCCCAAGGTCCAAGACCAGATGCCAGGTTCCGCCGTTCGGAACGGATATCCGTGCTGGGGACCTGTCGAAATGGCCGCCGTAATATGTGAAATTTCTCCGATTCCGGTAGTGCTGAAAATCGACAGGCGAGAGCAGCATGACGTTGCATGCATTTCCAGTGATTTCGACCTCAACGATGTCATGGTCGTTGAGCCGCAGAGGCACGTGAAGGTGATTCATTTCGCCTTCCCTCCGTCTATGTATTCACGAGCTTTAGCGGTAATCGCTTCCGGAGAAAAATCATCAAGCGTTTTTTCGACAGTCGAAGGGCCCGAACACCGTGCCCGAATGGTTCTGACCGCGCTCGTCCGGTGTCTCGAAGCCCGCCACCATTCGATCAGCTTCACGATGCCGACAATGAGGCAGAGGCTGGCGATGATGAGCAGACCGAAAAATGCACGGTCGGAAATGCCATCTGCCAGAAATGGCGTCGGCCCCATGCCCCCGGCCACGCCAAGCAGCCCGACAGCGATAGTCAGGGAATCAGACCCCGGGTCTCCGATTTCCAAGGTTCGTAACTCATGCTCGGTGATCTCGATAATCAGGACTTCACCGGCAGAGACATATTTGATTTTGGGCGGACCGTCGGGGTTCGTCATACTTACCAATCCTACCACCCAACTTCTCCCGTTGACAGGGGCCGCCGTTTCTGGCACCTTGGACCGCACGGAGCTTAAGAACTCCAAGACCACTAGCGGTCAGTCGCCCCGTCAGCGCGGTTTTTTTGCGCCCGGAATTCTCCGGGCGTGGAAATCACAGCATCACGGTCGGGCGTCTGACGAATACAACACCCCGCAAGGGGGAATTAGTCAGGCCGTTCTAGTGGCGGTTCTTAAGCGCCCGGCCTCCATTTCGGGGGCCGGTCAACGCACGGAGACCGCCCATGCCGAAACCGCCTCTGGCGGCTGTCAAGCCGCCCTCCAACCCCATCGATCAGCTCGATATCCTGCACGCCGCCTACCGGAACTTCCGGGGGCTCAGCTTCCTCATGCTCCAGTGGGCAGAGCAGGGAGTGTCCGGCGACGGCGGGATCGTCGGGGATATCCAGTCCGTCATGGACACCCTGGTCCGCTACTACGACGAGAAACTCGGCGAAGGGGGTGCATGAGCCATGCCGGCAGATACCCCGAAGCTGAAAGAGTTGCGAGAACTGCTGGCCCTGCTCTCGGAGTACGAGGAGCGGCTGTTGCCGGGCCGGTTCCACCGGATGGGGATGAACTTCGACGCCGCGCTGCGGGGAGTCCAGGCCCTCTTTCTGGATCCGAAGACCGACGGCCTGACGATCGACAACATGGTCGAACTGGCGGCGCTCGCCAGCCTGTTGCTGGACCGTTTCGACCGGGCCCCGGAAGCCTGCGATTGCACGGAAGACTACTGGTGCGGCTGCCCGGAGGACGACGGCGAGGCCCACCCGACCCGATACTGGCAGGCACACCCGGAGCGGGAAGCCCCTTTCAGGCTGCGCCCTTTCATACCGCCCAGCAGGGTTTACCGGCAAGAGACCATGCGGCCGCGGAAACGAAAGATCGCCGTCCCGGAACCGGCGCAGGCGAAACCGGCAAGGAAACCGAAGGGCCTGAAACCGGAGATCGTCGAGGTCCGTACGGTGAGCCGGGCGAAGCTGCTCCAGCCTGCCCCGGACGAAGCGCGGCGCCGGAAACTGCTGGAAATCTCCCGCCGGTTCCGCGAGATCGCCGGCGGCCGGGGGGAAGACACCTGATCCGGGAGGCCGCATGAATGAAACCCTCACCATCGTCGTCAGCTACGCCGACGCGACCCAGTTTGCCGGTGACGAGATTGACGGACGGGACCGGAAGGTCCGCGTCCACTGGATGACCGACGGCATCCCGCCGGAAGTCGTCCGGGCGGCCCTTTACCGGAGTGCGATCGTCACCGGCCAGTTCCTGCCGTCCGGAGAGTTTCAGGCCGTCTCGATGATGGTCCCGGCGGAAGCCGGGGCCGAGTGGAACAGGTCGGAAGGAGAGCCACAGCTATGAAAACCGGACGCAAGAAACCGGCCCCAGTGCCGAAAGCGGAGATCGAACATCGCAAGGAATATCTCGCGGCCTTCCGGGCCCGCATGGCCGATCCAGAGCAGCGGAAGGCCGTGACGAAGGCGGATATCAAGAAGGCGCTCTCGGCGCAACGGGAACTGGCGATGATGGCAGAGCTGGGGGACGGATGAAATTCAAGCGCAGGGTTCATTCTTCGACTCGATACGGCCGAGAGGTCCACTTCACGGAAGTTGATGATCCCCGTTCCTCCGAACGGCCCTCGGAGCAGCAAGCCCTAAAGATCACGGCGGGCGGCGAAGGGATCTGGATCAGCGGTTTTAGCAGCGGCATGAGGGCTCGTGAACTGCGAACGCTGATTGCCCGCCTCAAGGATGCCTTGAAGGATCACGACCAGATTCGGCGCGGGGATTTCTGACGGATCATGCAGACCGAGACGCGCAGTAACGTCCGTTTCCAGAGGGCCGCCGATGAAACCGTAGATTGGCTCACGCCCCGGTTCATCATCGACAGCCTTGGACCGTTCGACATGGACCCTTGTGCGGCCGATCCCCGGCCCTGGCCGACGGCGAAGGTTCACTTCACCAAGGCGGATAACGGGCTTGCACAGACCTGGAAGGGCCGGGTCTGGCTCAATCCACCGTACGGCGAGGATATCTTCACATGGATCTCGCGACTGGCCGGTCACGGGCAGGGCACGGCGCTCGTGTTTGCCAGGACGGATACCGAGTGGTGGCACCGGTACGTGTTCCCCGTCGCTCATGCCCTAGTGTTCTGCCGGGGGCGGGTCCAGTTCATTCGCAACGACGGCAAGGAGTTCACCGGGCGCTACCGCTCTCCGTCGCCTTCCGTCCTGATCGCCTATGGCTCCGGCGATGCCGAACGGCTCTGCGATGCGATTCAGCGCTCCCGGATCAACGGTAACTTCGTCCCGCTCAAGTAGCAGGAGGCCCCATGCACCCAACAACAATCGAATGGACCGATCTGACCTCGAACCCGATCAAGGGAACCTTGGGGAACTGGCACTGCGTCCGGATCAGCGAGGGCTGCCGGAACTGCTATGCCGCGACGATGAACCATCGCTGGGGCGGGCCGGACTTCAAGAAGGGCGCGGACAGCCTTCGGCTCGACGACAAGGAGCTGCACCACATCCGGACGGCAAAACAGGTCGGGGGGATGTCCGTCTCCGGCAAGCGGTGTTTTCTCGGTGACATGACAGACATTTTCCAGGACGGGGTTGAGCCGGAGTGGATCGGCGCGATTTTTGACGCGATGGAATCCCGGCCGGAGATCACGTTTCAGATTTTGACCAAGCGGCCCCAGAACGTCATTCCACTGGTGAGCGGGAAGGGCAGGAAGTGGCGGCGCTGGCCCGCCAACGTCTGGCTCGGGGTATCTGCCGAAAGCCAGCTAGCCGCCGACCTCCGGTTCGTGTCGGCGATCCGCGCCAAGGCCCATCTCGGAGTGCCGGTGCTGTTCGCCAGCTTTGAGCCGATTCTCAGTGCGATCGATCTCCTCAATGTCCGGACGCCTACCGGTCAGCGGCTTTCGGTGCTTGACGGGGATCTCAACTGGGCGATCTGCGGCGGAGAGTCCGGGCCCGGTGCCAGGCCGATGCACCCGGAGTGGGCTCGCTCACTGCGGGATCAGTGCAAGAAAGCCGGAGTCCCCTTCTTCTTCAAACAGTGGGGGGCCTGGTCCCCGGTCTGCGACTACTACGAGGATAGCGACAGCCGGGATGACGCCCTCGCGGGCGCTCACAGGCTCCACCTGGCGTCAGGCTGCTCCTGGGATGTGCAGGATGGGCAACCACCGGAAGGGACGTGGGTGTTTCGCCGGGCTGGGAAGAAAGCCTCTGGCCGCAACCTCGACGGTCGGGAGTGGAACGAGTTTCCCGGCGACGGCCGGCAGATGACACTGAGGACGGCATGCCGCTGATCGGTTTCGTTCAGGCGTTTCACGATGACGTGGAGCAGGGCCGGAAGCGGCAGACGATCCGGCACGGCAGGGCAAGGCCTCCCACGAAGGGAGCGGCGTTGGAGCTGCACGCGAATGAGGACGGGCACGGTTACCCGCCGGCCGGGCGCGGTGAAACGCTCTATCTTGCCGGTGGCGTCCGTACCCGCCAGTTCCGCCGGCTCAGAACGACCACCTGCCTCCAGCTCGTCAGGCTTCGGCTTCGGGTGATGAGAGACCCGACCGCTCCCACCGGCACGACGCTCTATTTCCTGATGCCCGATCAACCCGGCTGCACCGGACTCTACCAGCCTGTGACGGATGACTTCGCTTGTGCCGACGGCTTTGCCGGAGCCGAGGCCATGCTCGCCTGGTTCCGCCGGGTCCACCAGATGAAACCCGGAGATCCGCCGTTCCGGGGATGGCTGACGATGTGGTAGGACGCTTGTCGCTGTTCGCGAGACGTCGTATATTTAACAAAGATATGAATCGTAAAACTATAAAGTTACCACCTGAATTTGCGAAGGCCTTGAAGACGGCTGTGGCGGATCATCGCCGGAACGATCCCGGAATCACGGCGGTCTACTTCATGCCGGACCGGAAGGGACAGGAACTCAAACTGCTCGAGGTTACCAAGAGTGCGTTTACGGTAAACCGGGTCTGGCCGTTCCGTTACCATCCGAACCGCCCGAAGGGATACCCGTTCCCTTTGAATCTGATCGTCGTATCGCCAGATGAATGGAAAGGGATCAAAGAGTCCAGGCTTTCCATTCCGGAGCCGTGGGGCACCTCTGACGACTTGAAGCCGGTCGATCTCGAAACCGGTGTCGCCTATGAGCCGATCTGAGGATTGGGTCCGGGCCTACCTCGATCAGGCGTCTCATGACCTTCAGGCGGCATGGGCTACCCAGATGTCCGCGCCGCCGACATTCTGCATGTTGCTCCAGATGGCGTTTGAAAAGATCGGCAAGGCGGCTGCCATCCGGAACGAATCGGTCAGCATCGACGAAGTCCAGAAATCTCATGAAGCCGTACAGGTTCTGGTGAGACAATTCCGTACTAGCCGGACATCTGTGGATCTCCTTGACGAAAAAACCGCTGACGTTATGGGCGTGATACTGAAAGTCCTCGAAGACCTGGAGCGGGTGCATCCGTCCGTTCAGGAAGGTGGACCGCATTTGGAGTATCCGTGGGAGGAGCTTCGCGGCGGGCATGCAAAAGTGTGCAAGCCGTCAACAGACTTGCCGGTGGTCCAGTATCTCTCGAAACCCGAGAGTAACCTTGGCCAAGTCATGCTCACGTTCGGTCAGGCAGTTTTCGATAACTTCGATTCGATTTTCTACTGATCCTGCCGCCGGGTTGCCCGGCCCCTTCCGGTCCGTAAAAATAGGGCCGGTCGCGGTGCACCGCGACCGGCCCTGAACGTGCCCGTTATTTGGAAGCCCAGGCACAAGGAGCTTGCATGGATACCGTAGTTCAGCCCCTGGCATACGGCAACAGAACACCCAATCACAAAGGCGGCCGGCGTGGCCCACCGGCACTGGCGTCGGACTGCCTGGTCTACGCCCGTGTCTCGACGGCGGAGCAGGAGGGCGGGTATTCCATCGCCGCCCAGCTCGATCTGCTCCGGAGCCATGCCCAGCAGAACGGACTCAGGATACTGTCGGAGTTCATCGACGCGGAATCGGGGAAGCGGAGCGACCGCACCAACTTCACCCGGATGCTCCAGTTCATCCGGCAGCACGGCCGTCCGCTTTCGATTCTCGTCGAGAAGACCGACCGGCTCTATCGCAACCTGACGGACTACGCGAAGCTCGACACCGTGATGAAGGAACACGGGCTCGTCATTCGTCTTGTGAAAGAGGGCGAGACGATCTCGGCCGACTCGGCCTCACACACTCACCTCGTCCACGGCTTCAAGGTTCTCCTGGCCAAAAACTACTCGGACAACCTTTCGGAGGAGACGAAGAAGGGCCTCAAGAAAAAGGTCGAGTCTGGACAGTGGGCCTCCTGCCCTCCGTTCGGCTACCGGTTCGATCGTAATCAGCGGTCTCTCGTTCCGGACGCCGGACAAGCCGAGGCGGTGCGGCTCGTCTTCGATCTTTACCGGACAGGTGACTATTCCCTTGAGGCTGTCGCTGCTGAACTGAATGCCCGCGGCTACAGCCCCCGTCGGGCGGCGAAGTTCGGCCGGCACAGTATCGAGTGGATCCTCAAGAACCCGATCTACTACGGCGACTTCTGGTGGAAGGGGGAGTACCACAAGGGCAATTTCCCGCCGATCATCGAACGTGAGACCTGGGACCAGGCGCAAAAACAGTTCCGGCGCCGGTCCTACCCTGCGACAGTGAAGAAGTCGGGCCTTCGCTATCTTGGCCTTTTCACCTGCTCCCGGTGCGGATGCGCCGTGACGGGCGAGACCAAGAAGGGCCGGTTCATCTACTACCACTGCGCGAACTCACGGGGATGCACCCGGGTCAACGTCCGAGAGGAAGCCCTGGAAGAGCAGATTGCCGGCTACCTGCGCCGCCTCGAGATGCCTGACGACGTGATGGTGTGTTTCCAGACCATCGCCCGCGAGATGTCGGCTCAAATGGATGGCGGACGGCAGGAACGAAGGGTCCGGCTCCAGAATCGCCTCAGCGGGCTCAGGACACGATCAGAGCGGCTTTACGCCGACAGATTGAGCGGCGTGGTCGACGAAGTATTTTTCCTGCCGCACTGGAACGGGCTGAAGGCGGAGATGGCCGGTATCGAACGGGAGCTGGGTATCCTCGACCGGGACGAATCCGGAACCCCTTTGCTACAGCCGATCGAACTCTGTAACCGGCTGAAACATCTACTGAATTCGCCAGATCGTAGTGTCCGCCCTCAATTGGCGAAGATCGTATTATCGAACCGCCGCATGGATGGCGTAACCCTGCGTTCTGACTACAGATTTCCGTTCGCAGCGTTCACTAAAAGTGGGGAAGGGAAAGAGTGGCGGGGTGGACGGGACTCGAACCCGCGGCCTCCGGCGTGACAGGCCGGCGT
>CAZUMS010000038.1:0-33009 GCA_964621525.1 uncultured bacterium
CCACCGGCTTCTACTCGAATGCCGACAACACCGGCACCGATCCGAACAACCCGGATTCGGACGGCGACAGCCTGCTGGACGGCGCCGAAAACAACTCGGGGGTGTACAATAATCCCGGCGATACCGGCACCGATCCGAACCTGGCCGACACCGACGGCGACGGCTTCCCGGACGATATAGAAAACAACTCCGGTACCTACGTGAGCCTGTCTCTGACGGGCACCAATCCGAACCACGAGGATACGGACGGCGACGGCCTGTGCGACGGCGACGCCTATGCAGGCAGCTGCACCGGCCGTGAGTTCAACGTCAATCATCTGGTGAACCAGACCACCGCCGGAAACCAGGGCTACGGACGGGTGGCGGTCCACTCCAACGGACACTATGTCGTCACGTGGGAGATGGCGGACGCGGACCAGAGCGGCATTTATTACCGGATCTACGATTCGGCCGGCCGCCCCCTGACGCCGGAAAGCCGGGCCAACCTGTTCGAGACCGGCTACCAGGGCGAGCCGGATGTATCGATTACGGGTTCCGGACATTTCGTGATCGTCTGGCGCGACGACCGCAACGGCAACCCGGACGTCTATTTCCGGATGTTCAGCCCCGACGGACAGCCGGACGGCCCCGAGCAGATCGCCCATTCGCTGGACAGCGACGCCGAAATAAACGCCCGGGTGTCCATGAGCGAGAGCACCGGCTGGTTCTCGATCGTGTGGGATTGCGCCACCTGCGGCACGAATCCGCCGAACGTATTCACGCGCCGGTTCGATTCGGGCGGCAACCCGATGTTCGCGGAATTCAACGTCGCCACGTCCGATTCCGGCGACCAGAGCAGTCCGTCTGTTGCCGACGTGAACGCCGGCTTCTTCGCCGTCGCGTGGTCGGACTACAGCGCCGGCTACGGTCGTGTGATGGTTCGCGGCTTCAATGCCGCCGGCGTGGAAGTAATGTCCGAAACGGCGGCGAGCACATACTCGTCGGGTGCGGGCTGCTACGGGGCGTCCATCGCGTCCAGCCCGGCAGGCGCTGGTTTCGCGGTCGCCTGGCAGTGCGACGGCGAGGACGGCAGCGGGCAGGGCATTTCGTTCCGGCAGTACGACGGCGGCGGATCGCCGTTGCATGCACCGGTGGCCGTGAACACGACGACGGCCGGCGACCAGTTCGGCGCGTCTGTCGCGGTGAGCAGCTCCGGCGACGTATGGGTCGCCTGGAACTCTTCCGACCAGTTCTATGCCGGTCCGGTCTGGCCGATGCTCCGGCGGTTCGACAACACCGGCGCGCCGCTGCAGGGCGAGTTCGCGGCTTTCGGCGAACCCAATACCGGGTCCGGAGTCGATATCGGCAATGCGATCAACGGCGACAAGGTTGTCGTGATGACGGCCGATTCCGACGGCAGCGGACCGGGGATCATGGCGACCCAGACCCGTCACACGGACCCGACCAAGCTGGATACCGACGGCGACGGCCTGTGCGACGGCTGGAGCACGGTCGGCGGCTGCACCGGCGCGGAACTGAATCTCTATACCGATCCGCTGCTCTACGACTCGGACGGCGACGGCCTGTGCGACGGCTCGGTCACGACCGGTAGCTGCAGCGGCACCGAGGCGTTCGGCGAATACCGCGTGAGCGATTCGACCTTCCTCGACCAGTCAAACGTGGCGGTGGCCGCCGATGTGCAGGGCCGCTCGGTGGCGGTGTGGGAATCCAGCCACACCGGCGATTACGATGTCTATTACCGCCTGTACGACCGCACGGGCGGCACGGTCATGAGCGAAACCGCCGCGAATTCGTACACAACCGGGGATCAGCATTTTGCAGACGTCGCCATGTCTCCGGACGGCGGCTTCTGGGTCGTCTGGTCCGACCAGAGCGGAGCCGACGGCAGCGGAGACGGCATCTTCCTCCGGCGTTTCGGTCCGTCCGGGAGCACGCTCACGAGCGACATCCTCGTGAGTTTCCTGGCGGCGGCGGGCAACCAGCGGTATCCGAAGATCGCCGTCGGCGGATACGGCCAGGCGATCGTGGTCTGGCAGAGCGACGGCGGCGACGACGGCGACGGCGACAGCATCGTCGCCCAGTTGTACGATCCCGATGCGTCTCCCGTCGGCACGCCGTTCGTGGTCAATTCCAGCATTACCGGAAACCAGCAGCTTCCCGACGTGGCAGTGCACCCGACCACCGGCGAGTTCGTGATCACCTGGCAGAGCCCCGATGCGGACAGCGAAGGCGTCTTCTTCCAGATGTTCCTTCCGAGCGGTGCTCCGCGGGGTGCGGAAATACAGGCGAATACGTACACGCCCGGTTCGCAGATTCTGCCGCGGGCGGCGATCAACCAGCTCGGCACACTTGTCATCGCCTGGAGCTCCTTCATGCATCCGGGCGACGGCGACGGTTACGGTATCGTCTCGAGGGCGTTCGATGACTACGGAAGCCCGCTGGGCGCCGAACAGACGTTGAACTCGATCTCGCTCGGAAACCAGACGCAGTCAGCCATTTCTGCCTACCGCGACTCCAACGAGTTCGCGGTCGCCTGGACGGACGGCGGCGGAGCCGACGGCGACGGCTCGGGCGTATATACGCGCCGTCTGGACCAGGGTGGTTATCCGGCGGGACCCGGCGAACTGCAGCTGAACGTCGAGACGGTCAGCGATCAGACCAACGTCGATATCGCGGCGATCCGGTCGGGTTACTACGTGGCCGCCTGGCAGAGCTTCATGCAGGACGGATCGGCCTACGGCATCTACGGGACGCGTCCCGGCACGAACCCGAACAACGCCGACACGGACGGCGACGGCCTGTGCGACGGCACGGTCAACCCCGGACAGTGCTCGAACACGGAAGCGTCCCAGGGATCGAGTCCCTTTTTCGCGGACACGGACTTCGACGGCCTGTGCGACGGCGGTTTCGTCACGGCGAACTGCCCGGACGGCTACGAGGCCCAGCACGGCACGAGCCCGACGAACAGCGATACCGACGCGGACGGTTATCGCGACAACGTCGAAACGGTGACGGGCATCTGGTTCGATTTCAACGACACCGGGACCGATCCGACGAATCCCGACACGGACGGCGACGGCCTGATGGACGGCGAGGAACGTTATCAGGGCTTCGTCTGCTCGTCGTCGGACCTGCAGACCGACCCGAACCTCATCGACACCGACAGCGACGGACTGAGGGACGATGTGGAGACCTGCACCGGAGGCTGGAACGGCATCAGCAATACCGGGACTGCGGGTAACGACGACGATTCGGACGACGACGGCCTGTTCGACGGCGAGGAATCCCGGTCCAGGAGCAACGGGCAGTTTGCTCCGCCCGTCACGCTGGCCACGGCGGACGAAGGCGCCGCCATCGGGCTGTACGACGTCACCAACGACGGTTTCGCTGATGTGATCAAGGTGTACGCCAACAACCTGTATCTGACACCGACGTATAATTACGACGGGTCGCTGGGAACCGAGCAAACCTACGGTCTCGGCGCCGGTGTGTCGGCAAGCTCGTTCGTCGTCTTCGATATTACGGGCGACGGTTTCAAGGACGCGATCGTCAGCAACTCAGGCGCTGCTGGCGGCCATATCCTGCTCCCCGGCTGCGGGGCCAGCTCGGCTCCGTCCGGATGCGTCCCGGACAACGTGTCGCCCCGTTTCGGCAGCCCGATTGCCGACGGTCCGGCGGAGGCTGCCTACGGCATGGTGGCGGCCGATTTCGACGCCGACGGCTTCATCGATTTCGCCTATGCGACGTCCAGCGGGGTCCAGCTCTACTGGGCCTGCGGCGCCATCGGGGTCTCGCACGCAGGCTGCGCAGACGGTTCGAAAGTTCCGCCGTACGATTCCGTTCCGGATACGGTTCCGGCCGGTGCGGCCACGGTTGTGGACCTCACCGCCGGCGATTTCGACGGCGATATGTACCCCGACCTGATCGGCATCAGCGCCGGTGCGCCTGCACGGCTGATCCGGTTCACGAATTTCAGCGGCGTCGTTTTCGACGACGGGCGTCCCATTTACGAAAGCACCGGTACCGCCGTCCCCGGAACGCTCCGGATGGGCGATTTCGACCGGGACGGCCTGCAGGACGCAGCCTTTGCGGAATCCTCCCCGCACCAGATTTCCGTGGCCTACCAGAGCCGCAGCGGGTTCTACGGAAGCAATCACATCGGCGAGGCGGCGGTGCTCCCGCTTCCCTCGCTCCCGCAGGGCCTTGCCGCTGCTGACCTGAACGGCGACCAGACCCCCGATCTCGCGGTCACGCTGGACGGCGCTTCCGACGCCCGGATCTATTTCAACGAAGGCACCTGGGCCGAGGCGGTCCGGACGTTCGCATTCCAGAGTCTGGCGTCTTCTAACGACATGCGGCGACTCGCCGCCGCCGACCAGGACAATAACGGCACCACCGACCTGTTCATGGACAGCGGATCGGCACTGGAGATCGTGGTACGCCGGGGAGCAACCGCGTTCCCCGGTTACCGGTCGAACCCGAACAGCCCCGATACGGACGGCGACAGTCTGTGCGACGGCAGTTCTTTGACCGGTACCTGCTTCTCCACCGAAGCCGGTCCCGGCACCGATCCGCGGAATCCGGATTCCGACGGCGACGGCCTGTGTGACGGCGACACGACCGTTCCGCCGTGCGACAGCGACGAGTCCTTCGTATACGGCGATCCGATGCTCGCGGACACGGACGGCGACCTGCTGCCCGACGGCGAGGAAATCCCCGCCGAGGTGACCGATCCTTCGTTGCCGCCATACTCCTTCACGGCCTCGACGCAGGCCATTACCTATCCGGTCCCGGGCGGAGGCTATACCCGCATGCCGTCGGTGGCCTGGGCTCCGGGCGCTTCGGACCGCCCGGTGGTGACGTTCGAGTACGACGATAACGACACACCGTTTACCAGTGTCCTGGGGCGCGCTTCGACCGACGGCGGCGTGACCTTCGGAGGCAATCTGCTCGGGGGTGCGTCCGCGAACGACGGCCAGAACAGCCCGGTCCTGACGGCCGGCGGCCATCCGGGCGAGATGTACCTGTCCGTCTCCGCCAGCGACGCCAGCGGCTACCAGTTCCTCCAGTTCGCTTCCAGCCGCGACGGCGGTGCGACCTGGAACTGGCAGGACCTGAACAGCGGTGCCCTGAACCAGTATGCCAGCCGCGTGCAGGTGGCGTCCGCTGCCGGACGCACGGCGATTGCCTATGACTGGCTGAATACCGGCACCTCGGAGTCGGAGATGCGCGTGGCCGTGTCGGACGACTACGGCGCGACTTTCAGCGGCCCCGTTACGCTGGACTACCTTGCGTCCGTGACCCTGCGGTACCCCACGGTGGCGGTCGACAACCGCGGGGTCGTCGTGCTCGCCTATTCGGATCCCGGCAATTACGGGAACGTCACCGTGGATTGCTCGCCCGACGGTTCGGCCTGGGGGAGCAGCGAACGGAATCTCAGCGGCTACGTCGCGCCGGGACCGGGATTCGACGGTATCCAGCTGGCCGTGCTTCCCGACAACCGGATCGGTGTTGTCTGGCGCGAATACAACGGCCCCACGCGGACGGTCCAGTTCGCGCTGGTCGACGTGGGCTGCGACTTCATGATCGGATCTCCGGTGCCGCTGGGCAGCACCGATGCGGACACGAGCGAACCCAGAATCGCCGTGAACCGCCAGGGCAGCCTGTTCGTCGCCTGGTCGGAGCAGACCACGGCCGGCTACGTGATGCGGTTCTCCCGCAGCCTGAACCAGGGCGCAACCTGGCATTCGGAACAGGTCCCGTCGTCGATCGTGTCCGGCAACCGGGATATCGATCTCACGGTTGACCGTGCCGGCCGTCCGGCACTCTCCTGGGAACGCGACATCCCCGAGGATCTGGAGCAGGCCGGCATCGGCCTCGCCATCGCCGGCCCGGATGCGGACGGCGACGAATATCCGTCGTTCGCCGAAACCGGGACCTTCACCATCCTGAACTTCCGCGACGTGGGCACTCCGGCGGATGACCCGGATTACGACAGCGACAGCCTGCCGGACGGCGACGAGCTGCATCACGGGCTCGATCCCCTCAACGCGGATTCGGACAACGACGGCCTCACGGACGGCATGGAAGTGGTCCGGCGGAACGAAGGACTGACGTATGCCCCGGCCTCGCCGATTTCGACGGGCTCCTATCCCTGGGGTGTCGCGACGGGTGATATCGACCTGGACGGCGACGTCGATTTCGTCGTGACAAACTATGCGGCGAACCAGATCACCGCCTACCAGAACGACGGGTCGGGTTCGTTCGCGCTGTTCTCCGGCAGCCCGTTCGCCACGGTCGCAGGCCCCGAGCACATCGTGCTGGACGATCTGAATGCCGACGGCATGCTGGACATCGCGGTGGCGGGTACATCCGACGTGCAGACGTACCTGGGCTGCATAGCGGCCGGAAACCCCTCGGGTTGCAGCGGCGTCGGCCCCGGCGAGTTCGTCGTGGGCTACACGATCGGTTCGGGAGACGGTCCGTTCGGCGGCCTCGCCACCCTGAATTACGATGGTGACGGCATCCGCGAGGTCGCCTTCACGAGCATCCCGGACGAGACGGTCTACCTATACGAGAACGGTTCGTTCATGGCCTCCCGGAACTTCTCCGGCGAGACGGTGGGCAACGTGCGGATTGCCGACGTGAACCGCGACGGCGTGGATGACATCCTGGTCGCCGGGTACATCAGCGACGGCACCGGCATTGTTCATGTGGTTCCGGTCTGCGGCGGCACCAGCCCCTACGCCCCGGGATGCGGCGGCGGCACGGGGATGCCGAACGGCTCGCTCGGCAGCTCCTACAACAAGTTAATGCCGGTCGGGACAACCGACATCGCAGCATTCGACTTCTCGGGCGACCAGGTGCCGGACATCATCGCGCTGGGCCCGGATGGCGGCGGCGACAACGCCTGGCGCTTCGACTTCCAGGCCGCCCAGAGCGGGCGCGGCCTCTACGACTACACGAACTCGGGCTTCGCGGGCGACATTGTCGGTCTCGGTGGCGTGAATGCGGGGACGCAGATACTGGTCGCGGATCTGGACGGGGACAGGATCCAGGACATGGTCGTGACGGACGGCGTTTCCGGCAACGGCCAGTGGACTTACAAGGGAGGAAGCAACTCCGAACTTCACGGCTATCCGTACGGCGGCATCCCGAACGGTAATTTCGACACGATGGGCGGCCTGAACACGGTGTCGGGCGTCCAGCGCATTGCCGCCGCCGACTTTAACGGTGACGGCGTGCCCGATCTGGTGACGACTCACCCGATGTCCAACGAAATCAAGGTACATATCGGCAACTCCGGGCTCTCCCCCATCTCGAATCCCGCCGATGCCGACACGGACGGCGACGGCCTGTGCGACGGGCGCGTCCGGACCGGCGGCTGCACGGGAGCGGAACTGGGCGGCCTGGAAAACGTGCTGACGGCTGGTGCCTCGCACAACTGCGTGAAGCTCCCCAACGGCAATGTGAAATGCTGGGGTTACAACTTCGAGGGCCAGCTAGGCCTTGGGGATTCCACGACCCGCGGGGCAACTCCCGGCTCCATGGGAGCCAGCTTGGATCCGGTGAACCTGGATCCGCCGCACCTGGCCAAGCAGATCGCCGCCGGCGGTTCGCACACCTGTGCGATCCGGACGGACAACAGCACTGTCTGCTGGGGTAAATACGACGACGGACGGCTCGGCGTCCCCGCCTATTCACAGAACCAGGGCGACAGCCCGGCCGAAATGGGTTCGGGTCTCGTGCCGGTCGATCTCGGGCCCGGCCGCACGGCGGTTCGGCTCTTCGCGGGCTTCGCCAATACCTGCGCGATTCTGGATAACGGCCAGCTCCGCTGCTGGGGCGACAATACGTACGGCCAGCTGGGTCTCGGCGACACGAACCCTGTGGGCGATGACGAGACCCCCGGCGCCGTGGGCTACATCGATCTCGGCACCGGCCGAACGGCTGTGGACGTCGCGGTCGGCACCCAGCATATCTGTGCGGTTCTGGACAACGGCGATGTGAAGTGCTGGGGCGACAACGGCGCGGGCCAGCTCGGTCTCGGGTATTCTCCCGCGGTGCGTCTGGGAGATAACCCAGGCGAAATGGGCGATGGCCTGCCCGCCGTGGATCTCGGCACCGGGCGAACCGCCGTCCGTATCGCGGCTAGAAACCTCTCGACCTGCGCGATCCTGGACAACGGCCGGGCGAAATGCTGGGGCAGCAACGGCTTCTCCGAGCTTGGAGCGCCGCTCGATGCGATCACAGGCGACGATCCGGGCGAAATGGGCGACAACCTTCCGTACGTGAATCTCGGCACCGGCCGCAGGGTGGAGACAATCGCCGCCGGGTTCTCCAGCTACTGCGCGCTGCTCGATAACGGCGGTGTAAAGTGCTGGGGCACCGACCAGTATGGCCAGTTGGGCTATGGCCTCGCCCCCAGTTCGGTCATCGGCGACAGTCCGGCAGAAATGGGCGACAACCTGCCTTATGTCCATCTGGGTGCAGGCCGTACAGCGCGTCAGATCGCCGCCGGCTCACGGCACGTCTGCGCGGTTCTGGACGATCTCCAGATCCGCTGCTGGGGCGAGGGTGCCTACGGTGCTCTCGGCAACGAGTCGTCCAGCAATATCGGCGACAGCCTGACGGAGATGGGCGCGGCCCTGAAGCGCGTCAACTTCGGTATTGTGCCTCCGCTTGTGGTTCTGACGAATCCCGCGCTGGCCGACTCGGACGGCGACGGCCAGTGCGACAGCACGGCGACGGTGGCCCCGTACTGCGACGGCCTGGATACCGATCCGCTCGACCCGTGGAAGTTCTTCGAGCCGGGCGCCGATTCGTTCTCCACGGACGTGAACGACGCTACCGGCACCGACGGAACGCCGGATGACGCCATCGCCGCCTACACGGGCGCACGGTTCGACGCGAAGCTCGACACCGACATCATGACCCTGACCAACCTGCGGGGCGGCCAGAAGGTGACGATTACGGTCCAGAACCTGGACAGCGTGCCGACCGGTTTCCGGCTGAAATCAGTGTTTGGCGGTGGAACCAGCGTGCTCGATATCGCCCCGCAGGCCGGTGTCTATACGGCCAAGGGTTCCTACGTCCTGACCGATACGGACGATCTGGACGGCTTCGAACTGATTCCGGTCCAGGAGCTTCCGGTACTGCCCGCCCCGTTCGTCCCGAGCGACTACCTCGTGACGATCGATGTGTCGGAATACCTGGTGCGCAACGACAACGATTCCGGACCGGCCTCGCTCCGGTACGGCATGGAGACAGTATCCCCGGTCGTCAGCGGGACACTGTATATCACGCCCGAATCCACCCGGAACGTCACGGTCACCGCGCCGGTCGGCTTCACCGGAGCGGAACCGCTGGTGGTCGACGGCCTGAACCGCATGAGCGTGATGGGAACCGATTCGTCCGGTCTGATGAGTATCAATGCTGCCTCGGCTCCGCTGACTCTCCGCAGCCTGACGCTTCAGCACTATAACAATACGATCAGCAACCCCGAGGCCATCACGCTCAACGGCGCGTCCGGCGTAATCCTCGAAGACAATGTGATCGACCATGTGACGAACTTCCTCAGCTGTTCGCCGGACAGTGCGATCAGGGTTCTGGGCGGCAGCAACCACCGGATCCGGAACAACCGGGTCGAGGCCGGCCCGTGTTCCGGTATCGCAATCAGCCCCGGAGCGGCCGTCGATATCACCGGTAACACAATCAGTACGCAGGCCGGCGCCAACAACGGCCGGGGCATCATGATCAGCGTCGGCGGCCTCCCCGGCGCGGTCGAGAACAACACCATCCTCGTCAACGGGTCCGGCGGCAACGGTATCGAGAACGTGAAGCCCACGGGCGCGGTGCGGAACAACTCCATCACCTGCACGTATTCGGCCGGCTCCAGCTACGGCATGTCGTCGGGCGATGGCGGCCTCAAGATCGGCCCCGGCAACACGATTTCGGGCTGCAACACCGGCATCTTCCTGACGAACGGTGCGAATTCGGTGATTGAGGGCAACACCTTCGTCGCCACCGATTCGCAGGCCGTCGATCTGGGCAGCGCCACGAGCGGCACGGTCATCCGGCGGAACACCTTCGACCTGCGCGGCATGGGCACCGGCCGCGGCGTTGCGGCCATCGGCACCTCGCCGAAGGTCGTCGGCAACAGCTTCTACGGCGGGTGGATCCAGGTGGACCTGTCCGGAATCTCGGGCAATGCGAACGGCAGCCTTGTCGCCGGCAACCTGTTCCAGGACATCGCAACGGGATCCACCACCATCGGTCTGAAGGTGAAGGGCGCCACGGCGGTGAGCTTCCCCGACATTCCAAACTCGGTGCTGGTGGCCCACAACACGTTCTTCGGCCTCGACATGGGCATCCAGTATCCGAGCGCCCAGTCCTCCAGCGCGGGTCTCGATATCCGGTCCAACATCTTCTCGGATAACAACAACCGGGGCATTTCGTACGAGACGACCACGTTCACCGGCGGCACGGCGTCCGCGGTGAGCAACGTGTTCTACAACAACACGGCTCACTGCTCGACGAGCAGTACGTTCTGCTCGTCCCTGGGCCTCTCGCCGCCGTCGGGATCGAACGTGGTGGCCAACCCGAACTTCATGAACCTCACCGTCGATTTCGCCCTGAGCGGCGCGTCCCCCGCTATCGATACCGGTGACCGGAACCCGCAGGTTATCCGCGAGGTCGAGAAATACCTGCCGGAGGTCCGCCTGTCGGCACCGATGCGGATCCGGGTTGCGTCGGGCAGCAGCACGACCCAGTTCACGGGCGTATTCCCGCTGGCCGAAATCGACAACGCCTACCAGAACTGGACGGTTCATTTCGTCAGCGGTACGGCCGGGAACATTAACCAGCCGCGCCGGATCAGCAGCTACACGGCGGCGTCCGGAACCTTCGTGCTCGGATCTGCGCTGCCCTCGACGCCGAACCCCGGCGACGAGTTCGAGCTGGTGCTTGAAACGAACGTCACCAACGTGGCGGGCAACGTCGTCCGCGGCGAAACCGCGGTTCTCGAAAACGTCGTGGGCTCGTACGTGAACCTCTGGGCGGAGTGCACCCAGGGCGCGGGCGGTGCCTGCGCGACGGGACAGGTCCGCAAGATCACGTCCTATAACGAGACGTCCCGCGACCTGACGCTGGCGTCGTCGTTCTCGCCGCTGCCCAACACGAACGACAAGGTCCGCATCATCGTGATGCCGGAACCGGGCTTCTGGCAGGACAAGCAGGTGACGTCCAGCGGTCTCTCGCCGGCCGACGGAGCCGGTGTCACCGCCGAACTGAACCGGCGCGTGGGCTACGGTCAGGACCCGAACATGTACACCCTCACGGTGAGGGACACGATCCATGTCGGGGACCGGAGCTGGAACCGTCTTGTGATCGAGTACCCGCCGCAGATGCTGACCCCGGTCCCGGGCGATTGCGTTGCCGGAGCGTCGGTTTCCACCGACGGCACCGAAAACTGCGGAGGAAACTTCCAGGTGACCAATAACCGCATCTATTTCACGAAGGTCACCTCCGCGGGGGCCCCCTTCGCCACGGGCGACGTGTACTTCTCGGCGGTTTTCAAGGGAACCGGTACGGCCGCGTTCGAGACGACGGACGAGAACCCGTTCCGTGTCTGGGTGCAGAACGGCCGGAGCGACTTCCGGACGGTGCCGGTCGAGGCGGGCGTCCTAAACCGGCGGTGGAACCTCTCCGTGCGGGGCGACATGGAGTCGGCTCCCATCACCTTCGCCGGGCCGGGTCCGTTCACCGCCGACTTCACCAGCGGAATTTCCGGGGTGGTCAACCTGTCACCCCAGATTTCGCCCGCTGTCCAGGACGACAGCTACGGCATGATCCTTTATACGGAGAAGCCCGGAAGTATCTACTCGTCGAGCGCCGGAACCGATCTGGAAAGCGGTTACGATGTTCTCGGTCTGGGCCATACCCGCTATGTGACTGTCTCCGCCGCGCCCGTCCGGATCGTGGAGACGATCCCCTCGCAGACCGGGATTTATTCCCAGTCGCCAGGGTTCTATACGGGCACCGACCTTATGGCCGGGGCGGGGCTTGGCGATGACTATTACATGCTCCGCAACGGAGCGAGCCTGCAGATCCGGAAGATGAATTACGACTTTGGGGGCAGCTCGGGCACAACGACGTTCGCGAACATGGGTTCCTGCTCGGTGCCCTCGAACGCCGAATCGCTGGCGGTGACGCCGGACGGTTACGACTACAACCACGGTTCGGTCTGGGCCGGGGAGCCGGTGCTCCATATGTCCTGTGCCGAGTTCCTCTACAGCTGGAGGGCCAGCGACACCCTGGTCGACCTCGGTTCCGATGTGTTCCGGAACCCGGTGGACCTCCTCGGAGCGCCGTTCAATTTCGACTGGGTGGGCATCACGGCAGTGTCGGGTATCCAGCTGGCGAAGAAGGGCGATCTCGTCCTGCTCGGTGTCAATTCGACCGGCGGCGGCCAGAAGCTGGTGTTCTACGATCCGGAGACGAACTCGAAATATTACGAGGCGTTCCTCGACAACCGTGCAAAGGCCGGTGTCCTCGCCTTCAAGCAGATCGCCTGGTCGCCGGAAACCGGCACGATCTTCGCCGTGGCGGACATGTCGACAGGACCCGACATGCTCGTCGAACTGGATCTCGGCGGCCGTCAGGTGTCCCGCATGACGATGGAAGAAGTCGTCCAGGGTCCGGGTGGAGGCCCGCCCTCGCTCATCGGCGTCATCGCAGCCGGCCCCACTGTCCCCGGCTTCCTTGGCATCGTCGACAAGCAGCCGAGTCTCTGGCATGTGGTCGACTACGGCGGCGCCTCGAACGACGGCGTGATCCGGGTGATGATCCCGAGATAATACCGGTCTTCGGCCGGGGGACAGGCGGGACGGGCTGAAAAGCCCGTCCCGTCCTGTTTTACGGGCTGACTGGTGCGTCAGTCCGGCGGATCCGGTGAGACAAGAAAAACGCTCTGTTTCCTGAGAGCGGTTCAGCGGGCGAATTTCCGGCCCCTGCCGGATTGAAAACTCCGGCGGGGCCGTGATACCCAAGGGACTGCCGGAATCGAACCGCCGTTCGGCGGCACGGTTACCGAAATCCCCCTGCCTTCCGAAGGCGACAATTCAGGAAAGAGAGATTCAAGGATTATGGAATCCACGGTCATCGTATCCGCCGCCCGCACGCCGATGGGCTCGTTCCTCGGCAAACTGAAAGACGTTCCCGCCAGCCAGCTCGGCGCCGCCGCCATCAAGGAAGCGGTGAAGCGCGCCGGTGTCGAGGCGGGCGCGATCGAGGAAGTGGTCATGGGGAACGTCCTCATGGCCGGGCAGGGCCAGGCGCCCGCCCGCCAGGCGACGATTCATGCGGGGCTTCCGCTCGGCACCTACGCGCACACGATCAACAAGATGTGCGGTTCGGGCATGAAGGCCGTGATGCTGGCCGACCAGGCGATCCGCGTGGGCGACCGCTCGGCGATGGTCGCTGGCGGCATGGAGTCGATGAGCCTCGCCCCCATGCTGCTCACCAAGGCCCGCGAAGGCTACCGCATGGGCCACGGCCAGATGATGGATTCGATGATCCTCGACGGCCTGTGGGACGCCTACAACAACAAGCACATGGGCAGCTGCGCCGAACTGTGCGCCACGAAGTACGATTTCGGCCGCGCCGCGCAGGACCAGTTCGCCGCCGACAGCTACAGGAAGTCCGTGGCCTCGGTGAAGGGCGGCAAGTTCAAGCGGGAGATCGTCCCGGTCGCCGTGCCGCAGAGGAAGGGCGACCCCGTCATCGTCGACGAGGACGAGGAACCGTTCAAGGGCGATGTGGACAAGCTGGGCACGCTGCGGGCGGCCTTCGAGAAGACCGGCACGATCACCGCCGGCAACGCCAGCACGATCAACGACGGCGCCGCCGCCCTCGTGCTCATGAGCGAATCGAAGGCGAAGAAGCTGGGCCTCAAGCCGCTGGCCCGCATCGTCGGCCAGGCGGAAGCCTCCCTCGATCCCGAGTGGTTCACCATGGGCCCGGCCGCTTCCTGCGAGAACCTGCTCAAGAAGACCGGCTGGAAGAAGGAAGACGTGGACCTCTGGGAGCTGAACGAGGCGTTCTCGGTGGTGGGCCTCGCCAACACGAAGAAGCTCGGCATCGACCCGACGAAGGTGAACATCCGGGGCGGCGCGGTCGCCCTCGGCCACCCGATCGGCGCCTCCGGCGCCCGCATCATCGTGACGCTCATCCACGCCCTGCAGGACGAGGGCAAGAAGAAGGGCGTCGCCTCGCTCTGCATCGGCGGCGGTGAAGGCGTGGCGGTAGCGATCGAACTGATCTGACCTTCAGTCCCTGACAGGAACCGGCCGTTTCCCGTGAGGAAGCGGCCGGTTCTGTTTTGCAGGGTGGGCGGCAGGTGCGGGGTTCCGGTACCCTCGAAAAACACGCGCCCCGGATTGCTCCGGAGCGCGGTTTTATCTGTCGGATGTGCAGTTGAGGAAGGCGCTCGTGAACCGTGGGCCGGACTTTTCAGGGACCGGCCCGGAGCCGCTTACTTCTTGCGGCGCTTGCGGCGGTTGGCGCGCTTTTTCTTGCCGACTTTCCGGCGGCGGCGTTTCTTGCCGGGCTTCGGATTGTATTCGGCGATGAACGGGTTGAAATGAAGCATGAACTCTCCTGTGTGACGGCCTTTCCTCAAGGCTCCCGGGGCCTTTAGGGCTCCCAAGGCCGCGCATAGTAGCCTTATTTTACCGATAGCCAAGGGGCCGGGAAGGGGAATCTGGAACCCCCCGGAACCCCGGTCATTTCAATGGGTTAGAGGATCACGTCCCGGACCAGCAGAAACATCCCCAGAAGGCCCGTATACACGGCGAACCACCACAGTTTCTGGCCCCGGATCATCCGGACGAGGAAGCCGAGGGAGAGGAATCCGATGACTCCCGAGACCACGAACCCGGCAGCTGCCGCCGCCGGAGGGAAGATCCCCCCCTGGATGGCCTCCACCAGTTCCCGGGTCTTGAACACCCCCGCCCCGAGGAGCGCCGGAATCGACATGACGAAGGAGAACCGGGCGGCGGTTTCCCGTTCAAGGCCCATCAGAAGGCCCCCCGCGATGGTCGTCCCCGAACGGGAGACCGCCGGCAGGATAGCCACCGCCTGAAGGGTTCCGGTGACGGCGGATTCCTTCAGGCCGAACTCGCCGGGCCCCTTGCCGCCTTCCTTCACGTTCCGGACGGCGAGCAGCACCCCTGAGGTGATGAGGAACTCGAGCCAGAGGTATTTCCCCGATCCGAACACCTCGTTGAAGAAATCCTCGAACAGGACGGCTGCGATCACCGCCGGAACCGTGGCGAACACCGCCATCCAGGCAAAATGGCCGAGGGGGTGCCGCTCCGAAGGCGTCTTCCAGCCCTTGGGGCCTTCGAGGACAAGCCCGATCGCCTGCCGGGTCATGGGAACGAGGTCCCGCCGGAAGAAGAACAGCACGGCCAGCAGCGTCCCCTGATGGAGCAGGATGTCGAAGGCGAGCAGCGACCGCTCGGGCACCGCGAGGCCAAGATACTGCTGCGCCAGCACGAGATGCCCGCTGGAGGAGACCGGCAGGAACTCGGTCAGTCCCTGGATGAAACCGAGCAGGATGGCGTCGAAGAGGGTCACAGCGAGGAGGTGTAGCAGAGGCGCCTTCTCAAGTGAAAAGAAGGCGGGACGGCCCGTGAGGCCGCCCCGCCCGAAGAACTCCGTCAGCCGGTCTTACACCGCTTCGCAGGCTTTCGCGCAGGCAAGGCAGGCGTCCATGCAGGCCCTGCACTCGGCGTGATGGTCCTTGTGCTCCTCGCAGGCCTTCGCGCAGTCCCGGCAGACGGCGGCGCAGGCGGAGGCGAGTTTCTTCAGCGTCCCCGTCTCGAGGTCCGCGGTCGTGCCCCGGATGAACGCCTCGCAGACCGACTGGCAGGCGATCACATGACGCTGGCAGCTGGCGAGCGAGGTGTCTCCCTTGGAGAGCGCCTCCAGGCAATGGTCGAGGCAGACCTCCGACGCCTTCAGGCAGTCGTAGGCGGCTGCCTGGGCCGGAGTGAGAGTGCGCCCGCCAGCGGCTGCCGCCGCTGTGGATGCGGGAGCATGCTCCCGCTTGCGCTCGTGTTCCTTGCCGAAGGCGATGCCGGTTCCGGCGATGACGGCCGCCGCCGTGGCGGCGGATGTGGACGTGTTGAGGAAGTTTCTGCGGTTCAGGGTCCTGGTTTCCATAGGTAGTTAAACTCCGTGTGAACTTGGGTTTCTGCTCCCCCTCTCGCTGTGCTCGCCTCCCCCGCGCGCGGGGGAGAATTCCTCCCCACATTGCGGGGAGGTGCCGGCACAGCCGACGGAGGGGACTTCCGATTGAATGACAAGCCGGACGAGGGGCCGCTTCACGTCGTGATGATGACGGTCGCGAGGAGCAGCGCCCGCTGCCCGGAGGGCAGCGGGGTATCGGTCATGGCCGCCGGTTTCAGGTCTACTGGCGGTGCCTTGAGGCTGAAGGGGCTTTCCGGCAGCTCGACCGCCGGGAGCGAGAAGGTCTTGGCGAGCCCGAGGCCATCGTCGGCCGCACAGCCCGCGCAGGCACCGGTCGTGGCGGCCCGGTGGGATTCACAGCCGGACCCGGCGGCGGGTTTATCGCCCCGGTTGCAGCAGTCGTGATTGTCCTTGGCGAGCGGAGCGGCATGAGCCGCCGAATCGCACTCCGTCCGGCAGGCGGCGATGGCCGCCGGTGCGGCGGCGATCAGGAGTGCGAGAGCGATGGTCAGGGACCGGATCATCTTTTTTAATTATAAGGCCGCCGGGAGCGGCTCTCAATGAGATGTCTCATATTTAATGGAGTGTTTGCCTCGCCCGTTAAACCGGCTTAAGAGCAATAGACAAACTCCCGTGAGGAAGGGGAAAACGACAGTGATTTCAACCATCAAGCGCCTCTCGTTCATGGCCATTCTGGCCGCCGCCGTCCCGGCTGCTGCCCAGGAGAAGCCCTCCGAAGCCAAGCAGTTCGTCGACCAGAAACCGGAACTCGCCGCCGAAGCGCCCGCCGCTCCGGCGGAACCGGCCAAGCCGTCGGCGACCGCCAAGATCGTCCCCGAGCTGGGTCTCACGATCACGGGCGGCAACACGAAGACGAAGAGCATCAACGGCGCGGCCGTGGGTAATTTCACGCTTGGCGACGCAACGCTGGATGCCTACTTCAAGGCCCTCTACGCCGAAAGCCGCGTGTTCACGGCGGTGCCCCCGGCGCTGACGACCTCGACCTCGGCGATGGACACGACCGCCGAGAAGTACGAGACCGGTGCCAAGGCCGGTTACAACGTGCACCCCAGGGTCTACGTGTTCGGCACGATCGACTACGTGGACGACAAGTTCAGTGGCTTCGACTGGGTGCTGACGGAAACCGGCGGCGCCGGCGTCAGGATCCTGGACGAGCCGAAGGTAAAGCTCAGCCTCGAAGGCGGCCCCGGCGGCCGGCACACCCGGACCCTGTTCGTTCCGGCGGCTCCGCCGAACCCGGCCGTGAACCAGATCCGCGAGGACGACTTCATCGGCCGCGGCGCCCTGAACTTCCTGTGGCAGATCACCGACAACGCCAAGTTCACGCAGGACGCCGTCAGCATTTTCGGCCCCAAGGCCGGCGGCGGAATCCGGACCACGGCAAACTCGGCGCTCACGGCCCAGATCATCGGGGCCCTCTCGCTCAAGTGCGGTTACAGCATCGCGCACGTGACCGAGCCGCCGAGCCTGGACCACGACAAGATCGCGACGACTCCCGCCCAGCAGGCGAAGGACGTGGACTCCACCGTCACGGCCTCGCTCATCTACACGTTCAACTGGGACAACGTGGCGGGCGCGAAGTTCTGGTGAGCTGAACCCGGCTCCCCGGACACTTTCGCAGGAACGGCGCCCTCCGGGGCGCCGTTTTCGTCTGGGGACGGGATGAGCCGAGGCAGCGCCGAATCACCCCGGGGTTGTCCATTCGGAAACCGGTGCTATAATGGTCCCCGTGATGTTTCGTTTGAATGCCATTAAACCTTTCTCTTCGCGCACGGTACCGTCGCGCGCAGATGGCATCGCCCCGCGCCTGAACTGACGGAAACGGTTTCCAGGCTGCCGCGGGGCCCCACTCCAGACTCACAAGCAAACCAGTAACGCCAAGCGCGGTTTCGCGCGGCCTGCGGCATTCCGGCCGCGCCGCTGCGGAGCCGCCCATCCGGCCGCCTCAAGGGGCATATCCGTCCTTTGCAGGCCGCCAACAAGGAAAACACCATGAACCCCATCACCCACATCAGCGAGATGCCGCCGATTCACCTGAGCCGGCACGACTTCGAGGCCCTCACGGGGCTGATCCGCCGGATCCGCTACGACCGGTCGGAGAGCGCCGAATTTCTCATCGACGAGCTGAACCGCGCGCAGGTGCTGCCCGAAGCGGACCTCCCGGACGGGACGGTCAGGCTCGGCAACTACGTCACCTACCGCGACGAGGACACCGGCATGATCCGGCGCTTCAAGCTGACGCTCCCCGAGGACGCGAACCTGCCGCAGGGCAAACTCTCGATCCTCACCCGCGTCGGCGCGGCGCTGATCGGCCTGAAAGCCGGCCAGACGATCGAGTGGGAGGCCCCGGCCTCCCGCCGCCGGAAACTGACGGTAATCGAGGTTAGCGACAGGAAAGGCGAGTGAGGCTTCAGGCGGCCTTCGGCTGCCGGGCGCACCAGCCGGAGATGAACCGGACGAACTCCGGGGCGGCGTCCTCGTGGGAGAAATGGCCCACGCCGTCCAGAACGTGCACCTCGGCCCGCTTCAGCTTCGCGGCGATCTTCGGGGCGTTGGAGGGCATCAGGTAGATGTCCTCCGCGCCCCAGAGGATCAGCACCGGGGCCTCGATGCGGGGCAGGGCGCGCTCCACCTCGGGCAGATCCTTCGGGTAGCTGGCGAGATAGCGGAAGGTTCCGCTGAGGCGTCCGGCCCCGGCGTAGGCCTCCGTGTATTCGCGCTTCAAGGCCTCGGAGGGACGGAACTTCCGGTAGCCGTCCTTCATGGTGATGCCGACGAAAAGGCCGGAGGCCATGCCGATGAGTCCCCGGAGCGGCGGCACCATGCCGGAGACGCCGAGCGCCGCGAGGCTGGCCGACACCTTCGGCGGATACGTCCCGAGGCCGTCGGCGATGACGAGGGTTTCCACGAGGTCGGGCCGGTTCGCGGCCAGCCAGAACGCCACCGGCGCACTGACGTCGGGTGCGACGAGATGCGAGCGGCCGAAGCCCTGCTCCACGAGAAACCGCTCCACGAAGCCGGCCATCTTCACCGGGCTCATGAGTTCCGGCGCCGCGTCCGAGCGGCCGAAGCCCGGCATGTCCAGGGCGAGCAGGTCGAAGCTGCCACTGAGGCCGTCCCAGACCCCATCCCAGCAGCGGATCGTCTGGGGCCACGCGCCGAACAGGACGAGCTTCGGCCTGCCGGGGTTTTTGTGCCGCCGCGTATGAACCCTGAGTCCCTGGGACGGGGTAAAAACGAAGGTGCTCATCGAATCTCCTCCGGAACCTGGCGCAGGGCTCACCGCACCGCGGTCACGCGGCATTCCACGTACTTGAGGTGCGGGCAGCCGGTGTGGGGGTCCCGGTCCGAGCCGTCGGTGAGCTCGTTGATGTTGACGCCGGTTCTCACGAGCTTCCCCGTCACCGGGTCCGGGTATTCGAGCCCGAAGCCGTTGGGGATGGCGATGTTGCCGGGCGACATGTTCTCGTCGAGGGCGACGGGCAGCGTCACCGAGCCGGTGCGGGTCTCGATCTTCACGTTCTCGCCCGCCTTCACGTCCACGCGGTCGGCGTCCACGGGGTGCAGGTAGACCGGGCAGTGGGGGCCCTTGCCGCGCCGCCACTCGGGGTTCCGCTGGATCGTGTTGGCGTTCCAGTTCGTGCGCCGGCCGCCGTTCAGGATAAACGGGAACTCGCCGTCCGGGGCGGGCCGCCAGGCGAGCGCCCGGTCCATGTCGGCCATCATCTGCGGCACGTCGAGGCGGATCTTCCCGTCCTTCGTGTGGATGTTGTCTTTCAGGTTCGTCTTCGGGTCGAGGCGGCCCACCTCGACTCCTTCGGGGTGTTCCATGAGCTGCTTCCACAGGAACGCGCCCTTCGAGGTGGGGAGCAGCATCTTCGACGTTTCGGGGAACGTGCGGGCGAGTTCCTTCCCGCGCGTCGCCGCATAGCCATGCGTGAGCAGCCACAGGGCCGACAGGGACGGGGAGGGCAGCACGCCGCGCATGCTGTCGTAGCCCCAGAATACCGACCGGAGCAGGATGCGGCGTCCGCCGCCCCCCTTGAACGCCGCCATTGCGGACAGGGCGGCGAAGTAGGCGGCCGCACCGGCGCCGCTGCCGCTCCGTTTCGCCAGCGCCTTAACGGCGGCGGGGGTTTCCTCCACCAGTCCCATTGCCCGGACCAGGCGGTAGTAGATCTCGGCCTCGGGCAGGGCGTTCGGGGGCCCCTGAAGCACCGGCGGGCGGACCTGGGCGTGGATCTCCGGATAGTGCTTCGGGAACCCGGCGTATTCCCACTTCTCGTAACCCACCGGGGTCGGCAGCACGTAGTCGGCCTCGCGGGCGGTTTCGGAGAGGGCCGGTTCGATGACGACCGAGAGGTCCAGCGCCCGGAACGCCTCGCGGTATTTCGCCGAATCCGTGAACTGCACGACGGGGTTCGATCCGTCGACGATCGCGGCCCGGATCCGGTCCGGGCGGCCCGAGAGGACTTCCTCCGGGAAGAGGCTTGGAGAGAACAGGCCGAGGGGGATAAGCATCGGGATTCCCTCGATGCCCGATACCGGGGCCTTGTGCTGGGCCTGGCGCAGCGGCGGCCCCTTGGGGCCGTAGGTGCCGACGAAGGCCATGCCGCCCTCGTTGCCGTAGTGGCCGGTGAGGACGCAGATCAGCCGCTGGTAGTAGGCCGCGAGAGTGGAAAACCTGCCCTGTTCGACGCCGAGATCGGTGTAGATACCGGCGCTCTTCGCCTTGGCGAAGCTGCGGGCCACGTCCACGATGTCCGCCTCGGGGATTCCGCACCGCTCCGCCATGTCCGCGACGGAGACTTTCTTCAGCTTCGCCAGCACGGCGTCCGTGCCGCTCGTCCACTTCGAGAGGAAGCCGTTGTTCGTCCAGCCGTTCTGGACGATGGCGGCGGCGACGCCCGTGAGGAAGTGCACGTCCCCGCCGGGGCGGATGCGCAGGTACCTATCGGCGCGGGAAGCCGTCTCCGTCAGGCGCGGGTCTACGACGACGAGGGTGCGTGCCGGGTCGGCCCTGAACGCCTTGATGTATTCGCCCGCCTGCTGTCCCCGGTTGCTGAGGAGCGGGTTCGTGCCGAGCATGAGCAGGTACTGGCATTTCTCCATCTGCGGGTGGCTGAGGGTGTCGGGCGTCGAGCCGAACATCCAGCCGTCCACGAGCGGGTGCTGGGATTTCTCCTGCCCCAGCGCGTTGAACCACCAGGGCGAGCCCGTGCCGATCATGAACGGGATCGCGCCGTAGCCGTTCAGGTGGTTCGCCTGCCCGCCGACGCCGATGAGGGCGAGGGCGTTTCCGCCGTGCTTTTTCAGGATCGGTTTCAGCTTCGCCGCGATCTCCGAAATGGCCGTCTCCCAGGAGACCGTCTCGTAGGTGCCGTCCGGCCTGCGGCGGAGGGGCTCCGTCACCCGCTGCGCGTGGTTCACGTAATGGCTGACCGTGATCCCCTTGTTGCAGATGTAGCCGTGCGTGATGGGGCTCGATTCGTCGGGGCGGACCTTGACGATCTTGTTGTCTTTCACATCCACGCGTATGCCGCAGTTGTGCGAGCACAGGACGCAGACGGTGGCGAGGTTCTCGGCGTTCGGGGAAACGGCGTCGGTATTCATGGGTAGCCCTCCGGGGAGTCTAAAGACGGTTTCAGCCGTTGGCGGCTTCGAGCCAGCCGTGCTGGGTGTCGAGGAACGAGGCGACGGCACGGTTTACTTCGGCCGCATGGGTGACCGGTCCCATGTGTCCGGCGTCCCTGATCTCGTGGAGCGTGGCGGCGGGCAGGGTCTGGGCGAGAATTCGTGCGATGCCGCTGGCGGCCGGAGTCGTCCGGCTGCCGGTGAGGATCAGCGCCGGTGCGGTGATGTTCTCGTAGAACCAGTGGGGTGTGCGGTCGGACGTCAGCTCGGCCACTTCCCAGTACATCTTGCGCCCGAGTGCGAGGAGCTGCCCCCGCTTCGCCTCCGGCATGGCGTCGTAGCTGCCCGCGCCGTTCCAGTAGTCGATGAAGCTCCGGACCCAGATATCGTCGCCGCCCGAGCGGCCTTCCGGGAACGGACCGGCGACTTCATTCGCGGCCTTTTCGAGGTCCATGACGCCGCGGGCGTGCCCCGACGAACGGAGGACGCCGAAGGCGACCGGATCATAGAGGGCGAGCGAGCGGAGCCGCACGGGCCGGCGCAGGGCGAGCTGGAGGGCGACGAAGGCGCCGTAGGAGTGGCCGACGATGTGGGCCGGATCCCGGAGGCCGTCCAGATAGCGGGCGAGAAACTCCACGTCCTGCTCGTGGGAGAACGTCTCCTTCGCCGGCCACGGGGAGCTTTCACCGTAACCGTGCAGGTCGGGGACGATGACCTGATAGCGGTCTTTCAGCAGGGAGACGAGTTTTGTCCACTGCGTTCCCGAGAAACCGGCGCTGTGGAGGAGGAGCACCGGCTCGCCGGCCCCTTCGACACGTACGTTGACCGTGTGGTTTCCGTTCCTGATCTTCGGCATGGGCGTTTCTCCCTGGCCCTGTCTCCCCCCGCGGGGGAGGGCCGTCAGTCCGCGTCCGCCGGTACGGCCAGATCGCGGCAAGCCTTGAGGATCTCGTCCGAGAGCGGGGTGGGCCCCAGCGCCCGGCTTATCGTGAGTCCGCCCACAATGAGTGCGACATAGGCGAGCGCCTTCTGCCGCTTCTCAGCGGGCGCGCCGTCCAGATTCACCATCGCCTGCGCGGCCATGCCCTCGATGCCGCGGGCCAGAACCTCGCGGGCCGGGCCGCCGAGGGTTGCAAGGCCCGACAGGGTGGCCGGGAGCGGGCAGCCCGTGGCGGGCTGATCCCGGTGCGTGCGGCTCAGATAACTCTTGGCCCGCTGACGGAGGCGGTCCCTCGGAGTTTTCGCCGGTTCCCCAGGGACAGTGATGGGGCGGGAGACGGATTCGAGAAACGCCCGGGCAAGAAGCTCGGCGATCAGGTCGTCCTTGGAATCGAAGTGGGCATAAAATCCGCCCACGGTGAGCCCGGCCGCCTTCATCACCTTCTCGACGCTGGTGCCCTCGACGCCCGCCTCGCGGAGCAGCTTCGCTCCTTCGGTGAGGATCTTCTCGCGGGTGGCGGCCTTTTTCTCTGGTGTCAGGGGGCTCATCTGCTGCGGGGAACCTTCCGTATTACGATCATAATATTATGAACATAATACGAAAGTGTCAACGGAAAAATCACAAGCCAGGTAATATCGCCCAACTAACTGTAACTACTCGCAGTTTTCGTGCTTAGGCAGATTTCCGAACGGGTCCTGGATCGATTCCCGGCAGATGAACTCCCAGTCGGTAAGGCTGAGCAGGAACGCCTTGATGTCGTCCCGCTCCTGCGGCGTCAGGGTGAAACCGACCATGAAGATGCTCTTGTTCGGATTCAGCGCGCCGTCCCCGGCATAGGGCCCCGAGGAGATCAGCCGGCCGCCCCGGGCGTAGTGATCGAGCACATCGTCCAGCGTCGCCGCCGAACCGTCGTGCATGTAAGGGGCGGTGAGCTCGATGTTCCGCAGCGACGGCGGTTTGAACTTTCCCATGTCCAGCGCCTCGTGGGTGATGTCCCATAGGCCGCGGTTGCCCTCCGGATAGTCTCCGGTTCCGCCGACGTTGTAGAGGCCGTTGTTCTGGAAGTTGGCCTCCCGGAACGTCGTGCCGGTGTGGACCGGTGCCTGGCCGAGGTTCAGGCCGTTGTGGCAGTGGAAGCATTCGAGCCGCTCGCCGAAGAACAGTTCCTGCCCCCGGATCGCCGACTCGCTCATGGCTCCGGGTTCGCTCCGCTGCCGCCGGTCGTAGGGCGAGTTGTAGGAGAGCAGCGTCCGCTCGAAGGACGCGAGGGCGTAGATCACGTTCCCCACGGTGAACGGATCGGCCTCGCCGGGGAACGCCGCCGGGACCAGATCGCGGTACACGGGGTCGCCGCGGAGCAGGGCGACGATCTCGTCGTCCTTTCCCGACAGGCCGAGTTCCACCGGATCGGTGCCGAAGAGCGGTGTCACGGCCTGGACCTCGAGCGAGATGACGGCCGGATTCGCCCAGTTGAACGTCGTGTTGTAGGCGACGTTCGCGAGCGCCATGGAGTTACGCGGGTGCGGCTGCCCGGTGGCCCCGGCCGCGTGGACGAGCCCGTCGGTGAATGCCTTGTCCGGGTGGTGGCAACTGGCGCAGGAAAAGGCCCCCGTGGTGGACAGCCGGTTGTCGTAGAACAAGTGCCGCCCGAGTTCCGCCTTTTCCGCCGACATGGGGTTCGCCGGATCGACGACCGGAACCGGGAACCCTTCGGGCAGGTTCCAGTCGTAGATCCCGGTCTGCCGGGCCGTCCCGCCGCCGTCGCCGCAGGCGGCCGGACCGTACAGAAGCAGTCCGGCCGCCAGCAGAAGCGCCGGCAGCCGGAACCCTGAAACGAGTTGCGGGACCGCTTGCATCAGTGGTCGTGGTCTTCCTCATGAAGCACGCGGAAGAACACCTGTTCACGGTCGGCGATCACGGGGTCGTTCGAGCCCGTGTAGTCGAACTCGAGATCGAGTTTCGGCATGATCGCGGCGCATTCGTCGTCGGTCGTGCCGGACATGCAGCCCGGCGCACCATTGATGTTGGCGGAGACGTCGGCCTGTTCCAGCAGCAGGGCGGCGTCGGCGGCGATCCGGTGGGAGCCGTCCGTGGGGAAGTCGTCGAGGCACACCGTGGCGATGTTCGGAAGGTCGCAGGGTTCTTCAGGGGCGATGTCGAAGTCGTCCGCCACGCAGCCGGTGGCTCCGATGTGGACCGAGAACGGCTGCTCGTCGTCGGACGGATCGCCGATGCCGTCGATCTTCAGGTACTTGTGGCCGAACTGCCAGCCCCAGGACATGGCCGTGACGTTGAGCGGCGAGGGTGCATCAATCGCATCGATGTCGATGTGATTCAGCTCGAAAGGAATGCCGAGGTCGAAGCAGATGCCCGTGTAATCGCCGCCCGGGACGGTGCCGCGGACGGTCGTGTTGGTCTCTTCGGTGCCCTCTTCGGCGCAGTTTTCCGTGGCGTCCTCGAAATCGAGGAGGGCGACGTTCTCATGCTGCCATTCGCCGTCCTGCTCCAGTTCCACGGGGATTTCGTTGCCGTCCGCGTCGACGAGCCGGACGTTCGAGACGTAGAAGCGGAAGTCGGCGCCCACGAACTGCTGGTTCGCCGCACCCGCGCCCGCACCGACGCCTTCGAACGTCTCTCCGCAGGCGAACTCATGGTCGCCGAACGTCGCGGCGAACGGGATCTCAATATCGACGGGGCCGTCGTTGCCGCAACCAGCGGCGAGCAGACAGGCGGCCAGTACCGGCCCTGCAAAAATCTTCTTGGTCATCGTTCTCTCTCCCGGAAAGGTCTGTTGCCGGTCCGGAACTCGGACCGCTTCTGCGCGTCACTAATGCCCGCACGGCGGCATCCAGTAAATGCGGCAAATTGTCGCGGGGGCTGCCGGTTTGCCGGGACCCCGGCGCGGTTGTACACAGGCCGGGTCCATGTTCACCCACGTCTATATCCAGAACATCCGCCAGTATCCGGGCCGCCAGGTGACGCTGAAGGGCTGGGCCGCCGCGAAGCAGCCCGCAGGCGAGGCCATGTTCCTGGACCTTCGGGACGGTACGGGGACGATCCGGTGCATCCTCTCGAAGAAGGAACTTCCGGCGGATCAATGGGCGGCGGCCGAACGGCTCACCCCCGAGAGTTCCGTGAAAATCACCGGCAAGGCCGTGGACGACGGCGGCCGCAGCCCCCACGGTCACGAGATCCGGGTGACGGCGCTGGAGCTGATCGCCGGGGCTCCGCCCGTTCCCGCCCAGGGAAACCCCCGGCTCTGGATGCGCACGCCCGAAGGGCGGGCCGCGCTCCGCCTCCGGCACGCGGCGCACAAGGCGGTGGTGGACTACTTCGACTGGAGCGGCTTCGCCCATGTGGACGGTCCGGAACCGCTCGCCGCCGCGGCGTTCGCGCTCGGCAAGGTTTACCGCACCGGCGCTCCGGAGGACCGGCCGGCCGAACGGTTCATCGAGACGGCCGTGGCGTTCATCGGCCTCGACGAGGCGATGGGCGTGACGGAGGATTTCCTCTCCTACCTCGTCCACCGGCTCTCCACGGAGCAGGCGGACGACCTGAGGACGCTGAAGCGCAACCCCGTGCCGCTCAATTTCGTGAAGACGCCGTTCCCCCGGCTGGAGCACGCCGAGGCGGCGGCGCTCGCGGCGAAGGAAGGCGTGAAGGCGAAGGCGGGCGAAGCGCTTCCGCCTGAAGCCCTCGCGGTGCTCTCCCGAAAGCATGAGCGCCCGGTGCTCGTGCACCGCCCGCCCGCCGCCGGCGCCCCGGCGCTCGCCCGGACGCTGAAAGACTCGGCCCTCACGTTCACTATTCTCGCCCCCGAGGGCTACGGCGCCATCGGCACGGGCTCGGAACACGAGACCGATCCTGCGGGACTTGAGCGGCGGCTCAAGAGTTCGGGCCTCACGCCGGAGCAGGCGGCCTCGCTGCTGGAGACCTGCCGTCACGGCGCCGCGCCGGTTTCGGGCTTCCGCATCGGGCTCGAGGCGTTCCTCGCCTGGCTCGGCGGCAGGACCTGAACGCCGGGAGGTTCGCCGCCCGCCGGCGCAGGTTCCAGCCCGCTCTCGCGGATGCTGCGCAGCCACCGGTTCAGCTCGCGAAGCGAGACGACGAGCCGTTCGCGCCGTCCGCCCCGCACCCGGTAGGCGGGGAGTCCCCGCTCGCGGACCCAGCGCCTGAGCGTACTTCGCGAGCAGCCCAGGTAGTCGCAGATCGCCTTCTGGCCGATCAGGTACCGGTCCGTCATGACCGGCTTCCTCCGGGCCCGGCTGACGGAGATCCGTTTTCGCTTTCGAAGAGCCGTTCGAGGGCGGCCGCATAATGCTGCCGGGCGCGGCGCACCCGGTTCGCCGCCCGCTGGGGCGACCAGCTTCCGCCCGCCAAGGTTTCCATGATTCTCGCGATCTCGGCCCAGCTCCGTCCTTCCTCCCTGAGCCGGCAGAGCCGGTAGTCCTCGGCCCCGAGTTCCCGCTGGAGCCGGACGTCGGCGAGCAGGGCGGTCTCCCGGTCGGAGACCGTCGCCGCCACCGGGAGACGCGGTTTCCCTTTGGGGTGGCCCGAAGGGGCCCAATCCAGCCGGACACGGATGCGCAGGGGGTCTTTGGGAATGTTCATGGGATTTCCTCCTCCAAAATGACCGCGCGGCCGCAGGCCTCCAGAGGGCCTTGGACGTGCGGGTACCACCCAAAAACCGTATACTATGCGTATGTCAGGTAGTGTCACAGACAAAACGGTATTTTTTGTCCTGTGCAACTGATAGAATTTCTTGAGGAATTTGCCGTCAAACGGCTTTTCGACAGGCCAAACGACGGTTAGAATTCCCCGTGTTCCACGTCACCAGGGTTCGGAAAGGCGGAACCGGCCATGGCGGACACAGCGATAAGGACACAGATGTCCATGCCGGAACGCGATGCGGATGCTCCCGGCGAGACGACGATCCGGCTTGCGCCCGCACCGGCGCAGGCCGAGACCGATCTTTCCGTTTACGATCGCACTCTCGGAAAATTCCTGTTTCTGATATCGAAGGGGACCGGCTTTTCGGCCGATCCCGAAGACATCGCCCACCAGCGCAGGCGCGCCGCCCTGGTCCGCACCGTGATGGCGGGCGGCATCATCGCGCTCTCGGCGACGTTCCCGGCGTTCTACGAGACACTTCCCGTCGTGTTCGCGTATCTGCTGGTGAGCGCCGCAGGGCTCGTGTACTCGCTGGTCCGGCGGCCGGCGCTCTGGGTGATGGCCATTTCAGGGGCGGGCGACGTCGCCATCGTCACCTACGCCGTGCATCTCACGGGTTCGCTCACGACGGTCGTCGTGTTCCTCTATCCCATGCTTTCCATGCTCGGCACGCTGTTCGCCGGGATTCCGGTGGGCCTCTTCTACGCCGTCGCCGGGTCGCTCGCCTACAGCATCCTCGTGCTGGCCGAAGGGCTCGGCTGGGTTTCCTACTCGCCGCTCATGGGACACGCCTACCCGTATTTCACGGCAGGCGGGATCCCCACCTATCCGCTGCTCGTTCTCGTGCTTGCGCACCTCGCCAACTACGGCTCCGTCGGCATGGGCGGGCTCGTCACGTACGCCCTCGAAAAGCGCCGCCGGGAGGCGCAGCGCGCCTTCGAGGCCCGCACCGAACTCGCGGCCATCTGCTCGCACGACCTCAAGAACCTGCTGGCCTCGGTGCTGGGGCACGCCGAACTGGCGGAGATGCGGCTCGACGCCGGAGACCCGGAGAAGGCCAGGGACAACCTGCGCCAGATCCGCCGCTCCGGCGACCGGATGATGGAGCTGATCCGCGACCTTCTGGACCTCTCGCGCCTGGAGGCGGGAAAGATCGCGCTCTCCCGGAGCCGGTTCGACCTCGTACGCACGGTGCAGGGGACCGTTCACTCGCTGGAGCCTGCTGCCCAGCGAAAGGAGATCGCCATCGAGACGGAACTCCCCGAAGGGCCGGTTCAGTTCCACGGCGACCAGTCGAAGATCATCCAGGTGATGACGAACCTGCTCCACAACGCCGTCCAGTACACGCCCGAGAAGGGCCGCGTCCGGGTGCGTATCGTTCAGGGCTCCGGGACAGTCAGCGTCACCGTGGCCGATACGGGGCCCGGCCTGCCGCCGGAAGAGGCGGAGCTTATCTTCGACCCCGCAGCGCTCACGAAAAAGCGCGGAAGCCGGTTCTCCCTCAGCACGGGGCTCGGGCTCAACATCGTCCGCCGCCTTACCGAACTCCACGGCGGCCGGGTCTGGGCCGAGAGTTCCCCCCAGGGGACCGTGTTCGGTGTCGAAATTCCGTTACACGAGTAGCTGCGCTTCATCATAATGGCCTGCCGTAATGGACTGTAACTTCCCGGCCTGGGAGGGCAGCCGTTCTGTCAGCACGGAAGCCACAGTTGTCCGGCAGCGTCGAGGAGCGCCGTCTGCTCGGGGAAATCCGGCGGCTCCGGCGGCTTCTGGCCGGTGCAGGCCGGAAGTCCGGTCCGGCCATTGGCCGTGTGCGGCCTGAGTTCCGCGACAGCGCCCTGAATCTGGTCCACTATGTCGCCCTCCGCCGGCACGATCTGAGGGAACTCCAGAGCCAGCTTTCCGAACGTGGACTATCCTCCATCGGCCGGTGCGAACCCTCGGTGGACGGTACGCTGGCTGCGGTTGAGGACAACCTCCTTCGGCGGTGCGGCCTGCGGGCGGCGACGGCGCCGCCGGTGACGTCAGGAGTGACGCCGGGACTAGGCCGTCTGGCAGAGCATACGGACCGTCTGCTGGGTGCCGCCCCCGCAGGGCGCGGAGTCCGGATCATGGTCACGATGCCGTCCGAAGCGGCCACCAGCACCCGGCTGGTGAGAGACCTGGTGGACGCGGGCATGAACGTCATGCGGATCAACTGCGCCCATGATTCGCCCAAGGTGTGGGAAACCATGATTGCCCGGCTGCACGAAGCCCGGGACGCCACGGGGCGCGAGTGCCGGATCCTGATGGATCTTGCCGGCCCCAAGCTCCGCACGGGGCTCGTGGCGGAGCGGCCCGGAGTCGTGAAGTGGCAGCCCCGGCGCGACTACCGGGGCCAGGTGACGGAGCCGGCCCGGATCTGGCTGCGGCCGGAGACGGCGGCAGTACCCGTTGCAGAAGCGGATGCTTCGGTACCGGTGCCGGAGGACTGGCTCCGTCAGGCCCGCAAGGGCTGTACTGTGACCCTGCGCGACCTTCGTGGAAAGAAGCGGGAACTGACGGTTGTAAAGCTCCTCCCGGCGGGTGTCCTCGCCGAATCTTCCGAGACTGCATATGTGGGCCGGGGGACGGAGCTGGCCCTGCACCGCCCCGGCGGCGGTGGAACCGTCCGCAGATGCGAGGCGGGGGAACTTTTTCCCGAACCGGAGCCGGTTCTGCTGGAACCGGGCGATGTCCTCGTGCTCACGAAAGACCGGCAGCCGGGGACTAATGCCGTCCGGCACCGGAACGGTACGGTGATCCGTGCGGCGAGAGTGCCCTGCTCGCTGCCCGATGTATTCGGGCAGGTGCGGCGGGGCGAGCGGGTCATTCTGGATGACGGTCATGCCTGGGGCGCCGTTATCCGCACGACGGCTGACGAGATCTGGACGGAAATCCGCGAGGTCCGGGGCGAGCGGTTCCGGCTCAGGGCCGACAAGGGCATCAATTTTCCCGATTCGCGGCTGACGATCGATCCGCTGACGCCCAAGGACAGAACCGATCTCGAATTCGTGGCCCGCCATGCGGACATGGCGGGACTTTCCTTCGTGCAGTCGCCCGGCGACGTCCGGGAGCTGCATCGAGCCCTCCGGGCCCTGGGCGGGGAACGCATCGGCGTCGTTCTCAAGATCGAGACCCGCCGGGCGTTCGAGCGCCTGCCGGAACTCCTGCTGGCGGCGATGGAAGGGCCGGCTCCCGGGGTGATGATTGCGCGCGGGGATCTGGCGGTCGAATGCGGGTATGAGCGGCTTGCCGAGGTCCAGGAGGAAATCCTGTGGCTGTCGGAGGCCGCGCGCCTGCCGGTGATCTGGGCGACCCAGGTTCTGGACAGCCTGACCCGCGACGGTATCCCCTCCCGTGCTGAAGTTACCGACGCCGCCATGGGCGAGCGTGCGGAATGCGTGATGCTGAACAAGGGGGCGCATGTGGTCGAGGCCGTCAGGTTTCTGGACGGCGTCATGCGCCGGATGGAAACCCATCAGCGGAAGAAGGTTCCCACGTTCCGCCGGCTTCGTTCCTGGAAATTGCGGGATGAACCCGGCGGCTGAGTCCCGTCACTCCGCCGGGATTTTCAGCCAGTTGCAGACCGCGTCCTTGAGGTCGTCGGCGCGGAGCGGTTTCTTGAGGTGGGCGGTGAAGCCGGCCCGGCTCGTGTAGTCGTCGACCTGCCGGGCCGTGACGGCGATGACCGGCGTGTGCAGGAGACCCGGCTGGTCGCGGATCAGCTTCGTGGCCGAGACACCGTCCAGCTTCGGCATGTTGATGTCCATGAGGATGAGGTGCGGCGCGACCTCGCGGGCGGCGGAGACGGCGTCCTCTCCGTTGCACGCGAACACGACGTCGACCGGAAGTCCCTTGAGGACGTTCCGGTAGAACGTCTGCATCATGGTGTTATCCTCGACGATCAGGATCCGGTGCGAGTGTTCCGGCATGAGACCCCTGTACCCCCGTAACGGTTTCATATTACCGGAATCGGGCGGATTCCAGTGTAAGAAGTATCACACCCTGAAGATTAGTCGAGAGGGCTTCTGGAGGCAGTGAGCGCGGTTCAGCGCGTCAGGCGATCCGCAAATGGGTCCTGACGGCGGATTGAAGGGCTTTCACCTGAACCGGTTTGGAAATGACGCCGGTGAACTCGGCCGAACCAGGGAATTCGCCCCGGCCGGTGGTGACGGCCGTGACGGCGAGGATCGGAACGCTGCGCGGGACCGAACCGCCCCGGATGGCGCGGGTCGCGGCGACACCGTCCATCTTCGGCATGTTCACGTCCATGAGGATGAGGTCGGGGCGGAACTCGGCCGCCACCCGGACCGCTTCCACTCCGTCCGCCGCGAAGGCAACTTCCACGGGCAGATCCCTGAAGGCTTTTTCGTAGAAGGTCTTCATGAACGCGTTGTCGTCCACGGCGAGGATCCGGTAGGTGCGCGGCGTGTCGGTCATCGGACTTCTGGGGCCTGCTTTCGGTCAGGGCGGTCCGTCGCGGAACAGACGGGGATATTCAGATGTTCAGGTGACGCTTGATGGCGTCCCGGAGCGCGTTGACGTGCACGGGCTTGGGAACCCAGTCGGTGAAGTTGGCGGACGCGGTGTAGGCGTCCTGGCTCCGGGCGCTCACGGCGATCACCGTCAGCTTTTCCATGCCCGGCGACGAACGGATCTTCTGCGTGGCCCGGACGCCGTCCATCTTCGGCAGGTTGATGTCCATGAGGATCAGGACGGGTTTCGAGGCGAGCGCCTGCTTCACGGCGTCCTCGCCATCGCCGGAATACAGGAACCTGAGCGGCAGGTCCTTGAGGGCCTTCTCGTAGAAGGTCTTCATGAACGAGTTGTCCTCGACGATGAGGGCGCACCCGATGGTTTCTTTCGCTGGCAGCGGCATCGAGGCCCAAGGATAACGGAAAACCCGGCCGGGATGAATTCCCCGCTCGGGAAAATAAAACCGCACAAGACCGAATTGATACAGTTAACGGGCGGGGACGGGCAAAACGGAACGGTTCAGAGACGGCCCTCGTCCTTCAGCCGGGCCGCCTCCATGAGGGCGAACTGCGGCTGGAGATCGAGAGGGCCGGCCGCGTCGCCGTCGGAGCCGAGCCGCATCTCGAACTCCCCGTCCTGGAGCATGATGAGCCGGTAGAGGGCATCCTCCCCCTTCAGGCTTCCGGTCCAGGCATCGACGATCTTGCCGTTCCGCAGGCGGATCTCGCCGAGCTGGTTTTTCGAGCGGACGGTGAGGACGGCTGACTTCTTCGCGTTCTCGGCGGCGGTCAGCAGGTCGGCGACGCTCATGAGCGCCAGCGTGCCGCGCAGGTCCGACTTCGACGGTCCGTGAGAGCGTGCGGAGAGCCGCGCCTCGACCCGCGCCTGCAGCTCGACGAGGCTCGCCGGCTTCCGGACGAAATCGATCGCCCCGAGTTCGAACGCCCGGCAGACGACCTCGTCCCCGCCCACGGCGGAAAAGAAGATCACCG
>CAZUMS010000039.1:0-29572 GCA_964621525.1 uncultured bacterium
TTGGCGGGCCCAGAGAGAGTCGAACTCCCGACCTTCTGGTTCGTAGCCAGACGCTCTATCCAACTGAGCTATGGGCCCGTCCGGGGACCCCGGTGGGGCCCCGATGAAGCGATGTCTTTAGAGACTGACGGCGCGGAAGGCAAGACCTCGGCTGAAGGACCTTGGTGGCAGGGAGCGCGTTCCCCGGTAGCAGGTGTGCTGTTGGGGTATTTTCCCAGTTCCTTCAGACCGGCCGGCTGTCTCCGCATAATTGACTGAAAATATTCGATTTTATCGATGCATTCCTTCCATGCGGCCCATCCCCCGAGCTTGGAGGGTTTACCGCCGCCCGTTCACCAGCCGGTCACAACTATTCCTCCAGAACGCCATCAGGCAGAAGCAACGTCGTTACAGGCGCCGGGGAAAATCTCCCGGCCGTTCCATCGTCGGATGGGGCGCACGGCCCATTACCTACCGAATACAGGGGAGACATCAATTATGGATTTCAGGAACCAGTGGGAACGGCTCCGCCGTCTGGGAGCCCGTTGGGCGATGCTCGCAGGACTCGCAGCGGTAGCAGGCTGCCCGAATTCGTCGAGTGCGCCGGCACCCGTACCGGAGATTGTCAGCAATCCGCCGCCTTCGACCGATACCGCTCACGGCGCCGTCGCCATTTCGGCATCGCCTCGGACTATCGACGAGGGCGGTTCGGCCGTCGTGTCCTGGTCTTCCACCGGCCTCAGCGGTTGCACGATCAGCGGCGTCGGCTCAGTGCTGCCTTCAGGCAGCGCTGAAATCTCACCGGCTGAAACGACGACCTATACCTTCACCTGTGCCAGCATCGACGGCCCGGTGTCGGCCGAGGTCGAAGTGGAAGTGATTCCGGTGGAACCGGTGTCTCACTTCCAGCTCATCGCCAAGTTCAACGTGCCGGACGGCCATGTGGCCGAAATCGTCTCGATTTCCCCGGACGGGATGCTGGCTGCCTACACGAATGCCGGAAACCAGACGGTCGAGTTTCTCGACATCTCCGATCCGGAGAATCCCTGGCCGGTGGGGCTGACGGATCTTTCCTCCATCAACAGCGGAAGCAACGGCGAGCCCACGTCGGTGGATTTCACGCCGAACGGCCAGTACGCGGTCGCCGCCGTGCTGGATACGACGGACGGTCTCGATGAAAACCCCGGAAACCTGGTCTTCATCAGCACCTCGGACTTCTCGGTCTGGGGCTCTGTCGAACTCGGTATCGGACCGGACAGCGTAAAGGTCACGCCCAACGGAGCGAAGGCCGTCGTGGCGATCGAGGATGAAGAGGAATACTCGGAAAACCCGGATCCCGGCGACTACCGTCCGGGTGCGGTCCAGGTCGTGACAATCAACTACAGCAGTCCGTCCTCGTCCACTGTGGCGACGCTGCAGTTCTCGAACGGGACGACCGGTATCGCGCTTCCCGAAGATACCAATAACGAATACGACGCCCAGCCGGAATATGTGGACATCACATCCGACTCGAATACCGCCATTGTCTCTCTCCAGGAGAACAACCTGGTGGCGGTCGTGAACATTGCTGGCGCGAGCCCTTCGCTTATCCGTTTTATCGATATGGGAACTGTGACCCGCACGGGGAATGCCGATCTGCCTGAAGACAAGAACATCAATCTGGTCGACTCGTTCACCGGCCGCCGGGAACCTGACACCGTCTGCGTGCTGCCGGGCAACACGCATTTCATCACGGCCAACGAGGGCGATACCAGCAATGGGGATTTCGACGGCAATTATGCCGGCGGCCGCGGCTTCTCGGTATTCCCGGTGGCTGGCGGTCCGGTGTCGTTCGAAGTGGGCGCCGCCCTGGAACAGACACTGGTCCGGTACGGCCAGTATGACGACACGCGCTCCGGAAACCGCGGCGCCGAGGTGGAGGGCTGCACCGTCGGTGTTTTCGATTCGGGTACGGCCGCTGCCCAGAGGACCTTCGGAGCGGTCCTCGCCGAGCGTTCGAGTGCGGCCCTGATCTACGACTTCGGCAACCAGACCAGCCCGTCGTTCGTGCAGATGCTTCCGGCTCCGCTCGCACCCGAGAGCGCGGAATTCATACCTTCCCGGAACCTTCTGGTGGTGGCGGGCGAAGGGCTCGAGGTCGGCTCGACGCGGCTGCGCGGCCAGATCTGGATCTACGAAGCGGTCCGGGATTCCGAAGAACCGTTCGTGGGTTTCAGCAACGTGCTGGGCGGATACTCCGAAGACTACGACTGGGGCGCAATGGGCTCGCTCGCCTGGAACGGCAGTTTCGGGTCCGGTAGCCGGCTGTATTCAAGCCCGGATAACGCCTATAAGCGGCAACGGATCTGGACGCTCCAGGAGAACGACGAAACCCAGCGCTATGAAATCGTCGATGAACTGCTGCTGACCCAGGCGGACGGGACCACGGCGCTCGAGGACTACGATCCCGAAGGTATTGCGGTCAACCCGGAAGGCGGCTGGATCATCGCCAGCGAAGGGACCGACGAGAACGGAAAGTCCAATGCGGTTCAGCGGAACCGGATCCTGTTCTTCAACGATTCAGGCGCGCTCGCCGACCCGAATCCCTCGAGCAACAGCGTGGCCGGAACCCACACGGTCGCCGGGGATTCTGACGACGGAATAGTCGATCTGCCGGGGGCCCGCGACAACAACGTGGGCTTCACGAATCCGATCAACTGGAACCGGGTTTCCCGCTTCGGCTACGAAGGCGTGACCGTAGTCGACACCAACCCCGGCGCGACCGGCGGCCTCAAGGTCTACGTCTGCCTGCAGCGCCCGCTCGGCGACGACGGAAACAACAGCACGACCTATCTGCACGGGATGCCCGACGAGCTGAACGGCGCCATCGGCGATGTCGGCGGCCAGCAGGGATATACCCGCCAGCCGTTCCTGACCCGGATCGGCGAATACGACGTCGACGCGAACGTCTGGAAGTTCTATCTCTATCCGCTGGAGCCCAACCAGGCCGACGGAACGCTCAGCTACCTTTCGGAAATCACCTACCTCGGAGGCAACTATTTCGCCGTCATCGAGCGGGATAATCTCGCGGCCGGTCTTGCAAAGGTCAAACGGATTTACGGGTTCTCTCTGGACGGGGCCGATTCGATCGACAGCGGGGATACGGCGCTGTCCACCCCGCTTACCAAAACCCTGCTGGCCGATCTGCTCGATCTCGAGTTCCGGTTCGACTTCGAGAAGATCGAAGGCATGGCGCTTACCGGCGACGGCCTGATTCTCTCGACGGATAACGACGGCGGCGGGCAGGCGACGTTCTTCGCCCGGCTCCCGCAGTTCCGGGTGATCAACGAAGACTGATTCCCGGGATCTTCCGCAACGGAAACGGGCGGTGCCATCGGCACCGCCCGTTTTCTGCCGGAAGGTTCCGGCCCGTTCAGGCGCTCTTCAGGTCTTTTGTGAAGCTCGCGAGGTTCGAGAACCGCTCGGTGTGGTAGTCGGCGTCGCCGAACAGCCCCTGGAGCACCCGGACCCGCTTGAAGAACAGGCCCGCGTCCTGCTCGTCGGTGATGCCGATGCCGCCGTGGAGCTGGATCGTGTGCTTCTGGACGAACCAGCCGCCTTCGGTGAGATACGCCTTGGCGGCGGAGATCTGTTCCTTGCGTTCGGTTTCGTCCGTCTCGTCCGCCTTGATGGCGGCGAGGATCATCGTGGACTTGCAGAGCTCCACCTGGGCGAACATGTCGGCTGCCCGGTGCTGGAGTGCCTGGAAGGTGCCGATGGGTTTTCCGAACTGCTCGCGCTGCTTGAGGTAGAGTACCGTGCGTTCGAACATCTCCTGGAGCGAGCCGGACGCTTCCGCGCAGGCGGCCGCCGCGCCGCGGTCCACGATCCGCTCGAGCTCGGGGAGCGCCGCCCCTTCCTTGCCGAGCAGCCGGGCGGCGGGGACTTCCACGCCGTCGAACTTCAGGATTGCCGTCTTGTGGCCGTCCATGCCGCTTACGGCCGTGCGGGTAAGGCCTTTGGCGTTCGCATCGACGATGAAGAAGCTGAGGCCGCCCGCATCGAGCTGCCCGCCGGAGGTCCGGGCGGCGACGACGATGTGGTCCGCGGCGTGGCCGTTCAGGACCCAGCGTTTCTCTCCCGTGATCCGGTAGCCGGCGCCCGATTTTTCCGCCTTCGTGAGGCAGTCGTTCAGGTGGTAGCGGCTCTGCTTTTCCGCATAGGCGAGGGCGAGCGAGGTGGCCCCCTCGATCATGGGCGAGAGGAACTGTCCCCGCTGCGCCTCCGTGCCGAGCCGGGCGATGGCCTCGCCGGCCAGCACCACGGAGGGGATATAGGGTTCGGGCACGAGGCCGCGGCCGAACTGCTCGAGGATCAGCGCAACGTCGACGAAGCTGCCGCCGAAGCCGCCGGCTTCCTCGCTGTAGGCGACGCCCATCCAGCCGTTCTCGGCCATCTTCTTCCAGACGGCTTTGTCCCACACCTGGGGCGTGGTCCGCTGCTTGCGGAACCGCTCCACGCTGGAATCGTTCTTGACCCATTTGGCGACCGCCGCCACGAGCATCTTCTGTTCATCGGTAAGATCGAAATTCATGATCGGTTGTTCCTGTAATCTCTGTCTGGGGTTGATACGGGTCCGGCGTTTTCCGGCTCACGCGCCGGGGAGCTGCAGGATCATCTTGGCGATGATGTTCCGCTGGATCTCGTTGGACCCGCCGTAGATCGTCGTCGCCCGCAGGTAGTTGTACTGGGAGGCGACCCACTGTTCGTGCTTCGGAAGGGCGCCGCCCTCCGAATCGAACCAGCCCATCGCGTTGTGCCCCATGGCGTCCATCATGTGCTCGAAAGCGAACTGCTGGAGTTCGGAGCCCACGAGCTTGAGGATCGAGCTCTCGGGGCCGGGTGCGCGGCCGAGCTGGGCGGCGGCGAGCGTCCGGTAGTTCGCCATCATGAGGGCGCGGTGCCGGATCTCGAGGGCGGCGATGCGTTTGCGGAACTGGGGATCGTCCAGCAGGGTCTTCGTGCCGACCGGGGTTTCCTTCGCGATGCGCTTCAGGAGGTTGATGTAGCGGCGCGTCTCGCCGACGCCGGCGATCATCGTCCGCTCGTGGCCGAGGAGCGCCTTCGCCATCGTCCAGCCGCCGTCCTCGGGGCCGACGCGGTTGGACTGCGGGACGCGGGCGTTCTCGAACCAGGTTTCGGAGAAGGCCGGGGTGCCGCCGGTCGTGAGGAACGGCTTCACCGTGACGCCGGGGGTGTTTTTTATGTCGACCAGCACGAAGGTGATGCCTTCCTGCTGCTTGCCGCCGGCCTTCGTGCGGCAGAGGACGAAGATCCAGTCGGCATGCTGCGCATGGGTCGTCCACGTTTTCTGGCCGTTCAGGACGTAGTAGTCGCCGTCCTTGTCCGCCTTGAGGCGCAGGCTGGCGAGGTCCGAGCCCGCGTTAGGTTCCGAATAGCCCTGGCACCATACCTCTTCACCGGCGAGGATCTTCGGCAGGAACCGGGCCTTCTGCTCCGGCGTTCCGAACTGAATGATCAGCGGTCCCACCATGGAGAGTCCGAACGGAGAGAGCGGCGGGGTGTTGGCGCGCGAGCACTCTTCCACCCAGATGAACCGCTGGGTCGCATCCCAGCCCGTTCCGCCCACTTCCTTCGGCCAGTGGGGGGCGGCCCAGCCCTTCTTTGCCAGAAGCCGGTGCCACTCCATCGTGTCTTCGTGTTCGAAGTGGGCGCCGTTCTGCGCTTTCTCCTTGAGGTGCTTGGGCATCGCGCTGTCGATCCAGCTTCGCACTTCTTCGCGGAACCGGATCTGTTCGGGAGTGAAGGTCATGTCCATGGCAGGTCGCTCTCCTTGGAGTAGAGATGAGCCGGCTTTAGAACTCCGGCGCAGGATTCAGTAGCCGCCCGTCCGGAACGCGCCAAGCATCCGGCGTGAAAACTCCGGGTTCTTTTGGTGACAGGCTGACGCCTGCGTCAGCAGCGGGTTTGGGGACTCCCGGGGCTTCCCGGTTCGGACGAACCGGAAGAGAATTCAGCGGGCCGCAGGTTGGCCCTTGAACACTCCCTTGCTTCCGGCCGGACTTCGAAGCATGGTCCCCGCAGAACCCCGCCGGAAACGGGGTTTTGCGGAGAGGTGGCGCGTGGCGAGCAGGGCACTGGACGTTGGTACATCGCTGCTGGCGACGATCGCCCGGCTCGGCGCCGGGGTCGTGGCCCAGGCTCCGGCGAAGCGGCCTGGCCGCCCGCTCGAGCTTTACGAGTTCGAAGGGTGCCCGTTCTGCCGCAAGGTCCGCGAGGCGCTCACGGAACTGGATCTCGAGGCCGTCATCTATCCGTGTCCCAAGGGCGGGAAAACATACCGGCCCAAGGTGAAGCAGCTCGGCGGCAAGGAACAGTTCCCGTTCCTCGTGGATCCCAACACCGGCGTCCAGCTCTATGAGTCGGCCGAGATCATCTCCTACCTGTTCAAGAACTACGGCGGCCGCTCGCCGGGCCCGCTGCTCGCCATCGATCCGCTGGCAAACCTCACGTCCGCCATCGCCAGCGCTACGCGGCCTGCACGCGGCTCGCGCGCCCGCCCGTCCCGGCGTCCGGAGAAGCTGCTCGAGCTCTACAGCTTCGAGGGAAGCCCGTTCTGCCGGATCGTTCGCGAGATGCTCTGCGAACTCGAGCTGCCCTATCTCCTGCACAACGTCGGCAAGGAGAGCCCCTCCCGCGAGGAGTTCGTGAAAATCTCCGGGCGGATGATGGTGCCTTACCTGATCGATCCCAACACCGGACGGCAGATGTTCGAGTCGGCCGACATCAAGAAATATCTTCTCGACACCTACGGCGCCTAAGGCGCCGGAATTCAATTCGAGGTTACCGTCATCATGGAACGTACTCTCTTCACCTCCGAACACGACCTGTTCCGCCAGAACTTCCGCAAATTCCTGGAGAAGGAAGTCGTTCCCCGTTACGAGGAGTTCGAGGACGCCGGCATGGTTCCCCGGGACGTCTGGAAGAAGGCGGGCGAGCAAGGGTTCCTGGTGCCGTGGATGCCCGAGGCATACGGCGGCACCGGAGCCGACTGGCTCTATTCGGTCGTCCTGATCGAGGAAGTGGGCCGGGCGAACGTGGCCGGTTTCGGTCTCTCGCTTCACAACGACGTCGTCGCGCCCTATGTCGTCGACTGGCTGAATCCGGAACTGAAGAAGGACTACCTGCCGAAGCTGCTGACCGGGGAGAAGATCCTCGCCGTCGCCATGACCGAACCGGGTCATGGCTCGAACCTCGCCGGTATCCGGACGACGGCCCGCAAGGACGGCGACAGCTACATCATCAACGGGCAGAAGACCTTTATCACGAACGGCCAGATCTGCGACTGGGTCGTCGTCGCCGCCAAGACCAACCCCGACGCGAACCCGCCGCACAAGGGGATCACGCTGTTTCTCGTCGACGTGAACACGCCCGGATTCCGCAAGGGCCGGAACCTGAAAAAGATCGGCCTCAAGGCGAACGACACGTCCGAGCTGTTCTTCGAGGACGTCCGGGTTCCCCGGTCCCACATCCTCGGCGAGGAGAACAAGGGTTTCTACCAGCTCATGACGAAGCTCCAGCAGGAGCGCCTCGTCGTCGCCGTCCGCAGCATGGCGAACATGGCCTCCGCCGTCGAGCACACCATCAAATATGTGAAGGAACGCGAGGTCTTCGGCGCGCCGCTGGCGAAGATGCAGAATACCCAGTTCGTCGTCGCCGAATGCGCCACCACGGTCGAGGTGGGGCAGGCGTTCGTGGACCGGCTGATCGCCTCCCACATCGCCGGCAAGGATGTCGTGAAAGAAGTGTCGATGGCCAAATACTGGGTCACCGATAACCTGAAAACCGTCGTCGACCGCTGCCTGCAGCTGCACGGCGGCTACGGCTACATGTACGAGTATCCCATCGCCCGCATGTATACCGACGCCCGCGTCCAGTCGATCTTCGCCGGGACGAACGAGGTGATGAAGGTGATCGTCGCCCGCAAGCTGGGCCTTGAGTGACGGGTAAGGGGCACCCCGCGGGAGCCTGTCCACGGGCGGTCCGGTGGGTTACAATCCCCGCCGGCTCAAGACGGGAGAGAACCTGATGGACCGCGACTCCAAATCGCCCCCGGCCGCCAAGGCTGCAAAGCGCCCCTACGAGGCGCCGAAGATCGTCCACGAGGAATACATCGAGGCAGTCGCCGTCGCCTGCGACCCGCAGGCGACCCCGTTCCTTCCGGTCAAGAACTCCGACGGACAGGTGAACCAGCAGGGCGGCACCTGCCAGACCGGTTTCCTGAACAGCTAGCTCCCTAGAAATGCCAGTAGAGGCCGCCGGTCACTTCGTCCGGTGCGGTGCCGGTCTGCGCTCCGGCCCGAAGTTCCCAGTTCGTACCGAAGTAGACCGACTGGAAGACCGACGCCTGCCAGACCCTGAGCCTGTCGCCCAGGACGGGAATCAGGTAGCGGCCCTCGCCGTGGATCCGTGACCACGGGGCGACGTCGAACAGCAGGCCGCCCGAAAACGACGGGCCGATCCGGAACTGGCTCTCGAACACGCCGCCGCCGGCACCTTCGGCTTCGACGAAGGCATAGAACACTTCCCGCCGCCACAGCTTCGTCATGAAGGTGATGCCCGCCCCGGCGTTTCCGTAGTACGACAGGCACTCCCACCGGGGGCACCGTTTTTCGCGGGGAAGCACGATGCCTGTGTGCGCCTTCCAGGAAAGCTTGAACACCCAGGGATCGTAGGGGAACAGCGAGGTGATTCTGAGGACCTCGGCCTGTTCCAGCAGGAACTTCCGGGTCTTGTTTTCGTAGCGGCCGCGGATGTGGCCGATCTCGAGCTGGCTGGCCGGCGGGAAACCGGTTTCGTTGCCGAGCAGGTCATGGATCGCGCCCCGGTAATGGATCTCCTCGAAGGTCTGCTCGCGGTTCGCGCCGGCCCAGATGCCGAGGCGCGACGATCCGTGACCCTGCTCCGGCGGATCGGGTCTCTCTACCGGGACGTCCGGCGTCGGGAGCGGGATCTTCGTCCGCTTCAGCAGCATCTCCCGCTCGGCGTTGTCCCGCTGTTCCTCGTTCTCATCGTCCAGCTTGTGAATCTGGAAGTAGAGCCCGGCCGCATCGAGCACGCGGATCTGGCGCTCCGGCGGCAGATCCGTGAACCCCCTGAACCGGTCGGGTCCGCGGGTCTCGACGATCCGGGCGGCGATCTCCTCTTCTTCCGGAGTCAGCAGTTCCCGGCGCGCCACCATGCGCTTCGTGATGGCGGGCCGGTAGTGGACGTCCGAGACGAGGCCGGGAATCCCGGTGACGAGATGCACGGTGTCCGTCGGAATGACCCAGCCCTTGTACTCCTCGCGCAGGTGCAGCTCCGGCCGGGCGACCTCGATGAGCGAGAGGATGTGGTAGCTGCAGTTCTCGTCGAAGAACCAGTAGCTGAACCAGGTATTGCCCAGCTCCCACATGTGCCGGACCATCCGGTCGATCTCTTCCTCCGTCAGGTTCAGCCGGTATTCCCAGAGATCGCGGCTTTCCGCGTTCGAGTATTTCTGGACCATCAGATAGTACGGAATGGTGGAGAACGTGCCGCGAAAGCCTCCGAACACGCCCCGGATGGCGTACATCGGTCCCCAGGCACCTCCGTCATAGGCCGCGAAGTTCACCATGTAGGAGAGCAGGTCGTGGGCTGCCTTGTTCCCCTTGCGGTCCACACGCAGGAACGTGTGCCCGTACATGGACGCAGGGTTGTTCACGTAGGCGGCCGAGAAGACGAACGTGACGGTACCTGGGTCGAGCTGCCCCCGGAAGTGCCGGTAACGGGGGCAGTCCGGCTGGGGTAGTTTCTCCGGATCGATGGAGAGCTGCTCCCGGAGCCAGCGGTTGCGCTCGGGAAACTGGCAGAGCGGATGCTGGTAGGTGGGTGTTTCTTCGGCCGGGGGATCGAAGAACCGCGTGAGCGTCGCTTCGAGTTCAGCTGCGGGGTCGGTGTTCCCGTCTTCGGCGAAGAAAAACCCTTCGCCGTCCGCCTCGCTCCAGGAGTGGCGGTAGTGAAGCAGCAGCAGCCAGTAACGGGCTTCGTGGAGTTTCTTCGCCTTCGCTGCCGCGATCAGCTCCGCGAGGTAGGCCGGGTCGCGGGGAATGACGGACGGCACGGGCTCGGTCTGCGGGGCGACTTGGGCGGGAGCGGCGGTTTCCTGGGCGCGCAGCCCCGCCGGGCCTGTCAGAACAAGGCCGAACAGAACGGGCGGCAGCAGGAGATGAAAGCGGGAAAACTTCATAAAAAGGAAGCCGCCGCTCCTTAAACGGGAGCGGCGGCTTCAGGCAACCGGAGAACCGGTTTTATATCAGGCCTTCGTGCAGCGCTGGGCCAGGACCGGGTCCGAGGCTACCGACGCCTTGACGGTCATGAGCAGCTGCTCGGGGTTCGTGCCCGAGGCCGGGAAGAATGTCTCGTAGTTCTTCTGGGCGTGCGTGCCGAAACCCGCGTCTGCCGGGCAGCCCATGAGGGCCGAGAGGGCGGTCACGTATTCGCCGCTGCCCTGCGCCATGTCGCGGGCGAGCTGTTTCTGGTTCGCCTCGACGAAGAGCTGCTGTTCCTTGTCGTCCAGCGCCGTGCCGCCGGTCGTGCAGTTCGACGTGCCGGTGGTGATGCCGAACGTCTGGCTGCCGAAGGTGCCGTTCGTCGTGGCGGCGAGCACCTGCTTGATGCGGTTGTCGCTGATCGCCTTGTCGCCGTCACGGCCGGATTCGAACAGGATCGAGCCGAGGCCGCAGCCGGCCATGCCGTAGCGGGCGGCCGACACCGGCTGGCCGGACATCGTGAACGCGAGGGCGGCGAAAACTCCAAGACCCGTCAGTTTGGAACGCAGATTCATGTGGAACAGTCTCCTTGGTTGGTCCCGCGACGTGCGGGAAAGGTGTTGAGTGGGCGTACCGTATCCCATCCCGGAAACGGGGGTCAATCGGTCTTTGTGATCGATACCTGACAGCGGCACTCCACTCGCAAAAACAGAACCGCCGGTTCCCTTTGGGGAACCGGCGGTCCGGTTGTGCGCGGGCTGACGGAACGGGTCCGTCAGCCGGCGGGATGGATCAGATACCCGTGCAGGCTGCAGCCAGCGAGGCATCCTTAGCGCCTTCGGCCTTCACGGCCTGGAGCACTTGGAGTCCCGTCGTCTGGCTGTTCGGGAAGATGGTCTCGTAGTTCTTCTGGGCGAAGCTCGCGAACTGGTTCGTGTCCGAGCAGCCCATCAGCGAGCCGAGGGCGGTCACGTATTCGCCGCTGCCCTGCGCCATGTCGCGGGCGAGCTGTTTCTGGTTCGCCTCGACGAAGAGCTGCTGTTCCTTGTCGTCCAGCGCCGTGCCGCCGGTCGTGCAGTTCGACGTGCCGGTGGTGATGCCGAACGTCTGGCTGCCGAAGGTGCCGTTCGTCGTGGCGGCCAGGATCTGCATCTTGCTGTTGTCGTTCTCGAACACATAGGTGCCGAGACCGCAGCCTGCCATGCCGTACTTGGCGGCGGTTGCCGTGCCGCTCTGGAGGGCCAGGGCGAGTCCGAGGGTCATTCCGAGTCCGATAATTTTCTTCATAACGATGTCATTTCCTTTCAGATGGGTGTGAGAATGATCAGTTTCAGATGCGCGAGCAGAGGATCACCGGATCCTTCGTTGCCACTTCCTTGACGCTGCGGAGCATCTGCTCCGGAGTGGTCTGGGCATGCGGGAAGATCACTTCGTAGTTCTTCTGGGTCAGGCTGGCGAGCTGGTTCGCGTTGTCGCAGCCGAGGAGCGAGCTGAGCGCGGTGACGTATTCGCCGCCGCCCTGCGCCATGTCGCGCGAAAGCTGCTTCTGGTTCGCTTCGGCGAACAGCTGCTGCTCTTTTTCGCTGTTGAGCGCCGTGCCGCCGGCCGTGCAGTTCGACGTGCCGGTGGTGATGCCGAACGTCTGGCTGTAGAACGTGCCATTCGTCGTGGCGGCCAGGATCTGCATCTTCGAGTTGTCATTCTCGAAGACGATGGAGCCGAGACCGCAACCGGCTGCGCCGTACTTGGCGGCCGTCGCTGTGCCGCTCTGGAGGGCCAGCGCAAGGCCGAGCCCGAGGCCGAGACCAAACAGTTTCTTCATTGGATATATCTCCCCTGTGTTTTCCGTTCCGGTGGTTTTGTTGAAGAACGGTCCAGTGATTCTCCGGCGGACCGGCGGAATGGTCAAGTTGTTTAACGATTTCGTCGAATCTTTATTTCGGCCGCGAGGCTGCGGTTTATTCTTGACTCCGTGGTGCCGTGCGGGCTTTAGAGTGGGCCGCCAAAATGCCGCTTCCTTCCGATACATACTTTCTTCACGACTGGCTCGGGTTCCACGCCTCTCGAACGCCGGTGAAGACCGCGCTGATCGATGCCGGCCCGGACTCGGCGGAACGGATTTCCTGGGGCGGGTGGCACGGCCGCGTGGAAGGGCTGTACGGCTGGCTTGAGCGGCAGGGCCTTCAGCCGCAGGACCGGGTCGCCTTTTTCGGCGTGAACTCGATTCCGTTCCTCACGGTGTACCTGGCCTGCTCCAGGGGCGGCTTCACGTTCGTGCCGCTCAACTTCCGGTGGGCTCCGGACGAGGTGGCCTTTGCGCTTGAGGATTTCCGTCCGAAGCTCGTCTTCGCGGACCGGCCGTTTGTGGAATCCGTGTCGAAGGCCGCCGGGAGCATCCCGGTGTATCCGGCGGACGATCGTTATGTAGAGCCCTGCGCGGCGGGCCCCGTCATCGACCCCGAATCCGTCGCCGGGCTGTTTTACACCTCGGGGACCACCGGCCGCCCGAAGGCGGCCGTCTGTTCGCACCGGCGGATCTGGTGGAACACGAGGAATGCCGCCGAAAGGTTCGAGATGTCTTCGTCCGACGTGGCGCTGCTGGCGACGCCGCTCTTCCACACGGGCGCGCTCTTCACCCAGTTCCAGCCGCTGCTCGCCTCGGGCGGGACGGCGGTGCTGCTCAGCCAGTTCACGCCGGAGTCGTACCTCGAGACGATCACGCGCCACGGGGTGACGATCACCTTCGCCGTGCCGACGATCATGGAGCAGCTGCTCCGGAGCGGCGCTCTGGACCGGAATCCGCCGAGGGGGCTCCGCTTCCTGTACGTGGCAGGCGCGGCGGCTACGGCGCCGCTCGTCGAGGCGTACGAGAGCCGCGGCATCCCGCTCCGGCAGGGGTACGGAACCACCGAGACGAACATGATCTCCTGCATGCAGCACGGCGAGGTGAAGGACCGGCCGGCGTCTGTCGGCAGGATCGTGCCGAACTGGGAGCTGAAGATTCTGGACGATGGCGGCGGCGAGGCCGCGCCGGGCGGCACGGGCGAAATCGCGGTGAAGGGGCCGGGAATGTTCTCGGGTTATCTCAACCGGCCGGAGGAAACCGCCCAGGCGATCCGGGACGGGTACTTCCATACGGGCGACCTCGGGCGGCTCGATGCGGATGGCTTCCTGTACATCGTGGGCCGCAAGAAGGAGATGTACATCTCCGGCGGTGAGAACGTGTACCCGGCCGAGGTGGAGCGCGTGCTCTCCGAGCACCCGTCGGTGGCCGAGGTCGCCGTCACCGGAATTCCCGATCCCAAATGGGGCGAAAGCGGAGCCGCGCTGATCGTACTCCGCGACGGTTACACGCTTGATACAGAATCGCTCCGGTGTTTCGCGCGGGAGCGGCTCGCTCACTACAAGGTGCCGGCACGTTGGAAGTCGATTGACGCACTGCCCAGAAATGCACTGGGAAAAGTGGTAAAATCTGCGGTAAGTAGCTGTTTTTAAAGGAACTATTTTCTTTATGACGCAGGTCCTTGCCAGCTGACATCCTAGTCAGTTAAATATCTCGCCGGTGACCGAATGGTCGGTCAAGACGATAAAGACAGCCTGTTTACAGGAACGCCGCAAAGCATCATAATGATGATGACGAAGGCGTCACCCTAAGGGGTTCATCAGAGCGAGGGAGTGCAGCGACGATGGCAATGGATCTGGACAAGATGGTCGAGAAGTGCGAACGCGGGCAGTGGGACGTGAACAGCTTCGACTGGACACAGAAACCCATCCCCCTTGCCAAAGAGAAAGAGCTGCAGGTCTGTCAGTACTACACCGACATGTCCTACATCGAGCGCCTCGCAGGCGCCCTGTTCCTCTCTCTCTCGAAGCGCGTCGATGACCCGCGCCTCAAGCGCATTTTCGAGCTCTGCTACCAGGATGAAGTCCGCCACAGCATCGCGGCGGCCAAACTCGCCGACTATTTCAACGTCAACAACTTCCGCTTCTACACGCCGAACCAGTGGATGCTCCGGTTCATCCCGTCGTTCGTGAAGTCGGTGAAGACCCTGAACCCGGCGTTTGCCACCTCGTTCATCCTGGGCGGCGAGCTGATCCTCGACATCGCGTTGCTCCGCGGCCTGAACGAGTACGTGGACGATCCGCTGTCCCGCGCCGTCGTCGAGCGGATCAACCAGGACGAGTCCCGTCACATCGCCATGGACTTTTTCATGACGGAGTATTTCTCGAAGAACAAGGTGACTCGCGACTCCGGCGACAAGAAGAACGCCATGCTGAAGCCCGAGATGTGGGGCGTCATGATGTGGGGCCCCGGCTTCTTCAACGACGTGTTCTTCCGGCCGATGCAGATCGTCGATCCGGACAACCACCAGATGAAGGAAGTCATGAAACGGCTCCGCCGGTTCAATGACCGCCCGGAAGTGGCGAACAACCCGACGGTGAAGAATTTCAAGGAGACGGTGGCGTTCTTCGAGACGCCGGTCGGCTCCGCCGTCGGCGGGGTCATGGAGAAAGCCTTCAAGCTGGCGACCGGCATCGACTTCTCCTTCGTGCGCGCCGCCTCGACGGAGAACATCAAGGGGATGAAGGAAGCCACCTGGACCAGCGCCGACGGTACGGAAGCGAACATCCGCAACTGGGCGGACGCCTGATCCGGCACCCTTAGGCAAGACTGCCGAAGCGAACGGCCCGCCCCAAAAGGCGGGCCGTTTTCGTTTGTGAAACATCCGGGCTGGAGGGATGCCCAGACAGGAACGGCGGCCCTGAAGGGCCGCCGTTTCCCCGTTGAGGCGGGTCCGGGACTTACGGCGTGAAGAAGTAGCAGCCGTCTTCCGCCACGTTGAAGCCGAGCCACTCTCCGCTGTCGGTCTCATCGTCGGAAACCCAGGTCCCTTCGACATTCCCGTCGCCGTTGAGGCTGCCCGAGCCGGTTCCGTCGGGGGAATTGGTGTCGCCTTCGACGACGGTCCAGTCGAATTCGATATCGCCGTCATCGTCCATTGTGCCGCTCAGGGCCCCCAGGAGAGTGTCTGGAATCCCGTTGCCTATGAGCGCACCTTTCAGTTCCCCCTCGCTGGAGACGGCGAAGGCGCCGATCCCAGAGGAGTCGCCTGCGAAGGAACCGCAGTAGATCGTGCTGTCTCCATCCTTGTCGAGCACGCCGGCAACGACGCCCGAGATCTCGTTGTCGTCCTCGATACCGGAGACTTCGCCCCGGATCACACCTTCGGCCTCGACCTCGCCGGCCACGGTGATCTCGACGCCGTCAATCGTGAACGTGAAGGCAAACGAATTGTCGTCCTCGATGGTGCCCTCGACGTCGAAGCTGTCCTCGGTGAACTCGATCGCGGCAGCGCAGGCCGCGGTCTCGGTGCTGCACGTATCTTCGGGGTAATGCGTATCGACGGTGCCGCTGACGGTGCTGCCTTCGATCTGAATCCGGCCGTCGAAAACGGTGCCGCTGCCGGCGGTCTGATAGAGCGTGCCGACGATTGCGTAGGATGCATCGGCGCCGTCGCTTCCGCAGGCAGAGGCAGAGGCCAGGGCGATGGCCGCCAGGGCGGCCGGAAACAGTCTGGACAAGGTCATGGATGAACTCCCCGTGTTTTTGAATTGAAATAGACTGATACTGAATAATCGGAGCAACCGGCTGGGGGGCAAATTTGCTGGCCTGCTGCCGCTGCCGGTAATCTGCAGCCAGTAACCGTTCGCCGATCCGAGGGAGTCGCTCCATGCCCGCACGCAAGACCCCGCGCCGCAATACTGCCGCTGTGAAACGCCCCGCGAAGATACCGGCGAAGCCGGTGGCCCTGCTGGTGTCGAGCCGCAAGGGCGCATTCGTTTTCCGGAGCGACGCCTCGCGCCGGACCTGGAAGCTGACGGACACGCTCTATCTCGGTCACATCGTCCACCACATGGTTCAGGACCCGCGCGATCCGAAGACAATCCTGATCGCCGCCCGGACCGGGCACCTGGGCCACACGGTGTTCTGCTCGAAAGACGGCGGGAGAAACTGGAAGGAATCGGTGAAACCCCCGGCCTTCCGCAAGGCCCCCGAAGGCCAGACCGGCCGCGTCGTGGACCACGTATTCTGGCTGACGCCGGGGCACAGCTCGGAGCCGGGCGTGTGGTACGCGGGGACCTCGCCTCAGGGGATCTTCCGCTCCGAAGACGGCGGGATGACCTGGGAGGGCGTGGACGGGTTCAACGAGAATCCCCTGCGGGACAAGTGGGCGGGCGGCGACGGAACGCCGGACGGCCCCAAGCTCCATTCGCTGATCGTCGATCCCCGGGATGCGCGCCATCTCTATATCGGCATGTCGTCGGGCGGCGTGATGGAGTCCCGGGATGCCGGCAGCAGCTGGGCGCCGCTCATCGGCGGCCTCGAGGTCGTCGGCGGTTTCGACGTGAAGGACCAGACGGCCCACGACCCGCACTGCATCCGGCTTCACCCGGCGAACCCGGACCGGCTCTACCAGCAGAACCACTGCGGCATCTACCGGATCGACCGGCCTTCAAACACCTGGATCCGCATCGGCAGAAATATGCCCGCAAATGTGGGCGACGTGGGATTCCCTCTCGTCGTGCATCCCCGCGACCCGGACACCTGCTGGGTGTTCCCGATGGACGGGACGGACGTGTGGCCGAGGACGAGCCCCGGCGGAAAGCCGGCCGTCTACGTGACGAGGAACGGCGGCAACTCCTGGCAGCGCCAGGACAGGGGGCTTCCGCCGAAGCACGCCTGGTTCACCGTGAAACGTCAGGCGATGGCGGCGGACGATTCAGGCCCGGTGGGCCTCTATTTCGGGACCACCAGCGGCGAAGTGTGGGCCAGCACCGACGAAGGCGGCCGCTGGAAGCAGATCGCCGCCCACCTGCCGCACCTCTACGCCGTCGAGACGGCTCGGCTCGGGCGGTAACAGCCCGTGCAGGTGCTGATCCCGTCGGCGCTCCAGTCCTACACCTCGCGCCGGAGCGAGGCTGAGGCGTCGGGTTCCACGGTGGGCGAGCTGCTGCTCGACCTCGACCGGCAGTACCCCGGGATCCGGTTCCGGATCGTGGACGAGCAGGATTCGATCCGGACCCACATGAAGGTGTTCGTGAACGGCAGGCCGTCGGTCCTCTCGACCCCGGTGAAACCCGGCGACGAGGTGGCGATCCTGATGGCCCTGAGCGGCGGGTGACGCGGGATTATCGACATTGGCGGCAAGTTTTTCCCGTATGTGTAGCCAATACTTAGGGACTGCTCTCGATTGTGGAGATGAATTGCATGACTGCGATTGCCTGCGTATTCCCTTCACCCGAGTAATGTTTCCAGTAATCCCGCAAAGTAGACCAGGCACTACCATTGCCGACCGGGATCGGCGGGCCGGTCCATCGGTGATAAGGGTCGATATTATCTATTGCGACGCGCGCGTCTCGAGCAACGATCGGTCGAGGATCGTTCCGCAGTCCAGTCAGAACGGGTACAGCGACAAACGCATGTGCTTGGATATCCGCGAGGACCAGCAATGAGGTTGCAGACACGTTCGTAGAAGGATCCCAGCACAGTTCAATCATCTTCGGAATGGACTTTATGTCCAGAAAACCGATGCTCGGCTTGGCTCGGTCTGCTGCTTCTCTGACGCGGATGACTGGATCAGCAAGAGCCCTGACAAGAGCGGGGATTGCTGCGCGTGCATCGGGTCCGAAGGCTCCGAGTGCTCTGGCTGCTTCGATTCGGACATTTGGGTCGGGATCGAACGATAGGCGAGCAGCAATATCGGGAATCGCGGTAGTGTCACCCGAAGCGGCAAACCATCGTATAGCCTGGCGACGGGCCGAACCGTCTCTACTATGTAACGCCATAACGGCGTCTGCTTGACCGCGGAAATCAGGACCACATCCGCTGGTAAGCAGCAAGCCAACGAGCACCAGACAGTTGTACGGATTCATGGATTGAATTTCCGCCTTCCCGGAATCTGATATAGCATGCAGCCTTCGAACGCATTCATGAGTATCAACCTGAAATTCGGCCTATGGGTGACCAGACCGGCAGTGATCATTGCACTAATTGCGATGGCCATTATTCCTACCTGGCCGATGCTATTATGGATACCGGACTATATATCGGCATGGCCCGACGATCTCCACAACTTTTATATGGTCCGGTGGCTCCACCGTGCATGGGAATTAGGACTAGACAAGAAAACGCTCCCGGTATTCGGCGGGTACGGACCGAACTATTATCTTACCGAACAGTTCGAAGGCATTGCGTCGCTTTCGTGGCTGCTGCTGAAGGCAGGTCTTACTTTATCATGTGCCCTCCAAACTCTGTACCTTATATTCATTTTTCTGAACGGCGCCTGTGCCTACCTATTCGCACGGGAATTCGCGCTGTCTCGCCCGCTGGCATTAATCTCGGCCTTCGCCTTTGCGCATGGATTCGGTACCCGATCGCTGATCAACTCATCACTCATTCGCGCACCGGTTTTCGTCATACCGCTGATGCTGTGGTGTTATCTCCGGCTAGCGAAGCATCGCAGGGTAAATGATGTTGTTTTGTTCGGTGTGCTGTTCTTTCTGTTTGCATATTTTCCATTGAGCTTCTTGTTATTTACCTGTGCGGGACTGACGGCCTGCTGGTTGGCATATCCGTTACCATTTAAGGCTGCGATATGGACGGGGCTTTCACTTTTACCTGGAGTGATCCGAATACTGGTTCTGCTGGGACATTATTCGGCAGCGCATAAAGAACTCGCACCAATTCTGACATCATATGCGAACATCTTTTCCACGCCACATATCGAGGCATATTTGTTCCGAACCTACGAAGACTTTCTCGCGTTTTACGCCCGGACTGGCCTAGAAATGCCGGTGGAATTCCATGCCCTGTTACCTAGCCATCTTCTAACGGTAATTTTTCTGACAGGTTTGGCGAGCACGGTCTATCGTTGTGTGCGCGACAGGGAAGAACTGCCGCATCAAATACGCGGACCCATAAATCTTTGGACCATTGTTGCAGTCGGGATACTCGTTCCGGCAGCCGGATTTATATGGCTTTATCTGCATCCTGCCGAGATGAATCGTTATCCACAATTCCTGACCAGATTGGCCAGAGAGTCCATCTTTACATACCTGTTGACGGGTTTTGCGGTAATAGCCCTGTCCAGGGTTGTGATCTTTCGGCGGCTTGGAAGCTGTTACGGAGCGGCGGCACCCGAAATGCGGAGTCTCATCTTGCTTTGTATCCTTGGAATCGTTTTTCCGCTGGGCATTTACTTCGGGCGGAGAGAAGACACTGTGCTTTTCGCTCCGTATTTCGGACTGCAAATTCTTCTGCCGATATTCGGCTCTATCCGAGCGATTGGTCGGTGGTCCATTTTTGCCTCCCTCACGATACCCATTCTGGCAATATGCTCTGTAGAAAGTACTTTAGGTGTCCGGAGCAGGTTGCGTTTAGCGGTATACTCTGCACTCTGTATTACTTTGTTTTTGGAGATGCAGCCGGCATGGGAGCAGCTGAAGATATTTCAGTGGGACCGACGTCGCATCTACTACGTTTTTGGCCGGGACGACGCACCTGAATACTATCAAAGAACCCGAGGGAATCCTTGGGAACCACAGATATATCGCCATTTTCCCAGCCTCGATAAGGCGATGACAATGGAACTACCGACGGAGCTCGATTGGAATGTAGGCAATGGCGCCGGAGCGATCTATTTTTCGATGCACCACTGGTTCCCGATAGTTAACGGCCATTCGAGTTACTATCCGTCAGGTCATAATGATCTTCTTCGAGAGCTGACGGTTCCCATACAGGGAATGGTCTCCCGGATGTCGGCGGTGGGTGTTCGGTACATAGTGGTCCATTCCCACCGGTATTTGATGGAAGATCGAAAATCACTTGAAGCGGAACTGGGATCCTACCGGATTGCGCGTGAGATCGAAGACGAAGGTTTAATCGACGACTGGCTGATCGATCTTGGCAAGCTTCCGGCTGCATTGGGGGAAACCGAAAGGCTAGCCAATTCAAGCGAGGCGTTTTCTGCCAGGACGGTGCTAATTGGCGGCGGATTGTTCGCCGGAGGTCCCTTAGGCGAGACAGAGAACCATTCAGTTCTGGGTTTTTCCCTGCTGAATGTAACTGGACTTCCTCTCCCGGCTGCTTCGAAACTGATAGTTGGCGTTTCGCCAGCCGATGAGTATGTCTGGCTGAGAAACGTCTGTCAGATCATTGAACCTCGGGATATTGATCAAACTCCACTCGAAGATGTCCGGCGGCAGATAGTCCTTAAAGCTGCAAGTTGGAGCCGAACACCAGTCTTGTTTCGGGGGGCCCCGGTAGTTCCGCCGACTGACCAGCCAAGTTATCTTATGCCGGTGCAGGCGGAGGTCCGGGCATTCGATCAGGACAAACTAGAGATCGCCGATTGTGTACGGACACTGGCAGTGCGTTACCTTAGCCACCTTAAGAATATCACTGGAAACAGGGTGCTAGGACTATTGCTGGTTCCTTCGCGTCTGGAAGCGGATGATCTTTATTGGAAGTCGGTAGAAAAGCTTGGATCGAAAGTTAGGGTGTCCGGGCGTGACCGGTTTGGCGAGCTTTTTGCCGGAATTGCAACGGAACTGGAAATCCCATTGATCGATACGAGGGTGGTAATGCGGGAAAATTTATTAGCTGGGTTCGAACTCTATGAAGGGCCGGATAACATTTTGTCCGTGAAAGGACGTGAACTGGTAGCTCAGGCACTGTTGAATGCAGAGGGGTTATCGCAAAAGAGATAATTGCGGCGGATGACGCCGGGTCAGCGGCCGATACCGAACCGCTCGCTGTAGAACCGGAAGCGTTCTCCGGTTTCGTCCGCGTCGAGACCGAACATCTCCGGCGAATACCGGTGGCCGCCGTGCTTGTCCTTGCGGTTCTCCGAGAGATGCCGCTCCATTGCCGACCGGGCCTCCGGCGTGAATTCGATGCCGAACGCCTCGTAGATGTCTCCGATCATCCGTAGCGGGTCCTTCACCAGCCGGTCGTAGTGGACGTCGAAGCAGACGGCGCCGGAGGGCGCGGTATCCCGCGCCCGGATCGACCGGCGGAACCAGTCGTCCATGATCTCCACCTGCTGGCGGCCGACTTCCACGGGATCCACGTCGTCGCTGAAGCCGCTGCGGAACACCGCGAACAGGCTGCACGTCGAGGTGATCGTGTCCACGGGGTCCCGGTGGGTGATGAGAATCCGCGCGTCGGGATAAACCCGCATGAGCGAGGGCAGTTCCGGCAGGTGATAGGGGGCTTTCAGCACCCACTGGCGGGTTTCGTTGTCCCCTGCGAGCGCCTGAAGCATCTGTTTGTGGCGTTCGTAGGACTCCGTGAAATCCTCGCCCGACAGGAGCCCGCAGTAGCCGGGCACGTTCATGCAGGACTGGAGCGCCCAGTTCCGGAGGTCCGTCCCCATCATGAGGACGCACTCCTCGGGTTCGTAGGCGTCCGAGAAATGCACCTGCTTCATCGTGGGGTTCATGAGGTGCAGCATCTTCTGGGACATCTCCGCCTTCGCCTGCGCGACGGCGACCGCCCGGTCGTCCCGGCGCGCGAGCGCTGTCGCAGCCGTCATCTCCCAGAGCAGCGGCGAGCGGTTCCGCGGGTCGGCGGAGAGGAGCCGCTGGAGCAGGGTGGTTCCGGTGCGGGAGCCGCCCACGATGAAGAGGGGCTTCCTCACCGGCCGCTCGAACATCTTGGGATAGTTCTTGCGAAGTTCTTCCAGTTCCAGACGTCCCCGGAGCATCTCGCCGGTCAGCTCACGTCCCGCGGCGACAGTGCCGAGGGCGTTCAGGCGGGCCGTTTCGCGGATCGCCTCCACGAGACAGTCCAGCCGGGGCCGGAAATCGTCCCCGCCGAAGTCCCCGAAGCCGGTATCCGCCTTCGCCTTTTCGATCAGCCCTTCGGCGGTGATCGCGAACGCGGCCGGATCCTTCTCGCGCCGCGCTTCGGCGGCCTCGTACAGCTTCCGCACGACCGGCGCCCGTTCGGCCGGCTGCCAGAGCTCTCCGTTCATCGAGTGGTTCCTTCCGGTCCCGTCACCCGGCGGCGGAACCTGACAGGCCGCCAGCCGGTGACAATGACTCCGGCGTCATGTTATCCACGTCCCGGTCCCGAATTCACGTCCCCAGGGGAGTTATTCATGTCCGATCCGAAGACCGTCGTCCGCGCCGAGAAAAACGGCAACATCGCCACCGTCTGGCTGTCGAACCCGGACAAACGCAACGCCATGGGCCCCGAGTTCTGGGAACAGCTCCCGGCGGTGATGAACGGCCTCAAGTCGGACCCGGAGGTCCGTGCGGTGGTGCTGGCGGCCGAAGGCTCCGCGTTCACCGTCGGCCTCGACCTCAAGACCATGATGGGGACCCTTCAGCCGAAGGGCGGCTCGAGCCAGGCCGAGGTCCGGCAGGGTCTATACGGCGAGGTTCACCGGCTCCAGGGGTCGATCTCGGCCGTGGCCGAGTTCCCGCTCCCCACCATCGCCGCGATTCACGGCTGGTGCATCGGCGGCGGCGTGGATCTCACCTCCGCCTGCGACGTGCGGCTCGCCTCGAAGGACGCGAAGATCTCCGTCCGCGAGACGAAGATCGGCATCGTCGCCGACGTCGGCACGCTCCAGCGCCTGCCCCGCATCATCGGCCGCGGGCATCTCATGGAGCTGATCTACACGGGAAAGGACATCGACGCGGACCGGGCGAAGGCGATCGGATTCGTGAACGACGTTTACGAGGACCGCGAGGCCGTCATCCGGGCGGCACAGGATCTCGCCCGCGAGATGGCCGAAAACTCCCCGCTGGTGCTTAAAGGCGTGAAGAAGGTCGTCGAGTTCGCCGAAGAGCACACCGTCAGGGAAGGGCTCGAGTACGTCGCCCTCTGGAACTCCGCGTTCCTCATGTCGGACGATCTCACCGAGGCGGTGATGGCCTTCATGCAGAAGCGCAAGCCTGTCTACAAGGGGAAATAACCATGTCGCAGATACCGGACCCGAAGCAGCTCGTCGGCGTGATTGTCGGCCGCGTCCCGTTCATCCAGGAACTGAACATCCAGCTCGTCGAGGTGACGACGGAGCAGTGCACGCTCCGGCTGCCGTTCACGCAGAAGCTGTCCGGTAACGGCAAGGCGTTCCACGGCGGGGCGATCTCCGCGCTGGTGGACACGACCGGCGCCATGGCGTCGCTCGCGGGCCATACCTTCGAGGCCGCCGTGAAGGGTTCGACGGTTTCCATGAACGTGAACTACCTCGCCGCCGCGCTCGGCGAAGACGTGCTGGCCACCGCCCGGGTGCTCCGCCGCGGCAAGGAGATCACCTACACCGACGTCGACGTCGCGACAGCCAGCGGCAAGCCGGTCGCCAAGGGGACGGTGATCTACCGGGTGAAGGGGATGATGGAAGAGAAGGCTTCCTGAGGCGGCCCGTCAGGAGCCCGCGGCCGCCGGCGCCTGCTGCTCAGCCGCCGGCCGGAAATAGAGCTTGAGGATCTGGGATGAGTTCAAGGTTGCGGTTGCCAGTGTCGAACCGTCTTCCGAGCAGAACTCCACGAGATAAATTCCCGGCTTGTGATCCATCACAACCGTGCCCACCTGACCACGAAGAAGCCCCTTCTCCGGCAGGGGTTCGGTCAGGGCCACAACATCCAGCAATTTAATCCCGTCATTCACGCCTACCAGATTACCGGAGGACGTAGCAGGTCGCAAGGCGGGGTACTTCGCTATCCGGATCGATACACCAGCCGGAGCGGACGATTGCTGTACCGGCGGGACCGGTCATCTGGAAGTCGATCCGGTAATGCTTTCCGTAGGCGTCCGTTTCCAGATAGACGGCGTCTTCCGTCGCCGCGGCCTGACGCAGGGCGGTCAGCAGCAGATCGGCATTCTCTTTTCCGATTCCGAGTGCCGAGCGGAAAACCAGAGCCTTGTTCCTGCCCACCCGGTGTGCCGGATCGAGCGAATAGCCCATCAGTTTCTTCAGTTCGACGACAGCAAGATGCCCGTTGGGTAATTTCACCGATGTTCCCAAGCGATAAGCCCATATCGCCTTTCAGGAAACATATTACTGAGTCTAGTAGGAGTAGTGTTGCAGACAGACTGTGGAGAAAACGGGTAATCAATGATTTTTTTGATGAATATTGAATAAGGGACTGGGGACAAAGTGTTAACGGCCTGTGGATTTCATGTAGAAGTTTCACCGCACCCGTTCCCCCAGCCACTCCGCGATCCGTTCCCAGAGGACGCGGGACCTCGGGTCCGTGACGAGCGGCATGTGGTCGGGGCTGAAGCCGAAGCCGGTCTGCTCCGAGACGAGCCAGAAGGTGAGGCGTTCCCGGGGGATCGTGGCGAGAAACCGCTCGCAGCACTCGGGGACGCAGAGCATCCTGTCGCCCGCGCCCACGGCGACGAGCGCCGGGATGGAGAGGTTTTTCAGGCCTTCCCGGTAGTCGTGGCCGTCCAGGGCGGTCCACCGGTCCTCGCGGCCCCACTGGACGAACTGCTCGATGTAAGGACCCGAGACGTCGTCGCTTCCGATCTTCATCTTCTTCGCCGGGAAGTAGCCGGACTGTTTCGCGAGCTGCTGCCACATGGCGAGCTGGGCGAGTTTCGCCTGCCAGCGTTTTTCGTCGGGCTCGCAGCTCTTCAGCCACGCATTGGGGGCGATGCCCACCACCGCCGAAAGCTCGCCGTGCCCGGCGGCTTCGGGGGTCGAGATCCAGGCGAGCGTCGCGTGCCCGACGAGCGAGTGGCCCGCGACGGCCAGCCTGCCGCCGAACTTCTCCTTGAGTCCGGCGACGACCGCCGGAATGTCCTTCCGGGCGATGTCGTCATACGAGTAGGCGGCCCCTTCGGACGGCAGCGGCCCGCTCTCCCCGTGGCCGCGCATGTCCACCGCCGCCACCCGGAAACCGGCGCGCACCAGCGTCGAGACGAACCCCTCGCCCGTCGGGCGGTCCAGGCTCCGGCGGTTCGCCATCATCGCGTGTCCGGCGAAAACGGTGGCCTTCGCGGGCACGGAGGGCTCATGAAGGTCGCCGCGCAGGATGCGGCCGTCGGTTGTCGTGAAAGTGACCGGTTCGGGCATGGATATCTCAGTCCAGATAGTGCTTGGGGCCGGGCAGGGGGGAGGCGGTCTCGCCGGCTGCGGGCGGGAGCGGCTCCGGCGAAGCCGGCGCGGCCGGGTAGCCCTCCAGCCGGATGCGGAAATCGGTGAAGTAGACGAACACGGGCACGGCGATGGAAAGGAGCGCCACGGCGGAGAACACGCTCTCGATCACGAAGAAGAGATACGGCGACGCCGGCGGCAGATGCACCGGCGGAAGCGGCGAGAGGCCGAGCCCCCCGAGCCCGTCGTTCAGCAGCGTGCCGCCCCGGACGAGAAGATCCACGGCCCTGGGCACGGCGGCGGCAAGGCCGGCGACGATCGTGACGATCCCGGCGACGGTCAGTACCACGGTCATCCGCCAGTCGTGGCTGTGCCAGAACCCCGGCTCCACCGGACGGCGGAACAGGGTCCAGCTCCGGCCGATGGCGTCTGTCGCACCCCGTTCCTCGACGGCGGCCGAGCAGAGCGAGAACACCGTCCGCAGGAACACCATCACCGGGGGCCCGAGGCAGATGGCTCCCAGCAGGGGCAGCAGCATCAGCAGGGTCAGGAAAAACTCCGGCAGGCTGTCGACGGAGATCCCCATGAAGAGGGCGGCGGCGAGGCCGAGGAGGAACGCCGCGATGAACCCCGCAATTCCGGCGGCATAGATGAGCAGCATCACGATCAGGTTCGCGGCGAACAGGGACGACTTCTTCCCCTTGGTCGCCCCGAGGGCCTCGCCCACCGAGCAGGGCTGGCCGCGGATCTCCCGGTCCAGGGCGATGAACACGGCGCCGAGGGCGATGGGCTGCCAGATCCACTCGAGGCAGGTCTGGGGGAAACTCACCCAGAAGGGGTTCTGGAAGAGTTGCCGGAAGGTCTCCACCTTCTGCTCGAAATCCTCCGGCCTGAAGGCGATGCGGACGATCTCGCCGCCGCCCGTCTCTTCCGGCGCACCGGCAGCCCAGCGGCCAAGCAGCGAGAGGAAGGCATGGGGGACCGTGTAGGTCATCACGATCCCCATGAGTAGCAGGCTGTTGTCGATGAACAGTTCGAGACTGCGGCCGAGAATACCCCAGGCGGAGAGGGGCTTCAGCGGGTAGGGGTGCGGAGGGATCGGCTGCATGGGTCGCGGCAGCGTAGTTACCGCCGGGGCTTTCGGGCAATGAGCATGGGGCGGCTCGGTTTGAATGACGGTCGGTGTCCCCTGCCGCTCACCCTGAGCGGAACCGCCCGTACCTGCTCAAATTACCCCGTTCCTAAGGGCCTCCGCCCCTTGTCACGCTCCGGCGGAATGGACAAAACAGTAGGCCCCGGGGAAAACTCCCCCGTTCCCTCCCGAAAGGAACCCACCCGAATGTCCACCACCCGTGAAAACGTCGTCATCGTCGGCAGCGGCCCCGCCGGTTACACGGCGGCGATCTACGCCGCCCGCGCCAACCTGAAGCCGGTCATCGTGGAGGGCATCCAGCCGGGCGGCCAGCTCACGATCACGACCGAGGTGGAGAACTACCCCGGCTTCCCGAAGGGCGTCACCGGCCCGGAGCTCATGACCGAGTTCCGCGCCCAGGCGGAGCGGTTCGGGACGCGGATCATCAATGGCACCGTCACGGCGGTGGAAGGCGGCAAGCCGCCGTTCCGCGTGGTCCACGACGGCGGCGCCATCGAGACGAACGCCGTCATCATCGCCACCGGCGCCACGGCGAAACTGCTCGGCACGCCGAGCGAGAAGAAGCTGTTCGGCTACGGCATCTCCGCCTGCGCCACCTGCGACGGGTTCTTCTACAAGGGGAAGGACGTGATCGTGGTGGGCGGCGGCGACACGGCCATGGAAGAGGCGAACTACCTCACCCAGATGTGCACGTCGGTCACGCTCGTCCACCGGCGGCAGGAGTTCAGGGCGTCGAAGATCATGAGCGACCGGACGAAGAACAACCCCAAGATCAGGTTCGAGCTCGACTCCGAAGTGGACGAGTTCCTGGGCGAGCCGGGCCCCGGCCAGCCGGGACTCACGGGCGTGCGCCTCAGGCACCTGCCGTCGGGCAAGACGAAGGACGTCAAAGTCCACGGCGCGTTCATCGCCATCGGGCACCAGCCCAATACCGGTTTTCTCAAGGGCGTCCTCACCATGGACGAGACGGGCTACATCAAGGTGAAGCCCGGCACGACGTACACGAACGTCGAGGGGATCTTCGCCTGCGGCGACGCGGCGGACCACGTCTACCGGCAGGCGGTCACCGCCGCCGGGACGGGCTGCATGGCCGCCATCGACGCCGAACGGTGGCTCCAGGCCAAAGGGCTGCACTGAGAGGGATTCACCTGAGGGGTTAGTTCAGCCGCCTCCCGGACGGGCCCGCATCGCCTCGTCCCTACTCCCCTCCGGCGGCTGCGCCGCCACCTCCCCACATGGTGGGGAGGAATTTCCGGAATTCTCCCCGGCGTAGTGCCCAGTGCTTCCGTGTCCGCAAGCGAAAGGTCCGCATGGGGAGGAATTCCCGGAATTCTCCCCCACGTAGTGGGGGAGGCGAGCGAAGCGAGAGGGGGAGGCCAACATTAAAAATCCCCTCCTCATAACGGCATTTCGGGGGTTATCCCCCGGATATCCACAACTTATCAATTGTGACCAAAAACACGGTAAGTGGAGTGTTTCCGGCTATTTAGGCCGCCGCGAAACTTTTTACGCGCAGATTAAAAAATGCCCTTGATTCCGTTCACGTCTCTCTGTATTGTCGGCCCCACAACGCCTTGGACTTGGCGAAAAAACACCTATATAGGGGAAAACAAAACATGTTCTCGAACAAGACTCTTCTCTCCGTTCTGGCCGCTACCGGCCTTTCCTTCGGCGCCGCTGCCTGTGGCAGCGACGGCGCGGGCTCCGTTAACTTCCTGTGCGAAGGCACCTACGAGTGCGCGTACGGCACGCTGAGCTATGACTTCGTCGGCGCCGGCGAAGAAGCTCTGCCGGAAGAATACCAGGATGAACTGGATGATCTCGCAGCTGCTTCTGCCTGCGCCAATTCGCTCGAAGACGGCGTTGGTTCGGTTGAAGAAGAAGCCGTGGAAGACTGCAATCCTTTGCTCACCGATGAGGAAGATCCGATCGACACCTGCGACGTGACCGTCAGTGACGAGTCCGATGATGAGCTCGGATCTTTCGAGTACACCATCGAGGCGACGGTGAACCTGTACGAGTTCAGCAACTACGAAGACTGCGCCGCTCTGGAAGACGACCTCGGCAGTGCCGCTGAGTAATCCTTTCAGTCAGTGCTAACAGGGGAGGCGCCGGCAACGGCGCCTCTTCTATTTTAAGCAATCAGTGCGACTGGCGGCGGGCGGGGAACAGACCCCGCCCGCCGCTTTTTGCCCGGCCCGGGAGATTGAAAAGACTGGAGGGGGCGGGTCCGAAACCCGCCCGAAATTAATTTTCGGCCTCAATGATTCCACAGGGTTACGCGCCGGTCCGTCACAACTGGTTTGGCTATAATTGGGGGTGTGGGGATGGGGGAATCCCCGCCCGCCCCTCTCCTGATTCACGGGAGAGGGGTTGGGGGTGAGGGTGGCAAGGGGTGTGGGTTGCGAGGGGGATGGGGCGTGCAATCGGGAAAGTTTTCCTGGTTCCCCCTCCCTGCCTGCAGGGCCAGAAGAGACTCACCCGCCCCTCCGGGGCACCCTCTCTACTGACGTAAAGAGGGCCGGCTCTAGCTAACCCCGGAAACTGAAGCGGTCCCTTCTCTACGCAGGTAGAGAAGGGTGGCGCGATTAGCGCCGGGATGAGTTCAGATAAGGCACAACCTGGGAGGAATCAGACTCTCCCGGCCCTCCGGGCCACCCGCTTTCGATTCCCATCCCCCTTCACCCCCTTCCCGTGGATCGGGAAGGGGGGAATCCCCGCCCGCCCCTCTCCTGATTCACGGGAGAGGGGTTGGGGGTGAGGGTATAGCGAAGGGCGTGGTGCAGATCGGGAGGAATCAGACTCTCCCGGCGCTCCGCGCCACCCTCCCTACTCAGGGAGGGTCTTTCCAGGTTCCCCCTCCCTGCCGGTAGGGAGGGGGTGAGGGGGAGAGTCTGGAAATATTTATCCCATCTGATTCCCGATGCTTATCCCGTTTCCCTGTTTACATATATTTGACTTCTATTTCATATGTTCTATGCTGCTTCTTGTAGGTAAGTCTCCGCCCGGAGGCTGGCCCCGCGATCCCCCTCGCT
>CAZUMS010000040.1:0-23852 GCA_964621525.1 uncultured bacterium
CCCAGCCGATCATCAACCGGAAGGGCGCCAGCGCGCCGGTCCAGGACTCCCCGAACCGGGCCCCCCCCCCCCCCCCCCCCCCTCTGTCACCGTTCGAGGCCGGGGGTGACGACGCGCTCCACGGGCGGGTGCTCCTCCCTGACAAGCCGCAGTTCGCACCGCTCCTCGTCGAAGTCGAGGTCGAAGGCCTTGAGGGTGTCCGGCGGAAACTCCCGCAGTCCCCTCGCCGTCTGGGCGTAGGTGGCGGCCGCCCCCCAGGGGTGCCAGGTGAGCACTTTAAAAAGCGGTTCCTTCTGCCGGTCCCCGAACCGCGCCGGGCGGCGGCCGTACCAGTAGAGCTCGTCCGGGAGGTCGTCCGGGTGCAGGGTGCGGGTGCGGGATTTCACCCACGAGGGCACCGACTCGTCGCTGAACTCGTCGCCCCTCTGGGGCGGATCGTCCGGATAGATCGTGAATCTGGCGACGGACTCGCGGTCCGGGAGCGGAATGGCGCAGGTGAGGAGCTCCGGATCGAAGAAATGCCGGCGGGCGGGACGGCCGAGGCTGCTGTGGCGCTCCTCGTCCCTGCGCCGCTGGCGCCACTCGTCCTCGCGGCGGCGGTATTCGCGGTGGTTCGCAAGGGCGGCCGAGATCTCCACCTGCCGTTCCATCTTCGCGAAGTCGTGATCCTGCTTCTTCTCCAGTTCCTGCTCCCTCACGGCGAGCTCCATGTTCTGCTGCGCGGCCCAGAGGCACTTGCCCAGGGCGTCGGCGCGCACGCGGGCGGAGGACTGCCCGTCCCCGATCAGGTCCATGCCGGAGCCGAGGAGCCCCATCTGGAACTTCTCCCAGCCCGCGCGGCCCACGGGCTCTCCGGCTTCGAGCTTTTTGCGGATCTCCTCGTAGGCGGCCCGGGCGGGCTCCAGGGATGCCCGGAACCGGTCGAGCGGGGCGCCGCCATCAGGAGAGGGCGAAGCGGCAGGCCGCGCGGGCGGCGGATGCGGAACGGCAGAAGCGGCGGGCGTGGGCAGACTTTCCGTGGTTTCCATACGGGGATGCTCCTTGTGCGGGTAAGTGGCTGATTGCGGCGGCGGCTCCGGCGAGAGGGGAACCGCAGGCAGGGGGCGGCCGGGACAGGCCGCCGGAGGGACATCGGCCGGGGAGGACCCGAGAGGGCCGGACATGAATCCGGCCCGAGCCTCCCCATTATCAGAATCAGTCTACTATATAATGTTCATATATCAAGAGGGGGTCACGGGCGCACGCGCCTAACCAGCGGGAATCGTTCAACTAAATATTTTGAGGGGAGGGGGAAACGCGGTTATCCGTGCTGTTTCAGCAGGGCTTCGACTTCGCTCACCAGTACCGACAGCTTATGCTGGACAACACTCCAGACAGATGCGTCGTTGAGTGTGAAATAGCCGTGCGCCAGCCGGTTCCGGAAACCGACGATCTGCCTGTGCTCGCTGATTTTCTCCACCCAGCCAGGACGGCATTCCTCAAGCTGGCAGATTGCCTCACCCATGATCTCCAGCTTCCGTTCAATGGCGGCCTTCATCATGGAATCGCGCCGGTAGTCGTCGAGACTCTTGCCGCGTGCGTATTCGGCCACATCCCCGGCGGCCATAAGAATATCTTCCAGATATTTCGCCGGATCACGCGCCATAAAGCGGCACCCGGGTCTCTTCGATGCTCTTTTTCAGATAGCGGTTCCTGATCTGCCCGGGTTCCACAAGATCCACCCGGCGCCCGAACAGGGCTTCTACGGTTTCGATAAACGAGAAGTAGTTGTCGGCCGCAGACGGCAGGGGAATCCGGTCCTCATCGAATTCAATCAGGAAATCCACATCGCTCATGGCGGGGTCGAACTCCCCCGTGGCGGCGGAACCGAACAGCTCGAGCCGCTTCACATGGTGCCTTCGGCAGAGTTCCTCCAGCTGGGCCCGTTTTTCCTCGATGAGCGGAATCATGCGGGGGAGTATACCCCGCCCCCGGCGGGGCTGTCACGCGGGGGCGGCGCCCCTCACAGCCCTTCGAGCCAGTTCCAGAAGTCGCGGGCGTGCTTGCCGAGGTCCTCGACGAGGAGGTCCGGCTTTCCTGCCTCAAGCTCGTGGAGCTCCTTGGCGCCGGTGGCGACGGCGACGACCTTCGCGCCGCAGGCGCGGGCGGCATCGATGTCGCGGAGCGTGTCGCCGATGATGACCGTGCGGGAGAGCGGGATCTCCGTCCCCGCGGCGCGGCGGCCCTTCTCGATGCCGATGCGGATCAGCTCGGCCCGTTTGTCGTGGTCGGAGGCGAAGCCGCCCCATTCGAAATATTTCCCGAGGTCCGCGCGGGCGAGCTTGATGCGCCCGCCCTCCTCGAGGTTCCCCGTGCCGAGCCCCTGGTGGTAGTCCCTGGAGCCGTGCATCGCCTTCACGGCGGCTTCCACGCCCGGCAGCACCCGGTATTCGGGCGCGGCGGCGATCTCTTCCGGCAGGTAGCTTAAGTACCCGGCGAGGGTTTTCTCCCGGTCCTCCGCCGTGGCGGGCCGCCTGAAGTGGAAGTCGATCAGGATGTCCACGATGAGCGGGTCGGTCATGCCGCCCCAGTCCACCGCGTCGCAGGCGTTCGGCATGCCGTAGAGGTCCTCGAAGGCCCGGTTGAGCGCGCGGGCTCCCGCGCCGCCCGAGCGGATCAGCGTGCCGTCGATGTCCCAGAGGATGAGTTTCGGCGCCATGGCGCGCCACGAATGTCACGCCGGGCGGGGGGAGGTCAAACGGAGGGAGACCGCCCTCACACCGGATACACGATCGAGTTCGGGATCCGGAGCGTGTCGTAGATGCAGTGCTTTTCGGCGTACCGGAGTTTTACCCCGTCCAGGACGATCCGGTCCCGGTACCAGCCGGAGAGAAACACGCGGGTCTCGTCGTCCACGAGGGTCTGGAGCACGGCGAAGTTCGCCCGGGCCTCGACGACGCCGTCCTTCACGGCCGTCACGCGGACGTTGCTCACGAGGTGCCTGAGCGAGCGGGGCGAGTAGACGCTCGCCTGCCGGAACGCCGTCACCCGGTCCTGCACGAACCCGCGGCTCTCGCACAGCATCGCGGCGAGCGGAAGGCCCCGGTCGTAATTCTCGCGGGCGATGATCTGGTAGAAGGCGTTCTCCGTGAAGAAGTCCGGCCATTCCTCCAGGCGGTCCGAGTCGAGCGTCTCCACGTAGCGGTAGAGAAGCTGCTCCACCTCGAACTGGAGATCGCGGGGGGAAAGCGCGTGAAGTTCCATCGGCGTGCCGGGGGGCGGGAAAGGCTCGCGCCTCTCAGAGCCCCATGATCTCCCGGTAGTGGCTGTAAAATCCCCGGATCGCCGCTTCCGTCACCATGTGGCTGGTGTCGGCGGCGTCCCGGCCGCCCATCTCGAGGATGCCGTCCAGGGCGGGGTTCGCCCGCACGCCGTCCTGCGTGAACTCGAGCACCTCGCCGTCGTCCACCGAGACGAGCCCGGCGGGGCCCATGAGGTTCGCCTGCCGGAGCCGGCGGCGGACCATGGCGTCGTCGTCGGTGCCGTAGGCGAAGTAGGTCCAGACGAGCTCGAACTTGTCCGGCCCGCGCGGCACGATCTGGCGGGTCGCGAGGGTGTTCGACTGCTGCTGCACGATGAGGTTCGGAAACAGCGTCTGCATGATGACCGTGTTGTCGTCCGGGAACTCCTTCACCGGGTCCAGGAGCCTCGGGTCCGCCAGCTTGAAGTCCGCCTTGAAGGAGCGCATCTCGGCCGTGCTCTCGCTCGCCTTCTGCTCGCCCTTCCTCGAGATCAGCACGCTGTGACGGCCCGTGGGGTCGAGCTTCACTTCCGATTTCTGGTCGGCGCGGAACAGCCCGAACGTCACGAGGAACACATGCAATAAACTCGCGTGGTAGGGGTCCTTGATGTTCTCGAACATCAGCTTCCAGTTGCACGGAATCAGCTGGCGCGAGTAGCCAAGGATGCGGATGGGGCGGCCGTCGAACACGCGCGTGAAGTAGCCGTGCATGGATTCGCCGAAGTAGTCCTTCACGGAGGGGAGCTGCCGGCTGAAGGTCCCGAACACGACGCCGTTCACCGTCTCGGTGCGGAGCCGCACGAGGCCGTGGGCCTTGAGGTCGAAATCCTCCGGCATCCCGCCCTGCCCCTGCACGCCTTTCCGGAACGGCACGCCGATGAGGTTCCCCTCGAGGTCGTAGACCCACTGGTGGTAGGGGCAGACGAACGACTTGGCGTTTCCGTGGTGCTGGCGGCAGAACTGGACGCCCCGGTGGGCGCAGGTGTTGAGGACGGCGTGGATCTTGCCGTCCCGGCCCCTCGTCATCACGACCGACCGCTCGCCGACGAAGGTCCGCTTGTAGTCGCCCGCCTCGGGGATCTCGCTATCGAAGCCGAGGTAGTTCCAGGTGGCGCCGCTGAAGATGCGCTCCTGCTCCCGCGCGTAGACCGCCGGGTCCGAATAAACCCAGTAGGGCACCCGCACCGCGCCTTCGGCGGGCCAGCGCAGCTCTCGCAGGGGTTCCGTCATGGGGGAGGTTCCTACCCGCCTGAATCCCGTTCGGCAACGGGTTCACGGACGGTTGAAACCGGGCGGGGGCGGCGGGCTAGACTCCCCTCACCATGAACCAGAACGAACGGGACAACCTTGTCCGCTACAACCCGAAAAGCGCCTCCGGCCAGCTGGAGAGCTTTTTCCTCAAGGCGAACCACCCCTCGGAGCCAAAAGCCTTCTGGCTCAAGTTCACGATCTATCAGCCCGAAGGACGGCCGGAGAAGGCCGTGGGCGATGTGTGGGCCATCGCGTTCAACGGCGAGGGCCACGACCATGTGGCGGTGAAGGAGTCGTATCCGCTCGCGAGCTGCAGGCTGGGTTACGATGCGGTGGGCGTCACCTACGGCCCGAGCACCTTCAGCACCGGAGCGACCTCCGGGCGGGCCATCACCGGAAACCACTCCATCGCCTGGGACCTCGAGTTCGACCCGGTGGGCGAGCCCTTTCACCACTTCCCGAACGAGAAGCTCTACAAAACGAAGCTGCCGTCGTCCAAGGCGCTTTCCCCCTACCCCGACACGCGGTTCCGCGGGACCATGACCGTGAACGGCAAGGCATGGAAGATCGACAACTGGAAGGGGATGGAGGGACACAACTGGGGATCGAAGCACACGGACCTCTATGCCTGGGGCCACTGCAACCTGTGGGATTCGGGGGACGAGGACACCTACTTCGAAGGCTTCACGGGGAAGCTGAAGCTCGGCCCCCTCTGGACGCCGCCGGTGTCCAGGCTCTTCCTCCGCTACCGGGGGAAAAACTACGAGATGCGGACGCTGAAGGGCACCGTCTCGCCCGGCTGCCGGATCGAGACGAACCGGTGGACGTTCGACGTGGAGGCGGGCGAGCACCGGCTCCGGGGCTTCATGACCTGCAGCAAGGAGGACATGGCGGGCCTCTACTACAAGAACCCGGCGGGCCCCATGACCCACTGCCTCAATTCCAAGATCGCCCGGTGCGAGCTCACGCTCACGGAGCGCGGGAAAACCGTCTGCACGCTCGTGAGCAGCCACGGCTCGGCCCTCGAGGTCGCCACCCACGACCCGGACCACGGCGTGAAGATGCGGGTGTGAGCGGGCGGGCTCCCCTGAATATCGGCTTGAACTGATATCTGCCAGAGCCTATAATCCGGCGGATAGCCGAAGTCTTTGCGACCGACGAGTTCGTCGAGTGGTATGAAGGTCTGCCGGTCGCAGCCGCCGGGCCGGTCTACGAGAAAGTGGAACTGCTCCGCGAACGCGGGGTTGACCTCGGTTTCCCCCATTCCAGTGCCATCGCCGGTTCGGCGGCGGCGCTGAGGGAACTGCGGGTTCAGGCCGGAGGCCGCCCGCTCCGGGTCTTCTATATCTTCGACCCGGAGCGAAATGCGGTCCTGCTGGTCGGCGGGGACAAGACCGGGCAGAAACGGTTCTACGAGACGATGGTCCGCCGGGCCGAGCGCATCTGGCGGGAATACCTCGGCGAGAGGAAAGCCAAAGGAGAACGCAAATGAAGCTGCACCGCTGGGACGACGTTAAAAAGCACCGGTTCACTCCCGCCCAGATCGCCCGCCTGGATGCCAGAGTCCGCCGCGAAGTCCTGAAAATGGATCTGGCGGAGCTGCGCAAGCTTTCCGGCCATACCCAGGTGGAGATCTCGAAGGTGGCGAAGATCGCCCAGTCGGAACTCTCCCGGGTGGAAAACAGCTCCGATCATCTGGTGTCCACCCTTCGCCGATACGTGGAGGCGCTGGGCGGCGAGCTGGAAGTCGCCGCCGTCTTCGGCAAGAAGCGGATCACGTTGACGGGGGTCTAGAAACCCCACCCACGACCCGGACCACGGCGTGAAGATGCGGGTGTGAGCGGGCGGGCGGGCCGCGCGTGTCAGGCCGCCGCTGTTTCCACGGACCCCGCCCGGTTATAACTGAAACCCATGAGGGGACGATTCCCACGGATGGGGGCGGCAGCAGCCCTGCTCGCCGCCGTCTTCTGGCTGCTGTCTGCACCGGCGGCCGCACGTGCCGGGGCGGCGCCGGGGCCGCTCGCGGACGGTGTGCTTTCCTACGGAGCGGACGCCGAGGGCGGCGCACCGTACGTCTTCTACGATCCTGAAGATCCGGGCAAACTCGTGGGCTTCGAGGTCGAGATCGTGGCGGAGATCGCCGCCCGGCTCGGCGTGAAGCCCGAACTCCGCCAGAAAGCCTGGGAGAGCCTCATCCCGGCCCTGAACCGGGGCGATTCGGATCTTGTCATCAACGGCATCGAACTTACCGGCGTGCGGCTCCGCGAGGCGGCGTTCACGCGGCCTTACTACCTGTTCCAGCAGCAGCTCACGGTGCGCGCGGACGAAACGCGCATCCGGTCGCGGCAGGACCTTTCAGGCCTGCGCGTGGGGACGCTGATCGGCTCGCTGGCGCAGGAACTCCTCGGCCAGGTGCCGGGCGTCCGGACCGTCACCTACCCCGGCGTCCTCGAACCCTACGAGGACCTCGCCGCGGGGCGCATCGACGCCGTATTCCTCGATCTCCCCATCGCCGCCTACTACGCCGGGAACAATCCGCGCCTGAAACCCGCCGGCCCCCCCGAGGGCGAGGGCTTTTACGCCGTCGCCGTCCGCCGGAGCGAGCCGGAGCTGCTCGCCGCCGTGGACGGAGCCCTCGCCGGGATGATGCTCGACGGGACGCTGAAACGGATTCTGGAGCGGTGGAAGCTGTGGAACGGGGCACAGCTCCGTCTGGCCGCCCCCGCTGCTGCTGCCGAAGCAGCGGGGGTTCCGGAGGAACCCCCGGAAGCAGGGCACGCGGCCGGGCCGGGGGCACCGCTCCAGACGGCGGACGGCACGCCGGTGCCCCTCCAGAAGCCGGATTCCTGGTGGAAATACCTGCCGCACCTGTTGAGGGGCGCGGGCATGACCTTCGCCCTCAGCGCCTTCTCCATGGCCCTCGCCGTCACGCTCGGCCTCGGGATCGCGCTCACGAGACTCTACGGCGGCACGCCGGCCCGGGCGGGGGCGGCGGCTTACGTCGAGATCGTCCGGGGCACGCCGCTCCTCATCCAGCTCTATCTTCTTTATTACGGGCTTCCGGCGCTCGGCGTGAAGCTCCCCGCGCTCGGCGCGGCTGTCCTGGGGCTCGGCCTCAACTACGCCGCCTTCGAATCGGAGATCTACCGGGCCGGAATCCTTTCGATCCCGCGCGGCCAGACCGAAGCGGCCGAGAGCCTCGGCATGACCCGCTGGCAGACGCTCCGGTTCGTGCTGCTTCCCCAGACCGTGCGGACGGTGCTGCCGCCCGTCACGAACGACTTCATCGCCATGCTGAAGGACTCGTCCCTCGTCAGCGTCATCACGGTCGTGGAGCTCACGAAGGCCTACAGCATCCACGCGGCGGCGACGTTCTCCTATCTCGAGCTCGGGCTCATGTCGGCGGGGCTGTATCTCCTGATGAGCCTGCCGCTGTCCCGGCTGTCCCGGCATCTGGAACGGAGGGCCCGCTTTGCTGATTGAGGCGCGCGAGATCCGCCGGATGGCGGGCGGGGTCCCGGTGCTGGACGGCGCGAGCCTGTCGGTGAGCCGGGGCGAGACCGTCGCGGTCGTCGGCCCCTCGGGCGCAGGGAAAAGCACCCTGCTCCGCTGCCTGAACGGCCTCGTCCCGTGGGACTCGGGCACTGTCCTCGTGGACAGCCTTGAGCTCGCTCCGGAGCTTCCGCCCGCCGAACGCACGCGGAGGGTCCTCGAGGTCCGCCGTCGCCTCGGCATGGTGTTTCAGGAGTTCAATCTCTTTCCCCACCTCACGGCGCTCGAGAATGCCGCCCTGGGGCCCCGCGAGGTGCTGAAACTTGCGGCCCGGGAGGCGGAAGATCGCGCCGCCCGGTACCTGGAGCGCGTGCACCTCGGCGGCAAGCTCCACGCCCGCCCGGCGGAACTCTCGGGCGGCCAGCGCCAGCGGGTGGCCATCGCCCGGGCGCTCGCCATGGAACCCCTGGCGCTCCTCATGGACGAGCCCACGAGCGCGCTGGACCCGGCGCTGAAGGCGGAGGTCGCCTCCGTGATCGGGGAACTGCGGCGGGACGGCCTCACCATGGTGATCGTCACCCACGAGTACGAGCTCGCCCGGCGCGCGGCCGGGCGCGTCGTGGAAATGGCCGCCGGCCGGACCCTCCGCAGCGGAACCCCGGCGGAGATCCTGGGGGCGTGAGGGGCCATAGCAGACCAATTTATCGGACATAGACGGTTCCGCTCAGGCTGAGCGCCGTCGAAGCCCTGAAGTGGAACCTCCCCCCAAAAAAAACCAGAACGCCCGGCCGCTTTCGCGGTCCGGGCGTCCGGTGTGAAGGCGGCCTTCGCGGGCTTATTCGGCCTTGGCTTCGGCTTCCTTCTTGGTGGAGGCCTTCTTCGCCTTCGGGGCGGCGGCCTTCTTGTCGCCTGCGGGGGCGCGCCGCTTGGCGGGCTTCTTCTTCGCTCCGCCTGCCGTCTCGGCCGGGAGGAACTCGATCAGGGCCACTTCGGCGGCGTCGCCCGGGCGGCGGCCCAGCTTGACGATGCGGGTGTAGCCGCCCTGGCGGTCCTTGAACCGGGGGGCGAGGTCGTCGAACAGCTTCTTCACCGTGTCGTCCGAGCGGAGCTTGGCGAAGGCGCGCTGGCGCAGGGAGTACTGCCCGGCCTTGTCCGTGCCGGCGGCCTGCTTGCCGAGGGTGATGATCCGGTCGGCGAAGCGGCGCAGTTCCTTCGCCTTGGCGTCGGTCGTGCGGATCTTCTCGTGGGTGATGAGCGAATTCAGCTGGTTGCGGAACATGGCCTTGCGGTGTTCCGTGCTGCGTCCGAACTTCTTTTCTTTCCGGTGGTGGCGCATAAGGGGTCGTCCTTAAAAAGGGTTCTCTGGAATCTGGGGAACGGGCCGCGGGTTCCGGCGCTCAGCCGAGCGTGCCGCTCGAGCCGCCGGCCATCGGCATGGTCCAGCCCTCGATCTTCATGCCGAGGGACAGGCCCATCGTCTCCAGGAGGTCCTTGATCTCCTGGAGCGACTTGCGGCCGAAGTTCTTGGTCTTGAGCATCTCGGCCTCGCTCCGCTGCACGAGCTCGCCGATGTAGCGGATGTTGGCGTTCTTCAGGCAGTTGGCCGAACGGACCGAGAGCTCGAGCTCGTCGACCGACTTCGAGAGGTACTCGTTCAGCTTCGCGGCCTGCTCGGCGGAGCCGGAGCCGCCGCCGAGGCCGGCGGAGACGGACTGCTGCACCGGCTCCTCTTCCTCGGCGAAGTTGATGAAGATCTGGAGCTGCTTCTTCAGGATCGCCGCGGCGTAGGCGACGGCGTCCACCGGCGTCACGGCGCCGTTGGTCCACACTTCGAGCACGAGCTTGTCGTAGTCCGTGATCTGGCCGACGCGGGCCGAGGGAACCTGGAAGTTCACCTTGCGGATCGGCGAGAACATGGAGTCGAGCGGGATCGTGCCCACGGGGTCGCCCTCGCGTCGGTTGCGCTCGGCCGGAACGTAGCCCTTGCCCATGCGGACGACGGCCTCGACGTTCAGCTCGCCGCCCTGCTGGAGTTCGGCGATGAACAGGTCGGGGTTCAGGATCTCGAGGTCGTGCGGGAGCTCGAAGTCCGAGGCCTTCACCGTGCGGGGGCCGTAGGCCTTGAGCCGGATCGTGACCGGGCCCTCGGACTGGGCGCGGAAGATCACGTTCTTCAGGTTCAGGTTGATCTCGGTGACGTCCTGCACGACGCCGCTGATGGTCGTGAACTCGTGCTTGACGCCCTCGATGCGGACGTGCGTGATGGCCGCGCCCTGGAGCGACGACAGCAGGATCCGGCGAAGCGAGTTGCCGATCGTGATGCCGAATCCGCGCTCCAGCGGTTCGGCCACGAACTTGCCGTAGGTCTGCGTGTTTTCTTCCACGGCGAGCTTGTTCGGCTGGATGAGTTCGCGCCAGTTCCTGGAGATGAGCGACATAGCTGGTACCGTCCTTAGCGTTCTGTTTGAGCGCCCCCCGAATGCTGTTCAGGAGGCCCTACATAGCCGGAACCGGGTCAAAGGCAAAACCCCCGGCGCGGCTGACCCGGAAAGGCCGCCGCCGGGGTCCTGCCGGCCTTACACGCGGCGCCGCTTGGGCGGGCGGCACCCGTTGTGCGGGATCGGGGTCACGTCGCGGATCGACGTCACCCGGAGCCCCGCGGCGTTCAGCGCCCGGACGGCCGACTCGCGGCCGGGGCCGGGGCCCTTCACCTGCACCGCCACCGACTTCACGCCGACGGCGACGGCCTTCTGGGCCGCCTTCTCCGCCGCCACGCTGGCGGCGTAGGGGGTGGACTTGCGCGAGCCGCGGAAGCCCGATCCGCCGGCGGTGCCCCACGAAATCACGTTCCCGGCGCCGTCGGCGATGGAAACGATCGTGTTCGTGTAGGTCGCCTGGATGTGGGCGATGCCGTGGTCCACGCCGCGCATCTTGGTCTTCTTGACCTTCTGCGGCTTGCCCTCGGCGGCTGCTGGTGCCTGCTGTTCCTTGGTTTCTTCGGCCATGGTTCTCACCTGTCCTCGAAGGGCGGACCCGTTCAGGGCGCCCGCCCGGGGTTAACCCCGTTACTTGGTCTCTTTCTTCTTGCCGGCGATCGTCTTGCGCGGGCCCTTGCGGGTGCGCGCGTTGGTCTTGGTGCGCTGGCCGCGGACCGGCAGCATCTTGCGGTGCCGCAGGCCCCGGTGGCAGCCGAGGTCCATGAGCCGCTTGATCGAGAGCGCCACGTCGCGGCGCAGGTCGCCTTCCACGCGGACGGACTGCTCGATCACGCGGCGGATTTCGGCCACCTCGGTTTCCGAGAGCTGGTCGGCCTTGCGGGCGCCGTCGATCTTCGCCGAAGCGCAGATGCTGCGGGCGGTCTTCGGACCGATGCCGTAGATGTACGTGAGCGACACGTCGATGCGCTTGTTCTTCGGAATGTCTACGCCTGAAATGCGGGGCATGGGGTTTTCTCCTGGTTCCTTATCCCTGACGCTGCTTGTGGCGCGGGTTGGCCGGACAGATCACGCGAAGCACGCCCTGGCGCTTCACGAGCTTGCACTTGGGACACCGTTTCTTGATCGAGGCTCTGACTTTCATATCTTTCTTCTGCTCCGGCTCCTGCCGCTAGCGGCTTTCTGCTGTTCTCACTTCGCCCGGTAGGTGATCCGGCCTTTCGTGAGGTCGTAGGGCGAGAGTTCCACCGTCACCTTGTCACCCGGAAGGATCCGGATGTAGTGCATCCGCATCTTTCCGGAGATGTAGGCAAGGATCTTGTGGCCGTTCTCCAGTTCCACCCGGAACATGGCGTTCGGCAGCGGCTCGATCACCTTGCCCTCGACCGTGATTGCGTCTTCCTTCGGCATGGTTCCTTCCCAGCGCCCGTTCAGGCGGCCTCCGGCAGCCGCGTGAGGATCTCGGGACCTTCGTCCGTGATCGCCACGCAGTGCTCGTAGTGGGCCGAGGGCTTGCCGTCCGCCGTGACGATGGTCCAGCCGTCGTCGAGCTTGCGGACTTCCCAGGTTCCCATGTTGATCATCGGCTCGATGCAGATGACCATGCCCTCGCGCAGCCTCACGCCGCCTCCGGGCTTTCCGTAGTTCGGGATCTGCGGCGCCTCGTGGAGGTTCCGCCCGATTCCGTGGCCCACGAAGTCGCGAACGACCCCGTAGCCCCTGGCCTCGCAGTAGGTCTGCACTGCGAAACCGATGTCGCCGATCCGGTTGCCCGGCCGCGCCTGCTCGACGCCCTTCAGGAGCCCCTCGCGGGTCGCATCCATCAGACGGCGCTTGTCCTCGGGGATCTCGCCCACGGCGATGGTCGTCGCCGAGTCCGAGTAGTAACCGTCCAGGATCACGCCGAAGTCGATGCTGACGATGTCGCCCGCCTCGATCCGGCGCTTCGCGTTCGGGATGCCGTGGACCACTTCCTCGTTCACCGAGACGCAGAGCGTGCCCGGGAACCCCTGATAACCCTTGAAGGCCGGCTTGCAGCCCGCCTTGCGGGTCCATTCTTCGGCCATGCGGTCGAGATCCAGCGTCGACATGCCGGCCTTCGCCGTGGCCGCGAGCCGCTGGAGGATTTCGGCCACGACGCGGCCCGCCGAACGCATGGTCCGGACTTCCTCCTTCGATTTCAGCTCGATCGCCACGTTGCTTCCGCTTCCGTTCCTGCGCTCAGGCCAGCGCCTTCATGAGGTCGGCGTTCACGAGGTCCACCGGCCGGTTTCCGTTGATGACCACGAGCCGGCCCTTGTTCTGGTAGTAGCCGCTGAGCGGCCGGGTCTGGTCGTGATAAACCTTGAGGCGCTCGCGGATCACCCCGGGCTGGTCGTCCGCCCGGTGTGTCAGCGCGCCGCCGCACTTGTCGCAGACGCCGTCCTTCTTCGTGGGACTCGTCTGCACGTGCCAGATGGCGCCGCAGCTTCCGCAGGTGCGCCGGCCCGAGAGCCGGGAGACCACTTCCTCGTCCGGGACGTCGATCTCGATCACCCGGGGAAGGGCGCGCTTGCGGTCCGCCAGCATCCGGTCAAGGGCCTCGGCCTGGGCGATCGTGCGGGGGAACCCGTCCAGGATGTAGCCCTTCTGCGTGTCCGGGCCCTGGAGCCGCTCGGCCATGACGCCGATGACGACTTCGTCCGGAACGAGCTTGCCCGAGTCCATGTACTCCTTCGCCTTGAGACCCACCGGCGTACCGGCGGCCTTGGCGGCGCGGAGCATGTCCCCGGTGGAAAGCTGCGGGATGCCGCGGGCCTCCGAGGCGACCCGTGCCTGGGTGCCCTTGCCCGCGCCCGGAGCGCCGAGGAAGATGACGGGGAGCTCGCTCAAGCGGCGCTCCTCCGCGCACGGCCCTTGATCTTGCCGAGGGCCTTGCCGTCAAGAAGTTCGTCGTACTTGGTGTTCCGCAGGTGGTCGGCGATGTGGCGGAACGTGTCGAGGGCGACGCCCACGCAGATCAGCACGCTGGTGCCGCCGAAGTAGAACGTGACGCCCGTGCCGCGGGTGAGCGCGTAGGGCAGCACCGCGCAGATCAGCACGAGGTAAACGCCGCCGATCAGCGTCAGCCGGTTCATGATCGGCCGGATGAAGTTCGCCGTCTGCTGGCCGGGCCGGATGCCGGGCACGAAGCCGCCGTTGCGCTTGATGTTTTCGGCCATCTCGTCCGGGTTGAAGATGATCGACGTGTAGAAGAACGCGAACGCGATGATGAGCGAGCCGAACACGAGCGAGTAGACCCAGCCGTGCGGGCTGAGGACCTCGCCGATGGGGCGGATGACGTGCACGATGATCCAGGGCCAGAGGTTCGACAGGAACGAACCGGCCGGATCGACTGTCACTTCCTGCGTGAGGCCGGCGACCGTCGGGATGAAGACGAGCAGCGAGCTCGCGAAGATCGGCGGGATCACGTTCGAGGGATTCAGCTTGAGCGGCAGGTGCGACTTCACGCCCTGCGTCTGGCGGCGGCCGACCATGCGGCCCGGGTACTGGACCGGGATGCGCCGCTCGGCCTGCTCGACGAAGATGATGCCGACGAGCGAGCCCACGACGATGATGCCGATCATGATGGCGCCGATCGGGTTGATCGTTTCCTGGTTGATCTGCTGGACGAAGCCGCCGAGCGCGCCCGGGATCGACGTCGCGATGCCGGCGAAGATGATGAGCGAGATGCCGTTGCCGATGCCGGCCCGGGTCACCTGCTCGCCCAGCCACATGACGAAGATGCAGCCGGCGGTGAGCGAGACCACCGCGGTCGCGACGAACAGCGGGCCCGCCTCGCGCACGACGGGGATGCCGCCGGGGGCGACGGCCGTCTGGAGGCTGGACGCGATCACGGTCGCCTGCACCGCGCACAGGGCGACGGAGAGGTACCGGGTGTACTGGTTGATCTTCTGGCGCCCGACCTCGCCCTCCTTCTGCAGTTCCTTGATGTCCGGGATCACTTCCCCGAGGAGCTGCATGATGATGGAGGAGGTCACGTAGGGCATGATGCCCAGCGCGAAGATCGAGAAGCTGTGCAGGGCGCCGCCCGAGAACATGTTGAACAGGGTAACGATCGAGCCCTGCGTTCCGAAGGTGAGGTCCAGGTAGCCGCGCATGGCTTCCGGGTTGATGCCCGGCGTGGGCACGATGGTGCCCAGACGGTACAGGAGCAGCACTCCCACCGTGAACAGGATTCGCGACTGAAGCTCGGTGAGCTTCTTCGGATTAAAGCTGGGTGCCGGTGCTGCCATGCGCCTGTGCTACTCCTGTGGTTCCCCTGAAGACCCTGCGGGCCGCGCTCAGGCCTTCGCCTCGGCCGGGGCCTTTGCGCCCGGGGCCGGGAGGACCTGCACGGAACCGCCCGCGCTCTCGATCTTCTTCTTTGCGCCTTCGCTGAAGCGGTGCGCCTGGACCTTGAGGGCCGCCTTGAGGTCCCCGTTGCCCAGGATCTTCACCGGGTCCGCAGCCGACCGGATCAGGCCCGCGCTCGCGAGCGTCTCCGGCGTCACGTCGCCGTTCAGCTTTTCGAGCTGGCCCAGATTCACGATCTGGTACTCGAAACGGAAGATGTTGGTGAAGCCGACCTTCGGCAGGCGGCGGTGAAGGGGCGTCTGGCCGCCTTCGTAGCCGCGCTTCTTCTTGCTGCCCGTGCGGGAGCCGTAGCCCTTGTGGCCGCGCCCCGAGGTCTTGCCGAGACCCGAGCCGATGCCGCGGCCGAGCCGCTTGATTCCCTGTTTCGCGCCGGACGGCGGACGGAGTTCGCTGAGTTTCATTTGACGTTTTCCTCCACAACCTGGACGAGCTGCGGAACCTTGCCGATCATGCCGCGGATGGCGGGCGTATCCTTCACCACGACCTCGTGGTGGCGGCGGCGGAGGCCGAGGCCCCTCACCGTCGCACGCTGCCGGTCCGTACAGGTAATCAGGCCGCCGGTCTGCCGGATCCTGATTTTCTTCTGTTCACCCATGACGAAAAACCTCTCAACACGTTCCGGCCCGGGAGTCCGGCGGGTTTACCCGCCTTCCTGCCCCGTCCGGTGCCTAATTCAGGATGCCGCCGCCGCTGCGGGCTTCTTCTCCGGGACCGAACCGCGCCGCGTGGCGATCATCGCCGCGCTGTGCAGCTGCTCGAGCGCCTCGAACGTGGCCTTCACGACGTTGTGCGGGTTGCTGGAGCCGAGGCTCTTGGTGAGGACGTTCTTCACGCCCAGGGCCTCGAGCACCGCACGCACCGGGCCGCCCGCGATCACGCCGGTACCGGAACCGGCCGGCCGCATGAACACCTTGCCCGCGCCGAAGTGGCCGATCACCTCGTGGGGGATCGTGCCGTCCGCAACCGGGTAGCTGCGCATGGAACGCTTCGCGCGCTCGATCGCCTTCTTGATGGCGTCCGGAACCTCGTTCGCCTTGCCGAGGCCCCAGCCCACGCGGTTCTGCTCGTCGCCCACGATGATCAGGGCCGAAAAGCTGAACCGGCGGCCGCCCTTGACGACCTTCGCCGAGCGGTTCACGGCGACGATCTTCTCGATGTAGTTGTCATCCCGCTCCTGGCGGTCGCGGCGTCCGCGGCCCTCGCGGCGGTCTTCTCTCGGATTTGCCATGTGCTTAGAACTCCAGTCCCGCGGCGCGTGCCGCTTCCGCAAGGGCCTTCACCTGTCCGTGATAGGCGTATCCGCCGCGGTCGAAGACAACCTTCTGCACCTTCGCGGCCTTGGCTTTCTCCGCGACCAGGGAACCGACGGTCTTGGCGGCGTCGAGTGTCCCGGCCTTCTGGATCTTGCCCTTGATGTCCTTCGACAGGGTCGAGGCCGAGGCGAGCGTCTTGCCCGCCGCGTCGTCGATGACCTGCGCGTAGATGTGCTTGTTGCTCCGGAACACGGCGAGGCGCGGGCGCTCGGACGTGCCCTGGACCTTCTTGGTGATCCGGCTGTGGCGAAGCTCGCGGTTCGCCTTCCTGTCGACAATCTTTGCCATGCGCGTTTACCTCGGCGGCCTTACTTCTTGGCCTTGCCTTCCTTGCGGCGGATCACTTCGCCGGCATAACGGATACCCTTGCCCTTGAACGGCTCCGGCGGACGGACGGCGCGGACCTTGGCCGCGAACTGTCCGAGCACACCCTTGTCGGCGCAGTTCAGGACGATGGCCGTCTGGTTCTTCTCCACCGAGCAGGTGAGCCCCGCCGGCAGCGGCAGCTCGACCTGGTGGGTGAAGCCGATGTTCAGGACGAGGACGTTCTTGCCCTTCATTTCGGCGCGGAAACCGACGCCTTCGAGCTCGAGCGTCTTCGTGAAGCCCGCGGTCGTGCCCTTGAGGAGGCTGTTGGCCAGCGCCCAGGTGGTGCCCCACACGGGCGTCACCGCGTCCTTGGGACCCTTCCAGTTCAGCTTGAGCGCGCCCTTGTCCAGGACGGCTTCCACTTCGGGCGGAACGGCCATGGACAGGGTGCCCTTGGGGCCCTTCACTTCGAGGAGCCCCGGCTTGAGCTGCACCTGCGCCCCCTGGGGGACCGGTACCGGTTTGCGTGCGATCTTCGACATGATGTGTCTCCCTGGATTGCCCCGCTTACCAGACCCGGCAGAGAAGCTCTCCGCCGACGTTCTGGGCCCGCGCGTCCACATCGGTCATGACACCCCTGGAGGTGGACACGATGGCGATGCCGAGGCCGTTCTTCACCTTGGGCAGCTCGGTCGCGCCGAAATAGACGCGGCGGCCCGGCTTCGAGATGCGCTCGATCCCCTGGATCACGCCGAAACGGCCCCGGGTGTACTTGATGCCGATCCGGAGCGAGGGGAACTCGCCTTCCTTGGTCACCTTCTCCACGCCGCCCACGAAGCCGTGCTCGGAGAGGATCTTCGCGATGTTCTCCTTCGCCTTCGAGTAGGGCAGCTCCACCGAATCCTTGCGGGCCATCGCGCCGTTGCGGATGCGGGTGAGAAGATCGGCGATCGGATCGTTAATCAGCTTGCTCATGTTCGCTCCTTACCAGCTCGACTTCGTCACGCCCGGGATCTGGCCCTTGGAGGCCAGCTCGCGGAAACACAGGCGGCACATGTCGAAGTCGCGCAGATAGGCGCGGGGACGCCCGCAGCGCGGGCAGCGGTTGTGCTGCCGGACCTTGAATTTCGGCTTGCGGAGAGCCTTGAGCATCATCGTCTTTTTAGCCATGGCTGTTGGTCACCTTATCCCTTGATCAGGTCCGGAACGGGAAGCCGAGTGCCGCGAGCAGCGCGCGGGCTTCCTCGTCGGTCGCCGCCGACGTCTGGATGGAAATGTTCATGCCCTTGACCTTGTCCGTGTTGTCGAAGTCGATCTCGGGGAAAATGATGTGTTCGCGGATGCCCAGCGTGTAACCGCCGCGGCCGTCGAAGCTCTTGGCCGGAACGCCCTTGAAGTCACGCACGCGGGGAAGCGCGAACGTGATCAGGCGGTCCAGGAACTCCCACATGTTGTTCGAACGCAGCGTCACGAACACGCCCACCGGCACGCCGGCGCGCAGCTTGAAGTTCGCGATCGCCTTCTTGGAGCGCGTCACGACCGGCCGCTGGCCCGTGATCGCCATGAGCTCGTTCACGGCGTTCTCGATCACCTTGAGGTTCGTGCCCGCCTCGGAGTGACGGCCCAGGCCCATGTTGATCACGATCTTCGTGACCCGGGGAACCTGCATGGGGTTCTTGAACTTGAACTGCTCCATCAGCTTCGGGACGGCCTCGCTCCGGTAACGCTGGCGCAGACGCGGCTCGACGCCCTTTTCGGGGCCCTTGTCGCTCGTCGCCGCGGCGATCTGCCGGCGTCCGCCGCCCTTCTTCTGGCCGGCGCCCTCGGGCTTCGGCTTCGGTACCTTGGTTTTCTCTTCAGTTGCCATCTGGCTGTTTCCCTGTCCGGTCCGGTTTCGGGGGGAACCGTTCCCCCCGGTCTCCGGCCTCTAGATTCTGTGTTTCCTCAGGCGATCGCCGCGCCCGACTTGGCCGACACGCGCTGGCGCTTGCCGTCCTTGACCTGGATGCGGATGCGGGTCGCCTCGCCCTTGACCTCGTCCCAGAACATCACCTTGGAGAGCGGGATAGCCGCCTCGCGCTTGACGATGCCGCCGGCCTGGTTCTGCTGGGTCGGCTTGGTGTGCCGCTGGATCATGGCGACGCCCTTCACGACGACCTTGCCCTCTTTCGGGAGGACGCGCAGGACCTCGCCCTTGGTGCCGCGGGCCGCGCCGCTGATGACGACGACGGTGTCGCCCTTCTTGATGCGGTAGCTGGGGGTTTCCATGTTCAGAGGACCTCCGGGGCGAGCGAAACGATCTTCATGAAGTTGCGGGCGCGCAGCTCGCGGGCGACGGGCCCGAAGATGCGGGTGCCCACCGGCTCGCCTTCCTTGTCGACGATCACGGCCGAGGCCCCGTCGAACTTGATGTAGGAACCGTCGGTGCGGCGGATCGGGAATCCCTGCCGGACGATGACCGCCTTGACGACCTCGCCCTTCTTCACCTTGGAGGTGGGCATGCATTCCTTCACCGAGCAGACGACGATGTCGCCCACCTCGGCGTAGCGGCGGCGCGTGCCGCCGAGCACCTTGATGCACATGACCTTCTTGGCGCCGGAGTTGTCGGCGACGTCCATCACGGATTGCATCTGGATCATGGTCTTCTGCTCCTAAAGGGGTTTCGCGGGTGCCGTTACGTCCTGACCGGGGTCAGATCGTCTTGCCCTTCACGACGACGCGCACGAGCGTCCACCGCTTGGTCTTGGACATGGGCCGGGTCTCGCGGATCTCGACCATGTCGCCCGAACGGGACTCGTTCTTCTCGTCGTGGATGTGGAACCGCGAACGGCGCCGGATGTACTTCTTGTACAGCGGGTGCCGCACGAGCCGGGTCACTTCCACGGTGCGCGTCTTCTGCGCGCCGTCCGAGACCACGATGCCGGTCCGGGTGTTGCTCTTCTTCTTCCGTTCCGCCGTGGCGGAGGTCTGCTGCGTGTCGCTCATGATTGCTCCGGATTACTTCGTCTTCGCGGTCTTGCCGGCCTGGGCCCTGCGCTCGGTCTGGACGGTCTGGAGCCGGGCGACCATGCGCCGGATCTGGCCCGTCTCGGCCGTGTTCTCGAGCTTCTCGGTCACGTTCTTGAACCGGAGCTCGCGCAGGCGCGCCTTCGCGGCGCGCACGCGGGCTTCGAGTTCCTTGTCCGACAGCTGCCGGACTTCCGATCCCTTGTGAAGGAGTTCCATCAGACGAGTCCCTCCGTGCGGTGGACGATCTTCGTCGGGAAGGGCAGCTTCGCCTGGGCGAGCTGGAACGCTTCCAGCGCGAGCTCGGGCGGAACGCCTTCCATCTCGAAGATGATGCGGCCGGGCTTGATCACGCTCACCCAGTACTCGGGCGCGCCCTTGCCCTTGCCCATGCGGGTTTCGACCGGCTTCTTCGTGACCGGCTTGTCGGGGAACACCCGGATCCAGAGACGGCCCACACGCTTCACCTTGCGGGTGATCGCGATGCGGCCGGCCTCGATCTGGCGGGCGGTGATATTGCCGCGATCCAGGGCCTGGATCCCGATTTCGCCGAACGCGAGCGTCGTGCCGCGCTTGGCATTTCCCCAGTTACGTCCGCGCTGAACCTTACGGTAACGCGGTTTGGACGGCATCATCATGTGTCAGTCTCTCCCTGAACTCTTTCGCCGTTTCAGGCCGCCGGCTGCGGCGCGGGTGCGTTCTGCGTGCGGGCGCCCGGGCTCGGCCGGTCGCCGATGATATCGCCCTTGTAGATCCACACCTTGACGCCGATGGCGCCGTAGGTGGTCTCCGCGCGGGTGTAGCCGTAGTCGATGTCGGCGCGCAGCGTGTGAAGCGGCACGCGGCCCTCGAGGTACCACTCGTAGCGGGCCATTTCGGCGCCGCCGAGACGGCCGCTGCACGAGACGCGGATGCCCTTGGCTCCGAGACGCATCGTCGTCTGGACGGCCTTCTTCATGGCGCGCCGGAACGCGACGCGGCGCTGAAGCTGGAGCGCGATGTTCTCGGCCACGAGCTGCGCGTCGATCTCCGCACGGCGGACCTCGATCGGGTGGATGTACAGCTCGCTCTTGGTCAGCTTCTGGAGCTCGGCCTTCAGCTGCTCCAGCGACTGCCCGCGCTTGCCGATGATGAGGCCCGGCCGCGCGACGTGGATGTACACCTTGGTTTCCTTCGGGTGGCGTTCGATCTCGACCTTGCTGATGCCCGCATCGTAGAGCCGCTTCTTGATCGTGTCGCGGATCTTGATGTCCTCGTGCAGCTGGGTCGTGAACTTCTTGCCTTCGGCGTACCAGCGGCTTTCCCAGCCGCGGATGACGCCGACCCTGAACCCGATTGGATTGATTTTCTGGCCCATAAGCTCGTTCTCTCTCCGGTGAGTTCCTGTGTCAGTCGCTCACGACGACGGTGATGTGGCTGGTGCGCTTCTTGATGGGGCTCGCCCGGCCCTGGGCGCGCGGCGTGAACCGCTTGATCCGGGGGCCGTCGTCGACGAGCAGCGTCTTGACGCGCAGGGTGTCGATATCGGCGCCGTGCCGGTCGGCGGCGTTGGCCGCTGCCGACTGGATGACCTTGGCGATCATGAGGGCGCCCTTGCGCGGGGTGAGTTTGAGGCGGGTGATCGCCTCGTTCACGGGCTGCCCGCGGACGATGCCGGCGATCTCGCGCAGCTTGCGCGGCGAGATGCGTCCGTATCTGAGTATGGCTCGGGTTTCCATCGTGTTCGTCTCCTGCGGCCTACTTGACCTTCTTGTCGCCCGAGTGGCCGTTGAACGTCCGGGTCGGGGCGAACTCGCCGAGCTTGTGGCCCACCATGTTGTCGGTCACGTAGACCGGCACGAACTTGCGGCCGTTGTGGACCAGGAACTGGACCCCGATGAAGTCCGGCGTGATGACCGAACGGCGGGACCAGGTCTTGATCGCCTTCGAGTCGCGGGACTTGGAGGCGTTCTCCACCTTCTTCTCGAGGTGGCTGTCGACGAACGGGCCTTTCTTGATGCTGCGAGACATCGGTTATCCCCTCTTTCCGGGCTGGCGGCGCGTAATGATGAACCGCTGGGTGCGCTTGTTGGCGCGGGTCTTGTAACCCTTGGCCGGCATGCCCCACGGCGAGACCGGATGCGGATTGCCCTGGCCGGCCTTGCCTTCGCCGCCGCCGTGCGGGTGATCGCACGGGTTCATGGAGGCGCCGCGGTTGGTCGGGCGGATACCCAGCCAACGGGAGCGGCCGGCCTTGCCGATCGTGATGTTCTCGTGGTCCGGGTTCGACACCTGGCCCACGACCGCGCGGCAGTCCTGGTGGATCTTGCGGATTTCGGTGGAGGGCATGCGGATGATGGCGTAGTCGCCGTCGCGGCCGAGGAGCTGGGCTCCCGAGCCCGCCGAGCGGACGAGCTGGCCGCCGCGGCCCTGCTTGATCTCGATGTTGTGGATCACCGTGCCGTCGGGAATGTTCCGCAGCGGCAGGCAGTTGCCGGGGAGGATGTCGGCCTTCACGCCGCTCTCCACCGTCGCGCCCACTTTGAGGCCCACCGGGGCCACGATGTAGCGCTTCTCGCCGTCCTTGTAGCTGACGAGCGCGATGCGGGCCGTGCGGTAGGGGTCGTACTGGATCGAGACGACCGTGCCCGGCACGCCGTCCTTCTCGCGGCGGAAGTCGATCACCCGGAGGCGGCGCTTGTGGCCGCCGCCGATGTGGCGGGTGGTGATCCGGCCGCGGTTGTTGCGCCCGCCGGAGCGGTTGCCGCCCTTCAGCAGCGACTTCTCCGGGCGCGCGCCGCGGGTGATCTCGTCGAATCCCGACACCGTCATGTGACGGCGTCCGGCGCTGGTCGGTTTGAATGTCTTCATCGGCATGGCGTTTCGTCCTTAGGGTCCGGCCGGAGCCGGACCTTTCACTCACTTGGGCCCGAGGATCTCGTCGATCGACTCGCCCTGCGGCAGGGTCACGATCGCCTTCTTCCAGAACGGCATCCGGACCCGCCCCGAGCGGCGGTTCTTGAACTTGCCGCGCACGACCATCGTGCGCACCGAGCTCACCTTCTTGTTGTAGAGCGCCTTCACGGCCTCGGCGATCTGGATCTTGTTGGCGGCGAGCGGAACCTCGAAGACGTACTGGTTGTTCGCCCGGAGGTCGGTCGCCCGCTCGGTAATCACCGGCCGGATCAGGATTTCGTTCGGATCGTTCTGCACGACAGGATCTCCCTAAACTCTCAGGCCGCGGCCCGCTTCTCGACGCCGTCCAGGGCGTCCTTGACGATGACGAGGTTCTCGTAGCGGAGAACATCGTACGGGTTGAGGCCTTCCACCGGCAGCACCTTCACGCCCGGGAGGTTCCGGGACGCGAGCGTCAGGTTCCGGTCGTAGGCCGCCGTGATGAACAGGACGGTGCCCTTCATGTCGAGCTCGGCAACCGCCGCCGCGACGTAACGGGTCTTCGCCTCGGGAAGGGGAACGCCTTCCACGACCGTCAGCTTGCCGGACTTCTGCTTGTCGGCCAGCACGCTGGCGAGGGCGAGCTTCGCCTCCTGCTTGTTGACGTCCTTCTCGTAGCTGCGCGGGATCGGCCCGAACATCGTGCCGCCGCCCTTCCAGAGGGGGGACCGCGTCGAACCGGCGCGGGCGCCGCCGCGGCCCTTCTGCTTGAAGGGCTTGCGGCCGCCGCCGCGCACTTCGGCGCGCGTCTTGGCCTTGTGGGTGCCGCGCCGCCGCTTGGCGAGCTGCGCCGTCACGACCTGGTGCACGACGCCCTTGCGCGGGGTCACGGAGGCGACTTTCTCGCCGAGGCCCGCGCCCTTCACGGTCTTCACGCCCGCCTGGGCTTTCGCTTTCTTCGTCTTCTTTTCAGCCACGATACTCACCTCTCAAGGCAACCGGTCCGCCGCAGGGGGGACTAGTTGAGCTTGATCTCCACATCGACGCCGGCCGCGAGGTCGAGCTTCATCAGCGCGTCGACGGTCTGGGACGTCGGCTCCAGGATGTCCAGCAGCCGCTTGTGCGTGCGCACCTCGAACTGGTCGCGGGACTTCTTGTCCGAGTGCGGCGACCGGAGCACCGTGTACTTGCTGATCCGCGTCGGGAGCGGGATCGGCCCCGAGACGCGGGCGCCGGTACGGCGCGCCGTGTCCAGGATCTCACGGGCGGACTGGTCGAGCAGCTTGTAGTCGAACGCCTTCAGCCGTATGCGGATCTTCTGCGAATTCATCTGGTCACTGCCTCTGTCGCTCCCGGGCGGCCCCGCCGCCCGCGAAATCCCTTTAACTCTGGACGGGCCTCTCGCCGGTCCTTACGCGATAATCTCGGCGACGACGCCGGCGCCGACGGTGCGTCCGCCCTCGCGGATGGCGAAGCGGAGCTGCTTGTCCATGGCGA
>CAZUMS010000041.1:0-23547 GCA_964621525.1 uncultured bacterium
GCCTCTGGTATTCCTCCTGATATCAACGTATTTCACCACTACACCAGGAATTCTACCACCCTCTCCAGCACTCCAGCGAAGCAGTATCCAATGACCCTCCCCGGTTGAGCCGAGGAATTTCACATCAGACTTGCTTCACCGCCTACACGCGCTTTACGCCCAATGATTTCGAACAACGCTCGCACCCTCTGTATTACCGCGGCTGCTGGCACAGAGTTAGCCGGTGCTTCCTCTGCAGGTACGTTCAATTCGATGACGTGTTAGGTCACCGACCTTACTCCCTGCTGACAGGGCTTTACGACCCGAAGGCCTTCATCGCCCACGCGGCGTCGCTGCGTCAGACTTTCGTCCATTGCGCAAGATTCCCCACTGCTGCCACCCGTAGGTGTCTGGACCGTGTTTCAGTTCCAGTGTGGCTGATCATCCTCTCAGACCAGCTAAGCATCGTCGCCTTGGTAAGCCATTACCTCACCAACTAGCTAATGCTGCGCAGGCTCATCTTCAGGTGCGAGCTTGCGCCCGCTTTAACCCCTGATCCGCAGATCTGTGGTCTCATCCCGTATTAGCCCGCCTTTCGGCGGGTTATTCGGAGCCCGAAGGTAGATTACCCACGTGTTACTCACCCGTACGCCACTGTACTCCCTTGCGGTTTCTCGTACGACTTGCATGTGTTAGGCGCGCCGCCAGCGTTCGTTCTGAGCCAGGATCAAACTCTCCAATTGAATATGAAGAATTTTCCCTATCGGCTCTTGTCGCCCGGCCAGGTCCGAAGACCAAAACCGGACAAACGAAACCTTTGGAAAAAGACTCTTTACGTGAGTTAAAAACTCAAAAGAGCATTTAACGGAAAAAAACTACTACCTGGTTGTCAAAGATCCGACGTAGCGTTCCGCTACCACCACCAGCCATCGGGGGTTCCCCATGGCGGAACGCGATTATGAGGATGGACCCCCCTCTCGTCAATAGCCAAAAAAATAAAAGTTGGATTCCTTTATTTCTCAATAATTACAGTGGCTTATATCTATGACCCCGGTCATGGACCCGTCCGGTTTTCCAGCCTGAAAATTGGGCAAAACCTGGGGATTTCCGGTAAAAATCACAAATTCGTCATTAGAATCAGTTGGTTATGAAATATTTCCGCCTCATGCCGTGATGCGGCATCAAAACCCCCGAAAACCCGCTCCCGGCCGGGAGGAAGGCGGGGGCCCGGCCGCTTCTCCGGAAACTGTGTTCCCCGAACCCGGCGATCTCGCCATAACCTCAGCCGCCACGCTCTGGTTAACTTATTTGGCAACTACCCCCGTCACCCCTTCGAGCTCCCCGGCGAGCAGCTTCGCGAGGTCCTCGTTCCCGGCGGCGGTGAGGTGGATCGGGTCCATGAAAAGCCGCGCCCGGACGTCCCAGTCGGCCGGGGCAAGCTGGGCGCCGTCCACGACGCGCCAGCGGCCGGATGCTTCGGCGGCGGAGAGGCCCGCCCGCAGGGTCTCACGTTCGAGGCGGTGGCAGGCGGAGAGTTGCTGCGGACTGCGGCCGGGGCAGAACGTGAACTGGCCGATGAGCCCCTTAACTTCCGGAAGGGCGGGCGGATCCCCGGGCGCGTCGAACAGTGCGGCTGGCTTCACGAGCACCGCCGGATAGGGCGAAAGCTCCCGGCCCAGCGCCTCGACACAGGTTTCGAGGCGCGCCGAATGTTCCCGGCGGATTCGCTCAAACTCCGCCATCGTGCGCACCGGGCTTTCCGGACGGGAGAGCAGCCGCTCGAACCGGAAATGCAGGTCGGTGAGCAGGCGCGAATCCCTGAGGAGCCCCGCCAGCGGCCCTCCGAACGGAAGCCGGACGAGCGGCGTCCAGCTCAGCGGCTCGCCAATCCCCGGCCAGTTCCACCCGGTCATCACGATCACAAGACCGGGCCGGAGCAGCGGCAGCCATCGGCGGGCGGCAAGGCGGAGGTGCTCGCAGGACCAGCCGTTCACGCCGGCATTCACCACCTCAACGCGGCGGCCCGGCATTTCGTTCAGGCGGGCTTCGAGCCGGAAGGGCCAGGCGTCCTCGCCGGACCGGAGCCCTGACCCCCAGGTCGTGGACTCGCCAAGGGCGATAATGCGCGTGACACCGGGTGGGGCGGCCAGCGGGTAGTCGCGCTCCCGGAACCGGATCGACCCGCTCCCCTGGGGTGATGTTGTGCGGAGCCGGTATTCGAGCTCCGGGTCGCTCACGTAAGGGGACGGATACGCCCGCTGGAGATACCACTCCCAGAGGCCGAGCAGCGCGAGGCTCGCGCCGAGCGAAGCCAGGAAAAGTCTGAAGTTCGTCTTCAATCCGCCCCAAGGGTAGCGGCGGACGGAGGGGGAGTCAGGCGGGGCTTACGCCGCGGCAGGCTGGGCGGAGGCGGACGGGAGTTCGTCGGCGACACCCATCGCCTTCAGCACGCGGCGGTGGGAAGCCAGCGCGGCCCCGAATGACGGATATTCGGTGTAGTGCACGCCGTATTCGGCGGCGGTCTCTTTCACGATCTTCGCGAGCGCCGGGTAGTGGGCGTGGGAGATCCGCGGGAACAGGTGATGCTCGATCTGGAAGTTGAGGCCGCCCGTGCAGAACAGGGCGAGGGGGTTCCGGGTGGCGAAGTTCGCCGACGTCTCCACCTGATGCGCGAGCCAGGAGGCGGGAATCTTTCCGTCGCCGAGGGGGACGAGCCGGGTGCCTTCCACGAGGTGGCCGAGCTGGAACACGGTGGCGAGCAGGAACCCTGCGACAAGGTGCATGGCCGTGAAACCGATGAGCACCTTCCACCACGGAAGGTCCAGCACGATCGCCGGGAGCACAAGGAACGCGAAATAATAGGCCGCCTTGCCGGCGAACAGCCACACGTATTCGGACGCGGGCGGTTCGGGCTTGTCGTAGGCGATGAGCTTCCGCTCGAAGAAATGGCGGAAATCCTTGGGGAACACCCAGGCGAGCGAGGTCAGCGAGTACAGGAAGAACGCATACCAGTGCTGGTAGCGGTGGACGGGCTTTTTCCCTTCCTTCGGATAGAACCGCAGGAACGGCATCGGGTGCAAGTCGCCGTCCGCCTCGGGGATGTTCGTGTACGAGTGGTGAACGATGTTATGGGAAATATTCCAGTTGTAGACATTGGCGCCCATGACGGTGAACGAGTGCATGAACAGGCGGTTCATCCAGGGCTTGTCGGAGACGGCGTTGTGGCAGGCATCGTGTCCCACATTGAACCCGATGCAGGCGACCGTGAAACCAAGAGCGAGGCAGAGGGCCAGCATCACCGGCTCGCTGAACCGGCCGGAAAGGATCGCCGCGTAGATCCCGAAATACGCACCGAGGAAAAAGGCCGCCTTCCACCAGAAGTATCCGTTGGCATGACGGGAGAGTCCATTCTGCTGGAAATAAGCGTCAACCCGCTGGCGCAGGGTAGTCGCGAACGGGTCCCGGTCCGGTGTCAGAAACGATATTTTCTGTGCCACAGCTGCTGTCTCAGCTTTCCCGGCGCCTTGAGGGCCGCCGCCCGTGCGCCTGAAAGATGCGCCGGGGCTGGGCGAAAAGTCTCAAGGGCGGAACGTCAAACTGCGGCAGGAAGGATATACACACCCGGTCTCCAGATAAAGACTCACCATTGCCATTTATGAAACTTTCACATCTGGAAGCTACCGAAATTTGCCGTATACGATGCGAAAGCCGGGTGACGTACCGGTGCGTTTGTCACCCTTCCCGGCGAGTAAATGTGAACTGCCGGTTTGCAGATTGACTCGCCAGTCAAATTCAGGTTGTGATGGGGCGCCGCGGAAAAACCCGCGCGTCTGGACCCGGAGCCAGAGGGGCTCCGCGACGAAACTTTCCCCAGCGGGGAATACAGCAACTGGAGGCACGTCAGCATGTCCGAAGCAGAACAGAAAGATACGCCGGAGCAGGCCGAATTCCGGGCCTACGTCCGGAAATGGCTCAAGGATAACAAGCCGCCCAAGCCCTCGTTCCGGCTCCCCCAGTCGGCCCTCGAGGTCATGACCGAGGAGCAGCGGGTCTACCTCTGCACCTGGCAGAAGAAATGCTACGAGGCCGGCCTGATCGGCGCCGACATCCCCAAGGCCTATGGCGGCGGCGGCGCCACCGACAAGCGCCAGCGCATCGTGAACCAGGAGATGGGTCACGCCGAGGTGCCGTACTTCATCAACGTGATCGGCCTCGGCATGGCCTGCCCGACGATCCTCGTGCACGGCACCGAGGAGCAGAAGAAGCGGTTCGTGCCGGGCATCCTCTCGTCTGACGACATCTGGTGCCAGGGCTTCTCCGAGCCGGGGTCGGGCTCCGACCTCGCCAACGCGCAGACCTTCGCCGAACGGCGGGGCGACATGTGGGTCATCAACGGCCACAAGGTATGGACCTCGCTCGCGCACTTCGCGAGCTGGATGATCCTCCTCTGCCGCACGAGCCGCGACGACAAGTACAACGGCCTGTCCTACTTCATCGTCCCGATCCGCGGCGCCAAGGGCGTCACGGTCCGGCCGCTCATCAAGATCACGGGCGAGACGGGCTTCAACGAGGTGCTGTTCGACAACCTCGAGGTGCCGGACTCGCTCCGGCTCGACCAGGTCGGAAACGGCTGGAAGGTCGCCATGACGACGCTGCTTTACGAACGCGGCGCCGCCGAATCGGCGGGCGGAGCGGAGCGGTCCCTCACGGCCGTCGCCGACCGGCTCGTCTCGCTGGCGAAGCGGGTGAAGCGCGACGGCCGCCCGGCCATCGAGGACCCGGTGATCCGGGACCGGATCGTCCAGTTCGCCATCAAGGGCGAGGCGATCAAGCAGGTGATGCGGAGAGCCCGCGTCCCCGCGCTCACGGGCAACAACCCGATGCGGATTCCGCTCCAGGGCAAGCTCGTCTCCTCCGAGTTCAACCAGGCGGCGACGGCGCTGGCCCTCGAGATCGAGGGCCTCTCGTCGAACTTCTTCCTAGGCGACACGAAGGCGCCGGACAACGCCGCCTGGCCGCTCGGCTACATGAACTCCTACGGCATCACCATCGCCGCCGGCACGAGCGAAGTGCAGCGGAACATTCTCGGCGAGCGCGTGCTCGGCATGCCGAAGTCGAAATAAGCAGGGAAGGGACCATTACACATGACGCAACCCAAGGATTTCGGTTTCGGATCCAACGAGCAGATGCTGGTGCAGCAGGCGAGAAAATTCCTCGCCGAGCACGCCAACATCGAGAAGCTCCGCAAGCTGATCGGCGACCACACCGCCTATGAGCGGCCCGCCTGGCGCAAGTTCGACGAGGACCTCTGGAAGAAGACCGTCGAGCTCGGCTGGCAGGCCCTCGCCGTTCCGGAAGAGGCCGGCGGCCCCGGCCTCGGAACGGTGGCCGTCGCCGCTCTCGTCGAGGAGACGGGCTCGTACGCCCTTCCCTCGCCGCTCATGGCGACCATCCTCACGACCTTCGTGCTGAAGGCCGCGGGCACCCCCGCAGCCAACGCCTGGATGAGCCGCATCGCCGAAGGCGAAGCGGCGACCCTCGCCCTCACGAACACGGACGGCTCCTGGGAACCCGGCGACGCCCCGCTCGAGGCGAAGGAAACCGGCGGGAACGTCGTGCTCACCGGCACGGCCGGCTTCGTGCTGGACGCGCCCAAGGCGGACTTCCTGATCGTCTCGGCCCGCTCGGCGAAGGGGATCGGCCTTTACGCCGTCCCGGCCAAGGAAGCCGGCGTCAAGATCACGGCCGACCGCATCATCGACCTCACCCGCGAGCAGGCGACCGTGACGTTCTCGAACGTGAAGGTCCCCGGCACGGGCACGATCGCGGCCCCCGGCAAGGGACTCGCCGCCATCCAGAAGGCGCTGCCGGCCATCTGGACGACGATCGCCGCCGACTCGGTGGGTGCCGCCGAATGGCAGCTCAAGACGACGAACGAGTACGCCAAGGTGCGCGAGCAGTTCGGCCGTCCGATCGGCTTCTTCCAGGCGGTGAAGCACCCCATCGTCAACATGATGGTGGAGATCGACCAGGCCCGCTCGCTCGTCTACAACGCGGCCTGCGCCGTGGACCACGAGCCCGAAAAGGCCGAAGTGTTCGCCCGCATGGCGAAGGCGATGGCGGCCGACACCGGCTGGTTCTGCTCGGGACGGAGCGTGCAGCTTCACGGCGGCATCGGCTTTACCTGGGAGTGCGACGTCCACATCTACTTCAAGCGCCAGCAGATGAACCAGTTCCTCTACGGCGACGCCCTGCACCACCGGCGTCACCTGGCGGAGCTGATCATCGGCCCGGCCGCGGCGGCCCCGAAAGCCGTGAAAGCGGCGGCGCCCAAAGCTGCGAAGGCCGCCAGGCCGGCGAAGAAAGCCGCCCCGAAAAAGACCGTGAAGAAGGTGGCGAAGAAGCCCGCCAAAAAGGCCGGCAAAAAGAAGCGCTGAGCCGCTGACCCCTCAAGACACGAACGGCCGGTTCCCTTCGGGGAACCGGCCGTTCTGTTTTCCGGGAACGGTGTCTGGCCGCCCCCGTCCCCTTCAGTGGCTGAGCAGGATCCTCAGCGTACCGTCGTGGGCGCCCTCGCCCGCGTAGCGGATGATGAGGTCCAGCTTCTTGTCGCCGTTCAGGTCCACCGGCAGCGTGAAGAAGGACGCCTGCGGGACGTCGATCGTTTCGCACTGGTCGGCCCATTCCTTCTTGCCGTTTGCCGTGCAGAGCCGGTAGCTGTCGGAGCCTTCGGCCTGCAGGACATCGGGGATACCGTCCGCGTCGAAATCCGCATCGAAGGTGAACGCCGTCAGGACGCCCGAACCCTGGTGCGAGAGATCGAAGTCGAACGGAATGCGGACCGTGCGGTCGTTATCGTCAGAGAAAAAGCCGTTCTTCGAGTAGCGGACGTGGTAGTCGATCTTGATCTCGCTGAAGAGGGCGATCCGCATCGCCTGCCAGATGCCGAACGGGATCTCCTGGTAGACGAGATCCAGCGTGCCGTCGCCGTTGGCATCCATCAGGAACGGCTGCTCGGAGTAGTTGTCCACATGGACCACCTGGTCCGGCGAAGCCGCGAACTTGCCGCCCTTGTTCAGGAACACGCTGAACTCCGTCAGCAGCTCGATGTCGCTCAGGTCCCTGATCGAGATCCGGGACAGCACGACGTCGGCCTTGCCGTCGCCGTCGATATCGCCCACCGCCATGCGGGCCACCGGAGCGAGGTGGCCGTGCCGCATCATCTCTTCGATGCCGTAGCGGGCGAAATCCCAGATCTCGGGCGTTTCGCTGAAGTTGCCGTCCGCCTTCGCCTTGAAGATGAGCAGCCGGTCCGCATGACCGATCAGGAGGTCCTTGCGCCCGTCGCCGTCGTAGTCGGCGAGGAATTCGTCCGGAAGGAGCTGGACGATCCGCGAAGTGCCGTATTCAAGCCGGGCCACGAGCAGGTTGCCCTCCCAGACGTTCGAGAGCTCGGTGACGAGCGGAACGGGGAAGATCTGCCGGACGCGCCACTGGCGGCCCTTGGGCTCGTCGGCGGCCTGCGGTACGCCGTTTGGCGCCGCGGCATCCATCAGCTTGAAGTAGTACCACTGGTCGGCGTCGGGGATCATCAGCTCCGAGATCCCGTCGCCGTCGTAGTCCCGGAAAAGGTCCCGGCTCATGATCGTCGTGGCGTCGGGCGCCGTGAAAACGCTCTTCACCGTGAGAATCCGCCGCGGCTCGGCCACAAACCGTCCGCCGTCGAACGAGTAGCTGAACACGCCGTCGGACGTGACGTAGGCGATATCCGGGCCCGGCGTCGTGGGATCGATATCCCCGAGGTCGTAGACGATCGCCCGGTCGTCGGCCTTGAGGCTCTGGTCCGGAGCCTTCGGGTAGCCGTCGGGCGTCTGGAGAAAGAGGTCGAAATACTTCTCGACCTTGCGTTCGGATTCGCGGATTCGGGTCCGCATGACGACGATATCGGGGCGCTTGTCGCCGTTGAAGTCGGCCACCTTCACGCTCCGGATCTTGTCGCCCGCCACGGCCTCGATCTGCCGGAACGCAGGCTTGTCCTTGGCCGACACCCCGCCCGCCATCAGGACGGCCGCCAGCACCGCCGCCCCTATAGTCCGCCGTCCCGCCGTCTTCGCCAGATTCTTCACAGTCCAGTCCCTCCATTCGTCCGAAACAGAAGGGCGCGGATACCAGTGCATCCGCGCCCTCCGGCTCAGCCGGTTATTCGATCATTCTGCGGAAGCCCGCTTAGATTACCCCGCGGGACATTTTACTCAAGACATTTTCCATGCTCTTCCGCTCGTCCTCGGTCAGCCGGGCGAACACCGACTTGCTGTAATTATCCACCTGGCCCTTCATGTTCTGCTGCAGGGCGACGCCCTTGGGGGCGGAGGTGAGCTTCCACGGACCGTTTTCGGAGGGCTGGTCGATCTTCGCCACGAAGCCCTTGTCCACGAGGTTCTGCACCGCGGCCTCGACCTCGGGGCGGTTCGCGCGGGTCTGCTGCGCGATCTGCTTGAGGCCCAGCTCCGGCTTGTCCCAGGTCTGGGCGAGGATGTCGAACTCAAGGCGGCCCAGGTTGCTGGCCTTCAGGATCTTGTCCGATTCCATGCGGGCGGCGAGCAGGTTCTTGGCGAGCACGAATTCCGCCGCGCCGTCCGTATTCACGCCGAGGATGCCGCCGGCGAGCCAGGTCGCCTTGTTGTCCTCTTCGGCGACCGCCTTGGCGGACAGCTTTGCCAGCACCTGACGCTCATCGAGAGAGAGGCGGCGATAGAACTGGAACCGCACATGCTCGGCCACGGGGCGGGTTTTCTCGACGAGGTCATAGCCCTTGTCCGAGAGCAGGAACTTCATCTGGCCGCTCGAGGTGTTGAACGAAACGAGTCCGCGCTCGTTCAGCTTCGCGAGCTGGTCGGTCGAGGGGAAATTCTGGATACCCGTGTTGCGCGTGATCGAGGCCTGGGTCGAGGCGCCCCGGCGGCGCAGCTCGTTCAGCACCACATAGTCAGGCGTGTCGAGGCCGTAGGGCTGGATCGCGCGGGAGAACGCCGCTTCGCCGCGGGCCATGACCTTGAGAAGGTCCTGCCCCTTGAGGCCCTCGCCCTGGGCGAGACGGGTGCCGTCGTTCTGGTCGATGGCGTCATAGAAATCCCTGGCGTTGTAGTAGGCGGTCCGGGCGCCCGTGGCGGTGGCGGCAGCGCCCGCGCCGACGGCGACCGGCGTCGCGAGCAGCGGCACCAGCGCGAGCACGCAGCCGGAGCTGAGGAAGGCGGTCACCACCACGGCGGCGGCAATCCCGCGAACGGTTCTGCGTTCCTGCTGACGTAATACCGGGTTCCTCTCCATATCGTCCTCTGCTTCCTCTGCCGGCGGTTTTGCTGCACGGCCCTTCTGGGGGTCTCGCCGGGGTATCCGGTTCAACCCTGTATGACCCTAATCTAACGCCGTTTGCCCGACCAACAAGGACTATTGTCATAAAGTTTCACAACTTCATGAAAGATGAGGAGGCCTGTCTGCCCTGACCTAAAATTAAGGAGCGGCAGGGCCGCCGGTTCAGAAAGGCCGGCATCAATCCAAATAATACAAATAATTTCAATGAGTTATAATATTTCCGCCGCCGCTCGCGGGTTTCGATTGCGCTCGGCGGGTAGTTCGGCCTAACGTGAACGGGCGGTTTTTGACGCGGCATGTCTAAATTTAAGCCTGTCCGCCCAGGACCCGCAACGAGGGAACGACCATGCCGGACAACCCGAATTTCCCGTTTGGCGGCCAGATGGACCTCAGCCAGATCATGGGCCAGGCCCAGCAGATGATGGCCTCCCTGAACAAGCAGAAGGACGAGATCGAGAAGACCCTCGAGAAAGAGATCGTCGAGGCCTCGGCCGGAGGCGGCATGGTGAAGGTGAAGGCCAGCGGCGCAGGCCGGATCGTCTCGATCGCCTTCGACAAGGACCTGGTTCAGCCCCTCGACGTGGAACTCCTGCAGGATGTCACTGCTGCTGCCGTCAATGAGGCGTTAAAACGCGCCGATGCCGCCGGCGAGAAGGCGAGATCGGGCCTGCTGGCGAACCTCCCGTTCGCGGACATGCTGCAGGGAAAACCCTGACCGGCTAGACTCGCCCGCCGAGTGACCACCCCCGATCCCATTGACCGGCTCGCGGCCGTGCTCCGGCGGCTGCCAGGCATCGGACGCCGCCAGGCGCTCCGCATGGCGATACACCTCGCCGGTTCGCAGGCCGAACTCCTGAAGCCGCTCGAAAAGGCCGCCGAATCGGTCCGGAAGGACCTGCGCCGCTGCGCGATCTGTACGACATGGACTACAGGGGATCTCTGCCCGGTCTGCGCCGATGAGGACCGGGATGCAGAACTCCTGTGCGTGATCGAGGACCTGCCGGACCTTGAGGCGTTCGAAGCGCCGGGCACGTGGCGCGGCCGCTACCATGTACTGCACGGGCGGCTCTCCCCGTCGAGGGGCACCGGTCCCGGCGAGCTGTCGTGGCAGGCGCTTCTGGAGCGGCTCGAGCAGGAACCCGTGCGGGAACTGGTCCTCGCGACATCGCTGTCGGTGGAGGGCGAAGCCACCGCCTCGGAACTGGCCCGCTCGGCGGCGGACGTCACCCATCCCCCCGGCCGGATCACCCGTATCGCCGCCCCGGCTGGCGCCGGGGCCGAACCCGAATACTGGGAGCGGGAGGAAATCGCCGAGGCCCTCCGGGCCCGGCGGCCCTATGCCCCCCCGGAACCCGCCCCCCGGCGGCGCACTGCCGTCAAACCGTCCCGGAGCCGTTCCAAGAAACCCGCTTGAAATCCCCGGCGGGGGGGGATATCCCTTCCGTTACTCGCCTGAGGGCGTCTACACTTCCAGCGGACAAGCGGAACAGGCGTCTTTTTTCAAGGAGTTCGGGAGTTTATGGCCGGTCCTAACTTCGTCATGTACGAGACCGAGTACAACGAGATCTCGGATGTCATCGAAAAACTCGCCAAGGAAGCGAACGCCAAGGTCGTCTTCCTCGTGGACAAGAACGGCCAGCTGATCGCCAGCTGCGGCGAGACCGAGAACCTCGACACGACGTCGATGGCCTCGCTCACCGCCGGCAATATCGCCGCCACGGGCGGACTCGCCAAGCTGCTCGGGGAGAAGGAGTTCTCGGTCCTCTTCCACGAAGGCGACCGCGACAACCTGCACATCTCCATCATCGGCGGCCGGGTGATCCTGGTCGTGATCTTCGACAGCCGCAGCTCGCTCGGCCTCGTCCGCCTGCGCGTGAAGAAGGCCGGCGAGACGCTCCAGAAGATCTTCGAGAAACTCGTGGCGAAGGCCGAGAAGGAAGGCCAGGGCTCGTCCCCGTTCGCCGAGATCACCGACGACGACATCGACAACCTGTTCAGCGAGTAAGAAGGGGGCGAACGGTTTATGTCTTTCATCAACTACAGCTCCCGCGAGATCAACTGCAAGATCGTCTATTACGGCCCGGGCCTGTGCGGGAAGACGACGAACCTGCAGTTCATCTACGACAAGTCCAACCCCGAGGCGAAGGGCAAGATGATCTCCCTCGCCACGGAAACCGAACGCACGCTGTTCTTCGACTTCCTTCCGCTCTCGCTCGGCGAGATCCGCGGCTTCAAGACCCGCTTCCACCTCTACACGGTGCCCGGCCAGGTGTTCTACGACGCGAGCCGCAAGCTCATCCTGAAGGGCGTGGACGGCGTCGTGTTCGTGGCCGACAGCCAGGTGGAGCGCATGGAAGCGAACATCGAGTCGGTCGAGAACCTCAAGCAGAACCTCGCCGAGCAGGGCTACGACCTCGGCAAGGTCCCCTACGTCATGCAGTGGAACAAGCGCGACCTGCCGAACGCCGCGCCCGTGGAAGAACTCCAGAAGCTCCTGAACCACTACAACGTCCCGGCCTTCGAGGCCTGCGCCCAGAAAGGCACCGGCGTTTTCGAGACGCTGAAGGCCTGCGCCAAGCTCGTCCTCACGGAGCTGAAGAAGGGCAAGTAAGGTCCCTGCCGAACCGGCGCAGGCGCCGGTTATGGAAACGGGCGGTCTTGATGGCCGCCCGTTTTGTTTCGGGCTCCGGGGGGTTATCCTTGCCGCCGTCCCCCATCCACAGGTGAACCAAAAGGGCTAACGGGTTTATGGAAATCACGAATCTCATCAGCACGCTTCTGTCGGAAATGCAGCGCATCTCGTCCTCCGAGACGGTGGTCGGAAAGCCGATCCGCGTGGGCGATGCCACGATCATCCCCATCAGCAAGCTCGGCCTGGGTTTCGGGGCGGGCATCGCCGACGGCAAGGGCACCCGGCGCGAGACGGCGGACGCCTCGCTCGGCGGCGCGGGTGCGGGCGGCGGCATCTCCGTGGACCCGCAGGCGTTCATCGTCGTGGACAAGAACGGCACCGCGCAGCTCCTCTCGCTGAAGCAGAACAAGGAATCGATCATCACCCGCGCCATCGAGCTGCTCCCGCAGATGGTGGACAAGGTCGTGGACGGCGCCCAGAGCAGCGTCGCCAAGATCGCCGACAGCGCCACCGCCGGAGCCATTCCGGCCATTACCGAAGGCCGCGGCGAGAAGAAGCACAAGTGACCGGAGCGGCACACCGCCGATGATCTGGATCCTGTGGGCACTGGCGGCGGCAGCCCTCGGGGCGGCCGCCGTCGTGCTCTTTGCCGGGCTCTGGCTCTGGCGGACGCCGTTACGGGTGCACGGCCGGGCCTCTGGCGGTTTCACACGGCCCGTCGAGGCGGAGGGGTTCGTCTCGTTCCGGCCGTTCACCGTCTCGCCGGAACGCCAGCCGGACGGAAAGCTCGCCCTCATCGTCCGCTTCCGGAGCCGGGTGCTGGGAATTATCCCGCTGGAGCCGAAGCCGGAGGCGAAAGAGTCCGAGCCCCGGCAGGAACCGGAACCCCTCGCGGAACGGATCGAGACAGCAAGCCGGATCGCCGCGTTCGTGAGCCGCTACTGGGGCTTCGGCAACCTCGCGGCGCATCTTCTCGGTTGCCGCCGGTTCATCGAGGCCGAACGGTTTACCGGTTTTCTCGAATACGGGTTCGAGGACCCTTCCGTCACCGGACGGATCTACGGCCACCAGTGCGAGTTCCGGGCGGTTACGGACCGCCTGGAATGTTTCCATCTTGTCCCCGTCTGGCAGCCGGGGGATCATCTGGACGGGGAACTCGACGCCGTGTTGAGCGTCTATCCCGTCCGGATGGCGGGCTCCATCCTGTGGTTTCTCCTGAGCCGGTTCCGCTGGCGGCTTCTGTTCGCCGGCCACCGGGACCATCCGGCGGCGGCGCAACTGGCAAAGGCTGAACGCCGTGCCGCCTGAAAAATTCGCCCACGCGGGGCGCGAGGTTTACGCAGCCGGAAAACGTCTCGAACTGGACGGCACCCGCATGGTGCCCGTGTCGAGAGTCTCGGTGTATGCGGGCGGCGCCTCGCCCGCGCAGGGAGCGGGCGGCTTCGGCGGCGGCGGGAAGGCCGAACTCGCGGGGCTCTATCTCGTGGACGCGGCGGGCCGCGAAAGATGGCTCCCCGTGCTCGAAACCCCGCCGGACGGCGCAGCCGACTGGGATACCTGGCTCCGCTCCCGGCCGGACCTCATGGACGAAATCCGCCGGGCGCTCGGACGCTAGCGCTTCAGTTTGCGGCCGGGGTGTCTTTGGGGAAAAGGCCGTCCGTGATCAGCCACGTATTGTCGAGATACTTCCAGGTCAGGTCGAGATAGATGCGCTTCACGACGATGGAGTTCCGGTTCGTCATGTCGATGGCGAGGCGGGTGTAGGCGATGTCCGTGTCGTAATCGTCCTTGTCCTTGGGATCGGGCGCCCAGGACCACTTCTCAAGATCCACCTGGGTCGCCTTGCCGCCCTTCTGGCGGTAGTCCTCCACGAACCGCTCGCGCAGGGAGGGGTGCACCGAGAGCGAAGCCGCCCGGGCCTCGTCGGCGTGGGCATGCAGGTAACCGCCCGTAAACTGGCGGACTGCCGCCTGGAGCTCCTCAGCCTTTTCGGCCTCGGGGTTGAAGAGCCGGAACAGCGGCGCGCAGCCGCCGAGGAACAGTACCGCCGAAATCGCGGCGAGTGCGGCGCGTCGGGAACGGCTCACTTGGCCGCTTCGCCTTCCGGCCTGGCCGCCGGGGCCGGGCCCTTCGAGAGGAAGGTAGCGGCGCCCGCGACGGCAACAGCGCCGCCGGCGCTGATCGCCACGAAAAACGCACCGAACACCACGAACGTGCAGATAACGATTCCAGCCATGTGATCTCAGCCTCCGGAGGACGTCTCTTTCAGAACCGATGCCTTCAAATGTCGCGGAACCGGCCCCGCCCGTCAAGCGGTTTCGCCGGCCTCTTTCTTGCGGTCCAGGTCGAGGTGGCAGTTCTTGTATTTCTTGCCGCTGCCGCACCAGCAGGGGTCGTTACGGCCCACCTTGGGGACTTCGCGCTTCTGCGGGACGACGGTGCCGCCTGCGCGCTCGATGCGCTGCTGGCGGGCGACCTTCACCGCTTCCTTGCGGTTTCCAGGCTTCTCGCCGTCGCCGTCCGAGCCGCTCGTGGGCGAGCTCTGGTGGGTGAAGTTGAGGCGGCGAACCTGCGCGGCCCGCTTTTCGAGGTCCTTCTCGAGATCCGCGTCGGCGGCCTTCGCCGCCGGAGGCTGGAGAGGGGCCGGCGCTCCTGCCGCTCCACCCGCCTGGGCGGCGGCCGCGGCGCGGGCCTGCTCCACCGCCGCCTTTCTCGCCTCGATGACGAGCTCGGCCTGCTGCTTCGCCCACCGGTAGACGTCCGTGACCGTCTCCGTCTGGATCGAAAGCAGCAGGTCCTGGAACATCTCGAAGGCTTCCTTCTTGTAGACCATCACCGGGTCCTGCTGGCCGTAGCCCCGCAGGCCGACGCCTTCCTTGAGGTGGTCCATGTTGACGAGATGCTCTTTCCAGAGCGTGTCGAGCGTGATCAGCCAGAAATGGCGCTCCACCGCCCGCATCCGCTCGGAACCGACAATGGCTTCCTTTTCCTTCAGGTACTCGCCCGTGATCTTGAGGATGTGCTCGACGAGCTCGGGAGGCGAGATGTCGCCCACCGTCTCGCGCGAGAGCCGGGTCTCCATCTCGAACACCCGCTTCATGGCGGCGTTGATGGAATCGAAATCCCAGTCCTGCGCGAAGCTGTCTTCCGGGCAGTGGGTCGCGGCGAGCTCCTCGACCGTCTCCTTGAGCATCTCCTGGAACCGGTCGCGCACGTCCGTGCCCTGCAGGATCTCCCGCCGCTGGGCGTAGACCACGAGCCGCTGGCGGTTCAGGGCGTCGTCGTACTTGAGCAGGTGCTTGCGGATGTCGTAGTTCCGCGCCTCGACCTTCTCCTGTGCTCCGGCGATGGAGCGCGAGAGCCAGGGGTGCTGGATCGCCTCGTCGTCCTCCATGCCGAGCCGTTCCATCCAGCCCTTGATGCGGTCGCCGCCGAAGATTCTCAGCAGGTCGTCGTCCAGCGACAGAAAGAACTGGCTCGAACCCGGATCGCCCTGGCGGCCGGCGCGGCCCCGCAGCTGGTTGTCGATACGGCGGGATTCGTGCCGCTCGGTGCCGACGATATGCAGGCCGCCGAGGCCGATCACCTGTTTCTTCTGCTCCTCGCACTCCTTGCGGGCGGCGGCGAGCACGGCCTCCCATTCGGGACCCTCGAACGGGGCGTCCGCCGGCATGCGCGAGCGGGCGAGGGCCTCGGGGTTGCCGCCGAGGAGGATGTCCGTTCCGCGGCCGGCCATATTGGTCGAGATCGTGATGGCGCCGAGGCGGCCCGCCTGCGCGACGATCTCGGCCTCGCGGGCATGCTGCTTGGCGTTCAGGACCTGGTGCTGGACACCCTTGCGGCGCAGGATGCTGGCGAGCTGCTCCGACTTTTCGATGGAGGTCGTGCCGACCAGCACCGGACGGCCGGACTTGCCCATCTCTTCGATCTCGCTCACCACCGCCGCGAGCTTGGCGTCCGTCGTCTTGAAGACGAGGTCCGCCCGGTCGTCGCGGACCATGGGCAGGTTCGTGGGAATCTGCATGACTTCCAGCTTGTAGATGTCCATGAACTCGGCCGCTTCGGTCTCGGCCGTGCCGGTCATGCCCGCCAGCTTGTCGTAGAGCCGGAAGTAGTTCTGGAACGTGATCGTGGCGAGGGTCTGGTTCTCGTTCTCGATCTGGACGTTTTCCTTGGCCTCGATCGCCTGGTGGAGGCCGTCCGACCAGCGGCGGCCCGGCATGAGGCGGCCCGTGAACTCGTCCACGATAATGATCTCGCCGTCGGCCACCACGTATTCCACGTCGCGGGTGAACAGGAGGTGCGCTTTCAGCGACTGGTTCACGTGGTGCACCCACTCGACGTGCTGGAGATCGAACAGGTTGGCGATGCCGAGGTCCTTCTCGACGTACTCGACGCCCTCGTCCGTGAGGGAGGAGGACCGGGACTTCTCGTCCAGGTTGAAGAACCGCCCGCGCACGAGGCTCTTCTGCTGGTCCACGCCCTCCGGCAGCGGGGGCGGCACGTAGTCCTCGCCGGCGGCCTCGGCCCGGGCCTGCTTCAGCCGCTCGAGAGCCTCCTGCCGGCGGCGGGCGAGCGCCTCCTTCATTTCGGCGCTGCCCTTTTTCTCTTCCTCGGCGACGATGTGGGCGATGGTCGAGTTGATCCGGACGTACTTGTCGGAGGACGCCTCTGCCTGACCGGAGATAATGAGCGGCGTGCGCGCCTCGTCGATCAGGATGGAGTCCACCTCGTCCACGATGGCGAAGAAGTGGCCGCGCTGGACGAGGTCCTGCTGGCGGAACTTCATGTGGTCGCGCAGGTAGTCGAAACCGAACTCGTTGTTCTGGCCGTAAGTGATGTCGGCTCCGTACTCGCGCTGCCGCTCGGCGTCGGTGAGACCGTGAACGATGACGCCCGTCGTGAGCCCCATCGCGTGATAGATGTTGCCCATCCATTCGCGGTCGCGGCGGGCGAGGTAGTCGTTCACGGTGACGACATGGACGCCCTTGCCCGCGATGGCGTTCAGCGTCGTGGGGAGCGTCGCGACCAGCGTCTTGCCTTCGCCCGTGCGCATCTCGGCGATGCGGCCCGAGTGGAGCACCATGCCGCCGATCAGCTGCACGTCGAAGTGGCGCATGCCGAGGCGGCGGCGGCCCACCTCGCGCACCATGGCGAACACTTCCGGCAGGATGTCGTCGAGCGGCTTTCCGTTCGCCACTTCCTGGCGCAGCGCCGCCGTGCGGGAGGGGAACCAGCCGTCCGCCTTGTCCTTGAGCTGGGCTTCGAGTTCGTTGATCCGGGCGATCGTGGGCCTGAGGGACTTCAGGTAGCGGTCGTTCCGCGAGCCAAAGATCTTCTTGAAAATATCCGTAAACGCCATGAGAAACGCCGCCTCTGTCCGGGTCCGTCCCGCGAGCCCCGAAGGCCCCCGGAACCGCCCTGCCCCGGTGCGCCGCCTGCGGCGGCCCCCTGAGGAAGCGCCGATACTAGTAACCGGCCCTCCGGGGTTCAATGCCTCCCAACTACCCGGAAATTAACGGGATTTCAGAGAGGATGGGGCGTCCTCCCTTCCCGGTACCAGGTCTGCTAAAGATCCTTGCCATGAGCGATTCACCGGAAACCGAAAGTTCCGAAGTCAGTCTTGCGGAACTGCTCGGCGGAATCCCGGGTGATCTTGGCAGCCAGATACTGACCCTCTACGTGCCGGACCGGGACCGGGAAGGCAAAACAGTGACAGGTCATGCCGACTGGGTGGAACGCTTCCTAGAAGTCCTTGCCAAGATCGGAGGCGGAGCCACCGCCATCCGGTCGATAGGGATTTGGCGCAATCCGGAGACCGGTCAACTGGTCAGGGAAAACACGGCACGAATCTTCACCTACATCCGGGCCGACGATTTCCTCAAACACGCCCCTGCCTTGCGCAACCTGCTCCATCGCTTCGGCAGGGATACCCGGCAGGGCGAAGTTGTGATAGAGTTTGAAAGTGAAGGATCGGCCCGGCTGATTCGAATCAGGGACTACGATCCCTCGTGAGAAGTGACGATGATGGATGAGGATTCCCAAAACGGAACTCCGGGAAGTAGCCCCGGACCGGCGGCAGCCGAACCGGCCCGTGCGCTAAGGATTGTTACGACCAAAGGCACCGGCAAAACCCTAAAGGTGATGGACAGGCCGGGCAAGACTCTCCCGGCCGGGGAGGTCGCATCCGCACTGGGCGGCCTGCTGTCTTCACCGGTGTTTCGAACCCCTCGTCATCTCGCGGTAATGAACCCTGCCTATCTTCATGGACGAACCCGCGAAAGGGATCTGTCTCGCCTCGCGGCGTCACTGGCGGAAATCCTCCGCGACGAGGAAAAAGTCGAAGTCACCGCAGAACAGGTATCCCACGCTCTCACCCGCTATGCCAGGGGCCACAGCGAGGCCTATTAAGTCCCTGACGGTTACGCCCCCTTCAGAGTCCCTCTCCCCGTTCGTCGTCCATCAGGATGCCGCCGTCGGGGGTGAACGCCTCGCGGACGAGGCGGCCGATCTCGCCAAGGCCCCGGCTGAAGAAGTGGTCCGCCATCTCAATGACGTGAAGGTGGACGTGTTCGAGGTTCCGGTTCACGAGATCCTTCACCTTCGGGAGCGGGGCGTAGTCGTCCCGGCCGGCGGCGATCACGTGGGTTTCGAGCCGGATATCCTCCAGCGCCGTAAAATCCATGAGCCTCACGGGCGGGGCGATCAGCAGCAGCTTCTCGATGCGGGGGTCCTCGAGGGCGGTCCGGAAGGCGACGTACGAGCCGTAGCTGTAGCCCCCGGCGATCACCTTCTCGTGGTCCGGACAGGTGAGGAGGATCTGCGTGACCGCCGCGCGGTAGTCTTCCACCGCCGATTGGGTGCTGTCGGTCATCTGCCCCTGGCTCGCGCCGACGCCCTTGAAGTTGAACCGCAGGCTCGCGTGCTTCAGCCGGTAGAACGAATACGCCGTCTCGTTCAGCACGGGCGAATCCATGGAGCCGCCGTAGTAGGGGTGCGGCGGCGCGATCACCGCCGGCTGGTGTTCGCCCCGGTGGTAGAGCCCCTCCAGGTGAAGGTCCCCCTCGGGGATCACCACCATCCGCTCAAGGAACTGGCCGGCGAGAACCAACGGGTCAGTGCCCCGCCTTCACGCCGCGTCCCCATTCGACGATCACGGGATCGGCCGTGACGGTGAGGTCGATGGCCCCGTCGTTCCAGCCGGTGAGGGTCTTCGCCTGCCCGGCGGGGAACGGGGTGACGACCGCCTCGCGGTAGCCCTCGGGCGCGCCGATGCGCACGGGGTAGTTCTTCCCGTCGATGCTCCAGAGGACTTCCACCGCGGGGTCGCCCGTGTCGATGGCGGCGAACCTCGCCCGGTAGACCTTCGTGCCCGCCTCGACGTCGTACGCGGAAAAGCGCCGCCCGCCCAGTTTCGCTTCCAGCAGCTTCACGGCCGGAGCGGCGGGCATGTCCTGCACGGCGGCGCGCCAGATCTCCGACTCGCCGGTCACGGGCTCCAGCGCCTCCACGGTCAGCATCAGCTTGAAGAGCCGCCGCTGGTCCGCCTGCTCGGCGGCGAGCGAACGGTTTTTGCGCACCTTGCGCTCGGGTTTCCTGGGCGGCGCGTCGCCGGCGCAGCCGTTCGCCAGAGCGGCGGCGGTCATCATCGAAATCAGCAGTCGTTTCACGGCTGGAACTCCTCCGGAAACCTGAAGCTTACCGGACATCGGGGGCCGCTCAAAACGCAAAACGGCCCGGCGCTCTTGTCGAGCACCGGGCCGCGATCCGTTCAACCGGCAGGGCTTTTCAGCCCGCTGTCACTATCGACCGGCTGATCAGCCGGTCTTGGAGAACTGCCACTTCATCGTGTCGATCATGTCCTTGCCGTTCATCTCGAGCACGAGCGAGCCGCCGAAGCCCGAGTGCATGAAGCAGCTCTTGCAGCGCGGGTCCTTGCGGTTGATGTAGTAGTCCCAGTCGGTCGCCTCGATCAGCTCCCGGTAGGTCTCGTAGTGGCCGTTCGTGATGGCGTAGCACGGGCCCTTCCAGCCGCGGGGGTTGCGCGTCAGGTTCGAGTAGGGCGAGCACTTGTAGTCGCGCTCGCCGGCCAGGAACTCCACGTACTGCGGCGGCGTGAAGATGCGGTACTTCTCGATCTTGGGCAGCAGCTCCTGGAACTTCGCGTGCACCTCCTCGCGGGAGTGGAAGATGTGCGGGTCGCCGCCGCACACCGTGCCGAGCGCCTCGTAGCTGTAGCCGGGGGAGACGATGATCCCGTCGATGCCGAGGTCGGTGAGGAAGGTGAACAGTTCGTCCAGTTCCTTCCAGGAGGTTCCCTTGAAGACGGTCGTGTTCGTCGTCACCTGGTAGCCGAGGCTCTTCGCCTTCTTGATCTGGGCGACGGCGATGTCCCACACGCCCTTCCTCTGGACGATCGTGTCGTGGGTCTCGCGCATGCCGTCCAGGTGGACGTTGATGTAGAGGTTCTGGGACGGCGGCACGCCCTTGTACACCTTGTCCAGGAACATGGCGTTCGTGCACAGGTAGATGAACTTGTCCTTGGCGATGTAGCCGTTGATCAGCTCGTTGATGTGCCGGTAGAGGGTCGGCTCCCCGCCGCAGATCGAGACGATCGGCGCGCCGCACTCGTCCACCGCCGCGAGGCAGTCTTCCAGCGAGAGCTGCTCGGTGATCGTGTCCTTGTACTCGATGATGCGCCCGCAGCCCTCGCAGGTGAGGTTGCACGCGTGCAGCGGCTCCATCATGAGGACGAGGGGGACGTATTTCGTGCCCAGGAACTTGTGTTTCATCAGGTGCGCGGCGAGAGACGCCTGCATTTTGAGCGGTGTACGCATACCGGTAAGTAGTCCAGCTTCCTTTGTAGGGTCGGGCGGCCGGGTCCCAAAATTCCGGCATCCCGCGGATCGGGGCGGCCCCCTGCCGCCCCCTCGCACCCTTTCGTTCAAAAGGGGCGCGGAGCGCAAAGTTCCACCCAGCGGCGGAGAACACTACGCACCGGAGAGAACGGGAGTCAAACCCCGCCCGGCTTGCTGCCCCGCAATAGATAACCTATTGAAATACAAGGACAATGAGCGATACAGCCACCAGCCGCGCCCCGGTCTTTCTCTGCGCCACGAGGAGCGAGGCCGCGCCGCTGCTCAGCCGCCTCAAGGTCCGGATTCCCGTCCCCAACGCCCCCCGCCCCGTGATCTGGGGCCGGCTCGATGGCCGGGAGCCGGTCATCGTCGGTGTCTCCGGCATGGGCGGCGCGAACGCCCGCAAACTCACCCGATGGGTCCTTGAGAATACCGAGGCCGGCTGGCTCGTCTGGTTCGGCGTCTGCGGCGGCCTCCAGCCGGGCCTCAACGTGGGCGACCTCGTCGTCCCCGAAACGGTGGGGTTTGGGGATGGAACCCCGGACGCCCGCCCGGTCTCCCCCGCCCTCCGCGCCCGGATCCTCGAAGTCGCCCGCACGCTGGCCCTGAACCCCCTCGGGGGATCGCTCGTCGAGGTCCCCCGCGTGCTCGGCGCGCCGAAGGACAAGCTGGCCCTGGGTCAAAGGACCGGCGCCCTCGTGTGCGACATGGAGTCGGCGAGTTTCATACAGGCGGTTAACGAGGCGGCGCCGGAAAACGGCGGCCCCGAATTCGCGGTCGTGCGGACGGTGTTCGACGCGGCGGAAGACGAACTGCCCGCGCTCCCGGACGACCTGCTCGACGACAACGGCTCGGTCCGGCCCTTCAGGGCCGCGGCGGAGTTTTTGAAGCGCCCGAAAGTCCTGTGGGGCCTCGGTCAGCGGAACCGGCGGGCCTTAGGGCCGCTCCTGCCGGTGCTGGTTGGGTTGGGGCGGGGGTAGGGGGCGCCGTTAACGGGGTGTCAGGTGGATACCGTCATAGTACAGTCAATTACTTCACACAACGAAATCCTATAAAACGACTCCGTGGTACTCTCGGATAAATAATACCGCGACGGCTGATAAGAAAATCAGCTGCGTCCGAAGAGGTCCACGCACCACCTTTAACCGCAGGCGCAACCGGTCGGTCGTCTCCGTACCAAGTATCTGTCCATTCCAAAACATTTCCACCCATATCACATGCTCCCAGAGAGGAGCTCCCGCTCTGCTTGGAGCATACTGGTGATGTATTATTATATCCGCAGCCCGGTCCGCGCTGGTCGTACATTACGGCGAAATTACAGGACGGCTCCTCATTACCCCACGGATACTTTGCATCACGCCCCGCAGATGCAGCGATTTCCCACTCTTCCTCTGTCGGCAACCGTTTCCCGGCCCATTTACAAAAATCTCTTGCATCATACCAGCTGACGCAATTTACGGGATGATCTTTAATGTAACGTATGTCTTCTTCTGATGTCTTGAAGAAACTAAATTCCCAATTACAAAAGTTGTCTCCACCGGGTTCTTCGCACATTCCGGAATCGACACACGACCAGTACGCTTGCACAGTTACTTCAACTTTATCGATATAAAACTCAGGATTTTCTTCAGGTGAATTCGGTCCCGGTGCTTTCACCGGTATCATTTCTCCATATGGCACTGAACTTCTGGTAAACTCAGTACAAAACTTATTGGAACAATATACATCTCCATATAGAAAAGTGATGTAATCTGAGATTGCCGAGCATGCTGTTAGAAACAAAAATCCCGAACAGCCGAATAATATTCTTAGAAATCTGAACTTGTTATATCTCATTTTCTGGAGAATTTGTCCTTGGTAGCAGCTACGGCTGATTAGACATTATTCGCAGAGTCTATCATCAATTTTGTACTTCGACGAAATGGCAACAGAACCCGCTGCGAAGGATAGCATCGAACACAACACCGATTTTGGTTTCATCACATAGAGCTTCCAAGCAGCGGCGGGGAATCAGACTCTCCCGGCGCTTCGCGCCACCCTCCCTACTCAGGGAGGGTTTACCAATCCTGCGGTTCATCACCCCTGGTTCCCCCTCCCTGCCTGTAGGGAGGGGGTCAGGGGGAGAGTCTCTAGCCCCCTCTTGCTTAGGGAGGGGGCGGCCGTGAGGCCAGGGGGAGAACCTCAAAAATAAATCCGCCCGTCTTTTCCGTAACTTATCCTGCCCCCTCGCGGACCCCCTCTTGATCTCCGGTTCTTATGTTCTAGACTGGCTTCGTGGGGTGGGGTTCCGTTCACCGGCCCGGTCCGCCGGAGAGTCCAAGTCCAGAGGACCGGCAGCCGCCAACGGGAAGATTCCTCCTTATTCCTCGTTATCGGGCCTAACCGGCCGGGATTACTGGAGTTGTTAGGGCGAGTCCGGCCTTTTCCTACTCACGTGATGTGAGGAGAGCCTGTCCTGAGCCTGGTCGAAGGATGCCCGGGTCCGCGAGGGCGGTGGAGTTCCCCGGAAAACTCCCCCGGCGGGACTGCCCGCCACCCCCTTACATAACGTGAGGGGGAAACCGATCCCCGGAGAATCCGAAAAAACAGGGGGGGGGGAGGGGGTACCCCTCCTGCACAGATCAGCACACATCGACACGGAAAAACACGGGACAGACTCACCCGCCCCTCCGGGGCTGCCCTCTCTACTGACGTAAAGAGGGCCAG
>CAZUMS010000042.1:0-5984 GCA_964621525.1 uncultured bacterium
TGGGCGGCAGGTTTCCGGGGGTGTGCTCGTTCTCCGGCGGGTTGATGTCCTTGTCGAACATGATGAAGCCGGGAGTCGTGTTCTGCGTGACCGGCGAGCCCGTGATCGGGCCGTTCACGCCGGTGGCCGTGTCGCCGAACTCGTACACGGGGACCGCCTTCACCGGGAGCGCGACGTTCGGCGTCGCCAGAGGATCGATGCTGGCGCAGATGTCAGCGATCACGGTGGGCGCGCCCGTGACGACACTGCCCAGCGGGAACTCGATCAGGGTAAGCGTGCCGCCCACGGGGCCGGTCACAGTTCCGCCCGAAACCGGGTCTGTCAGGTTGCCCGACAGCGGGAAGGTCCCCACGGCCGTCGTCGTGAGCGGCGAGCTCAGGAAGTCGGCCGAATCAAACGATATTTCAAAAGGTAAAACCAGTTGAAGGTAAGGGCCGTAACCCGGGGCCCCGCTGTTGGTGAACCCGACCGGGAAGCAGATCTGCTCCCCCACAAACGAGGAGCCGGGAACGGATGGCGAGGCGATCGGGGTCTGCGCATTGGCGGGTGACGCAAACAGTCCAATCACACCGACGATGGCCAGCAGCCAGGTCCGTTTAGAAATGAAACGCATAGCAAATAGGTCCTTCCCAAATAACAGCTGCTGTACGCCCAAAAACCGCATCAAATCGAAACAGGAGTCTCGATTTGAGATGGCTGGGCCGCAAAAGTTTCCCTAAAGGCTCTGTAAAAGCCTTAAATCATTAGGGAATCTATTGAGGCGGCCTCATTACCTAGGGTTAATGAGCAAGGCTTGTGCCGGATGCCCTAACAATGAGTTAGATCACAAATGATCAATGGTTCTGCCGGGTTATCGAGTGATCATAGTTAATTTTCGAACCCAGCCCGTTTCCGGGGCTGGCGAATCCAGGCGGCTGGGTCCGAAGCAATCGGGGTCTTTGGGCAATCCTGAGCAGCAATTCCGCCGGAGTGATCAGGCTTCCTGGCGAAGCGGTTTCAGGCCCGATGAAGGCGGCATGAACATATAATCTACAACGAGGCCCGTTCCGGGGTGGGCCTCCGCGATGGGGCTGATGCGGTATTTGCGGCGGACTTCGTCGATGGGAAGCGGGAAGTCCCGCTCGTAATCGACACAGACGAGGGGCCGGGCCGTGCGGCCCCGCTCGTAAGCCTCGTAGAGATAACGGTGCCAGCGTCGCCAGCCGATCCGGGGCCGGAGCAGCGCCGAGCCGGCCATGATTCCCCACAGCACCGGCAGCCGGAACTGGCCGTAGCTGAAGTAGATCACGGCCCCCTCCCCGGCGAGGTCGCTCCCGTAACCCGAGAGCACATGGAACAGGTCGTGACTGTGGCTCTGCCGCTCGACGAACCAGGCCACATCGTCGCTCCAGCCCAGCCGCTCGCAAATCTCGTCAGAACGGGCGAGCGCGGCAAAGGACTTTGCGTCGCTCACGTTCATGCGGGACATGAAGTCGTGATAGGCGCGGCCGAAGCTCCCCTCAGGCAATGCCTTGAGGGCCGCCGTATCGGTCAGGTGTTCGAGGAGATTCGGCCGCTCGCGGAGCATTCTTGCGCCTGCGGGATCAGCGGCGAACTGCTCGAACTGTTTCCGCACGATCGGACCTGCGAGGCTGAACACGGCCTCGAAGGCGTGGCTCACTCCCTTTTCACTCGCGGGGTGCGACATCCAGTAGGCGGCTGCTTTCAGTCCGTTCACGTAGTCCGGCCTGAAATTCTTTGTGCTCGTTCCTGCCGGATTCGTTGCCGCCATCGCGTCTTCCCTTATCTTCCCCATATCCTTGACTAAAGCCGAATAATATTCGACTTTGTTTAGCGAGAGTATTCAGCACCGGAAGAGTTGTCAATGCCGCCCAGAGCAGCCCCCGTCAGGCGAAAGCCGGTGCAGGACCGGTCCCGTATCCGGCAGGACAGGATCCTGAAAGCGAGCGCGAAAGTCCTCGTCCGGCACGGCTATGAGGGTGCGACCACGACCCGGGTCGCCGCGGCTGCCCGGATACCGGTCGGATCACTCTATGAATACTTCCCCAACCGGGAAGCGATCTTCCGGTCACTGCTGGAAGCCGAGATGCGGAAAACCATGGAGGCCGTGATCCGGCGCGCGCCCGAACAGAAGGGCAAGTCGCGAGCGGAGGCGCTTCAGGGACTCGTGGGGGTCGCCGTTCAGGCCATGTCCGAAAGCCGGCAGACGCTCGGCGTTCTCCTCGCCCACATGCCCGGCGTGCTGAATCTGCCCCTGCTCCAGCAGCTCGAAGGACACGTGCAGCAGCTGGCAAAGCAGGTTGCCTGGATCAGTCCAAAGGATGCTTCCGGGAGCCGGTTCAGGCTCAAGATCTATATCCTCACCAATGCGGTCTTCGGGTTTCTGGTCCGGCTCGCCACGACGCCGGATCCCGGAGTCCCGCCCGCTGAAATCACTCACGAGCTGGTCAGGCTCATCACGGGTTATCTCGAACCCGGCGGATGACGGCGCATGCTCCGGGACAGGCTTCCGGGGGCATATGCGGGTGAAGAGGCTCCGGGGAAATAGCGGCCGGCGTCTGGCCTCTGACAGGGTGCCCCTGCGCTCGTACTGACTGTTGAGTCAAAATTCATTTTTCCATTGCCTTTCGTCCGGAACCGGGGGCAGAATGACGGCCTCGTCAGTTACGACCGGAATGATTCCGGCGGCAAGACGCGGAGGGTACCTGAACCATGAACTTCGACTTTTCAGCTGACCAGAAGCTGCTGCAGAAGACAGCGGCGGCGTTCCTCAAGGAGAACGCCTCGTTCGAGCGTGTCCGCAAGACCATGGACGCAGGCGAGGGAATCGACCGGGAACTGTGGAAGAAAATGGCCGCACAGGGATGGCAGGCGACCGCCATACCCGAAGCCTACGGCGGACAGGGATTCGGTTATCTGGAACTCGTGCTCCTGGCACAGGAAATGGGCTACTGCGTGGCGCCGGTCCCGTTCTCGTCGTCCATCTACCTGTGCGCCGAGGCGATTCTCCTCGCCGGCAGCGACGCGCAGAAGAAAAAATACCTGCCGGGCCTCGCCAGCGGCGAGACCATCGGCACCTTCGCCTTTGCCGAAGGAACGGGCGTGCCAAGAATCGACAGGCTCTCGGCCACATTTTCAGGCGGCAAGCTGTCGGGGACCAAGACTCCGGTGACGGACGCTCCGAACGCTACCCTTGCTGTCGTCGTCGTGAAGGGCGGCTCGCTCGCCATCGTCGACCTCAAGGCCGGCGGCGTCACCTGCACAAAGGTCCCCAGCATGGACCTCACCCGGTCCCAGGGAGCGCTGGCGTTCCAGAACGCCCCGGCCGAGCTGCTCGGCCCCGAAGGCGGCGCAGCCCGGATCATCGAGAACCTGTACGACCGGGCGGCGGTCCTTATCGCGTTCGAGCAGATCGGCGGCGCCCGCCGCGCCATGGAAATGGCCCGGGACTACGCCAAAACCCGCTATGCCTTCGGACGGCCTATCGGCTCGTTCCAGGCGATCAAGCACAAGATCGTGGACATGCTGGTGAACAACGAGGTGGCGGTGTCGAACTGCTACTACGCCGCCTGGGCCCTCGAGAACAACGAGAAGCTGCCCATCGCCGCGGCGGCGGCCCGGGTGGCCGCGACGGATGCCTACGAGTTCGCCTCGAAGGAGAACATCCAGGTGCACGGCGGCATCGGCTTCACCTGGGAGTGCGACGCGCACTTCCTGCTGAAGCGGTCGAAGCTGCTGGCGCTGGCTCTGGGAAGCGCCGGCGAATGGCGGGAACGGCTCATCGACCGCCTCGCGGGCAGCGCGGCCTGAAACCCTACTCAATCAGAATTCAATCGGGAGACTAGTCACATGGATTTTAACGATACACCGGAAGAAGCAGCATTCAGGGCCGAGGCGCGCGCCTGGCTCGAGAAAAACGCGAAGAAAGTCGACGTGAAAGGCGAGGACGGCGGCATGGCGTTCTCCGAACGCGAGGACGACGCCGTTGTCCGCGAGGCGAAAGCCTGGCAGGCCAAGAAGGCCGATGCCGGCTGGGCCTGCATCACCTGGCCCAAGCAGTACGGCGGCCGCGGCGCGACGCCGATGCAGGCGGTGATCTGGGGACAGGAAGAGTCCAAATACCGCACCGGCCAGAACATCTTCGCCATCGGCCACGGCATGTGCGGGCCGACGCTCATGGCGCACGGCTCGAAAGAGCACAAGGAACGGTACATCAAGCCCCTGCTTCGCGGCGAGGAGATCTGGTGCCAGCTCTTCAGCGAGCCGGCGGCGGGCTCTGACCTCGCGGGCCTCAAGATGCGGGCCGAGCGGGACGGCGACTACTGGGTGCTCAACGGCCAGAAGGTCTGGACGAGCGGCGCCCACTATTCGGACTACGGGATTCTCGTGGCGCGCCACGACTTCGCCAAGGAAAAGCACAAGGGCATGGTGTTTTTCATCGTCAACATGAAGGCGAAAGGCGTCGAGGTCCGGCCGATCAAGCAGATCTCGGGCGGCGCGAACTTCAACGAGGTGTTCTTCACCGACGTCCGCGTGCCGGACTCGGACCGCCTCGGCGCAGTGGACGGCGGCTGGACTGTGGCCCTCACGACGCTCATGAACGAGCGCATGAGCATCGGCATGGGCGGCTCCGGCGGCGGCATGGGCATGGGGTTCCACGGGCTCCTCGAACTGGCCCGGAAGACCGGCGCGCTCAGTGACCCGAGCGTCCGTCAGCGGCTCGCGAACATCTACGTGCGCACCACGGGCCTTCAGTACACGGGCCAGCGGGCGATCACGGCCCTCTCCAAGGGCACCATGCCCGGCCCCGAAGCCTCCACCGGCAAACTCGTGCTGGCTGCCGCATTGCAGGAGATGGGCGATCTCGCCTGCGAGCTCCAGGGCCCCGCGGGAGCGACCATGGGCGGTCCGGCGGCCAGCTCCGCCGCGTGGCAGACCATGTACCTGTTCGCGCCGGGCATGAGAATCGCGGGCGGCACCGATGAGGTGCTCCGCAACATCGTCGGCGAGCGGGTGCTCGGGCTTGCCCCCGACATGCGGGCCGACAAGGGGCTTCCGTTCAAGGACATCCCCACCGGCAGCTGAGATATTTCGCTAGCGGCAACAAAGAGAAGGGCCGCCCCTCGGGGCGGCCCTTCTCCTGTATTCAGGCCTTAAACCGTCAGGGATCTATGAAACCGAAGCAGTCGTTGGTGCTTCCCCCGAACTCGATGTGGTAATCATTCCCCGCATCATCCCCGGAACCGCTGAAACCCCAGCTGGTGCCACCGGGAGTTTCGTCAGCACCGCCTTCCATGTTGGTGATGAACGTCACGCTGGACGGTACGCCGGAATAGTCGATCTCGGCGACGATCTTGCCCTCGCTATCCATACAGCCTTCGATATCGCAGACATCGACAAAATTCGCGTCGGCCGTCAGTACGCCGAAGAAGTCCGGGCTGCCGAGCACGCCAAGAATGGTTTCACCATTCAGAAGGTACACGGCATATCCATCTCCGAGCGGATCTTCATCTCCCCACACGAAGTCGCCGCAGGCGACCGCGACCTCGCCCTGCTTCACGGCACCGCCCGTGGCGCCTGTCAGCGGGAACTCGTCCGGCCCGACGAAATCGCCGGTCAGAATGCCCTCGCTGGTGATGGTTCCGGTGCTGGTGTATTTGATGGAACCAAAATCAAAGGTAATCTCATAGTCGGTTCCTGAAACCGTACCGGTAATCTCCGTCGGCTCACCCTCACCGTCGGGCAGCGACCTGCTCACAGAACCAGGGCCGGGGCCTTCAACATTGGTGAATTCGGCGGATCCCGTGATGGTGCCGTCGGCATCGACGGTGATTTCGCCGTAGCCAAATCCGTAGATATCTTCGTCAACATCGGCCGCGGTGATCATGTCCGAGCCGGTTACAATCACGCCGACCACGTAGTCGCCGGGAAGAAACGCATCGCCGGGATCGTCGCCGTCGCAGGCGGTAAGAGCGAAAGTGGTT
>CAZUMS010000042.1:6084-23446 GCA_964621525.1 uncultured bacterium
TGCAGCCAGCAGGCCGTTTTTAGAACACTTCATGGACTTCTGATCTCCTCTTTAGGACAGCCGGAGGGTCCGGCGTCGGCGTATTAAGTGTCACACGAGGCGGCTTTCGGTCAATGACAGCTGTCAGTCCAGGACACCCTTTCGCTCGAAATGACGTCCCCGCGGTCATCTTAAGGAATAATTGAACCACTGGGTGCAGACCGGCCCTTTCTGCCCTTTTTGACGTGTGACACTACCTGTCACACCCCCCGGCTATGATTCTCCACAGGTACAGGGCGGGTTGTCCCCAGCCTGTTCACCGGTTGTTCCGGGAGAAAATCTCCCGGTTGGCGGGTGATCCACAGAATTTTTGCAACGGAAAGCTCCAAGTTCGCGCTAGAACTGGGGTCCTTCCGCTCCGGAGTTTTCAGGGGACATGCAGGGTGCGCCATCGAAGGCGTTCCCGACACAAGGGGTAGCTGCCGCCGTGGATGAACTTTCCGTACTGTCGAACCGTTCCGCCCGCCGGGGAGGCGATGCCGGGGCTCCGGCCCAGGTGCCCGCCAACATCGAGGCCGAAGAGGCCGTACTCGGCGCCGTACTTCTGGACAACACGGCGCTGGACCAGGTCGAGTTCCTGGAGCCCGCCGACTTTTATTCCGCCTTCAACCGGCAGATCTTCGAGGCCGTTCTTGAGCTCGGCCGCGAGCGCGCGCCCATCGATCCCGTCTCGCTCGCCACGAAGCTCGAGGCCCTCGGCGTCCTCCAGCAGGTGGGCGGACGGCTCCAGCTCCAGGCGCTGGCCGAGCGGGCCGTCTCGGTGGTCGACATCGGCTACCACGCGAACCTGATCCGCGATAACTCGGTGAAACGTGCCGTGGCCCGGGTGAGCGGTGACCTGCGCGAGAAGGCGTTCCAGCCGGACGTGGAGGCCGGGCTCCTGCTCGACGAGGCGGAAGAGACGATTCTCGACATCCGCCAGAAGCGGACCAAGGAATCGGTCCCGCATGTGAAGCCCATCGTCGGAAACCTGTTTACGGACCTCCTGAAGCGCTGGGAGCACGAAGGTTCCCTGGGCGTTCCCACCGGCTTTACCGATCTCGACGAGATGATCACGGCGTTCCAGCCGGGGGCGTTTATCGTCGTCGCCGGACGTCCGGGCTCGGGCAAAACCTCCATCGTCATGAATATCGCCCAGTACGCGGCGAGCCTCGGGCTCGACCGGGGCAAACCCGACTACCAGCAGAAGAAGCCGCACCCGATCGTCGTCTTTTCGCTCGAAATGGGCTCGAACGAACTCATCCTCCGCATGATGTCCTCCGACACGGGCATGTCCACGCGGAGCCTCACCCGGCGGGGCGGCCTCACCGATTCCGAGAAGGCCCGGCTTGTGGAAAGTGCCGAGATCATCTCCGAGGCCCCGCTCTGGGTGGACGACTCGGGCCGTGTCTCGACGCTCGATATCCGGGCCCGGGCGCGCCGCATCAAGCGCGAGCTGGAGCGCACCGGGAAGTACGATTCCATCGGGATGGTCGTGATCGACTATCTCCAGCTCATGGACGGGCCGCCGGGCTCGTCCCGCAACGCCAACCGGAACGACATCGTCGGGCAGATCTCCCGCGACCTGAAGATGCTGGCGAAGGAACTCCAGTGGCCGGTGGTGGCGCTCTCGCAGTTGAACCGCAAGTCCACCGAGCGTAACGACCTGAAGCCCCAATTGTCGGACCTGCGCGAGTCGGGCGCCATCGAGCAGGACGCCGACGTCGTCATGCTGATCCACCGTCCGGAGATGTTCGTGGCCCCCGAGGTCGCCCGCGAGAAGAAATGGGTCGGCCTCGCCAAGATCATCGTCGCCAAAAACCGCCACGGCCCCACCGGCGAAGTGAACCTCACCTACCTCAAGGAGATCACGAAGTTCACGAACCGCGCCCGCACCGACTTCGACGACGGTCCCCCGGCGGAGGATTGAAGTTCAGCGGGAACCGGCGGGCGGGCATAAAATAGACATCATTGTCTATTTTATGTCCGCCCCAAATGAAGGCTCGCGCTCTCCGATAGTCATAATATGTTGAAATTACTCGTATTTTTATGGGTTTCATTTGGCGATTGACGCAACTTCCCCGCCTCACTACATTGTTACCTCTTGGATACGGCCCCGTTCTGGACGGGGCCGGTCTGTTCCGGGCTTTCATGGACCCCCTCGGGTCCGAGGTTCAGCAACCCCGCTTATGTTCAAGGACGAAGCCGCCCTTTCTCTCGTTCCCCTGATTTGCGCCAACGCCTTCATCGTCGCTGCCTGCGGTATCTACGCCGTCAAACGGTACCTCCTCCGGCAGGAGGCCAAGTCGAACCGCATCTCCGCCGAGAAGCGCAAGGAAAGCGCCATGCTCGGCAGTTTCTGGCGCGATTTCTGGCACTGGCTCACCGAGCCCGTGGAAAAGTTCCTGATCCGCATTCATGCGACGCCGAACTGGATCACCACCATCGGCGTGATTCTCTCGGTGGGCGCCGCCATCGCCTACTACCTGGGCCATGTGGGCACGGCGGGATATCTCGTAATCATCAGCGGCACCTGCGACATGTTCGACGGCCGCGTCGCCCGCGCCACGGGCCAGCAGACCAGATCCGGCGCCTACTACGACAGCGTCATGGACCGGGTGGGTGAGGGAATCGTGATGCTCGGCATCATGGGCTACTTCATGAATCACTGGATGTTCTGGGTGACGGGCGCGGCACTGATCGGTTCGCTGCTCGTTTCCTACACGAAGGCCCGCGGCGAGGGCATGGGCGTCGATTGCAACATCGGCATGATGCAGCGGCCCGAGCGGATCATGTACCTCTCGACCGCCTCCCTGTTCGACCCCATGTTCAAGGCCCTCGCCGTGAAGATGGGTTATGCCGACGTCCACTACCTGCTGATCCTCATCATTATCGTCATGGCGATCTTCACCAATATCTCGTGGGTGGAGCGCATGGTCTGGATCTTCCGCGAGCTCGAATCCCGTCCCGGCGACAATACCTCGGCCGCCAAGGCCGAAACCCCCGTCGTGACCAAGCCGGCGCCCAAGGAAGTCTGACCGGCGGGAGGTCCCCATGACCGGCGCAAAGCGTATCGAATCGTTCGAGGAGTTCTGGCCCTTCTACGTGGGCGAGCACCGGAGTCCCGTCTGCCGGAGCCTCCACTACTTCGGCACCGGCCTCGCCGTACTGTCGTTCCTTTCGGGACTCCTTACGCTGAACCCGGTGCTGGTCGGAATCGCCCCGGTGCTGGGCTACGGCCCCGCCTGGATCGGCCACTTCTTCATCGAGGGTAACCGCCCGGCGACCTTCACCTACCCGCGCTGGTCGTTCATGGCCGATTTCAAAATGCTCTCCCTCGCCCTCCGCGGGAAGATGCGAGATGAAGTGGTCCGCCTCTACGGCTCCCCGAACCCTTCCCGCGAAGCCCCGCTCCTCGCCGTGCGGTGAGGTTCCCCATGACCCGTCCGGCCTCCGCCTGCTAGATACCGCTCATGGATAAAGCCGGACGCCCTGAATTCGTGGACCGGTTCGAGGCCGCGTGGAAATCCCGCGATCCGGACCGGCTGGCGGCACTGCTCGCACCCGATGTCCGGCTCGTCCAGCCGCTGCTGCCTGAACTGAAGGGCAGGGATGCCGCCCGCCGGTCGTTCGTGACCATCCTTGAGCTGATTCCGGATCTCCTTACGGAAGTGACGGGATGGTCCCGCGAGGACGGCGGCCGGCTGTACATCGAGTTCATTTTCTCGGGTACGGCGGGCAGGCGGCCGGTGAAACTGCATCTTGCCGACCGGTTCGAGCTGAAAGACGGTCTCGCCGTCTGTCGCATCAGCTACTTCGATCCGATGCCGCTCGTGCGGGCGATCCTCACGCAGCCCGCGCTACTCTGGAAATTCGGCCGCACGCTGAGGGGCTGAGATCCTTACAACGGCGTCCCGGCTGCCTTACGGCTGCACCTCGATCTGTTTCGCGGGATCGGGCTGGAGGACGTAGAGCTGGTCCCGCGTGGGTTTCTCGCCGGCGGGCAGCACTTTCGGCAGCTTCATCTCGTACTTCACCGGCTGCCGGTGGTCGGTCATCTGGCGCTCGGGATTGTAGACCGAGTTGAATTTCCAGAGCATCTTCACGAAGTTCGTCTGTCCCTGCGCCAGCAGCTTCGCCGACAACCAGGCAGTGCTGGCAAGCGCACGGACGCCGAGGTGCTTCATGTTCAGCACCTGCTGGGTTTTCACCAGCTCGGCATAGAATTTGTCCAGCGGCATCTTTGTCGGCAGCACCGCGTGCTGGATGTCGAACAGCCGGTAGTCCCGTGTTGCGAACTGGCGAGAATCGGTGAGGAACGTCTCGGTGCCGGGGTACGGCGTGTTCACGCTCACGTTGACGATCTCGGGGATCGAGAGCGCCCACTCGCGGATCACCTCGAACCGCTTCTCGTCCCAGTCCGGGTCGGCGATGATGTTGATCGCCACCATAATGCCGAGCGAACGGGCGAATTCGAGCGCCTCGAAGTTCCGGGTGATGTTGATGCGCTTCCGGAACTGCTTGAGCCCTTCGGCATCGATCGCCTCGAGGCCGAGGAACATGTACTGGAGGCCAAGCTTCTTCCAGTAATGGAACACCTCCTTGTTGCGGAGCAGCACGTCGCCGCGGGTCTCGAGATAGAACTGCTTCTTCAGCTTGCGCTTTTCGATCTCCTTGCCGATGGCGTAGCCGTGCTCGGGCTGGATGAACGCCACGTCGTCCACGATGAAGATGCCGGTCTCTTTCAGCCGCTGGAGCTCGTCGCCGATCGATTCGGGCGAGCGCTTGCGGTAGGTGCGGCCGTAGAACGTCCAGGCGCTGCAGAAGGAGCAGTCCCACGGGCAGCCGCGGGTGAACTCGATGCTCGCCGCCGGATCCAGCACGCCGATGAAATATTTCTTCCGTTTGGCCAGCAGGTCGTGTGCCGGCGTCACCTTGTCGAGATCCTCGATGATCCGGGGCGGGGGACCCTCGCCGTCCAGCGTGACGATTCCAGGCAGCGTGTGGAGCTTCTTCTTGTCGTTCTGCCACGCAAGGAGCAGCAGCGGGACGATTTCCTCTCCCTCGCCCTTGGCCACGCAGTCGATGGCACCCTGGGCGTGCTCGAGAACTTCCTGGGCCGTGAAGGAGATCGAGTGGCCGCCCGCGAAGAAGAACACGCCGGGCAGCTTCTGCTTGGTCGCCTTGGCGAGGTCGATCACCTCGGGGATGTTCGCGAGGTAATTCACGCCGAAGCACACGGCATCGGGGCGGAAATCGTCGAGCGCCTTGTAGTAGTCCTCGTGCGTGTGGGCCTGGAGATCCAGCAGGCGGACTTCATGGCCCGCCATCCGGACAGCCTGGGCCACCAGCTCGACGCCGAGCGGTTCGAGGCGAAGATAGATTTCCGTGTACATGAGGCCGCTCGGGTGGCAGCAGAGTACTTTCATGACTGAACGATCCCCCGTTCCATGCCGTTCTTCCGGTGACCCCCGTCACCCTGACGGCATGATGTGGAAATCAATTAAAACCCGAATTTCCCGGAAAACGCAAAAAGAAATCAGGCTGCCCGGCCAGCGGAATCCGTCAGCGAATTCCATGGCCTGGACCAGTCCGGGAATTCCGGGCAACTGTACCGGACAGCCCCCTCGCTTTCGGGCGTTCCATGTCCATAATGGCGGGCAGGAGTAGCCGCCGCCCGTGCTGATCGACACCCACTGCCACCTCACTTCCGAAGCGTTCAAGGACGACCGCGAGGCCGCCTATGCCCGCGCGCGGGAGGCCGGCGTCGGTGTCATGGTCGCCATCGGCGCGGGTTATGGCGTGAAGGGCAACTGGGAGGCGGTCGAGTTCGCCCGGACGCACGAGGGCGTCTACGCCGTCGTCGGGATCCACCCGCACGAGGCCAAAGAGGCGGACGAGAAGGTTTACTCTGACCTCGTGAAACTCGCGAAGGACAACCCCGGCCGTGTCGTGGGCTGGGGCGAGATCGGCCTCGACTACTACTACCCGGAACCGGACCGCGACACGCAGAAGCGCGTATTCGGCCGGATGATCGACCTCGCCCTTGAGGTGAACCTCCCCATCGTCATCCACGACCGGGACGCCCACGACGACTGCATCGACATGCTGAGGCAGCACCAGGCGGACCGGGTGGGCGGCGTGTGGCACTGCTTCACCGGCGACTACGAGGTCGCCCGCAAGGTACTGGATCTCGGGTTCCTGATCTCGATCCCCGGCATCGTGACGTTCAAGAGTGCCGATGCGCTCCGGGACGTGGTCCGGCGGGTGCCCATCGAGAGCCTCGTCATCGAAACCGACTCGCCGTTCCTCGCCCCCATCCCGTACCGCGGAAAGCGGAACGAGCCCGCCTACGTGGCGAAGGTGGCCGAGAAGATCGCCGAACTGAAGGCGCCGCTTACGGTGGAGGACGTCCAGCGGATCACGGCCCACAACGCCGTCGAGCTGTTCGACCTCGCGGCCTACCGCCCCGATGTGGAAAAGCCGCAGATCGCCTACTCAATCCGCAATTCGCTCTACCTGAACATCACGAACCGCTGCACGAACCCCTGCTTCTTCTGCCCCAAGTTCGGGGACTGGACCGTGAAGGGACACTACCTCCGGCTGGGGCGCGAGCCCTCCGTGGACGAGATCCGGGCGGCCGTCGGCGACCCGTCGAAGTGGGACGAGGTCGTGTTCGTCGGGCTTGGCGAGGCAACGAACCGCCTCGACACGCTGAAGACCGTGGCGAGATGGCTGAAAGACCACGGGGCGAAGAAGATCCGTCTCGATACGGACGGAATGGCGAATCTTGTCTACGGCCGGAACGTCGCGGCCGAGCTCGGAGGACTCATCGACGCCGTGAGCGTGTCCCTGAACGCACAAAATGCGGAAGAGTTCGCCCGCGTGACCCGCTCACCCTACAAGACCGAGGCCTGGCCCAAGGTGAAGGAGTTCATCGCCGAGGCGAAGAAGGTAATCCCCTGGGTGCAGGCGACGGTGGTGACGGTGCCGGGTATCGACGTCGAGGCCTGCCGCCGCATCGCCGAGGAAGAACTGGGCGTGAAGTTCCGTGCCCGCGAATACAACGAGGTCGGCTGACCGGCGGAAAGTGACACTCCTGGAGTTTTGTCCCGCCGCTGCTCCGAATGTTATCCGAATCACATTCAGCAGGTTTCGCACACCTGTTTTTTGAAACGCAGCGCGTCGGTGATAGGCTCGCCCCGCCTTCCCGGTTCGGGTGACGATGCGAGCGTTTTTTCATTCCAAAAGGCCGGCCTTCCAGGGTGCAGTCGTCCGCAAGAATCCAGGCCGGTTGGTCGCACTGGTTCTTGCCCTTGTTTTCGCAGCCGCCGAGGGAAAGCCGCTCGTCGCGGCCCCGCCGCCGGACTCCATCGCCGGAGCCCGGGGACTGCTTGAGGTCGGCGAGTGGGACGCTGCCGGCCGGGCGCTCCAGAAGCTGGCCTCGTCCTCGTCCTCCAGCGCCGAGGTCCGGTACGAATACGGGCGCTACCTGCTGGCCCTTCCGAAATCCGACTATGAAGGCGCGATCCGCGAGTTCGACGCCGCCGTCTCGGCGAATCCGAAGAATTCCCTCTACCACCTCTGGCTCGCCCGCGCCTACGGCGTGAAGATCGAAAACTCCAGCATCGTTGCCGCTGCCTTCGGACCCGTTTGGCGCGTGCGGGAGCATTTCGAGAAGGCCGTCGAGCTGGACCCCCGGAACAATCCCGCCCGCGTGGACCTGTTCCAGTACTACCTGTTTGCGCCGGGACTCGCCGGCGGCGGCCGGGACAAGGCGATGGACCAGATGCGGGCCATCTCAAGGAACGAACCCGGCGGCTATCTCGACTTCATGTCGCAGGCGATTTTTTCGCTCGAGACCGGCGACTGGGATTCGGTCGATATCGCCTACCAGCGGCTCGTGCAGCTCCGCCCGGCACAGGCGGGACAGCTCCGGCTCCAGTACGCCACGGTCCTGATGAGCAAGGAGAGGTACGACCGGGCGATCCAGTGGCTCAAGGCCGCCGCGGCCTCGGACTCCGACATCGATCCGCCGTTCAAGATTCTCCAGCCTGACTACGTACGGAACGGCTACTACGAGCGCGTCCGGTACGAACTCGAACACAACGTGAAGGTGGATGTGAGCGGCATGTCCGTCACCCGGCGGCAGCTCGGCGAGAACGCCAACACCGATCCGAAATATCTGGAATGCCTGCGGCTCATCGGCGGACTCTACGACCGGTTCGGGCACAAGGAGAAAGCGGGTGTGTTCTTCGCCCGCGTGAAACAGGCCGAGTCAGCCCCCCGCCGCTGAGGTCCGCACCGGAAGTTCCACCGGCACCCCCCGCACGCAGCTCACGAGGCCTCCGGTAATCAGCAGCGTCATCAGCTCTGCCTCGCGCTCGAGGTCGAACGGCTCGCGGTTCTCGAGCTTGCGCATGACGACGCCCGCGCAGGTGGAGACCGTCGCCCAGGCGAGCGTCTCCACGTCCTTTTGGCTCAGCTTCGAGCCCCGGAACGAGCGGGCCATGTCGGCGATGAGATCCGCCACCGCCTCGCGGAAGAGCTGGTCGCCCAGCGGGAGCGGGATCGTGTTCCCCTGCGAGCGCTCCCGGATCAGGATCCGGAACAGGTCCTCGTGCTCCTGCGTGAACTTGAGGAACGTGTAGACGGAGGCCCGCGTCTGGTCGAGCAGGTTCGAGCCCCGCCGGTGGCGTCCGGCGCGGATCGCTTCGCGCAGCGTTCGGCTGCCGGCGAGCACCAGCTCGTTGAACGCCTCTTCCTTGGAATCGAAGTAGTGATAGAAGGTGCCGATCGACACGCCGGCGCTCTTCACGATATCGCGCACCTGCGTCGCGCCATAGCCCTTGGTGGCGAACACCTTGCGGGCGCTTGCCAGCACATGGCGGCGGGTTTCCTGCTTCTGTCTGGCTCTCGGGGCGTCGGCGCGCACGGCGGCTTCCTCCGGCTCACTGAACCGTAGTTCGGCGAACGGGCCGGGGCAAAAGGTGCTACTTTTTCTTCGGTGTGTAGGCTTCGCAGCCCAGGTCGTATTTCTCGGCTTCCTCGTAGACCTGGCGGTCGGGGAAGTCCGACGGGACGATGAAGATTTCCGTCTGGCCGCCGGGCGGCACCTCGCAGCCGTCGCGGCAGGGAACCGTGTACGGGATATCCACCTTCATCCCGTTCAGCCGGCGCTGGACCTTGATCCATTTGATGCGCAGGTGCCGCTGCTTCGGGTCGATGTTGTTCAGCCGCATGGCGGAAGTGATCGGCGTCGAGGTCTGGATGAACAGGTCGGCGCAGGAAGCGGCGTCCCACCAGCGGGCGGGCAGCGGCGGGAGCGTCTTCCCCTGCGCGAATACGCCCGCAGGTTCCAGAACGGCCGCCGCCATCAGGACCGCGAAGGCCGCTTTCGACAGGACTTTCCACATGGCCGGTACATAACCGGAAATTCTTAAAAGGGCATGAAAAGGAAAAGCCGCCTGTGGCGGCGGCTTTTCCTGTGCGGAGATGTACCGCCGCGCTTATTCGCTGAACATGTCCTTGTCGGCCTTGGCGACGCCGCCGCTCGCCAGCTTGATCTGGTGCGAGAAGTGGACGTCCAGTGCGCCCTTGTCGTATTCGGCCTGGTACTTGGCCGCCTCGATGGCCGCCTTGCACTGGGCCCACAGGTCGCCCTTCGTCTCCTCGGTCGGGTAGAGGAACTCGTTGGCCATCTCCATGAGCATCATGAAGGGGTTGCGCTCCTTCTCGAAATCGACGCCCAGCACCTCGAACGCCTGCCGCATGGCCATCATCTGCTTGCCGCGGCCGAGCTCGATCACCTTGCGCGGGTCGATGCCGAGCACGCGGAAGTCCTTTTCCAGCACCTTCGTCTCGGCCATGGCCCAGAACATGATCTGCACCTGGAACATCATCATGCGGGACACCTCGGCGGGCGTCATGTCCTTGATCATCTCGGGGACGTACTGCATCCCGAGGCCCACGTGCCGGGCCTCGTCGCGCTCGTAGTATTTCATGAGCTCGGCGATCACGGGCTCGGGCTTCAGTTCCCGGACCGTCTGGAAGATCGTGAGCGCCATGCCCTCGATCATGAGCTGCATGCCGAGCAGCTTGTAGGCGAGGTTCGGCGTGTCGAGCACGAGGTCGAGGAGCGCCTGCGGGGCGCGGTCCATGCGGTCCGGCACATAGCCGAGCTCCTTCAGGTAGTCGTGCATCACGTAGAAGTGGCGGGCCTCGTCGAACGCCTGGCTCGTCGCGGCCATCTTCGCCTCGAGCGGCACGAGCCCGTCGGCGAGCTGCGCGGAGATCTTCCACGCGGCCAGCTCACCCCACATGATGATGGCGAAAATGCGCTGGAGCGCCTTCTTCTTCTCGGGCTCCAGGTTGATTCCGCCGTGCTCCTTCAGCAGCGACTCCAGGATGTCCTTGCCGTCCCAGGCCAGGTCCTGGCCCTTGTGGTAGATGTTCTCGCACCGCATGAAGCGCTTGGCCGACTCGGCGTCGTGCTCGATGTCGAACATGTCGTAGCGGATCTGCGTCTTTCCGAAACCTGCGATGGCCATGGGGCTCTCTTCCTTTGCTGGTGGAATTCCTTGCGGGGGCTTTCAGTCCGGCTTCAGGGCGAACGCGCCCCGGACCAGGACCTGCTTGACGTCTTCGAACATGACCCGGAGTTCCCCGTCCGTGCGGACGCGGCGGCTCTCCACGATGAACCCGGCGACGATGGACTGGATCAGCGTCACCGCCCGGTCGAGCGGGATCGCGAGGCTTCCGGTCAGGGGCCCGAGCGCCGAGCTGATCGTCTCGCGCACGAGCTGGCGCTGGAGCGATTCCATCTGCTGGAGCCGCTCGCGGAGCTTTTCGTTGTGGTTCGCCGTCGCCCACATCTCGATGATGAACTGCACCCGGACGGGGTTGAGGACGAGAAGCTGGAACAGGGCGTCGGCGGCCTTCATGGCCCGCTCGATGGAGGGCGTGTCGGCGCGGATCCGCTCGGCCACTTCCGCCTGGAGGCTGCGCGACATGTGCGTCACCGCCTCGATCAGGATCTCTTCCTTGGACTGGAAGTGGTAGTGGAGCAGGCTTTTCGACACCCCCGCCCGCGCGGCGATCTCCTTGGTCGAGGCGCCCTCGTACCCGTTCTGGGCGATGCACTCGATGGCCGCCTCGACAATGCGCGCCACCGACTCGTGGGCCTTCTCCGTCGCCTCTTGAGTGATGAGCTTGTGGGAGGTGATCTCCATGCCAATTTTTATAGACTGGCCAGCCGGTCAGGGTCAAGGAGAAAATGATAAATGTCAGTAATCACTGAGGAAACAGGCATCACGTCGTCTGCTGGATCGTCAACAAGCCCGGGATAAACTCCACGAGGAGGGAGTCAGGGGGAGAGTCCAGTAACTTCAGGGAGGGGGGCCGACACAGGTCCACACACATCAACACGGTTCGACACACATCGACACGCTTCGACACGGAAAAACACGGATCGGCACACATCATTTCGTGCATCTTTTTCCGGGCGGGTCCGTCTTCCTCCCTGAGACCGGTTGCCGCCTGAACCCCGGACAGGGGCGGCGGCTGAAAAAGAGGGGGGGAGCCCCTTCCGGCCGGTCCGGAAGGAACCCTTTAACGATGAAGACGACCGATACCACCCCCGTAGCCAGCCCCGAAATCCTGAGCGCCGTCGATTTCCCGACGGCCACCCGCCTTCATGTGGCCCTGAACGTCAAAAACGTGGAAACCTCGAGAAAATTCTACGAGGCCATGTTCGGCGTGCCGCCGGCGAAGGTCCGGCCCGGCTACGTGAAGTTCGAGGTGGTGGAGCCGCCGGTGAACCTCACCCTCAATGAAGTGCCCGAAGTCCCCAAGTGGCCGCGCCAGGTCTCCCACTTCGGTGTACAGGTGAAGTCCCAGACGGCGATTCTGGAGGGGGCCGCGAGGTTCCAGAAGGCAGGCCTGAAACCGGTGGCCGAGGAGAACACCACCTGCTGTTACGCCGAGCAGAACAAGGTGTGGCTCACGGACCCGGACGGAAACCCGTGGGAACTGTTCCTGGTGACGAACGCCGATACTCCGGTACACTCCGTGAAGAAATCGGGGGAACCGGCGGTGAGCTGCTGCACCCCCCGGAAGGACGCGAAGAAGGAGACGGCGGGCACCTCCTGCTGCGGATGATTCCGGAACCGGCAACCGAAGACGGCCTGTGGCGGGCGCTGGGGGATACCCTGCGGGGTTTCTTCCGGCGCCGCCTTTCCGACGCGGCCCTCGCCGACGACCTCGCGCAGGAGACGCTGCTCCGGATCTACCGGGGCCTGCCCGCCCTCAGGGACGAGTCCCGCCTCCGGCCCTGGGTGTTCCGCGTGGCCCGCAATGTCCTGAACGACCACTTCCGCCGCCCTGCCCCGCCGGAAGAGCCGCTGGACGGGGACTTTGCGGAGACGCTTTCAGGGATAGATGATGAAAATGTTAACCTCGACGGCACCGTCGGCGGCTGGCTGTTCTGGATGATCGGCCGGCTCCCGGAGGACTACCGCGAGGCCGTGCGGCTCGCCGAGGTGGAGGGGCTCACGGCGCAGGAGGTAGCGGACCGGCTCGGGATCTCGCTGCCCGCCGCCAAGAGCCGGATCCTCCGGGGCCGGGAAAAACTGAAGGAGATCCTCGCCCGCTGCTGCGAAGTGAAGTTCGACCGCCGGGGCCACGTCATGGACTACACGCGGAACAAAGGCGGCGGCTGCGGAAGCTGCTGAAGCTTACTTCGCGGCGCCTGCCGTTGCGGCCGCCGCGCCTGCCGGCGCCATGGCGTACTCGGGGTGCTTCCTCATGAAGTCCGTGAGCTGGGGCATGAGGATCGGCAGCGCGATCTGGCTCGGGGAGACGCCGGGGAGCACTTCCTTGGCGACGTCGGTCACGATGCTGAGGGCCCGCATGAGCATGAGCTGGTCCTGCGGCATCCGGAACGTATCGAGCTCGTTCAGGAGATCGGCCATGGCGCCGAACATACGCATGGCGTCGTTGTCGTTCGAGAAGTCGTGGTCGAAGATCATCGCCCGCATCTTCTCGTCGGCGAAAGTGCGCCGGGCGAAGGCTTCGAGCTTCTCGCGGTCCTGCTCGGCGACGATACCGCGCTCGATGATGCTGTCGGCGTAGAGCTTCGGGTTGTTGAAGAAGCCGCCCAGGATCTCCTTGAACAGGCCGTCCCGCACGCGGTCGGGGAGCCGCTTCACCATGCCGAAGTCGAGCAGGCAGAGCTGGCCCTCGCGGGTGCAGAGGACGTTCGCCGGGTGCGGGTCGGCGTGGAAGAACCCGCCCTCGAACGCCTGCCGGAGGAACGAGCGCAGGTAGTCCGACATCAGCTTCTTCCGGTCGATCTTCCATTCGTCGAGCCGGGCGAAGTCGTCGATCTTGCAGCCGTCGATGAACTCCAGCGTCAGCATCCGGCGGGAGGTGTAGCGCCAGTATACGCGGGGGATCTTGATCCCGAGCGGGGCCATCTGCTTGGCGATCTCTTCCGTGGCCCGCGCTTCGTGCTGGAGGTCCATCTCCTTGCGAAGCGGGTCTTCCATCTCGACCATGAGCTGGGTGAGGTCGAACTTCTTCACGAACCGGGCGAGCGTGTTGATAAGCATGCGCTGGAGGCCGAGGTCGATCTCGACGCTGCGCTCGAGGCCGGGGTGCAGCACCTTCACGACGACCTTCTCGCCCGTCGCGAGCCGGGCCGCGTGGACCTGGCCCATGGAGGCGGCGGCGATCGGCACCGGGTCGAACTCGGCGAAGAGGTCCAGCGGCCCCACGCCGAACTCGCCCTGGATCTGGCTGGCGATCAGCGGATAGGCCGTGGGCGTCACGGCGTCGCGCATGGCCTTGAACTCCTCGATGAACTCCCTGGGGAGGATGTGCGCCTGCATGCTGGCGATCTGGCCCATCTTGATGTTGACGCCCTTCAGCCGGAACGCCGTTTCCTTGAACCGGAGGGCGTTCCGCCGGTGGATGCGCGAGAGCGCCTCGGGCGAGGGGCCGAGGCCGATCTTCTTCCGGAACCAGACGAGGAGGTAGGAGAAGACGATGCGTGTCTGCATCCAGGCGACGCCGGCGAGGTGCCGGAACGCGCTCGCCTGCGCTTCATGGCGGAGAATCTCGGCGAACTTGCGGTCGGACTCGGCGAGCCGCCCCGACAGGGACTGGACGAACACCCAGAGGATCTTCTTGGCGAGCGCCGGATCGGCGTCGAGGAGCTGGCGGAACTTCTCCTTCGCGATGAACAGGCAGACGGTATCGTCATCCGCCCGGATCGACGCGCTGGTGGGCCGGTCGGTGAAAAGGCTCATCTCGCCGAAATGGTCCCCCGGCTGGAGCTGGGAGATCTTCGACGCGGCCGAACCGTGCTGCTTCATAACCGCCGCCCGCCCCTCGACGAGGCAGAACAGGCCGGGACCGCGGACGGCTTCCTCGAGGAGGACCTTGCCGGCGGGGCTTGTGCGCCGCTCGCACAGCGAAGCCACCCGGCCGAGCTCCGCATCCGTGAGATCGCGGAAGAGAGAGATGTTGCGAAGCGCCTGTGAAGTATCCACGTTGAGGTTCCCGCCCCGGCGCCGGATGACGCCAATGTCATTCAATCACGGGTTTGTGCCCGATGCAATTCCTGACAATGCGGTCCCGTATCAATCTGTGTCAGCGGAACGCCCGGATGACGAACTCGAGAGCTGCGGGAATGGCCTCGGGTATTTTCTCGCGGCGTCCTTCCGAGTGGTAGGCGAGGATCAGCGAGTCGATGCCGCCCACGATCAGCTTCACCGTCACGGGATCGGCGCTCCGGGTGAATTTCCCCTGCTTGAAGGCGGTGTTCACCTCGGCGGCAAGGTACTCGCCGAGCTTTTCCCCCGCCCGCATCCGGAGCATGCGTGGCCCTTCTCCGGCCGCCATGACCTGATATCCGATCATGGGAAACAGCGAGGCGAGCTGCAGCATCGTGGAGAGGAAGATCTCGATCCGGTCGATCGGGTCGGCATGGCCCTGGAGCTTCCTGTCCACCAGGGCGAACATGTTCTCGGAGCTGGTTTCCAGCAGCGAGATCAGGATGTCTTCCCTGGAATCGAAGAACTCGTAGAACGACCGGCTGGACATCCCGGCCGTCTTCACGATGTCCGCCACTGCGGCATTGGCGTATCCGATGCGGGAAAACGCATCCCCCGCCGCCAGCAGCAGCCGGGTGCGGTTAGAATGCCAGCGTTTGAGCTGGTTTTCCGTCAGATCTTTGGGGGGTGCCTTCACGGTTCCAGTTCCAGCGGTCCCGCTATTGATAGGGCCTTCGCTCCCAAAAAGAAACCGGGCCCCTCCGGGGCCCGGTTTACGTAGCGGTTTTTCCGGCTCCTGTATCAGCGGCAGTCAGCCCCGGTGCAGCTTTCGAGCTGGTCCAGCCTGTCGTCGAACTGGGCCGTCAGCTTCCGGTACTTGAGTCGGCCCAGGAACGTCGCCAGCAGATTGTTCATCTGGTACGGGTCATTCTGCAGATCGTAGAGCTCGTATTCGTGTACGCCAAACGTCCTGTCCTCGTTGTACCATTCCACATAGAGATACTGCTGGGTGCGCAGGGCCCGGTGAGTGGGGATATCCAGGCCAATGGTCAGCAGTAATTCGGGAGGAAGTTCGGCGGTGAGCGCTCCGCCCGCCACGTACTGGACCAGGAAATCGTTGCGCCACTCTGGCACCACCGGCGACGCAAACAGCGGCTTCACCGACCGCCCGTCCACATCGACCGGAACCGTCAAGCCGGCCAGTTCCAGGAACGTCGGCATGAAGTCGGTTTCGAGAATCATCTGGCCGCGGTTCTGGCCGGGAGCAATTCCCGGACCGCGGATCGAGAGCGGGACGCGAATCGATTCCTCGTACGGGGCCATTTTGCCAACCAGCCGGTGGGTGCCCATGCTGTACCCGTTGTCGCTCGTGAACACGATGTAGGTGTTTTCGAGTTCCCCACGCGCGACCAGTTCGTTCACGATGTTCTCGACCAGATCGTCAAGGGCGTACAGGGAACCCTGTCGCAGCCGGTAGTCCACCGGATTCCAGGCTTCGGTGATGAGCGCCCGCTGCGGCCCCGAGAGGCGCAGCCAGAGGGACTTGTCGGAGATATCGCTCTCGTTATAGTTCGGCGGCTTCGGTGGATTCGCATGCGCATACGGATGGTTCCAGTGCCGGCGCGCGGGCGGCAACGGCAGGTGGGGCGCCGTCGGAGCGACAAACATGAAGAACGGCTGCGAATCGTTCACCTCCGCACGCCGGATAAAATCGACCGCCTGCCGGGAGACATAGTCGGTAGAGTAGTCTTCCGTCTTCCAGCCGTACTGGCGTATAGTCCCGTTCTCGTTTACTCCGTAGTCGTAGCCTGTGTATTCATGGAGTCTCGGCCCGACAAAACCGAACCATTCCGTCCATCCGGGCGGGATATGGGTGGGTTCGGTATCGATGCCGTTCAAGTACTTTCCGATGTGCGCCGTCCGGTAACCGGCGTTCTGGAGATGGACGGCAAAGGTCTTTTCCTCGTTTCCGTTTCTCTGGAAGGTTTTCCAGCCGCCCTGATCTCCGGAGTTCGTGAGCACTCCGGTGTTGTGGCCCAGCTTGCCGGTCAGAATCGTCGCCCTGGCCGGACAGCAGATCGGTGTCGGAGCAAAGGCATTTTTGAAGACCATTCCCCGATCGTTGATCAGGGCTTTTGTTTTCTTGAGCGGATCGTCGAGCCCCTGTGAAGTCGCCCGTTCCCAGTACGGCGATACCCGGTCGTCGAGATCGTCCGACAGGATGAAGACGATGTTCGGCCTGGCTTCCGCTGCCTTTGCGGCTGACGGCGCCCCGTACATGCCGGCCAGTTCGGCCAGCAGTACCATCAAGATCGCTCCTGGATTGAAGTACGTTCGTTTCGGCATTTCTATTTCCCCCTCTTGAGATCACCCCTTCTGGGGCGCTTCTAAATCAAGCTCTATCCTTGGCTCGATTTAGTGAAACATTTTTATTTCATATTAATCAAGATGCGTCAAGAGGAAAAATTTTACCTGTTATATCAAGTGATTTCAGATAGTTATAATCTATCAATAAATTGAATCGGATAATGTTTGAAGTAACTATGCTTCATTTTTTCAGACGCTACCGCGCCGCCAAAGCGGGATTCCACCGGACAGCCTCGGGTTTCCAATAGGTTCAGAGGGCTGAATGCCTCCGGGGAAAGTACAAATGACGGGTCCCTCTGATCTGAAAAGATAGTCCCTGGCCGCGACCCGCACCCGGATTGACAATATCCGCCCCCGGTCTATCTTGGAGTGGTCCATCGGGCGCGAGTAACTCAGTTGGTAGAGTGCAAGCTTCCCAAGCT
>CAZUMS010000043.1:0-20360 GCA_964621525.1 uncultured bacterium
CCCCCCCCCCCCCCCCCCCCCCCCCCCCCCCCCCCCCCCCCCCCCCCCGCCCGGCGGGGGCGGGGGGCGCGCCCCCCCCCGAGCACCCCGCCACCTCACGAACCTCGCTAAACCCCGAAATGGCTGCCCGAAACGGCTCAAACGAGACACCTGTATCCAGTTTGCACGCATCCGCACACATCGACACGGAAAAACACGGAACGACACAGGACAAACTAGCACACCGCTTTCGGCCACCCTCATTACCACCCTCACCCCAACCCCTCTCCCCCGTGAATCGGGAGGGGGGCGGGACGAGCGTTCCCCCTTCCCGATTCACGGGAAGGGGGTAAAGGGGGATGGGTATCGAAAGGGGAAACAGGAAGACCGGGGGTGATCGAAATGAAAAAACAGGGGGGGGGAGGGGGTCCCCCTTGCCCGGCTGGCCCTCCCCCCGGAAATGAACTACCCCGGTATCCGTCATGGCGAATCCCCCCGTTATCCGGCTGAAAAAGGACGAAGAGCGCCGCGTGCTCGCCGGCCACCCGTGGATCTATTCCAACGAGATCGAAGGGAAGCTGAAAACCTACGAGCCGGGAGCGGTCGTGGATGTGGCCTCGGGCGGGGGAACGTTTCTCGGGCGGGGGTATATCAACCCCGCTTCGCTCATCAGCGTCCGGCTCCTCACGAAGGAACGCGAGGAGATCGACGCCGCTTTCTTCGAACGGAAGTTCCGGGCGGCGAAAGACTACCGGGACCGCGTGATGGGCGCGCGGCCCATGCGGCGGGAGATTTTCGCCGAGAGCGACGGCCTTCCGGGGCTGGTGATCGACCGGTTCGGAACCGCCCTTGCCGTTCAGTGCGGCACGGCCGGCATGGAGGCCCTGAGGAAACCGCTCCTCAAGGCAGCGGAGAACATCTACCGGCCGGAGGCTGTCGTCCTCGCCGGGCGGGGCTCGGGGCGCGAGCTCGAGGGGCTCCCCGAAGCGGTCGAAACCGTGAAGGGGAGCGTGGCCGATCCCCTGTGGGTGAACGACGGTCTCGTGGAGATCCCGGTCGATATCCTGAACGGACAGAAGACCGGGTTCTTTCTCGACCAGGCGGACAACCGCACCCGTGTCGCCGGGCTCTCGAAGGAGAGGTCCCTGCTCGACGTGTTTTCCTACTCCGGCGCCCTCGCCCTGCACGCCCTGAAGGCGGGGGCTTCGCACGCGACGGTTCTCGATGCGTCAGGCCGCTCGCTCGGCCTCGCTCAGGACGCGCTGGAGAAAAACGGCTTCGCCGGCCGTTACGAACTGCTGGAGAACGACGCCTTCCCGGCGCTCCGCCAACTTGTGAAGGAGGGCCGCCAGTTCGGCGTCGTCTCCACCGACCCGCCGGCCCTCGCCAAGTCGAAGAAGCACCTGCCCGAGGCGCTACGGGCCTACCAGGAACTGGCGGCGAACGGCCTCAAACTGACAGCCCCCGGCGGAATCTACGTGGCGTCGTCGTGTTCCTATCACGTGGACCGGGAGCTGTTCCGGGACGCGCTCTCCAGGGGCGTGAGAAAATCGGGCCGCACGGTGCGCGTCGCCGAGTGGCGCGGGGCCGCGCCGGACCACCCCGTTCACCCCGCCGTACCCGAGACGGACTACCTCAAGTGCGTGATTCTGGCGGTGGAATAAGGGAATTGACTCGCCAGTCAATCCTGAGTATTTCCGGCTGACGCCCGGATCAGCGGCGGCCCTCCGAAGCGGCCGGGACGACAGACAGCCAAGGAGCCCTCCCATGAGCGTGAGCGAACAGTTCAAGCAGATGATCGTGAAGACCATTCCCTTCGTGGACCGCGCCGGCATGACGGTCGAGGAAATGGAACCCGGCCGCGCCCTCGGCAAGATGCCGATCAAGCTGAACCTGAATCACGTGCAGATCATGTACGCGGGTTCGCTGTTCACGCTCGCCGAAATCACCGGCGGCGCCATGCTCGCGGCGACCTTCGATCTCGGCAAGTACCGCCTCGTCGTGAAGGCGTTCAACATCGAGTTCAAGAAGCCGGTGAAGACCGACGCCGTCTGCGAGATCAAGTTTCCGGTGGAAGAAGTGGACCGGATCAAGAAGATCCTCGAAACCGAGGGCAAGTCCGACTTCACCGTGAAGGGCGTGATCCGCGACATGAACGGCGTCGAGGCGGCGTTCTCGACGGCGGTCTACAACGCGAAGAAGGTCTGATTACTTCTTCTTTTTCTTCTTCCGCTGACGCTGCTTGCGTTCGGCGTTGATGACAGCCGAGGCGATGATCCCTGTGACGGCGGCGGCCGTGGCCGCCGCGCCGGCGACGGCCCCCGCGAGGCGGAGCCCTTTCGAGCGCCGCGCCTGTTTCTGGAACTCCTCGATGATGCCGCCCGTGCCCCGCTTCTCCGGGTCCGGCGGCAGCTCCAGCACCGAGGGCCGGGTGAGGGGCGGCGGGACCTCGGGGAGGATCGTCGTCTCCGGATGCGCCAGAGGTTCCAGCGTCACGACGGGACGGTCCGGGACCGGAGGGGCGGCTTTCGGGGCCTTCTTCTTTCGGGGTTTTTCGGCCATTGCCGGGGAAATTACCAGTACTTGTGAAGGGCGGCAAAGAGCGCGCCGAACAGGCCGCCGAAGATCGCGCCGTTCACGCGGATCCACTCGAGATGGCTCTTGGTCTTGGTTTCGAACATCTCGCGGATATCGTCGTCGGAGAACCGCATGAGGTTCTCCAGCACCATCTCGTGGATACGGCCCTCCATGCTGGCGAGAAGGTAATCGACCACCTGGGTCTTGATCCGGTCGAACCGCGCCTTCAGGTCCTCGTCCGCACGGATCTCGGCGGCCGAGCGGGCGAGTTCCTCCTGGATGCGCTTTCTGACGGCCTCGCTCGTGGGGAGCCCCTTCACCTGCTCGAGCAGCGAGCGGGCGATATCGGCGGCCATTTCGTCCGTGTCGATGATGCCGACCGCATGGGCTACCGCCCCGACCTTGCCGGTACGGGCCTTCACCTGCGTCGAGATGTATTCGAGGAACTCCTTGGAATCGATCCAGCTCGCCGCGCCGATGGCGATCTGGCGGAGGATTTCCTCGAGGATTTCCTCGTTGTCCCGCAGGTGTTCGAGCGCCCGGCCGATCAGCTCGCCGAGGTCGAGCCCGGCGAGCTTCGCCTTGATGACGTCGGCAGTGAGCCATTCCTCCTCGACGCTGCGGGCGAGCCCCTCGATGATCCGGATCCGGTTTCGCGGGATGACGCCCGAGCCGGGGAGCAGCCACATGCGGCGGAACAGCATCTGGATGGCGATGAAATCGACGAACGACCCGACGAGTGCCGCCTCGCCTATGCGCGAGAGCCAGAAGGCGGCTTCGCCGGACACGGCGTAAGAGGAGAGATAGACCGCGCCACTGGCGACGAGCGAGATTGTCCCCTTGTGGGCATCGAGCCAGCCGATATCCGGTTTAGACGGAACCGGAATGATCCGCTTCGCCGTCGAAACGAGTCCGAACGGGTCGGAGAGTTCGAATCCGCCCGTCCGTCTTTCGCGCTGGTTTCCCGCAGGCGCCATCCTGCCCGGTTAAGTGCCGCGATATCCCCCGCAAGACAAGCCCGCCCGGAAGGTTTCACCGGGTGATTACAAACGTGCTATAGGAGTCCCGGAACGCCGTGGAAAACCCCGTTTACCTCAAGCTGAAGGCTTTTCTCGAGGACCGGCCCATCTGCCGCGAGACAGCGAAACCGCTGTCGAAATCGGCGGCCGTGCGGATCCAGTTTCCGGGCGATGACGCCATTTATACCTATTCAGCCGCGGGCGGACGGCCGCAGCTCCTGCCGGGAAAGCCCGCCTCACCCGATTTCACGCTGACGATTCCGCCCGCCGCCGTGGACCGGATCTGCGGCATCGAGAAGGATTCCATCGCCGAATTCGGCGTGACGCTCATGCAGCTCGTCTGGGAGCAGAACGAGGATCTCAAGATCCGCGCCGCCATCCACCATGGCCCGTTGAAGCTCTTTACCCATGGTTACTTCGGCATCCTCGCCAAGGGGGGGCTGCCGGTCATGCGGTTTCTTGCTTCCAAGGGATTCGGCCAGATCGGAGCCATCCGCCGCCGCATGGGCGAGCTGGTCCGGCCGCCCGAATAACTCCCGGCCGCCTGGCCTTGTTTCCGGCTCGCCGGACCGATAATTTATAGCGATTGAAGATTTCCGGGGGAGGGGTCCCTGTTCATGGAAGCCGCCGTGCAGCTTCAGCCGGAGCGAAAGCACACGATCTTCGTCGTCGACGACGAGGAGCTGGTGACGTTCGCCGTCGCGCGCGCACTCGGCCGCAACCCCCGCTACGAGGTCAGGACGTTCAATTCGCCGGTGGAAGCGGCCAAGCAGGCCGAGAACCAGCCCATCGACATGATCATCGCCGACTACATTATGCCGGGCATGACGGGCATCGAGCTGCTCACTCGCGTGCGGCAGCTTCACCCGGCCGCCGCCCGGATCATGATCACCGCCTATGCCGACAAGGAAAGCGTCATCAAGGCGATCAACGAAGTCGGTCTGTTTTTCTATATCGAAAAGCCCTGGAACAACGACGACCTGCGCCTCGTCGTCCAGCGCGGACTCGACCAGCGGGACCTGATCGGCCAGCTGGAGGACCGGGTACGCGACCTTGAACAGGCGAACAAGGACCTGCGCGAGGCCCGCGAGGAAATCATCAGGCGCGAGCGGCTCTCCGCCATCGGAACCATGGCGTCCTCGATCATCCATGACTTCAAGGGCCCGATGACCGCCATCATGGGATTCAGCGAACTGCTGGCCATGGAGGACCTCCCCAAGGAGGACAAGGTCCGGGCCTACGAGACCCTCCGGGGCGAGATCCAGCGGATGGTGGACATGACGGGCGACGTGCTGGCGTTCAGCCGGGGCGAGGTCGCCGTGGCCCCGGAGCTGACGGATCTTGCGGGTTTCCTCGAAGCGACATCCACCGCCCTCTCCCGCCTGTTCAGGACCGCGGGCGTCGAGGTGATCCACGATTTCCAGACCAGGCCTCAGGTGCAGATCGATCCCCGCCGTTTCCGCCGCGTGATCGAGAACCTGATTTCGAATTCCTGCGAGGCGATGCAGGAAGGCGGCAAGCTCACGCTCCGGCTGGCCCCGGGCGGCGACGGCCAGATCCACATCGAGGTGGAGGATACCGGCAGGGGTGTGCCGCCCGAGGTCCGCGACCGGCTGTTCCAGCCGTTCGCCACCCACGGCAAGATCAACGGAACCGGGCTCGGCATGGCGATCGCGAAGAAGGTGGTTGAAGCCCACGACGGATCGATCGAACTGGCCGACAAACCCACACCCGGCGCCCTGTTCCGCATCCGCGTCCCCGCCCCGCGTTAAACCCATGAGCCAGACGGCCGCCGCTGCCGGCTTCCGGATTCCATCCGTCGCCCAGCGGCTGTGGAACTGGCTGATCTCGGTCCCGGAGGGCGTAAGCCCCGACTGGCGGGCCTGGTACGCCGGCGCCCGCGTCCGGCTTACCTTCGCCCTCACGTTCGGGTTCGTCTACTGGCATTTTTACTTCACGAAGCGTACCGATCCGTTCTACAGCCCCGAAGGGCTCCACACCTTCATCCGGTTCGACGTTCCGCTCCGGAGCCTCTGGATCGCCGTCAGCGCCCTGACGCTGATGGCACGGTCGCCCAGGGTGCTGAAAGCTCTCGGCATCGCCGTCATTTTCATCGAACTCGGCGCCGCGGCGAACATCGTCGTCCATACGGGAGCCCTCTCCTCCAGCTTCCTCTTCTTCTACGCCGTCTATCCCATGGTGATCCGGCTCGGGTACACCCGGACGGAAGCCTATATCGCCGCCGCGGTAAGCATCGTCGCCGCCGTGGGCGGAGCCTCGCTCACGATCCTGAAGCTTTATCCCGAAGCGGCCTTTTACTCCGAACTGTCGAGGGCCACGTACGACAATCCCCAGGTCAGCCTCATCGCCGTCGGCAATGTGCTCGGAGGACTTCTGTCGGGGGTGTTCCTCGCCGAATGGGCCCGGCGGATCCTGGAGCTCCGGGAGGAAGAACTCCGGCAGGCGAACGCCTCCCTCAAGGAAGCCATCGACGAGATCGGGCGCAAGCAGCGTCAGCTGGTCGAAGCCGGCGCGCTGGCCGCCATCGGCGAATTTGTCCGCGGCGCGGCCCACGAGATCGGCAACCCGCTGGGCTCGGCCCACAGCCTCGTGACCGGGGTGCGCGAGGATCTCGCCGCAAGCCCCGCCGAACCCGTGCCGCCGGACCTCAAGGCCGACCTCGCCATGACGCTCGGCATGGCGCTCACGGGCCAGGAACGGGTGCGCTCGATCGTCACGGTACTGCACGCCCTGTCGATCCACACCGAAGTGAAGGCCAGCCGGTTCGACCTCGCCCATGCCTTGAGGCTCGCCATGGATGCCAAGGGCCCGGGAACGGCGGCCGTCACCCTCGAGGGGCAAGTCCCTGAAGTGCATCTCTATGGAAACTGCGACCAGCTGGGCGACGCCCTGGGCCGCATCGTCCAGAACGGACGGGAATTCGCCAAGACCGCTCTCAAGGTGAGCTGCCGCCACGATCCTGCGGCACGGCGGGTCTGGATCGCCTTCCAGGACGACGGAACAGGCTTCACCCCGGAGGGTCTCAAGTCGGCCGTCGAGCCGTTTTTCACCACGCGAAAAGCGGACAAATCGCACCTCGGCCTCGGGCTGTTCATCGCCCGCGTCGTCACGGGCCGCATGGGCGGTATCCTGACGATCGAAAACGCCCCCGAAGGCGGCGGCCGCGTCACGGTCGAATTGCCGGTGGAATAAACGGGCGGAGCGTCAGCCGAATCCGAGACCCGCGTAACCGACGACCTCGTTGCGGTCGCCGGAGACGTCGCCGCTCGTGGCGTAATCGATCAGTTCGGCGTGTTTAGCCCCGAGCCGGTTCACGGCTTCGAGCATGACGGTCGCCGGCTGGTAGCCGCAGACGGAGAGATCCTGCCCCTCCACCGTTTCGAACAGGCGGGCGGGGTCCAGAGCCAGCATGGCGTCGATGGCCAGCTTGTCGAGTTTCCGGGTGAGATCGTCCGGAAGGTAATGGTTCATGTCGCTCGAAACGACGATGAGCACTTCTTTCTTGCCGCGGACGGATTCGATCCAGTCCGCCAGCTCGCGGCCGATGGTCTTGAGCTCGGCGAGCGAAAGGCCGCCAAGTGTGATGGGAACGATTTTGAGGTGGGGATTCCGCTTGAGGAGGAACGGAAGCTGGACTTCAAGGGCATGCTCACGAAGGTGGGCTTTCGTATCGGATCGCAGGACAGCCGATTGATCTACCAGCGCCCGAGCCGACTGTTCGTCGACGGGTACGTCCCCGACCGGCGTTTGCCACACCCCTGAAGTCCACACTGCCGCACGGGCACCAAGCCCGGTGTGATTCGGTCCGATGAGCACCACCGTATCGGGCACGATCGCCGATGCGGCTACTGCTCCTGCCACCGATCCCGAATAGACATATCCCGCGTGGGGCATGACGACCGCAAGATAACGCCGTGGCGTTCTGCTGCGGCCGAGGTATCCGAGAACCGTGGAGTCCAGTTCTTCACGCCGTCCCGGGTAAAACCGGCCGGCTACTGCAGGTGTTCGAACGAGTCGATCCATCGCGGAGAAAACTGGAAACGGAAAGAGAAGAAGTGAGGTTACTTCTTCTTGGCCTTCTTTGCCGGCTTCTTCTTAGCTGCTTTCTTCTTTGCTGCCACCGCCTGGTTACCTCCTTTCGACAAATTTCGGCGAACGTCTGAATTGTAAGGAGATTCGGGAGTGAATTGCAATAAGAATCGGCGATGCAGCGGCGCGCGGAGACCGGCGCCGGTCACCGGCACTCGACAACTGCGGCTGCAGCGAAGCACACTACCGTCCTGAACCCATGAACGAACCCGGACCGGCAAAGACAGGCGCTCCGCTTCCGGAGATTCTCTCCTCCGAGATCACCGCGCTCCGCCGTCAGGCGGAAATCGACATCGAAGTGATGATGCGCGAGCACCGCTACGAGCTCGACCAGCTGCTTCAGCGCCAGAAATCGGTGCTGAAGGCACTCACCACGGGCGCCTTCGTCCTGCTCGCCGCCGGAGCGGCGCTGTTCTTCTGGCTGCGCGGCGTGGACCGGGAGGGCATCGAGGAAAGCAGCCGTGAGATTTCCCGGGAGCTCGATCTCCTGAAACGCAGGAACGAGGAAGCCCAGGCCCTGGTCGAATCGTTCCGCGATATCGAGCGGGTCTGGAAACGCCGCCTGCTGGATGCGTCCGGTGCCCGTCCCGTCGAGGACCTTCCGCCAGTTCCCGGCACCGACGCCCCCCCGGCAGAGCCGGAACAGCCGCCCGCAGAACCTTCCGGCGGCCATCCCTGACGCGGCCCCGGAGCGGCCGGAACCCTTTTCAACTCATGGACTTATGCCCCATTCATCGGGTATGAAACAGGAAACAAGCAGTGCTTAACAGTCTCTGATTCCCTGCTCTGGAGGACGTGGACGGCGCATGGATGCCAACCGGAAGAAGATCGTTGTAGTCGGGGCCGCAGCAGTTGCGGCACTGGTGCTGATTCTCATTGTCGTCCTGTTTTTCCTCGGCGGAGAGCCCGAGCCCAAACCGGTGGTGGTAAAGCCCCAGACTCCCGCCGCCGGCAAGGCGGACGAGGCGAAGCCCGCTGAGGCCCCCGAAACATCCGCCAAGACCGAAGAACCTGCCAAGGCTCCGGCGGGAAGCTATACCGTGAAGAAGGGCGCGACTCTTGAAGACATCGCCGCCCGGCCCGAAGTCTACGGAAACGCCGCGAACTGGTGGGCGCTCTGGCAGGCGAATCCCGATGCCGTGAGCTACGCCTTCCAGCATGACGGGAAATGGGTCGCCGTCGCCCGCGCCGGCACCTCGCTGAAAGTGGCTCCGGCCAAGACGCTCTCCGACGCCGACAAGGCCTCGCTGACTTCGAAAATCGCGCCCCATGCGGTCCAGTTCGGGTCATTCCCCGATGCGGGCGAAGCGCAAGCCCTGCTTGCCAGGCTTTCGGCCGACAAGTCGATGGATTTCTATATTACCCAGCGCGTGATCGACGGTGTCCAGTACAACCGTGTCCGCGCGGGATTTTTCAAGGGCTTTGCCGCCGCCGACAAGTTCGGTGAAGCAACGGTCGGCAAAGGCTCGGCGGACGACTACCTCGCCGTGGAACCCCTGGCCGAAGAGATTCGGGCGCAGAACGCCGCAATCTACAAGAAATACAAGGGCGGCGAGTAAGCCTTACCCAGCCCCCCGGATCCGTTCGCTGACCCGGTAAGCGAAGCGGTCCGTCATGCCGGCCACGTAATCGCATACGCAGCGCTCCAGACCCTTCTTGTCGATGCGGTTCCGGTAGCCTTCGGGCAGTTCACCGGGATTCCGGACGAACCATTCGAAGATCAGCCGGACGATTCCGTCCGTTTCGCGGTGCTTCGCCTCCACCGCCGGGTGCTGGTACAGGTTCCGGTAAAGATAGGCCTTCAGCTTCTTGCGGAGGCGGTCCGTTTCTTCGGGCAGCCCGGCGAGCCAGAGTCCACGTTCGCGAATGTCGGCAGGGCTCTGGACGGCGGCGGCCTCCACCCTCCGGGCCGTTTCCGCCACCTGCTCGGAGATAAGAAAGCCGATCAGCCAGCGAATCGCCGTCAGCCGGAGGATTTTCTCCGCCATGCTTTCGGTCCGCGTCGTGACCGACGGCCCGGCGTCCTTCAGCCGCTTTCTGGCGACTTCGAGCGCCCGGCCCCACAGCTCCACCTCGCCGAGCCCCTTCGGGTCCAGAAGCCCGGACTCCAGCCCGTCGTCGATGTCGTGGTTCAGGTAGGCGATCTCGTCTGCGAGATCGATCAGCTGCGCTTCCAGCGAAGGCGGCCGGTCCGGATCCAGCCTTTCGATCCGCTTGCAGGGCTTGTAGTGCTTGCCGGGCGAGTGCTTCAGGATACCTTCGCGCACGACCCAGGTCAGGTTGATGCCGGGATAGCCCGGGAACCGGGTCTCCAGCTCCTCGACAATCCGGAGCGACTGGAGATTGTGCTCGAATCCCCCGGCGGCTTTCATGAGATCGTTCAGCACCGCTTCGCCTGAATGGCCGAACGGGGGATGCCCCATGTCGTGCGAGAGGGCCAGGGCTTCGGCGAGATCCTCGTTCAGGCGGAGCCGTCGCGCGATGGCCCTGCTCACCTGCGCCACCTCGATCGAATGCGTGAGCCGCGTCCGATAGTAGTCACCCTCGTGGTTGACGAACACCTGGGTCTTGTATTCGAGACGGCGGAAGGCGCCGGTGTGAATGATCCGGTCCCGGTCCCGCTCGAAATCGGGCCGCTCGTCGTTGTGGGACTCGGGGTAGCGGCGTCCGCGGGACGCCGGGTGGCGTTCCGCCCAGGGCGCCAGCACCCGGAGGCTGTCTGCCGTATCGGACGGGGCTCCATCCATCTGTCAGTATTTTTTGAGCGTCTCGACCAGTTCGCGGATCTGGGCCGCGTCCGGCGAGGACGGACTCAGGACCAGATACCGCTCGAAGTAGGCCCGTGCATCCCGGTACTGGTTCCGCTCGTAACTCTCGTAACCCAGATTGTAGTAGGCAGGTGCGAAGTTCGGATCGATCCGGAGCGCCTGCCGCAGGTATTCGACATACCGGCCCTTGTCGGTCTGCTCCAGCTTGAGTCCTTCGTTGAACCATTTGGCCGCCGGCCAGGAGGCCTGTTCGGCCGAGGGTATAAAGCCGCCCGCCGGAGCGGCTGCCGGAGCCGGCGCAGGGGCAGGAACCGCCACCGGCGGTGCGTCCGGCGGCAGTCCAAGCTGCTTGCGCAGATCCGCTATGATCATCCGGACGTCCCCGGCTTCAGGGGCGTTCGGCTTCATCCGGAGATAGGTTTCGAAGGAGGCCAGCGAATCCTTGTGCTGCTGGCGCTGGTAATAGAACTCGCCGAGGGCGTAGTGTGGTTCCGCAAAATCCGGATCGGTCTGCCCCGCCTTGATGTAATAGTCCCGTTCCCGGTCGGAATAGTCGCCGAGCCGCGCGCCGAGATTGAACAGTTCCCGGGCCTGACGTTTGCGGTCCACCGGCGGTGCCCCGGCCGGAACGGTTGCCGCGGGTTTCGGGGCGGCCGCTTCGGGCACGGTCAGGGTCACGGCCTTCGGCAGGTCGTCCGTGACCGGCGCCCCGGCCTGCTGGATCAGCTTCTTCGACTGTGCCGCCAGGTCGTCCTGGATGCCGAACAGGTCGCTGCGTGTGGACCGGAGTTTCTTGACCGTTTCGTTCAACGCATCTCCCACCACCATGTTGAACCGGTAAACATCCCCGATCTTCTGGAAACTTCCCCAGATCACGAACCGCGCACCGCCCATACGGGCCAGCTCGAACGCCTGATCGAATCCGAGTTCCGTGCCGGGCTGGGTACCCTGCGCCTTCTGGTAACGCTCGAGATCGGCCTGCGGCACCACTTCCACCGCGCCCGGAGAGGCGATCTCGAACTGGATCGCCCTGGCGACCCCTTCGGCCTCAGAGTCGGGAAGTGTGACCGCTTCACCGATCCGTATGGGTGCCAGAACCACAACCCGGGTGACCTTGGCGGCGTGACCCGGCTGCACCAGCAGCAGAGAAAACAGTCCTGTGAGGGTCAAGAGAAGGCGATAGGGCCACTTATTAAGCAAGTTGATTCTTTCTCCGGCTAGCTTCATAAATATTGGTGGGTGGGCGTTAATGTGTGCAGCATAGCGCCTTTTGGACCTCCGGGGAACGGGTTTCCCGGAGCTGGCGGCATGACGGTTTGAGCTGATTGCCGCCGAAAGGGACTTTCTTGTTTTCGTTTCTGAAGGATCTCCGGGAAGATGTCCGCAACGTTTTCGAGCGGGACCCCGCAGCGCGCAGCACCGCGGAAGTAATCCTATGCTACCCCGGCCTTCATGCGGTCTGGATGCACCGGGCGGCTCACCGGCTCTGGAAGTCGGACCGCAAGCTGGCGGCCCGGATGCTGAGCCACCTCTCCCGCTTCGCCACTGGTATTGAAATCCACCCCGGAGCCACGGTCGGCAAGCGCGTATTCATCGACCACGGCATGGGTGTCGTGATCGGCGAAACGGCCGAAATCGGCAATGACGTGCTCATGTACCATGGCGTCACCCTTGGCGGTACCAGCCTCGAAAAGGGCAAGCGTCACCCCACCATCGGCAACCACGTGGTGATCGGCAACGGGGCCCGGATTATCGGACCCATCGAGATCGGCCATCACACGAAAATCGGCGCCGGCTCGGTCGTGGTGAAGGAAACCCCGCCCCACTCAGTGGTGGTGGGTATTCCCGGCCGTATCGTGAAGATCGAACCTCCACTCGACGAAACGGCCGAGAACCGGATGCTCCAGGACCAGAGCGTCATGCCGGACCCCGAAGAGCAGGAGATCCGCCAGCTCAAGGCCCGCAACGAGGATCTGGAGAGTGCTTTCGACAAGCTCCAGCAGGAGCTGGACCGTCTCCAGACCGATTTCGACCGTGCCCGTGGCGGCGGAGATCTGCTATCCACGCTGGACGACGTTTCTGTGCGTCCATCGGCCTCCCGGCTGCGTCCCGTCCGCTCCAAGTAGGAGCGCGCCGGACCCTTCGGCTCCGGCCCAGCGGTCGGTTCTGCATTCTGAATGAACCGGATCTACCTCGACTGGAATGCCACGGCTCCCTTAAGGCCGGAAGCCCGTGAAGCCGCTCTCGCCGCGTTCGCGGCTGGCGGCAATCCGTCCAGCATCCATGCCGAAGGCCGCGAGGCCCGCCGGATCCGGGAGAATTCCCGCGACACGGTCGCCGGATGGCTCGGCGTTGACCGGGAAGCGGTTACGTTCACGAGCGGCGGCACCGAATCGAATGTCCTTGCCCTCACAGCGCTGGCGAGGGCCCGGCCGGGGCAGCCGGCCTTCGTATCGGCCGCCGAACATCCGAGCGTCCTTGAAACCGCCCGGCAGCTCGAAAAGGCCGGGCTCACGGGCCGTCTCACCCTGCTCCCGGTCCGGCCGGACGGCGTTCTGGACCTCGAAGCGGCTGAATCCCTGCTGAAGGGCTCGGACGGCGCTTTCATTTCGGTCCAGGCAGCCAACAACGAAACCGGTGCCCTGCACCCTGTCCATGAGCTTTCCGCCGTCGCGAAGCGTGAAGGAATTCCGCTGCATGTCGATGCCACACAGGTCCCGGGACGGGTCCCTGTGCCTCAGGATCTCTGGGCTGCCCGGCTCGTGACCTTCTCGGGTCACAAGATCGGGGCGCTTCCCGGAACGGGGATTCTGGTCGACCCGGAGCGAATGCCGCTTTCACCGGTCATTTCCGGCGGCCCCCAGGAACGGGGGCGCCGGGCGGGCACCGAGAACCTCCCCGGGATCGCCTCATTCGCCGCCGCCGTGGAAGCACTGAAGGAATCCGGATCCCTGGAGCTGGATACGCTGGCAACCCTGAACCGGCGGTTTATGGACCGGCTGCCTTCGTCCGGACTCCGGCTCACGACCGGCGGGGCGCCCCGGCTTCCGAACACCTGGAGCCTCAGGCTGGGGGTACCGGCCGAACCGGTGCTTCAGGCCCTCGACCTCGAAGGCATCGCCGTCTCTTCCGGGTCCGCCTGCTCGTCGGGATCCGTGGAACCGAGCCCTGTACTGCTCGCCATGGGGTTCTCTCCGGACGAGGCCCGAAGCGTGCTACGGGTGAGCGCGGGGAGGCTGACCGCTGAAACCGATCTGGACCGGTTTTTCGGCACTCTGGAGCGGGTTCTGAAACGGGCGCGCTGAAGCCTTCCCGGAGAAAATGCCCGGTCCGGTAGCAGCCGGCTTTCTCCCGAAACGGAAGCGGCCCCTTATGGGGCCGCTTCGCACCGGGGCCGGAGACGGACCGGTCAGCTGCGGCGGCGCCGCCGCAACCGGACAACCGCACTGCTCGCCAGCATCGCCAGCCAGATGGCTGCTGCCGGATCGGCAGAACCCGCCGAACAGCCTCCGCCGCTCGACTTGTTGACGTTGCCGCCCGTGATGCCGCCGCCGGTAGAACCGGCCGCCGACACGATCACATTGAACGGGATGTACACCGTGGTCGTGCCGTCGCTGACGGCCCAGATGATGTTGATGTAGGCGCCAACATCCGTGGAGCTCGGGTTTCCGGTAATCACGCCGGACGTGGTGTTGAAGTCCATCCACGCCGGTGCGTTCACGAGCTGATAGGACAGCGTATCGCCTTCGAAGTCAGTCACATTCGGGGTGAACGTGTAGATCTGTCCGGCTGTTGCCTGACCGCTCGGAGTGTTAGTCACGACCGGCGGCCGGTTAATGACGATGTCGAACGGCCCAAAGTCGACCGGGTCGTTGATGTTGTCGGTCACCGTGAGGATGATGCCCGGATAAGTCGTGGATTCCGTCGCCGGCGGGAGACCGGAAATCAGTCCCGTATCCGGATCGAGCGTCGCCCAGGCCGGGAGTGCGGCGCCGGTGCTGGCAACATCGATATTGTCACCCGCTTCGGCATTCGCGATCACCGGTCCGAAGGCGAACGCGATTCCTGCCGTATAGGCGGGGTTCGGCGTACCGGTGAGCACCGGTGCTCCGTTGGCCACCACGATCACTTCCGTTTGATAGACCGGATCAAAGTTGCCGTCGGTTACGCCGATACGGAATGTATAGGTGCCGATGTCGTCAGTATCGGGATGTCCGGGAGCTGCCGCCAGGAGACCGGTTGCCGGATCGAAATCGATCCATGCTGGCTGATTTTCGATCACAAAATTGAGCGTATCCAGGGGATCGATGTCGCTGACCGTGTACCGGATATCCCCAAGCTGGCTGAAGCCACCCGTCTGGGCGACCGTGTACTCGGTCCGGACCGTACCCAGAACCGTGTCGAAGTCGATCGTCGGCTGTGCATTCACGATCAGGTCGAAGGCAGGCAGTGCAACCGGCGGGTTAACACCGTCGTCGACGGAGATCTGGATACCGACGTAACTGCCCTCGGCATCATTCGACGCCGGCGTTCCGCTGATATTTCCGTTGGCAGAGTTAAAGGCTGCCCAGTACGGCAGGTTCACGACGGAGAACGTCAGCGTGTCTGGCGTCGGTTGATCATCCACATCGTCGGCGATCGGGGTAAACGAGAACGCCACATCGCTCTGGATCAGCGTCGCCGGCGTGCCCGCAATAGTCGGCGGGTTGTTCACGTTAATGTCGAACGCCGGCAGGCTGACCGCCGGATTCACGCCGTCGTCCACCGAAATGACGATGTTCGTGTAGGGAGTCGGCTTCTTCGCATCGGCGCGGATCGGCGTTCCGTAGAGCTGACCGGTCGCCGTGTTGAACAGCGCCCAGGGCGGCTTGTTCGCTATCGAATAGACCAGGGTATCGTTGTCGATATCCGTGGCCACCGGCGTGAATGTGTACAGAACCGACGGATTCGCCACGGTTGCAGGCGTGGCCGGGTCGAACACCGGCGGCAGGTTCGGCCGCACGACGGTAATCGTGAAGGGCGGATGATCAACTGCCGTATTCAGCTGATCCTTCGCAGAGATCACGATATTCGAGTAGACCGCATCAGTTGCGATTGGAGGCGTCCCTGACAGTTCACCCGTCAGCTGGTTGAAGGTCGCCCAGTCCGGCTTGCCGGTGATGGTATAGAACAGGGTGTCGGTTTCGGGATCGGTTCCACCCGGGTCGCAGTAGAACGGATTTCCGGCCGTCATCACCGTATCCGTGCAGCTGGAACCCACGAAATCGGGCGGACCGTTCACCGTGATGCTGAACGCGGTAAGATCGACCGTAGCATTCAAGCCATCGGACACACTTACGACAATACCCGCCGTCGTACCGACATCGCCCGGGTTCAGCGTCGGGGAACCCGAGACCGCGCCAGTCAGCGGATCGATATTCATCCAGAGCGGGTTTCCGCTGATACTGTAGGTCAGCAGGTCGCTTTCCGGGTCGCTAGCCGTCGGCGCGAAGGTGTAGGCGAAATTCAGCGGAATCGTGCTGACCGACGTTCCCGAGATTGTCGGCGGCAGGTTCACGACGACCGAGAACGGCGCCAGTGCGACAGGTGCAAAGTTGCCGTCCGTCACGGAAATAATGATGTTCGAGTAGGTACCACCGTCGGCAGCCACCGGGCGGCCGGGCTTGTTGGTGAGCGCCCCGGTCGTCTGGTTGAACTGCGCCCAGGCCGGGAGGTTCTGCACCGACCAGGTGAGGATTTCCGCCGGCACGTCCGCATCCGAGGCCGTCACATTCACCGCAAAGGCCGTGAGCGGGTTGACTGGATGCCGGAACGTGCTGTCGCCCGGAATCGCCGTCACGAAGGACGGCACCGGGATCGAGTTGACGATAATCGCGAACGGATCCAGCGCCACCGGGGCATTGATACCGTCAGACACCCAGATCCGCAGATCGACGTACGAACCCTTGTCGAGGGCCACCGGGGTCCCTCCCAGCGTTCCCGTTCCGGCGGCGAACGTGGGATAATCTCCGCCGCTGAAGGTGGCCCACGGCGGCCGGTTTTCGATCGACCAGGTCAGCGAATCGCCGTTCGGGTCGCTGGCCGTCGGAACAAACGAATAGGCTGAGCTCACGGCCGCCGCCAGGGCGGGCGAACCGGAAACGACCGGCGGACTGTTCACCGTGATCTGGAATACCGGCAGGGACGCCGTCAGCAGGGTGACGTTGTCGCGCACCGTGATCCCGATATTCGTGTAGCTGCGTACGGCATCGGCGGCCACCGGCGTGCCGGACAGACGGCCTGTCGACGTATTGAACGAGGCCCACGACGGCTTGTTCACGATCAGGAAGCTGATCGGATTGCCGGTCGGGCTCGAGGCCGTCGGCGTGAAGCTGTACAGGACGCCTGGCACAGCAGCCGTACCGGGTGTGCCGCTGATGTTCGGCGCCGCCGTTACGGTAATCGAGAACGGCGGCAGAGCAGTCGTTTCGAAGCCGTCCGTCACTGAAATGACGATATTGCTGTATACGCCGGCGTTCGATACGACCGGGTTGCCGGTCAATGCGCCGGTCGTCGGGTTAAAGAGCGCCCAGGACGGCTTTCCGGTGATCGAATAAACCGGCGTGTCCCCGTCTCCGTCGGTCGCCGTCGGGAGCGAGCTCGGATACGTGTACGGGTTGCCGGCATTAACCGAGAGCGCCGGGGTGAGACCCGCCGCCGTGAATACCGGTGCGCTGTTCACCGTGATCGACAGGTTCAGCACGTTGGACACGAGCGGGACCGGGTTCGCCGCATCCCTCGCCTGTACCGTCACCGGCCAGACGCCTACATCGCCCGTTGCCGGGGTACCGCTGATGGTACCGGTGGTGGTGCTGCAGAAGGCCCAAGTCGGGCAGCTTCCCAGGAAATCGAACGCCAAGACGTCACTGTTCGGATCCGTTCCGGCGATCGCGAACGTGAACGCCGTATCCGGGACCGCACGCGGCGGCGTCCCTGCGGAGATCGACGGTGCGCCGTTCACCTTGACGGCGAAGGGCGACGTGGAAACCGCCGGGAAGATGTTGTCCGTCACGGAAATGACGATACCGCTGTAGGTGCCGATCTCGGCCGCCGTCAGGTTGCCCGTCGAGGAGAGCGTGCCGGTCACCTGATCGAATACGGCCCAGGAGGGCTTGCCGGTGATCGAGTAAAGCACCGTATCGCCGTTCGGATCGCCGCCGCCCGGAACGAGCGAGAGCGGCGAGCCCACGTTCACCACAATGGGGGACGGAGCCGGCAGCGTGATCGTCGGCGGGGCGTTCACGATCAGCGTGAACTCGGGGAAGCTCACCCAGTTCGTTCCGCCGTCATCCGACACGCGGAGCGTCTGGAAGTGATAGCTGATCCCCGAGCCGGGCGCCGTGCCGGTGAGGGCGCCGGTCAGCGGGTTCACCGACAGCCAGGCGCTCGGAACCGTCGGGGCGTTGACCAGTTCCCAGAGATGAACCGTATCGTCGAAGTCGACGATCTGCGGCGTGTAGCTGTAGCTGCCGCCGATGTTGACCTCCGTCGGCGGCGGACCGCTGACGATTACCGGCAGGGCGTTCACGTCGATGAAGAAGAGCCCGATGTCTTCAGTATAAATGGTGTCCGTGACCTCGATCGTGAAGGGACCGTAGATCCCCGAATCGAGCTGCGTCGGTGTGCCGCTGATTTCGCCCGTGGCGGAATCGAACAGGGCCCACGGAGGCAACGTACCGGCGAAGTTGAACAACAGGCTGTCGCCGTCCGTGTCCGTTGCGACGGGGGTGAACGAGTACAGCTCGTTCGGGAACGCACGTTCCGCCGGGGTTCCGCTGATCGTGGGCTGCGCATTGATGTAGATCGAGAAGGCGTTCTGGGCGGTGGTCTGGTAGCCGTCCGTCGCCGTCACGATGATGTTGTCGTACAGTCCGGGCTCCAGAGCCGTGGCCGGGTCGCCCTGAATCGCGCCCGTGGTCGGGTTGAAGCCCGCCCACGCCGGGAGGTTCTGCACCGAGTAGGTCACCGTATCGGCCGGGGCGTCCACATCGGTAGCGTTGTTCGCCGGGTGGAAAGTCTGTGTGCCGATAAAGTCCGGGATATCCCAGTCAGAGGCGGGTACCGTAAACGCCGGCGGGGTGTTCACCACGATCGTATAGCCCTGGATCACCGGGACGACCGGCAATCCGCCCGGATCCTGAACGCTGACATTGACCAGATACGTTCCGCTGTTGAAGGAACTCGGCGTCCCGCTGATCACGCCGGTCGAGGTGTTGCAGAGCGCCCAGATGGGGCAGGTACCGTTGTAGTTGAACGTCAGCGGATCGCTGTTCGGATCCGTTGCGGGCACCGTAAACGTAAAAGCCGTGCCAGGTACCGCACGCACCGGGGTGCCTGCCGAAAGCACCGGCGCTCCGTTCACGATGATCGTGAACGGACCGATGGCAACCGGCGCATTCACGCCGTCGCTGACCGAGATCGTGATGCCGCTGTAGGTGCCGACCATTCCGGGGTTCGTCGCGGCACTGTCCAGCACACCGGTCGCGGTATCGAAGGTCGTCCACTGGGGCTGGCCGGTGATCGACCAGACGAGCGTGTCGGTATCCGTCGCCGTGGGAACGAAATTCAGGCTGTTACCCGTATTGACGTAAATCGTCCCCGGATTGGCCGTCACGTTGACCGGCGGAACATTCATCGTCAGCGGTTTCGGGATGTTCGGCGTCGACGTGCCGTCGTCGAGGTCGTACGACACCGCCCAGGTTCCGGGCACCGAATCCGCCAGGCTTGCCGTGCCGGAGATTGTTCCCGTCGTCAGGTTGCAGACGGCCCATGACGGACAGTTGTTGACCGCCGTGATCGTCACCGTATCGCCGTTGGCATCGGTAATCGTGGGCGTGAAGGTGAACGCCACGCCGGGGAGCACCGGACCGGGAGTGTTCGTGATCGTGGGTGCGCCGTTCACGCGGACCGTGAACGGAGCGGTCGTAATGGGCGGCGTCAGGAAGTCCGTGACCGTCAGGGTCATCGTATAGTTGCCCACCTCGGCGAGCGTCGGCGTCCCGGTGAACGTGCCGTTCGAATTATCGAAGGTGAGCCACGCCGGGCGGCCCGTCAGGGTGTAGGCCAGCGTGTCGCCGTCCGGATCGTCGGCCACGAGGAGCGGCGACGGATCGAACGTGTAGGGGATGCCCGGATTCACCGCACCGTTCGAAGGCGGGTTCAGGAAGAACGGCTGGCCGTTCACCGTAATGGAGAACGGATCGAGGCAGGCCACCGGGTTCGGCGGCGCGATAATGTCGTCGTCCACACAGATGTCGAACGGACCATAGGTCGTTCCCGAGTCGGCCTGCGTCGGTGTGCCGCTGAGCTGGCCGGTGAACGGGTTGAAGATCGCCCAGGACGGCGCCGGCGGCGCAATCGTGAACGTCAGGGCGTCATCGCTCGGATCGTCAGCCGTAGGCGTAAAGCTGTAGGGCTGATCCACGAGGACGAAGGTATCCGGCGTGCCGGCGATCGTCGGCAGGCCGTCGACCGTAATGCTGAACGGAGCGGTCGAGACGGCGATGCCGTTCGTGTCCGTCGCCGTCACCACGATATCCTCATAGATACCGACATCGGCCGTCACCGGATTGCCGGTCAGGCGGCCGGTAAGGGTGCTGAAGGTCGCCCAGGACGGCTTGTTCTCGATGGAGTAGGTCAGCGGATCGCCGTCCGCGTCGACGGCCACCGGGACGCCGATGTTCGGGCTGATATAGGCGGCACCGGCATCCACGACGTTGTCATAGGCGTGACTGATCACCGGAGGCGTGTTCACGTACAGGGTGAACGGCTCCAGGAAAACTAGCGGGTTCACACCGTCGTCTGCACTGAAGATCAGCACATACGTGCCGGCGTCCAGTGCGGTCGGCGTGAAGGTATAGCTGTACAC
>CAZUMS010000044.1:0-17379 GCA_964621525.1 uncultured bacterium
CCATCTGCGCCGCTCCCGTGATCATGTTCTTCACGTAGTCCGCGTGACCCGGGCAGTCCACGTGCGCGTAGTGACGCTTCGACGTCTCGTACTCCACGTGCGCCGTATTGATCGTGATCCCGCGCGCCTTCTCTTCCGGCGCGTTGTCGATCTGGTCATACGCCCGCGCCTGCGCCAGGCCCGCCTTCGACAGAACCGTCGTGATCGCCGCCGTCAGCGTCGTCTTCCCGTGGTCCACGTGACCGATCGTTCCGATGTTGCAGTGCGGTTTCGTACGCTCAAATTTCTCTTTCGACATGACTACGTTCTCCCTGGTTCTTCCGGATATTCCCTGAGTTATTTGTGGGCGGCTGCCTGCTCGCCCTGGGCCTTCGCCACGATTTCCTTCTGGATGTTCCCGGGCACCGGCGCGTAGTGCGAGAACTGCATGGTGTAGCTCCCGCGACCCTGCGTGGCGGACCGGAGGTCGGTCGAGTAGCCGAACATCTCGCTGAGCGGGACGTCGGCGGTGACGATCTGCATCCCGGAACGCGGCGTCGTCTGCTTGATGATGCCGCGGCGGCTGTTCAGGTCGCCGATCACGCCGCCCATGTAGTCGTCGGGCACGTTGACCTCGACGCCCATGATGGGCTCCAGGATCTGCGGCTTGGCGGCGAGACCCGCCTCCTTGAACGCCATGGAGCCGGCGATGCGGAACGAGAGTTCGTCGGAGTCCACGTCGTGGTACGAACCGTCGAACAGGGCGACCTTCACGTCCACGACCGGGTAGCCGGCCATGATGCCGCGCCCGAGCGCCTCGGCGATGCCCTTGTTGACCGCGGGGATGTATTCGCGCGGAACCACGCCGCCCTTGATCTCGTCGATGAACTCGTAGCCCTTGCCGGCCTCGTTGGGTTCCAGGCGGATCCAGACGTGGCCGTACTTGCCGCGGCCGCCGGTCTGGCGGACGTACTTGCCTTCGGCCTCGGCGGAGGCGGTGATCGATTCGCGGTAGGCGACCTGCGGCTTGCCCACGTTCGACTCGACCTTGAACTCGCGCTTCAGGCGGTCGACGATGATTTCGAGGTGGAGCTCACCCATGCCGCCGATCAGCGTCTGGGCGGTTTCCTCGTCCGTGCGCATGCGGAAGCTCGGGTCTTCCATGGCGAGCTTGGAGAGGCCCACGCCCATCTTTTCCTGGTCGGCCTTGGTCTTCGGCTCGATGGCGATCCAGATGACCGGCTCGGGGAAGTCCATGGCTTCGAGCAGCACGGGCTTGTTTTCGTCGCAGATCGTGTGGCCGGTGATCGTGTCGCGCAGGCCCACGGCGGCGGCGATGTCGCCGCAGTACACTTCCTTGATCTCCTCGCGCTTGTTCGCGTGCATCTTGAGGAGACGGCCGATGCGCTGGCTGTGGCCGGTCTTCGAGTTCAGGATCGTCATGCCCGTTTCGAGCTTGCCCGAATAAACCCGGAAGAACGTCAGCTGGCCCACGTAGGGGTCGTTGATGATCTTGAACGCGAGCGCGGCGAACGGCTCGCTGTCGTCGGCCTTGCGCTCCAGCACGACGCTCGGGTCGCGCGGGTCGGTGCCCCTGATGGCCGGGATGTCGAGCGGGGACGGCAGGTAGTCCACCACCGCGTCCAGCATCGGCTGCACGCCCTTGTTCTTGAAGGCGGTGCCGCAGATCATCGGGAACAGCTTGATCGCGATGCAGGCGCGGCGGATGCCGGCCTTGAGCTCGGGGACGGTGACTTCCTTGCCCTCGAGGTACTTCTCGGCGATCGCGTCGTCCACGTCGGCGACGGTCTCGATCAGCTTCTCGCGCCATTCCCTGGCGAGTTCCTTGAGGTCGTCCGGAACCGGGCCGACCACGTAGTCGGCGCCCATCGTCTCGTCCTTGTAGGTGATGCCGCGCATCTCGACGAGATCGACGACGCCCATGAACTTGTCTTCGGCGCCGATCGGGATCTGGATCGGGCACGGCCGGGCGCCGAGCTTGGTCTTGATGTCCTCGACCACGTTGAAGAAGTCCGCGCCCACGCGGTCCATCTTGTTCACGAAGGCGATGCGGGGGACCTTGTACTTGTCCGCCTGGCGCCACACGGTTTCAGACTGGGGCTGCACGCCGGCGACGGCGCAGAACACGGCGCACGCGCCGTCCAGCACCTTCAGCGAACGCTCGACCTCGATGGTGAAGTCCACGTGGCCGGGGGTGTCGATGATGTTGAGGCGGTGATCCTTCCAGAAGGCGGTCGTCGCGGCGGACGTGATCGTGATGCCGCGCTCCTGCTCCTGCTCCATGTAGTCCATGGTGGCGGTGCCTTCGTGGACTTCGCCGATCTTGTAGTTGACGCCCGTGTAGAACAGCACGCGTTCGGTCGCGGTGGTCTTGCCGGCATCGATGTGGGCCATGATGCCGAAGTTGCGGTAGCGTTCGAGCGGTGCGATACGGGGCACGGGGGAACTCCTGATCTCTTTAAGGGTGCGGGCTGCCGGCCGTCCGGATTACCAGCGGTAGTGCGAGAACGCCTTGTTGGCGTCCGCCATCTTGTGGGTGTCTTCGCGCTTCTTGACGGCGTTGCCGCGGTTGGAGGCGGCGTCCAGGATCTCGGCGGCGAGCTTCTCGCGCATCGAGCGGCCGTTGCGGGCCGAGGCGTAGTCGATGATCCAGCGCATGCCGAGCGAGGTGCGGCGCTCGGGACGGACCTCGACGGGGACCTGGTAGGTCGAGCCGCCCACGCGGCGGCTCTTCACCTCGACGGCCGGGCGCACGTTGTCCAGCGCCTTGCGGAACACTTCGAGCGGGTCCTGCCCGCTCTTCTGGCCGATCTGCTCCATGCAGCCGTAAACGATCTGTTCGGCAACGCCTTTCTTGCCGTGTTCCATGATCGTGTTGATGAAACGGGTGACGAGCTGACTGTGATAAACCGGGTCCGCCAGGACCTCGCGCCGGTCGGCGCGCTGTTTCCGTGCCATGGTATCCTCGACTCAAGCGGCGGGTCCGGTCCGACCAGTCGGTATCCGGTCCGCCTCGCCTTTTCTGGTCCGGGGATCTGAAGCAGGTGCACCAGGCGCCTGCCCCCTTAACCCCCGATGAAAACCTTGTTTACTTCGGCCGTTTAACCCCGTACTTCGAACGGCTCTGCTTGCGGTTCGCAACGCCGGTCGTGTCCAGGTGGCCTCGAACGATGTGGTAACGGACGCCCGGAAGGTCCTTCACGCGGCCGCCGCGGATCAGTACCACGGAGTGCTCCTGAAGGTTGTGGCCCTCGCCCGGGATGTAGCTCGTCACTTCATAACCATTGGTCAGGCGCACACGGGCGACCTTCCGCACAGCCGAGTTCGGCTTCTTGGGGGTCGTCGTGTAGACGCGGACGCACACACCGCGGCGCTGCGGGCAGCGCGTGAGTGCGGGCGACTTCGTGCGGCTCGTTTCGCGAGCCCGGGCACTGCGTACCAGTTGGTTAATCGTCGGCATCGTTCAAATCCGCTTCGGTAACTTGCTACCACCGCATCACCGGCGTTGCGGCGGGCCGTTCCGGGGGGGGGGTTTACCGCCCCCGAGGTCCGCTGTAACTGCCGGTAATTACTCGGCTTTTTGTTTAGAACTACCCACCACTTTGACGGCTTTTCCGTCAAGGGAGCCCGGCTTATAGCAGCAGCCCCCCCTCCGGTCAAGAAGAAAAATGCCGCCAGAGGCCACCACCACGCGGCCCGGCGGCATTTCCCCGGAGTTTACCCCAGCGTGGGGCCCGTCGCCCCGGCGGAGGCACCCGTGTCCCCGGCGTTTTCGTCCGGAGCCATTTCGTAATCCACCGTCTGGTAGGCCTCGTTTCCGGTTCCGGCCGGAATGAGGCGTCCCATGATGACGTTTTCCTTGAGACCGCGCAGGAGATCCACGCGGCCGTTGATCGAGGCGTCCGTGAGCACCCGGGTGGTCTCCTGGAAGGAGGCCGCCGAAATGAAGCTCTCGGTCGCGAGGCTCGCCTTGGTGATGCCGAGGAGGAGGAGGTCCGCCGATGCCGGCCGGCCGCCCTTCTCGATCGCTTCCTGGTTCACTTCCTGGAAGCGCCACTTCTCCACGCGGTCGCCCTTCAGGAACGGCGTGTCGCCCGGATCGTTGATCTCGACCTTGCGCATGATCTGGCGGACGATCACCTCGATGTGCTTGTCGTTGATCTTCACGCCCTGCAGCCGGTAGACCTCCTGGATGCCGTCCACGAGGAACCTCGCCAGTTCCTTTTCGCCGAGCACCGCGAGAATGTCGTGCGGGTTGGGGTTGCCGTCCGTGAGCGGCTCGCCCGCCCGGACGTAATCGCCTTCGTGCACGGTGATGTGCTTGCCGCGCGGGATCAGGTAGTCGCGGGGCTCGCCCATCTGCGCGCCGTCCTGGTCGCGGGCCGTGACGATCAGCTTGCGCTTGCCCTTCATGTCCTTGCCGAAGGAAACGTAGCCGTCGATCTCGCTGATGACCGCGAGTTCGCGGGGCTTCCTGGCCTCGAACAGCTCGGCCACGCGCGGCAGACCGCCCGTGATGTCCTTCGTCTTGGTGGACTCGCGCGGGATCTTGGCGATCGGGTCGCCCGGCTGGATCACGTCGCCTTCCTTCACCACGAGGATCGCGCCCACGGGGAGGAAGTAACGGGCCTGCTGGGAGGAGCCCGGGATCGTCAGCGTCGCGCCGCCCGGATCCTTGATCGAGATGCGGGGCCGGTGGTCGGCCGACTGGCGGGTCTCGATGATCCGCTGGGTCGTGAGGCCGGTTTCCTCGTCGGTGGACTCGCTCATCGTCACGCCGTCCAGGATGTCGCCGAACTTCACGATGCCGCCCACGTCCGTGAGGAGCGGAACGGCGAACGCGTCCCAGTCGCCGAGCCGCGTGCCGCGCTTCACTTCCTCGCCGGGGCCGACGAGGAGCCGCGAGCCGTAGGGGACCTTGTACCGCTCGCGTTCGCGGCCGGTGCTGTCCTTGACGACGATTTCGCCGTTGCGGTTCATGACGATGCGGCCGCGGTCGTTCTGCACGAACGAGAGGTTGTGGTACTCGACCTTGCCGTCGCCGCGGGCTTCCAGGTGGCTCTGCTCCGCGCGCCGCGTCGCCGCGCCGCCGAAGTGGAACGTACGCATCGTGAGCTGCGTGCCGGGCTCGCCGATCGACTGGGCGGCGATGACGCCGACCGCTTCGCCCGGGTTCACCAGGTGGCCGCGCGCGAGGTCGCGTCCGTAGCAGAGCTGGCAGATGCCGTACTTGGCCTGGCAGGTGAGGACGGACCGGATCTTCACCGATTCGATGCCCGCCTCCTCGATCTGCTTCACCTTCTCTTCGTTGATCTCGCCGTTGGACGGGACGATCAGCTTGCCGGAGGCCGGATCGACCACGTCTTCCAGGGCCACGCGGCCCAGGATGCGGTCGCCGATGGGCTCGATCACCTCGCCGCCTTCGGCGAGGGAGCGGGCCTCGACGCCGTCCATGGTCATGCAGTCGTACTCGGAGATGATCGAGTCCTGCGCCACGTCCACGAGGCGGCGGGTCAGGTAGCCCGAGTTCGCCGTCTTGAGCGCCGTGTCGGCGAGACCCTTGCGGGCGCCGTGCGTCGAGACGAAGTATTCGAGCACCGTGAGACCTTCGCGGAAGTTCGCCTCGATGGGGGTCTCGATGATTTCGCCCGACGGCTTGGCCATCAGGCCGCGCATGCCGGCGAGCTGCTTGATCTGGTCCTGCGAGCCGCGGGCGCCCGAGTCGGCCATGATGAAGATCGGGTTCAGGGACGGGATCTCGCGGAAGTCGCCCGGGCTGTCCGGGTTCATGATCCGCTCGCTCGCGATGCCCTTCATCATCTCTTCCTTCACCAGCTCGGTGGCGCGGGAACAGATGTCAACCACGTGGTTCCGGCGCTCGCCGTCGGTGACGAGACCCTCTTCGTAGTCGGTCTTCATCTTGAGGACCTTCTTGCGGGCGTCCTCGATGATGCGCTGCTTGCCTTCGGGGATGCGCATGTCCTTGACGGCGATGGTCACGCCGGCGCGCGTCGCGAAGAAGTAGCCCATGTTCTTCAGCCGGTCGGCGAGGATCACGGTCGCCTTGTCGCCGGCGTTACGGAACACGACGTCGATGAGGTTGGCGGTGGCCTTCTTGTCCAGCACCTTGTTGATCGCCGCGAAGGGCGTGCCCTTGGGCACGATCTCCGACAGGAGCACGCGGCCCACGGTCGTCTGGACGCGCTGGCCGTTCAGCCGCAGGCCCACGGCCGCCTGGAGGTCCACCTCGCCGGCGTCATAGGCCATGCGCAGCTCGTCCGGGGACGAGAACACGCGGCCCTCGCCGCGGGCGAAAACGCGCTCGCGCGTGAGGTAGTAGAGGCCGAGCACGATGTCCTGCGTCGGGACGATGATCGGCTTGCCGGAGGCCGGCGAGAGGATGTTGTTCGTGCTCATCATGAGCACGCGGGCCTCGATCTGGGCCTCGATGGACAGCGGAACGTGGACGGCCATCTGGTCGCCGTCGAAGTCCGCGTTGAAGGCCGTGCAGACGAGCGGGTGGAGCTGGATCGCCTTGCCCTCGATCAGCACGGGCTCGAACGCCTGGATGCCGAGGCGGTGGAGCGTCGGGGCGCGGTTCAGCATGACGGGGTGCTCTTTGACCACCTCGTCGAGGATGTCCCAGACCACCGGGTCCTCGCGCTCGACCATCTTCTTGGCGGCCTTGATCGTGGCGGCGTAGCCGTGCTTCTCGAGCCGGTTGTAGACGAACGGCTTGAACAGCTCGAGCGCCATGCGCTTCGGGAGGCCGCACTGGTGCAGCTTGAGCTCCGGGCCGACGACGATGACCGAGCGGCCCGAGTAGTCGACGCGCTTGCCGAGCAGGTTCTGCCGGAAGCGGCCCTGCTTGCCCTTCAGCATGTCGGAGAGCGACTTGAGCGGACGCTTGTTGGCGCCCGTGATCGTCTTGCCGCGGCGGCCGTTGTCGAACAGCGCGTCCACGGACTCCTGGAGCATGCGCTTCTCGTTGCGGATGATGATCTCGGGCGCGTTCAGCTGGATCAGCCGGAGGAGCCGGTTGTTCCGGTTGATGACGCGGCGGTAGAGGTCATTGAGGTCCGACGTGGCGAACCGGCCGCCTTCGAGGGGAACCAGCGGGCGGAGCTCCGGCGGAATCACCGGGATGCACTCCAGCACCATCCACTCGGGGCGGTTCGCGCTCTGGTGGAACGCCTCGACGACCTTGAGCCGCTTGGTGAGCTTCTGGGTCTTGGCGACGGAGGTGGATTCCTTGAGCTCCTGGCGCAGCTTCTTGGAGAGCTCCGGCAGGTTCAGGTTCACGAGCAGCTTGCGGACCGCTTCGGCGCCCATGCCGGCCTCGAAGGCGCTGCCGTACTCGATCACGAGCTTCCGGTACTGGTCCTCGGTGAGGACCTTGCCTTCCTGGAGGCCGGTCTTGTCCGAATCGCCCGGATTCGTGACGACGTAGTTCTCGAAGTAGAGCACGCGCTCCAGCGACTTCGGCGAGATGTCGAGGATCGTGCCGATGCGGGACGGCACGCTCTTCACGAACCAGATGTGGGCCACCGGCGTCGCCAGCTCGATGTGGGCGAGGCGCTCGCGGCGGACCTTCGACTGGATGACCTCGACGCCGCACTTCTCGCACACGATCCCGCGGTGCTTGATGCGCTTGTACTTGCCGCACAGGCACTCGTAATCCTTGATCGGCCCGAAGATCTTGGCGCAGAACAGCCCGCCGCGTTCGGGCTTGAACGTGCGGTAGTTGATCGTCTCGGGCTTCTTCACCTCGCCGTGCGACCATTTGCGGATGGTCTCCGGCGAGGCGAGGCCGATGCGGATCTTGTTGAAGCTCAGGGGATTCTTGGGCTTCTCGAACAGGTTGTAGAGGTCCTTCACGGTGCTCTCCAGTCAGTCAGTGCGTGTGCGGTCGGTACGGGCCGTTTCGTGTCCGGGTTAGTCGATCAGAGTCCGCTGCCGTCGGTCGTCTGGACCGGCGTGTCGCCTTCCATGGGCGTCACGTCGAGGGCCAGCGCCTGCAGCTCCTTCACGAGCACGTTGAACGATTCGGGCAGGCCCGGTTCGAACGTGTGCTCGCCCTTCACGATGGATTCGTACATCCGGTTGCGGCCGGCGATGTCGTCAGACTTCACCGTCAGGAACTCCTGCAGCGAGTAGGCGGCGCCGTAGGCCTCGAGGGCCCAGACTTCCATCTCGCCGAGCCGCTGGCCGCCGAACTGCGCCTTGCCGCCCAGCGGCTGCTGGGTGACGAGCGAGTACGGGCCGATCGAGCGGGCGTGGATCTTTTCGTCCACGAGGTGGTGCAGTTTCAGCATGTACATCGACCCGACCGTCACCGGCTGGTCGAAGGCCTCGCCGGTGCGTCCGTCGAACAGCCGCATCTGGCCCGAACGGGGCAGGCCGGCCATCTCGAGGGCGTCCCAGATGTCGCTTTCCTGGGCGCCGTCGAACACCGGGGTGGCCGTGCGGATGCCGCTGCGGATCTTGCGGCAGATCTCGACGATCTCGTCGTCGCCTGCGGCCTTGAACAGGCTCGCGTAGACGGAGTCGCCGTAGATGTCCTTCAGCTTCTTGCGGAGCTGGTGGACCATGCTGGCGCGGGCGCGGTCCAGGAGGTCGCCGATCTGCGCGCCGAGGCCGCGGGCCGACCAGCCGAGGTGCGTTTCCAGCACCTGGCCGACGTTCATGCGCGAGGGCACGCCGAGCGGGTTCAGCACGATCTCCACCGGGGTGCCGTCTTCCATGAACGGCATGTCCTCCTGCGGAAGAATGCGGCTCACGACGCCCTTGTTGCCGTGGCGGCCGGCCATCTTGTCGCCCACCTGCAGCTTGCGCTTGATGGCGACGTAGACCTTGACCATCTTGATGACGCCCGGCTGGAGCTCGTCGCCCCGGCGCAGGCGCGCGATCTTCTCGTCGAAGGCGCGGGTGATCTGCTCGATCTGCCCTTCCGACCGCTTCAGGATCGTCTGGACCTGGTCGTTCTTCTTGTCGTCCTTGAGGACCACGTCCCGGTACTTCGAGCGCGGGAGCTTCTCCAGCACCTCGCCGGTGATGACCCCGCCCTTGGCGAGCAGCTTGTGGCCGTCGCCGTCGGAGACGTCGGACGCCGCGTGGCTCTGGTGGAAGATCTCGCGGACCTTCAGGTAGGCCGTGTCGCGGATGATCCGGATGTTGTCCCGCTTGTCCTGTTCGAGGCGGGTGACCTCGTGCTCCTCGATCTCGCGGGCGCGCTCGTCCTTGTCGATGCCCTTGCGCGAGAACACCTGGGCGCCGATCACGGTGCCCTGGATGCCCGGCGGAACGCGGGAGGACGTGTCGCGCACGTCGCCGGCCTTCTCGCCGAAGATCGCGCGGAGCAGCTTCTCCTCGGGGGAGAGCTGGGTCTCGCCCTTCGGGGTGATCTTGCCGACGAGGATGTCGTTCGGCCGGACCTCGGCGCCCACGCGGATGATCCCGGCCTCGTCGAGGTTCTTGAGCGCCTCGTCGCCGACGTTCGGGATGTCGCGGGTGATTTCCTCGGGACCGAGCTTGGTGTCGCGGGCGACGCACTCGAACACCTCGACGTGAATCGAGGTGAAGCGGTCCTCCATGACCACCTTCTCGTTGATGAGGATCGAGTCCTCGAAGTTGTAACCGGACCACGGCATGAACGCGACGACCAGGTTCTGGCCGAGCGCGAGCTCGCCGTCGGAGGTCGCCGAGCCGTCGGCGATCACCTGGTCCTTCGTCACCTGCTCGCCGATGCGCACGATCGGGCGCTGGTTGAGGCAGGTGGACTGGTTCGACCGCTGGAACTTGCCGAGCGTGTAGATATCCACGCCCACGTCGGTGTTCTTCTCCGTGAGGTCCTCGCCCTTCACGACGATGCGGTTGGCGTCCACGTAGACGACCTCGCCGTCGCGGCGGGCCGTGACCGTGGAACCCGAGTCGCGGGCGACGACGTGCTCGAGGCCCGTGCCGACGAGCGGCGGCTCGCTCTTGAGGAGCGGGACCGCCTGCCTCTGCATGTTCGAGCCCATGAGGGCGCGGTTCGCGTCGTCGTTCTGGAGGAACGGGATGAGCGAGGCCGCCACCGAGACGAGCTGGTTCGGGGAGACGTCGATGAACTGGATGTCCTCGCGGCGGGCGAGAACGAACTCGCCGTTCACGCGGGCCTGCAGGAACTCGTCCAGCAGCTCGCCGTTTTCGCCGATGCGCACGTTCGCCTGGCAGATCGTGGCGCCTTCCTCGGCGTTCGCCGTGAGGAAAGCGACCTCCTTCTGCACGACGCCGTTCGTGACGCGCCGGTAGGGGGTCTCGATGAAGCCGAAGTCGTTCACCCGCGCGTAGGTCGAGAGCGACGAAATGAGGCCGATGTTCGGTCCTTCAGGCGTCTCGATCGGGCAGATGCGGCCGTAGTGCGTGAAGTGCACGTCGCGCACCTCGAAGCCGGCGCGCTCGCGGGTGAGGCCGCCCGGCCCGAGGGCCGACAGGCGCCGCTTGTGCGTGATCTCCGACAGCGGGTTCGTCTGGTCCATGAACTGCGTGAGCTGGGACGAGCCGAAGAACTCCTTGATGACGGAGGAGACGGGCTTCGTGTTCACGAGCTCGTCGGGCTTCAGGGTTTCCACTTCCTTGAAGCTCATCGTCTCCTTGACGGAGCGCTCGAGCCGGACGAGGCCGATGCGGTACTGGTTCTCGAGCAGTTCGCCCACGGCGCGCACGCGGCGGTTGCCGAGGTTGTCGATGTCGTCGATGGAGCCCTCGCCGCCCTTCAGGCGCACGAGGTAGCCGATCGTCTCGAGGATGTCGTAGCGGTCCAGCGTCGTCTGCTCGACCGAGCGGAGCGTCTGGGGCGACATGGAGATCTCGCCGCCGCGGACGAGGCTCTCCACCGCCTTCTCCTCGCTCGCCACGTCGTCCCGGATGAACGCCGAAGCGGCGGTGAGGTAGGCGGCCTTGTGCTTCTCGACCGAGTCGGCCGCGACCGTCTGCGACTTCGTCAGGTAGTGGTGCAGCATCACGATGCCGTCCACGCCCTGCTTCTTTTCGAGGCTCTTCGCGCCGGCGCACAGGCCGACGGCGAACTTGAGGCCCGCGAACTCGATCACGTCGTCGCGCTTCTGGTCGCTGATGTAGACGCCGTCCTCGCCGGACAGCTCCTTCGTCTTCCAGAACACCTGCGGCAGCGAGCCGTCCGGCGGGCAGTAGAGGCCGAGCTGGATGCGCGAGTGCGGCAGCCCGTCGGCGCCGCCGCGTTCATGGCCCTGCTCCGGCTTCGAATCGAAGCCGGCGACGATGGCCGTGCGGTTCGCCTGCGCCAGCAGGCGCAGCTCGCGGACGACCGGGGACGCCTTCACGAGGTCCTCGATCTCCTTCTCGTAATCCTTGCCGCGGCGCTTGGACTGCATGAGCGCGTCGAGCTGGCGGCTGCCGTCGGAGCTGAAGGCGCCGGCCGGGAGCACCACCATGAGCGGCTTCCAGTTGTCCTGGTTGTCCGTCTCGCGGCGGTCGAACTCGCGCAGGTAGTCGATGGCGCGGTTGGCGACGCGCAGCAGGTCCACGTTCTTGCGGTAGTCGTTCGTGCTGCTGAAGTGCGGCAGCACGCGGGCGACGGTAACGCCCTTGAACCGGTGCGGGGCGACCGTGATGCGGTAGTCGTAGAGGCCGATCTTCTCGTTCAGCTTCACGCGGCCGACGCTGGAGAGGTCGTAGCGCTCGCGGTCGAAGAAGAGCGAGGCGAAGTGCTTGCCGGCGGCGGCGGGGCTCGCCGGATCGCCGGGCCGCAGGCGCCGGTAGATCTCGGTGAGCGCGTCCATGCGGTCGTGGATCTTGTCCACGGCCAGGGTCGCGTGGATCGCCGTCGGGACCACATGGCCGTCCATGTGGAGCACCTCGAAGGAGGAGATGCCCGCCTCGCGGATCCGGGTGATCTGGTCGTCGGTGACGGTCTCGTTCGCCTCGGCGATGACGATGCCGTTCTCCGGATTCACGACGTCGTAGGCGAACACCATGCCCACGACCTCGTCGGTCGAGACGGGCAGGCGCTCGATCTTGCGGGTGGCGAACTCGCGCAGCGTGCGCTTGTTGATCTTCTGGTTCCTGGCGACGACGACCTCGCCCTGCGAGTCCTTGATGTCGCGGGCGGCGCGCTGGCCGAGCAGCAGGTTGAAGTCGAACCGCTTGTAGAGTTCCTTGCCCTCGAACTCGATGGTCTCGGTCCGGTAGAACGTGCTGAGGATCTCTTCCTCGTTCAGGCCGAGCGCGCGCAGCAGCACCGTGACGTGCAGCTTGCGGCGGCGGTCGATACGCACGTAGAGCAGGTCCTTGTGGTCGAACTCGAAGTCGAGCCACGAGCCGCGGTACGGGATCACGCGGGCCGAATAGAGGAACTTGCCCGAGCTGTGGTGCTTGCCCTTGTCGTGATTGAAGAACACGCCCGGCGAGCGGTGCAGCTGGCTGACGACGACGCGCTCGGTGCCGTTGATGATGAACGTGCCGTGCTCGGTCATCAGGGGGATGTCGCCGAAGTAGACTTCCTTCTCCTTGATGTCGCGGACCGACTGGGTGCGGCCGTCCTCGCTGATGTCCCAGATCACGAGGCGCAGCGTCACCATGAGCGGCGCGGCGAAGGTCATGCCGCGCGAGAGGCATTCGTCCACCTCGTACTTGGGCGGATCGAGCCGGTAGCTCACGAACTCGAGCTGGCTGGTCTTGTTGAAGTCGCGGATCGGGAAGACGCTCTTGAACACGCCCTGAAGGCCCGTGTCCTCGCGCTTGTCGAGCGGAATGTCCGCCTGGAGGAACTTGTCGAAGGAGCGCTTCTGGATATCGATCAGGCTCGGGATCGGAATTACCTGCGGGACCCGTGCGAAGTTCTTCCGGTAACGATGGGCCTCAATCCGCTGCTTCATCCTGCTTGCTCCCCGGTCCGGACCGCCCCTTTCAGGAAGGGGCTGCCGCACCGTTCTTTCGGTCGTTCGGTTTTTGGGTCTTCGCGCACGGTCCGCTTTCGCGGGCCTTCGGAACCTTCGGGAACCCTTGAGGGGGTCCGTTCAGGGTCCCGGGTGTGCGCGGGTTCCGGCCGCTTGCGCGGCGGAACCCAGGCACCCTTGGGAGGGACGGCGCCCGGTTCCGGCCGGCGGATACCGCCTTGCCGGAACCGGCAGCCCCGGGATCAACTACTTGATCTCGACCTGCGCGCCTTCGGCCTCGAGCTTCTTCTTCATGCTCTCGGCTTCGTCCTTCTTCACGCCTTCCTTCACGGTCTTCGGGGCGCCATCGACGAGGTCCTTGGCTTCCTTGAGACCCAGGGAGGTCAGTTCACGGACGACCTTGATCACATTGATCTTCTTGTCGCCGGCGCTCTTCAGGATCACGTCGAACGCGTCCTTCACCTCGGCCGGAGCCGCGGCAGCGCCGCCGCCCGCGGCGGCAACCGCGACCGGGGCCGCGGCGGAGACGCCGAACGCCTCTTCGATCTTCTTGACGAGGTCAGCGACCTCCATCAGGGGCTTCACCTTGAGTGCTTCAACGATCTGGTCATTGGTCAGTGCCGACATGTCGGTTTTCCTTCTTTGTCTATCTGCACCGGCGGGGCTTTCTGGAGCCTTCCGCCGTCTGTGTCTGTTAAAGGGTTACTGTTGCTCCGCGGGCTTCCGTTTCCGTCGCCGGAATCAGGCGCCTGCGGCTTCCTTCGCCTTGCGCACCGCTTCGACCGCGCGGACGAGCTTGCTGCCGGCGTCCTTCAGCGCGCAGGCGAGGTTCGTCGCCGGGGCGTTGATGGAGCCGAGCATCTTCGCAATGAGCTCTTCCTTGGGCGGCATCTTCGAGAGCGTCTCGACCTCGGCGAGGCTGAGCAGCTTTCCCTCGAACACGCCTCCGACGATCTTCATCTTGGCGCCGTCGGCCTTGGCGGCCTTCACGACGGCCTTGATGTGCGCGACCGGATCCTCGCTCGAATACGAGATGCCGGTCGGTCCAACGAGAACATCGCCGATGGCTTCCATCGGCGTGCCCTTGATGGCGCGGCGGGCGAGCGTGTTCTTGACCACCTTGAAGCGGCCCTTGTTCAGCCGGATTTCCCGGCGGAGCTGGGTCACGTCGGCCACGGGCATCCCCAAGTTCTGGGTCACCACGGCCGACTGGACGGTCTTGAACTCGACGCTCAGCGTTTCAACGAGTGCATTTTTCTGGGCTTTATCCATAAATCGTTTGGTTTCTTTCTCCTTTCTCCTCGCGGGGGAGGTGATTTCGCTTTTCCTCTTCGTGCCCCGCGAGCCGGAAAGACCCTTCGGTGGAAGCCCATGCGCGCCTATAAACACAGACGCCGCTCTGTCTTCGCATCTCTCGGCGGGCGCAGGGTTCTCTTGCCCTGCCTTGGAGCGTGAGTCTCACGCTACCTGCTGTCTTCAACACGCGAACACAAGCGGAAAAGTATCTTTATGAATGGCCGCCGGGGGTTTTTGGCATTTCTGCCGGAAATCCCCGGCCGGCGTTTTTTCTTTTTTTCCCTGCGAAACCTCTCTTCGTTCGTTCCGGTTTCTCTCCCGGTGCGGCCGGTCCCCCCCTCGGGGTTCCGGGCCGCGCCGGGCCTTTTCAGTTCCTCGTGCCCGTCACGCCTCGGTGACGCCGCGGGCGAAGGCCGGGTTCAGCTTGATCCCGGGGCCCATGGTCGTCGTGAGGGCGATCGTCTTCACGTAGATGCCCTTGGCGGAGGCCGGCTTCACCTTGTTCAGCATGTCCACGAGCGCGTTCACGTTCTCGGTGAGCTGCTTCTCGGTCATCGAGGCCTGGCCCACCGAGAGGTGGACGATACCGGCCTTGTCGACCTTGTATTCCTGCTTGCCGGCGCGGAGTTCTTCCACAGCGCCCTTCACGTCGGCCGTGACGGTGCCGAGCTTGGGGTTCGGCATGAGGCCGCGGGGGCCGAGCACCTTACCGATGCGGCCCACCTTGCCCATCATGTCGGGGGTGGCGACGGCGGCGTCGAACTCGAGCCAGCCGTCGGAAATCCGCTTGATCAGCTCGTCGTCGCCCGCCTCGACGGCGCCGGCCTTCTTCGCCTCGTCCACCTTGTCGGGCTTGCAGAACACGACGACGCGGACGTCCTTGCCGCCGCCGTGGGGCATCTTGATCATGCCGCGCACGTTCTGGTCGGCCTGCTTGGGATCCACGCCGAGCCGGATGGCGGCGTCCACGGACGAATCGAACTTGGTGGTGGCGGTCTCTTTCACCAGCTTCACAGCCTCCTCCAGGGAGTACTGCTTCATCCGGTCGACCTTCTGGAGAGCGGCTTTGTATTTCTTGCCGGGCATTGTGTCGGTTCCTCGTTAGCGGTCGGCGCGGCCTGTCCCCTGGGCCGCTCCCGCATCTGATGTCTGGGGTGTTCCTCGGGACCTTCGGGATCAGTCGACGATGTTGAGGCCCATGCTCTTGGCCGTGCCCGAAATCGTGCGGAGCGCGGCTTCGGGGTCGGTCGTGTTGAGGTCGGGCATCTTGCGCTCGGCGATCTCGCGAAGCAGCTTCTTCGAGATCGTGCCGACCTTCTGCTTGTTGGGCGTCGCCGAGCCCTTCTGGATCTTGGCGGCCTTCATGATGAGGGCGGCCGCGGGCGGCGTCTTCAGGATGAAGGTGAAGGAGCGGTCCTGGTACACGGTGATGAGCACCGGGATGACGATGTCTTCCTTCATCATCGCCTGCGTCGCCGCGTTGAACTGCTTGCAGAACTCCTGGATATTCACGCCGTGCTGGCCGAGCGCGGGGCCCACCGGCGGAGCGGGGTTCGCCTTGCCGGCCGGAATCTGCAGTTTGACCTGACCGGTAACTTTCTTCGCCATATCCGAAACCTCTAGTAATTACAGAGAGTTAGTCTTCCAAAGTTCGCGGGCCCACCCCGCAGAGGGACGGCCCTTGTATATGGCCCCATTCCCTAAGTCAAGAATGGAGCCTTGACAGGGGATTTTCTCAGCCTCCGCCGCGCTCCACCTGCGCGAGGTCGAGCTCGACCGGGGTCGCCCGGCCGAAGATCGACACGAGCACCTTGACCTTGCCCTTGTCCGGCCGGAACTCGTCCACGATGCCCGTGAAGTTCGCGAAGGGGCCTTCGACGACACGGACGTTCTCGCCCTTGTCGAAGGTCTTGAGGATCGTCGGCTTCTCCGACGATTCGGTCATCTGCGCGGTGAGGCGCTGGACCTCCTCCTCGGTCACGGAGGGGACGTCGAGCGGGTTGTAGGCCGCGCCGCCCACTTTCGCCGCGCCGACGAAGCCGGTGATCTTCGGCGTGTCCATGACGAGGTGCCAGGTCTTCTGGGTCATCTCCATCTGGACGAGGATGTAGCCGGGCAGGAACTTGCGGTGCGTCGTCTTCTTCTTGCCCGTGCCCTTGGCCGCCTCGACGACCTTTTCCTGAGGGACGAGCACGTCGCCGAACACGTCTTCCAAGTGGAACGCCTTGATGCGCTCCTCGAGCGCCTTCTTGGCCTTCATCTCGAAGCCCGTGCTCGTGTGCACCACGAACCACCTGAGCGCCGGGTTTTTCTGTTTTTCAGTCATTTATCCCACCATTCCGGGTTTGCCGCGCGGGCGGTCTTACCGGACGATCCACCCGAGCAGCCGCGAAAACAGGAAATCCGCCGTCCCGAGGAACGCCGTGCAGATGGCGATGAACACGACGACCACCCAGGTCGCCTGCTTCACCGTCTCGCCCTGCGGCCACTCGATCAGCTTGCGCTCTTCCCAGGTGTCCACCAGGAAGCTGGCGAGGCCTTCGGCCGGATTCGATGCGCCGTCTTTTGATTCCATCGACATAGTTGTTACCACCGTCCCTGTCTTGCGCCGGAGCGGGGGAATCCTCTCCCCTGCGCTCCTCGCGGTTCCGGAAAATCTTGGCGGGCCAACCAGGAGTCGAACCTGGAACCGTCGGATTTGGAATCCGCTGCTCTACCAATTGGAGCTACTGGCCCTTCGGAAACCGGAAACCTGATAAACGGACAGGCCGCTCGCCGTCGTCCGCGCTGCTGGCGGACCGCGGCGGGCGGCATCCGTGCCCCGACCCGCTCAGTTCTTCTGGTGGGTCTGGATCTTCACTTCCTTGTGGATCGTGTGCTTGCGGAGATGCGGATTGTACTTCTTGATCTCCAGCTTTTCCTTCGTGTTGTTGCGGTTCCGCGTGGACACATAGTTGATGTGTCCGGACTCGGTGCACCGCAGGCCCACGTCAATCCGGTGATCTGATGCCATGATGGGACTCCTTCTTCTCGTCCGTCCGGCCGCAGCCGGCGGTTCCCGTCCTTACCGTTGAAACACCTTACGCGATAATCTCGGCGACGACGCCGGCACCGACGGTGCGTCCGCCCTCGCGGATGGCGAAGCGGAGCTGCTTGTCCATGGCGA
>CAZUMS010000045.1:0-15450 GCA_964621525.1 uncultured bacterium
GCGCCGATCGTTCTCGAAGAAAAGGCGAACGACTGGTTCGATCTCCGGGGGCACAAGTCCCCTTACATGCTGCATGTCTGCCAGGTGCTGGAAAACCGGCGGACGATCCCGGCCGTGACCCATGTGGACGGCTCGGCCCGGATTCAAACGGTCTCACGGGAGATGAACCCGCTCGTCTACGACCTCATTTCCGAATTCGACCGGAGGACCGGCTGCCCGGTGCTCATTAACACCAGCTTCAACGTCCGCTCGGAGCCTATTGTCTGCAGTCCGGAGGATTCCTACCGGTGCTTTATGGCGACGAACATGGACTATCTGGTCCTCGGGCCGTACCTGCTTGACAAGAAGCAGCAGCCGGAAAAGAACCGGGTGGGCAAGGACTGGGTCCAGACGTTCGAGCTGGACTGAGCCGGGGAGAGTTAGCCGTGAGTGAAGGATCCCAGAAGCCGCCGCAGGAAGAGAACCCGTTCCGCAAGGGCGGAGAGTCGGGAGGCGGCTTCCTTGAAGTCACGAAGGAGCGGGCCGGCACCCTGTCGGAGTTCAAGGACTTCCTCATGGAGAGGAAGCTTTACTGGATCGCCCCCATCGTGCTCGTGCTGCTCGGCATCGGCTTCCTCCTGGTCATGACCCAGGGAACTGCCATCGCCCCTTTCATCTACACGATCTTCTGAGACGTGACCGCAAAAGTCCGGAATCTTGCGGCCTCCATCGCGTTGGTGGCCATTTCGACGGCACTGACCCTGCTGGCACTCGAAGGCGTCTTCAGGATCGCCGCTCCGCAGGATGCGGTCCTTTGGGTGGACAGTACGATCGACATGATCGAACCGGCCGGTGCCGATACTCCGTACCGGGGCGATCCGGATCTCGGCCTCACGCTGAAACCTAGCGTCCGGTACCGGAACGAGGCACCGGAATTTTCGATTCTCGTGGAATCAAACTCGCTCGGCTACCGCTGGCCGGAGTTTCCTGCGGCCCTGGAGTATGCCGGAACGCCAGCAGTGGTTGTGACTGGGGATTCATTCGCCTGGGGCCACGGGGTCGAAGCGCCGGAGTCGGTCCCCGCGCTGCTCGCGAAGGCGAAGACGGAGTTCGCCTGGTTCAATCTGGCCGTACCGGGAACCGGGACCGACCAGCACCTGCTTCATTACCGGAAGCAGGGCAAGGCCCTGAAACCGGCCGTAGTCGTCGAGTTCGTCTACCCGAACGACCTGATCGACAACCTCCGGAGCTTCCGGTATTTCCCGAAGCCTAGGTTCGATCTCGCGCCGGATGGCACGCTCAATCTGGTACCGGCTCCAATAGGAGCCCCTCCGCCGTCCAATCCCGCGCTTCCTGTGGACCGGTTTCTCCGGAACCGCTCTCATCTTTATGCGTTTCTCAAGGGGCGGCTGATGGCGTTCAAGGCGGGTTCGGGCGAGGTCGCCGGACGGACGGAAGATGTGATCGGTTTCTACCGGCGGGAGCGGACGCCAGAGATGGAAAACTCCCTGAAACTACTCAAGGCGATCCTGTCACAATACGTCCGCGAGGTACGTGCGGATGGTGCCGAGTTCGCACTGGTCATTGTTCCGCACAAGTGGGAGATGAACACCTCGGGCCGGTACATCAAGGACGACTGGGCGACGACGGTGAAACTGCTCGGCCTGAACCTGGAATTGTTCGACCTCGACGCCTTTAGCCGGGAACTGTCCGCATGGGCGGCGTCGGAGAACGTCCCCTGTCTCGATCTCCTGCCCTTGCTCCGACCGCTGGAAACCGGCGCTACCCGCGTGTATTTCCCCCGCGACGGCCACTGGACACGGGAGGGCAACCGTCTGGTGGCGGAGCTCTTCCTTAATCAACTGTGGCCGTTCGTTTCCGGCGGCCTGCTGCCGGGAAAAGGGGAAGGCCAGTCCCCGCAGGAGAAACATTGAAATCTTCCAGCATCCAGGTGAGCGGACGGCTCCTCGAATATGATGTGAGCGGCCCGGCCCACCAGTACGGTTTCCTGTTCATCCATGGGCTCGGGTCTGACCGCCGGGGTGACAAGAGCAAATATTTCGCTGAGGCATTCGGAAAGCTCGGTTTCGGATATGCCGCCCTCGATACGACGGGGCACGGCGGTTCCGAAGGCGAGATCAAGAGCCTCACGCTGACCCGGCAGATCGACGATGTGGCCGGGTTCGTTTCCCACCTCCGCCGCAAGGAGGAGTGGACCGGGCAGATTGTTCTCATCGGCTCCTCGCTCGGTGGCCTCACGGCGGCGTGGACTTCCGTGGAAGAACCGCAGGGAATTGCCGGACTTTCGCTCATCGCTCCGGCGTTCCGTTTCGCGGACAATATCGCTGCCTCCGTGGGGCCGGATCGGGTGCGGGAGTGGAGAGACACGAACAGCCTCGTCATCAAGAGTCCGTGGCTTCTGCTCCATTTCGAATGGGACCTCATGGCCGATTGGGCCAACTACGACCATGAAGGCCTTCCAAAGAAGCTTCGGGTACCGGCGTTGATTCTCCACGGTACCCGCGACGAGCAGGTTCCCGTGGAGGACTCCCGCCGGTTCACCGCCGGGGCGCCTCCGGACCGGGTAAAACTGGCCGAGATCAAGGACGGCGACCATCGCTTGACCGACCACAAGGAACGGCTCGTGGCCGAGACGCTCACCTTTTGCCGTGAAAAGCTCGGCTGGCCGGAGCGCATCGGCTAATCTTCCGGGCATGACGCCCGTGAGTTCACGTTTGGCCGTGATGGCCTTCGCGGCCGCTGCTGTCGTCCTGCTTGCCGCCAGTTCCGTGCGGGCGGAAGACGGCGGCCGCCCGTTCCCGTACCTTGTCACCACCGATACGCTTGCTGTCTGGATGGGTCAGGGAAACCTGCGTATTGTGGATATCCGCCTTCCGGGGGATTTCCATGGCCGCGGCCATATCCCGGGTTCGGTACGAATTCCCTGGACTGATTTTGCCCATGATCGCGAGCGGGGCGGGTGGCCCACAGAAGACCCGAGCCGGATCGCCGAGATCTTCCGGCGGCTTTCAGTCCAGGACCGGAACGTTCGGATCGTCGCCGTGGGAGATGCGCCTGACGACTGGGGCGCTGCCGGTTACGCCGTTTATGCCTTTCGCCAGTGGGGGCTTCCGAACGTCGCGATGCTAACCGGAGGCTTCTCCCTCTGGAAAACTCAGAAGCGGCCCGTCTCTCACGGGTTCGACGAGCCTCCTCCACTCCGCGAAACCCCTTCTGGAGTTCCGATCGCCTCTCCGGTACCAATGCCGCCGGAGGCGGTTCTGGATGCCGTCCAGTACGAGAAAGCAGTCCTGATCGACGTGCGTAGTTCTGCCGAGTTCAACGGTGCCGTACTGTTCGGCGAACGCCGGGGCGGCCGGATTCCAGGCGCAGTCAACATCGACTGGAGGCGTTTCCTGATCGATGCAACGGGGCTGCTCCGGGCGGGGGAGATCGGTAATTTCCTGCTGGAACAGGGCATCACACCACAACGCCCGGTCATCCTTTATGATACGGCCGGACTCCGGTCAGCGATGGTCTGGTGTGCCCTGCGACAGGAGGGGTACCCGGACACCCGGCTTTATGCGGGCGGGTTCCGGGAGTGGACGGCGCGGGAAGATCTGCGGATTGAGCTTCCGCAACACTGAACGGGTTCGGGGAAAAACAGAACGGGCTCCCCCTCAGGGAGCCCGTTCCATTCCGGACGCAGGAAGAATTACTTCTTCTTGCCCTTGGCGGGAGCCGGGGGCGGCGGCGGAGCCGTTACCGTCACCTTGACGGAAGCCGACAGGCTGCCCGAGGTCACGGTTACAGTGGTCTCACCAGCGGCGACTGCCGACACGAGGCCGGCAGCGTCAACGACGGCGATGTTCGTGTCGCCGGAGGCGTAGCTCGCCTGGGCGCCGGTCACGGCCTGGTCGGCATCGTCCTTGATGAGCGCCGTAATGGTGGCGGAAGCAGGCGGCGGCGTGGTCCCGTCAGCCGGCGGTTCAGCGGCTGCGACCTGCAGGGCGATCTCGGCCGGGTTGACCTCGATTTTTGCAGGAATCGATACGGTCACATCGGCAGAGCCGGTCACGGTGCCGGCGGCAGCCGTGATCGTGGCCTTGCCGCTCTTCACCGCAGTCACGGTGCCGTTGTCGACCGAGGCAACGGCCGGGTTCGACGACGACCAGGCGACCGGAGACTTGTCGATAGCCTTGCCATCCTTGTCGAGTACAGCGGCCGAGAGGGTAGCCTTGGCGCCGCTCTCCGAGAGGGTCGCCGTGGCGGGCGACACATCGACGGACGCAGGTTTGGGCGTGCAGCCGGCAAGGGCCGCCGCCGCAATCAGAACGGGAACGGACTTGTGGATTGAACGGAGAATCATAACTCTTTCTTTTCTCTTTCCGGGCGTGCCGGGCACGAGACTGCCTTCGGCGAGCCCGCGCAATCCATGTATCCGGGTAGAATAGAAATCAACGGGCGCTGGGCGGCCGCTGAAAAATCCGGTTGACAAACGATCTATTATTAATATCGGTTAATTTTCCGAAGCCTATCAGGCAGAGAGAGCGGCCCCCAGATCGATCGGCTCGAAGAAGTCCGGCCTGATAGCCCTGAGCCTTGGAGAGGCTTCCCGGGCCTTTAATACAAAGGGCCGGAAGGCAGCACCTGGAAGCTCGGTCACCCCTTTCTCGAAAGGGGTGAAGAAGTTGTCGTAGTGGATAGGAATAAGCAGACGGGGCATCGAGAGTCGTACGACCCGTCCGATGTAATCTGGCGTCGCCTGATGTCCCGCGACGCAGGGACAAAGGACGTCCGCTCCGGCCTCGGAGAGCTGGTCATCCAGCAGGTCTGCCGAACCCAGTACCAAGAGGCTGATCCCACCTGCTTCGATCCGGTAGATGAAAACGGGCCCGACCTTATAGTCCCAGGCGCGCCGTGCAGTGATCGGGTGGTCTACCGTGCCGTCGGCCGGTACGCGCCCGAACAAAAACCTTGAATGGCGGGATTTGTATACCCGTACGCGGAACGGACCGAATTCGAGGGTTTCCCCGCCAATCACGATCCGGACGCCGGACTCCCGGGTGCCGCGGCCCCTGGAGAGATTCGCCGAGGTCGCCGACCCTACAATGGGGGCGCCGGTCAACCGTTCGATCACCGGGGCGTCGAGGAGGTGGTCGAAGTGGGAATGGGTGATGAGCTGGGCTTCAATTTCAGCGGGGAGGTGCCGGCAAATAATGTCTTCCCGGCTCCGGCATTGCCCTGAAGCCAGCTCCCAGAGCGATATTCTCGTGTAATAGGGATCCACCAGCAGGTGGCGGCCCTCATACTCGAGATCAAGCCCGGCCGTGCCGAGCCAGCGGAGGATGAACCGGGACATGCGTTACACTCCCAGCGGAGGGAGTTAAACGGCTGGGGCCGCCGCGGCAATCAGCTCGCTTTGGATTCGGCCTTTTTCTTCGCGTCCTGTTCGGCCTTGTGCTTCTGGATTTCTTTGCCGATGGCTCCCATGACCTGGCCCACGAACTTGCCGCGGTTTGATGCGGCCCAGGACATGGCCTGCTGCCGGTGGGTATTCGTCTGCTGAAAGTGCGGGAACACGTACCGGGCGATAAGTTCGTAGCTGCGCCGGGTCTGTTCGAAGTCGGCCCAGTTCACGGCCATCTGGAGCATGCCGCCGAAGCCGCCCGATTCCTTCTGCAGCTTCTCGATCTGCCTGATGCAGTCGTCGGGGTCGCCGATGACGGCCATTCCGGATTCGATCAGCGCATCGACGGCCTTGTCGGGGCTGGAGCCCGGCGGGGCCAGGGGGAGGGCACCGACATTGTTGAAATACATGAGCCATTTGCCGAGTCCGAACTTCACGTTCTCGCGGGCCCTCTCGCGGGTCTCGGCAACATGCATCGGGCCCACAAGCCGCCAGTCGTCACGGTTAACTTTCTGGCCGTGCTCGGCGGCCTTCTCCTCGGCAATCTTCCAGTTGCTCGCGAGAGCGTTGAAGCCACCCTGCGTCGTCGCTCCGATGGAGAGCAGAGAGAGGCCGTATTTGCCGGCGGCACGGGCCCCAGCCGGCGACACCATGGAAGCAACGGCGATTTCGATGCCGTTCGGCGACCAGGGCTTGAGCTGGAGCCGGGCGTCCTTCAGCTCGAACCAGGTCGACTTGTGGGTGACAGTTTCTCCGCGGAGCAGGGGGACGAGGACGGAGATGGCCTCATCCATCATGTCGCGCTGCTGCTCGGAATTGATACCCATCATGTAGGCGTCCGACGGCAGCGAGCCCGGTCCGACGCCAAACATGGTCCTGCCCTTGGTCAGGTGGTCCAGCATCATGATCCGGTCGGCAAGCATGAGCGGGTGGTGATAGGGGAGCGACGAGACACCCGTGCCGAAGCGGATGTGTTTCGTCCGCTCGGCGGCGACGGCGATGAAGATTTCGGGACTGGCGATGATTTCGTAACCGGCCGAATGGTGCTCCCCGATCCAGGCTTCGTCGTAGCCCAGCTGGTCCAGGTGCTGGACGAGCTGGAAATCGCGCTCAAGCGAGAGGGTCGGGTTTTCGTCGACCGGGTGAAAGGGCGCCAGGAAAATTCCGAACTTCATCCGTCCCATGGTGATGTCTCCTCCGTTGCGAACCTGGTTACTGGCCGGTGACCTGTCTGGTCATCCGTCCCGAATACTTGATGATCTGCGAGGGCATGAGCCGCTGCACGGCGTCGAATACCTTGGCCTCGATACCGACCACCGCGCGGGGTTCGTTGTGCCGGATCGCATGGACAATCGCATCCGCGACGTCTTCCGGCGGATGCCCAAACCGCTCGAACGCCTTGGCACCCTTGGCCTGGGCGTCTTTCTCTTTCGGATTGATGAACTTCGTCGCCTTCGGAATGTTGGTGTTGATGACGCCGGGATGCACGCTGGTGACGCCGACGCGCGTATTGCCCAGTTCGCCCCGAAGCGCCTCCGAAAGCGCGCGCACAGCGAACTTAGTGGCGCCGTAGGACGACATACCCGGCGATGGCACCAGTCCCGCGAGGCTCGAGATTGTCACGATGTGGCCTTCTTCTGCCTTCAGGATATGGGGCAGGAAGAACTTGCACCCGTAAACGACGCCCCAGAAATTGATGCCGACGATCTTGTCCCAGTCCTCGAGAGTCTGGTCGAGAAACGAGCCGGCGATGCCGATCCCGGCGTTGTTCACGATGATGTTCACCTTGCCGTGGGCCTTGAGGACTTCTGCCGGCAGTTTTTCCATCGCCTTGCGGTCGGAGACGTCTACCAGATGGGTCGAGACCTTGCGCCCCTTTTTCACGATCATGGCGGCGGTCTCGTCCAGTGTCTTCTGATTCAGGTCGGTGATGGCGAGATCGCATCCCTCGGTGGCGAGAGCGATGGCGGTGGCCCGGCCAATACCGGAGCCTGCTCCGGTAACGACGGCGACACGGTTCTTGAAGGTTTTCATGAAGCTTTCCTCAGCTGCAGTTCGCTCCATTCGGGAACCCGTTTGCCGGTGAGCCAGGCTTCCACCATGGCGTTTACCTCGGCGGGTGCCTGCTGCTGGACCATGTGGCCGATCCCGTTCAGGTAGCGGAGCGTCAGGTTGCTGACGAACTCGTCAGTACCGTATGTGAGTTCCTTGCCGAGCGCAATATCGGCGTCGCCCCAGAGCATTAATGTGGGAGTATCGATGCCCGGATATCCCAGCCTGCGCATCTTGGCGAGATCGCCCTGCAGCATGGCCCGGTAGTAGTTCATCATCGTGGTCATCCGGCCAGGCGTGCAGACATTGTCGGCATACGCGTCGAGGTCGGCCTCTGTGAATACCCGCCTGTCAGGAATCTGCTGGGAAAACGCGCTGCGCAGCCATTGACCGTGATTGAAAGTGGCCAATGCTTCGGGCAGCCGCGGGATCTGGAAGAAGAACATGTACCAGGAGCGTTTCAGCTGTGCCCAGTTGAACCCTTCCCGTCTCATGGATTCCTGCATCGCTCCCGGATGCGGCACATTCATAATGATGAGACGTTCCAGCGGGCGGATCTTCCGCATGGCGAAATTCCACGAGATATACGCGCCCCAGTCGTGTCCCACCAGGGTAACGGTTTCGGCGCCGGAAGCATCGATGAGGCCGCCGATGTCCTTGAGGATCTCCGAGATCCGGTAATTTTTCACTCCAGCCGGAGCATCGCTGCCCGCATAGCCCCGCAGGTTCGGGGCCCAGACACGGTAGCCGAGCTTCTCGAACAGAGGGATCTGGTAGCGCCATGAATGACAGAACTCCGGGAAACCATGGAGGAGGAGCGCGAGCTTCTTGCCTGAACCGGCGGTAGCGACGCGGAAGCGGAGGCCGTTAGCCTGCACATACTCATAGTTCAGCGGCGCAGCCGGGGGTACGGGCAACATGTTCAGGAACCTCGCTACTCAGGGTTTTTTCGGACGTGGGACGCCGAACTGGAACAGCATTCTGGTGAGTTGCATCAGGCCGTCCCGATGTGTGGCGATCTGCTGAGATGTCAGCGGGAATTTCCCGTTCGAGGGCGACAGCGCGGGGAGGGCGGTCAGGAAGAATACCGTTGAGCCGGAGATCAGGCTGGAGAATCCGAGCGCGGCCATTGGATCGGGCATCGCTTTCATTTCCTTAGCGCTGTCGACATAGGCCTTCTGGATCATCTGGAAGAACGGCAGCACGCTGTCCATAATCGCCTGGCTTGGCTTTGGATCGGCATCGGCGATTTCCCGCATGAGCAGCCGGGTGAGCGAGGGGCGTTCGATCACATAGTCGACCCACGCGCCAACCATGTTTTCCACGCGCTCGGCGACAGGGCCTTCCTTCTCGAAAGATCCCCGGAGTTTCTCGTACAAGCCGCCGAAGACGCTCTTCAGAACATCGGCGTAAAGTTCGTGTTTGTCCTTGTAATAGTAGACAAGCGAGGCCCGTTTAATTCCCACGCGCTCGGCGATGTCCTCAAGCCGCGTTGCCGCAAAACCCTTCTGGGCAAAAAGCTCTTCCGCCGCATCCAGAATGGCCGCGTGGGTTTTTTCGGCTTTACTCCCGAGTTGTGAGCGAGCTGCGTTCATCGTTGACAATCTGCCTGCGCGCAGGTAGATTGTCAAGCGGGAAGTTTAATAACCATTGGCGAGGAATTTGCGATGACGTCTCCCGCTGTTGCCGATACTCATCTTCCGTATCGTCCGGCACCTGCCCCGCGAATCGAACTCCAGTGGGGCCGGGCTGCCCGCGCGCTGGGCGTGGTTCTGAAGGACTCGAACCGTTCAGAGAAGGTGTTTGAGGTAGCGATGTCGCTCGAAGGGCCGGGCATGGAGGCCGCCTTTCAGAAGTTCGTTCACCACCCGAACGGTCCGGATCTCCTCCGGCGTAAGCCATCCGTACTGGAGTCCGTGAGAGACAAGGAACGTCTCGGCCGCCTTCCGAAAAATACATTCGGTTACGCCTACTGCGAATACATGATGCAGGACCGGTTCGACGGCGAAGGGCTTGTGCAAGCCATGGAAGCTGCCATCCGTGAAAACGATCCGCAGGCGAAACTCGACCCCGACCGCCAGTATTTCCGCGAGCGCAACCGGGATTCCCACGACCTCTGGCACGCGCTCACCGGATACGGTGCCGACCAGCTAGGCGAGGCTGCGCTGCTCGCCTTCACGTATGCGCAGCTTCCGAACCTGGGCGTTGCCGCACTGGTCAGTATGGCCGGGCTTCTGGCTCCATTAGGGCTGCCCAACGGAAAGCTTGGATTCCAGCCCTATCTGCTTCAGGCCTACCGTCGCGGACGGAAGGCCGCCTGGATTCCCGCCGAGCGGATCGAGACGATGCTCGATCAGCCGCTGGAGGAAGTCCGCCGCAAACTCCGGATCATTGCGCCGGAGAAGGCCCATCCCGGCGGCATTTATGCCTACACCAAAGGGTGGCCGAAGGTTTACCGGCTCCGGCCGGGCGAGCGGGCCCCGCATCCCAACATCATGCCCCAGTGAGGATTCATCCGATGGCGACTATCCCCGAACTGACGCAGGAACTCGACGATCTTCACCCCGGTTTCCGGTTCCAGTGGGGCCGGGCGGGGCGTGCGCTGCTTGAAGTGCTGAAAGACACGAGCCGCTCCGACAAGGTGGCCGAGATGGTGTTTTCGCTCGAGGGCGACGGCATTGAAAAGGGTTTCCGGCGGTTCCGGAAGACCGAATTCGGCCAGAAGGTTCTCCGGGAAAAGCCCTCGCTGCTGGGTTACCTCACGGAGATGCGGCCGAAGTTCCGGGATTTTCCGAAGGACACATTCGGATACGCCTATGCGATGTACATGGATCAGGACCGCCTCGACGGGCAGGTCCTCGCCGAGGCCACCGCCCGCTGCTACCGCGACGACGATCCTCAGCTCAAGGTGGATGGCGACCGGCAGTATTTCCGGGACCGCATGCGGGACATGCACGATCTTTGGCACCCGCTGACGGGTTACGGAGCTGACGAACTGGGCGAGGCCGCGCTGCTCTGTTTCACCTATGCACAGATGCCGGTATTCGGAATCGCTGCGCTTGCCAGCATGGCCTTCCTGTTCGCCCCGCTCGCGATGCCGAACGACGGCTGGGGGTTCCGCCCGTTCCTGCTCGACGCCTGGCAGCGCGGAAGGAACGCCGAATGGCTGATCGGTGAGCACATTGAGGAAATGCTCGCGCTTCCGCTCGATGCGGTGCGGACCCGGCTCAAGATTGCGCCGGTTTCGGTTGCGCACCCGAAGGGCATCTACGAGTGGAGCCGCAACCGCCCCCGTGTAAGGCTTCTGAAAGCTGCCTGATGGATCAGACCGGCTCCCGGTGCCGGTCGATCCAGTAACCCCAGAGGACGATGAGCCACTGGGCGTTTCCGGCGACCGCCACCGCCTCGATGCCGGGTGGAGGCGGGCCGAAAAGGTTGCCCGCCCAGATCGCCAGCAGGAAAACGGCCAGTCCCCACAGGGCGTAAGTCCCGGTCCGGTCCCTTGCGACCGTGGCCTTCAGGTAGAGCCACACGCCGCCGGCAAAGATCGCCAGTTCGGTTACAAGGGTCCCCGCGAGACTGTTCCAGAGTCCAAGACCGATATAAGGGCCCCCGGAAAATCCGAGCGGCAGGTCCGGCCGGTGGACAATGGCGTCGAGCAGCCAGTGGCTGAGGACGCAGCCTCCGAGGACGAGCGCCGGCCGGAGTTTTCGCCGGAGGACGAACCATACACTGCCAAACAGCACTGACCAGATGAGTGCACCGAGGAGGCTGTGACTCACCGGATAGTCGTGGAAATCGAGCGGGGTCACGGCTGTGTTCCCCGGATCGATGCGCGCGTGTTCGATGCCCGCGAGCAGGAACAGAGGCCAGAGAAGATCGAGAAACTGTGCTGCGAGAAACGAAGTTCCCAGAGAAAACGAGCGGTCGATCCGTTTGGCGGCGAACCCCGTGGCGAAGTGCCCGATGAACACGATTATTCCTGAGCCGGCATGTTTTGAGGGGTACGGACCCGGGGCTCCACCATGCCGTAGGCGCCCACCGTGTATTTGGTCCCGGATTTCGGCGGTGCCCCCCGGTGCATGTGGGTCCAGTAGGGCGGGAAGATCAGCGTCGCGCCCTTCTGCGGCTTCACGGAGATACGCTGCTGCAGAAACTGTGTTTCTCCGCCTTCTTCAACGTCGTTCAGATAGGTAAAGAGCGTGACGAACCGGGTGGCCATCACCTCCTGCCGCGCGTCCATGTGCCAGACAAACTGCTGGCCGGGCTGGATCTCCTCGATGCGGGGGTGCGACAGCAGAAACCGTCCCCCGACCATGATCCTGAAGCCGGGATCGTGACGGCCGTAGTGGTAGATCACGGGCTCCCAGATCTTGAACAACCGGGATCTGAGGTCCGCGTACCGTCCGTCGTGACGCATCATCACGACCGTTCCCTGGCGGATATCCGGCGTCGAGGCCTGATGGACGTGGCTGGGAATACGGTCCGGAGAGCTGCGGATCGTCTCGATCAGTTCATCGCAAAGTTCCGGCGGGACCGAATTGGGATAAAGCCGGATCTGGGAGTAGTTCCGTCCCTGCTCGTCCTTCGACTGGAGGGGAAGCCATTCCATCGGCAATTATCCGAAGAGGGGTTTCGCCTCGCCCACGGAAACGATCCGGCGGATTTCATCGCCCATGAAGCCGATGGCCATGGGGCGCTTGGCACCGGGGATCACGATGGCGTCATAGAGTTCCTCCACGGCGCCCTCGACCTGAAACCAGTTGGAGCTGTCGCCCGAGTTGAGATCGATGACGTAGAGGCCGCTCCGCGAGCTGACTTTCTTGGAGGCCAGTGCCTCATCGAGTTCGAGGCCGCCGAAGCTCTTGGTGTTCTTCGTGCGGATTTTCGAGAGCCCGGCGACCGCGTAGTCGCCGACGAAGTCGAGGCCACGCAGGTAGCCGGGGCACCAGGCGACCGGCTCGAACTTGCCCGCCTTCAGGTCCACATAGCCGAACCAGCCGGTGCCGGAGTTGTGGAGCCAGAGCCGGTCCCGGTACCAGCGCGGCGAGTGAGGCATGCTGAGGCCGCGGCAGACGATCTCATTCGTCTCCACGTCGATCACGATGCCGCCCGTGCGGCGGTGTTCGCGCCAGCCGTCGGGCCCGTCCGATTCCGAGATGGCGGTCACGTATTTCGGAAGACCATCCTTCAGGGCGAGGCCGTTCAGGTGGCAGCGGTCTTCCGCTGCAAGCTTGCTGATGAAGGGCGGCCGCCAGAGCGGGACGAAATTGCGCCTGTCCGACACCGTCGCAATGCAGCAGAACAGGGTGTTCACGAACAGAATCCGCCCGTTTTTGTCGATGGCGATGTCGTGGACATCGAGATCGCCCGTTACCCAGCCCATCTGGGGCTTGTAAAGGCGGTCGTAACCGTTGTGCAGCGTTCCGGGCGGCAGCGTGTTCTCGAACTTCCAGAGCTGCCAGAGCGAGCTGATGTAGAGGCTGTCTCCGTGCAGTGTCATGCCGAGGCAGCGGGGGATGCTGCGCTCGAACAGCGAGAGCTTGCCGTTATCCTGCAGGCCGATGAAGAACACCTTGCCCGCCTGGTAGGTGGTGAAAGCGAGACTTACCCGCATGCTGGCGAGCCAGCCCGGGAAGCCGCGGCTCGCCGAGATGTCGAGCTTCTTCGGCGGTTCCGCCCCGGGCTTTCCTGGCTGCGCCGGAGTTCCCGGTTTGCCCTGAGGTTTCGTGTCGCCCGAACCTTCGAGCGGAGTTCCTTCGTAATCGTCGGACATGTGTGGTCCCTTCCCCTGTGGTCGACAGGAAACCTAGCCGATTCGGGGCCGGGAGTTACAGCACCGGAAGGTCAAAAACGGACGGGGCGGCCTGTGAGGGCCGCCCCGTTCTGACATTGAAACCGGCTGGTTTATTCGCAGCCGAAATAATAATCGAAGTTCCCGGCGTCGACGATGTAAACTGTACTGTAACCCTCGGAAAACCACCGTGAGGCGTTGAAGGTTTCACCATTGATGTCGATGGAAAACGGGCCGCCTTCATCATAACTGAAGTTGACGCCCTCACATTCGTCTACGTACAGGGAGTCATAGCCGTCACCGACAATGGCCAGCGCCGTCGATGTGGATGACAGCATGGAGACGTGACGGCTGTTCATTTCGAGATGGATATCGCCATCGCCCCGGAGGTCGATTGCTTCGATATCCCGGACCTGCACACCGGCAAAAATGCCCTCCGAAAAATAGATGTAATCTCCTTCGGAACTGGCGGCGATCTTCCAGGCGTCATATCCGGGACCGCCGTCGATCCGTTGCGGACTGGCCGTGCTAGCGATCACGTCGTTGCCGGCTCCGCCGAAGGCCACTCCATAGGCTTCGGCGTCGAGCACGTCATCGCCCGGGGTGCCTACTACCTCCGTCGTATCCGTCGCCCGGCCGAAGATGACAACCGCGCCGTTGGTCACACCTTCAGACCCGCCTTCGCTTTGCGTCGGGAAACCGGCGATGACGTCCGAGAACCCGTCGCCGTTCACGTCACCCGCTCCGGATACGCCGCGCCCGAGCTGGTCGCCCTCGCTGATTCCGTTAATGACGAGGCCGTTTTCGCCGTCCAGGTCCGATGGTGAGATGGTATTATCGCTGGACCAGTCGGCCTTTCCGAAGACGATGTAGGCGGCGCCGGCGCCATAGTTCACTCCGGTGGCACCGATAATCACATCGTCGAAACCGTCGCCGTTGAAATCCCCGGCTCCGGCCACACTGACACCCAGATTATCGCCTTCGCTTCCTCCGGTGACAACAACGGCTTCGTTGTAACCTTCGGTGCCGTCCAGATCGACGGTGCCGCCTTCGCTTGTGCCGAAGAAGATGATCGCCCGGCCGTTATTGCCCGCATTCTGAGAATTGCCAATGATGATGTCACTGCGGCCGTCGCCGTTGAAATCGAAGTTGCCGCCGAGCGCATTCCCGATCTGTCCATTGCCTGCATTATAGAAAGTCAGGTGGTCATAGGTGGGGGTATCATAAGAGCCGTACCAGTCTCCGCCACGGATCAGATACACAGTGCCGGAGCCATAAGGACCCTCTGAGTTCGGGGCACCGGCAAGGAGATCGCTGTAGCCGTCGCCATTGAAGTCGCCCGCACCGGCGACCGCCGAGCCGAGCCCGTAGGTGCCATCTCCCTCGCCAAGGGTAAACTGCACCTCGGCGGACCCGGTGCTATTTCTCAGCCCTTCGCCTTCGCCAAAAATTATGGCGGTCCGGCCGTAGCCATAGCCAAAAGCGGGTTCACCGATCACCACGTCGGCCAATCCGTCGCCGTTGAAGTCCTGGGTGACCGCAAGTCCGCTGCCGGCCAGCGAGCCGAATGTGTTGTACGGACCTTCACTGCCGACGTAACTACCGTTGATCAGTTCGCCGTAGTTGCCTTCCGAGTAAAAACCGCTGTAGCTGTCGATAACATCGGCGAATTCATCTCCCCCCCTGAGAACCCCGACCCGGCCGAAGTCGTAGTAATTGTAAATGTAGGTGCCCATTTCATATTCATAATCTGCATTCCTCCCGTGGGTATTGGGGGACGAAGCCACTGCATCAGCGAATCCGTCTCCATTCAGATCGAAGCCTCCGGCAACCTGCCTGCCGAAATTCTGGTCGAGGTCATAGTCGTATTCGCCTGCGCTGATGTCGTAATCATAAATCTCCCAACCGTTCAGACGGAAGCCGGTCTCGCTGCCATCGAGACTCCCGAGGTCCACGTCCCGGTTCGTGTCCGGAGCGGGCTGGAAGCCGAACACGAAAAACGCAGCACCCTGACTGTAATCCAGCTGATACTCCGGTGCACCGATCACCAGGTCGCTGAAGCCGTCGCCGTTGATATCCCCGGCTCCGGCGACTGACTGGCCTGCCCGGGCGCCGGTATTCAGGGTTACGAGGAAGCCGTCGCAGGGGTCGAGGTCGCCTGCTTCGAGGGAGGCCGTGGCCGTGCGCTCACAGGTTTCCTCGTCCGGAGGGCCGG
>CAZUMS010000046.1:0-14466 GCA_964621525.1 uncultured bacterium
AGCACGTTCAGGTTGCCGAGGTCCGACCGGATCGCGGCATCCACGCCCGGATACTGGACCTTCACGACGACGTCGCGGCCGTCCTTCAGCCTCGCCCGGTGGACCTGCCCGATGCTGGCGGCGGCGAGGGGTTCTTCCTGAACGTCCCGGAACACCTCCTTCATCGGACGCCCCAGCTCGCTTTCGATGACGCCTTTCGCGAGATCGAAGCCCATCGGCGGGGCGCTCGCCTGAAGCTGCTTGAGGATGTTCCGGTACTGGGGCGGGAGGTCGTCGCTGATGAAGCTGAGCATCTGGCCGAACTTCATGAAGGCGCCCTTCATGTTGCCCATCAGCTTCGTCACCTCCTCGGCGCTCTTCAGGTGCGTTTCGTCGATGATCCTGCGGCGGGTTTCCTCGGACGCGAACAGCCCCCGGAGTTTCGCCCACAGGTAGCGGCCGGACATTTTCGAGGCGGCTCCGGCCACCTGCGCGTTGCGCCCGGCCCTGGAGCCGACAATCCCCGCCCCGGACCTCTGCCGGAGCTTCCAGGCGAGAAAAACTGCCGCGATCGCCGCACCGGCGCCCGCCAGTATCCACCAGATATTCACTTGACGTTCAGCCTCCCGGACTACGGCTGAATGCTGGACCGCTGGAGCTGGGTCTCGCAATAGGCGTCCGAATCGGCGGGTGCATGGATCGTCGGGTGCTCCCCGCAGACGGCGCATCCGGGGTTCCTCGGCACCGGAATTTCCCGGAACCGGTTCGGCAGCGCGTCCCAGGTGAGCATCCGCCCGTAGAGCGGCTCGCCCTCGCCGGTCAGGATCTTCACCGCCTCCAGTGCCTGAAGCGTTCCCACGAGTCCCGCCACGACGCCGAGCACGCCGGCTTCCGAGCAGGAGGGGACTTCCCCCGCCGGCGGCGGAGCCTCGAACAGGCACCGGTAGCAGGCACAGTCTCCGGGCCGCACGGACATGAGCTGGCCGTGGAAGCGCAGGATGCCGGCGATGACAAAGGGCTTTCGCTCGAGGACGCAGGCGTCGTTCACGAGGAACTTCGTCGGGAAATTGTCCGACCCCTCGACCACCACGTCGTAGCGGCTGACGAGCTCCCGCACGTTGGAACTGTTCAGATAGAGCCGGTGGGTTTCGACTTCGAGATCGGGCCGGAGCTTTCCGAGCGACCGGCGGGCGGAGTCCACCTTGGGGAGCCCCACCGACCAGTCCTTGTGGAGAATCTGCCGCTGGAGGTTCGACCGGTCCACGACGTCGTTGTCCACGATCCCGAGCCGCCCGATCCCGGCCGCCGCCAGATACAGGGCGGCCGGAGAACCGAGTCCCCCCGCGCCGACGAGCAGGGCGGAACTGTTCCGGAGCAGAGCCATCAGCCCTCCCGGCCGCCGGGCACCGGAACCGGCCGGGCCCGCTCGCAGGCGAGCGCGATCACATCGACGGCTTCGTTCGGCTCCAGATCCGTGAAGCCGTCCGTCACGGCGTCCAGAACCCGGTGGCAGACCCGCGAGATGCGGTCCCGCTGGGCGGGCTCGCCCTTCAGAGACCGTTCGAGCGTTTCCAGGACCTTCTCCGGCATCCGGAACTCGCCCGAGATCACGAGGTTCCAGATCCGGCCCTCGCGGACCTCGACGGCGGCGCGCAGCGCCCCCGAGCGGGTCAGCGCCGTCACGACACCGTTCACGCCGGACGGGGACGACCGGCCGAACCGCCAGATGTCGGCGGCGAAGCGTTCGCGCTCCAGCTGCTGCACGGCTTCACGCTCGGCGCCCGAATACGGTTTCGCCTCGGGAGGGCCGTCCAGGATCCGTTCGAGGGCGCGGGCGATACCGGAAAGAAACGCCGGCCGGTCGAGGGAGTCGAGCCGCTGCTGGAGTCCGGGCGGCATGGCGAGCGGATCGCCCCAGAAGTCGCCGATCGATTCCATCTCCGCCCGGCGGTTCATGGAGAGCGACGGCGTCGCCGTGCGGGTGATGATGAAGGTTTCGATGAGAAAACCCCGGCCCTCGATCGCCATGAGGCCGAACGAGGCCACCGGATAACGGACCGGGCCGCCCGGCCCTTCGGTGACGAAAACGGCCTGGTTGCGGGCTTCGGCGGCGACGGGAAGACCGACCGCGTTCATGGCGGCGGTCACTTCGTCCGAAACGCGGCCCAGCCACTCCCGGGGCGGACGGCTGCGTCCCCTGCCGGTGTGGGGAACGATCATCGCGATGCCGACGGCCTGCGGGCCGAGCCGGAGCAGCTTGCCGCCCGAGAGGCGGCGGCCGATCTCGACGCCGTTCCGCTGGCAGATCGCCGGGTCCACTTCCACGTCGGCCGCCTGATAGCGGCCGAGGAGACAGACCGGCGAGGCGAAGTCGAACAGCCGGACCACCGGCTGGTCCCCCTCCTGCACATGATCCAGAAACCAGGCGTTCGCCGCCGAGGACCAGCTCGCCGAGGGACGTTCCTCGACGAGGTAACGCCAGCGTTCGGGACGCAGGATCCTCATGGCGCCACCTCGACGGGTTCCTCGGCAAACTGGCCGCCTTCGGAGCGCACGACCCAGCTCCGGAGCTCGGCCGGCTGCCCTTTGGGCACGCTCAGGATGACCCACGAGAGTCCCGGCCACGGTTCGGCGAACGAAAGATCGGTGAGGGACGGGCGCGCCGGGCTGTCGGGATGCGAATGGTAGAAACCGAGAAGCGAAAGCCCTTCACGGTCGGCGCTCCGCTCCACCTGCATCAGCTCCCTGGGATCCAGGGTAAACCGGTCTCTGGCCCGCTCGGTATTCATGTTCCGCATCCGGACGGTCCGCACGACCAGCACCCGCCCGTCCTCGCGGCTGCCGATCAGCGCCCCGCAACATTCGTCGGGATAACCATCGCTTCCGTGCGCCCGGATCGCCCGGTCACATTCAGATTTCAAGACAAGAGCCATCCCTGCCTTCAAGGATACCCCATTTGAGAGAAAGGGCGAACCCTCACTCCTCGTCATTCCAGAGCGCTGTCGAGAGGTACCGCTCGCCGCTGTCGGCGAGAATGCAGACGATAAAACCGGTCTCGAGGGTCTTCGCAAGCTCGACCGCCTTGTGGACCGCCGCACCGCAGCTCTGGCCCACCATCATCCCTTCTTCCCGGACGAGGCGGCGGGCCATGTCGTAGGCATCTTCCGTCTCCACGGGGCGCGTCTCGTGGAACGACTCCGGATCGAACGTCTCCGGCACGATGGAGCTCTCCATGTGCTTGAGCCCTTCGATGCCGTGAAAGCCGTCGGAAGGCTCCACTGCAATCACCCGGACGTCCGGATGATGGTCCCTGAAATAGCGGCCCGTGCCCGTGGCGGTGCCGCCCGTGCCGAGCGTCGCCACCACATGCGTCACCCGGCCGCCAGCCTGCCGCCAGATCTCGGGGCCGGTCGTATCGTAGTGGGCCTGCGGGTTCGCGTGATTCCGGTACTGGTCGGGCCGGAAGTATTTCTCCGGGTCTTTCGCATAGATCTCCCGGCAGAGCAGGATCGCACCGTCCGAGCCCTCGTGCGGGTCGGACAGAATGACGTTCGCCCCGTAGGCCTTGAGGATCTTCTTGCGTTCCTCGGAGGCGTTGGCGGCCATGACCAGTTCGACGGGGTAGCCGAGCGCCGCACCGATCATGGCGAGGGCGATGCCGGTGTTGCCGGACGTCGAATCGAGAATCGTCCGGCCGGGTTTCAGCTCTCCCGATTCGAGCCCCCGCCAGATCATCCAGAGGGCGGGCCGGGCCTTCACGGAACCCGAGGCGTTGCAGAGTTCCAGTTTCGCATAGATGGAAACAGCGGGCGGAAGCCCGGCCGTCACACGGTTCAGCCGGACCAGCGGGGTCTCCCCCACCAGAGCGAGGATCGAATCGGATCCGAAACGGCTGCGTACCCGGCTCGCTGCGCCGGGATCCCGGTGGAGAGGGACGAAACGGGCCACTGTCATGCCCTTTCAGCCGGTGGGGCCCCCTCTCCACATGCAGCCGGAGGACACTCGGAAACCGGCGGATGCTTCGGGTTCAGCCGCCGGCGATCGCCGGGACGATGCCGATCTCGTCCCCGTCTTTCACGGCGGTTTCGACGGAATCCATGAACCGGATGTCCTCGTCGTTCAGGAACACGTTCACGAATTTGCGGATCTTCCCCTGCTCGTCGCAGATCCGGTCCTTGAGACCGGGGTTGTTCCTGTCGAGATCGGCGATGATCTCCCGGATCGTCGCGCCAGCTGCCGTCACTTCGGCGGCGTTGTTCGTGTATTTGCGGAGCGGCGTCGGAATTCGAACCTTGATGGCCACGGGTGCGGGCCTCCTTGGGGCGGAATGTGCCCCTGAATGTCACATTCGCCCGTCAGGCGGCAAGTGGGTTGCCACCCGGAGCGGCCGCCCTCACTCCTGCCCTTATCTGATTGACGCGCCAGTCAATTTCCGGTATCAACAGGCCTCGGCTGAACCACGGTTCAGTCCAAGTTCGAAGCGTCACGCACCCAAAGGAGCCTGAAGGAGGTTACAGATCATGGCGGATGCATTCATTTACGGAACCACGCGTACGGCGATGGGCAAGAAGAAGGGGATTCTCCAGGACACGCACCCGATGGATGTCGCCGTTGCGGCGCTCCAGGGGCTCGCCAAGCAGTGCAACCTGGACAACGAAAAACTGAAGCAGGTTGAAGACGTCATCATGGGCTGCGTTTCGCAGACCGGCGAGCAGGGCGCCAACATCGCCCGCGGATCGGTCCTTGCGGCCGGCTGGCCCATCGAGGTTTCCGGCGTCGCCATCAACCGGTTCTGCGGCTCCGGCCAGCAGGCGGTGAACTTCGCCGCCCAGGCCGTCATGAGCGGCGCCCAGGATCTCGTGGTCGGCGCCGGCGTCGAGCACATGACCCGCGTCCCCATGGGCGTGGACATGTTCCAGAAGGAAAAGATGACGATGCCGCCCAAGTCGCTCATCTCCAAGTATTCCCTCGTTCCGCAGGGGCTGTCGGCCGAGATGATCGCCGAGAAGTGGAAATTCACCCGCCAGCAGCTGGACGAGTTCTCGGTCAAGTCCCAGAAGAACGCGCACAACGCGATCTCCAAGGGCCACTTCAAGAAAGAAATCACCGTCATGACGGTGAAGACCGACAAGGGCGCGGCCGAAGCCTACCGGGCGCACCTCGAGAAGTTCATGAGCGCCGACGAGGCCGCCAAGCACTTCAAGGCGCTCGAAGGCGACAAGGTGGAAGTGACCTTCGACACCGACGAGCACCCGCGCCCCGAAACGACCCTCGAGGGTCTCGGCAAGCTGAAGCCGGTGTTCAAGCCCACGGGCGTGATCCACGCCGGAAACTCGTCGGGCATCGTGGACGGCGCCTCGGCAGTCCTGATCGGCAGCGAGAAGGCGGGCAAGGAACTGGGCCTCAAGCCCCGCGCCCGCATCGTCGCCATGGCGGTCGCCGGCTCCGAGCCGGTCATCATGCTCACGGGCCCGATCCCGGCCACCCAGAAGTGCCTGAAGAAGGCCGGCATGAAGATCGACCAGATCGACGTCATCGAGATCAACGAAGCGTTCGCTCCGGTTCCGCTCTGCACGATCCAGGACATCGGCATGGACCCGAACAAGGTCAACGTGAACGGCGGCGCCATCGCCCTCGGGCACCCGCTGGGCGCCTCGGGAGCCCGCCTGATCGGCACGCTGGTGAACGAGCTCGAGCGCACGAACAAGCGCTACGGCCTCGCCACCATGTGCATCGGCTTCGGCATGGGCATCACGACGATCGTCGAACGCGTGTAAGCTCCGCCGCAAGGCGCGTCTAAAGCTCCGGGCCCCGGTTTCTCCCAGCGAGAACCGGGGTTCGGCGCTTTTGCGGGTCACGCCATCAGGCTGGCAATGCGTTCGGCGAAGGCGCCGATAGTGAAGGACGGCGGGACTCCGGGGGCCTTCCGGTAGAGCGATCCGTCGGCGACGTAGAGGCCGGGATAGCCGAACACCTGGCCCGTGTGGTCCACGACGCCGTCCGAAGCATCGCGGCCGATGGCGCAGCCCCCGAGCGGGTGCACCGTGAACACCCGCTCCTTGCCGCGCCCCGCGGGCGCGTTGAGCAACGTCCGGCGGGGCCCGTAAGCTTTCGCGATGCGATCCATGACCGCTTCCATGTCTCCATAGATACCGGGGTCCATCGAGCGGCCCGTGTCGGTGACGAGCCCCTCCCCGTCGAAACGGATCGTCCCGGACGAAGCGTCCCGCCCCATGCCGAGCAGCAGGATCGACTTCTGGAACCGCTTTCTCAGGAATCCCGGCAGACCGGTCTCACCGAGCGGCATCCCTACCTCGGCGACAAGGAACCGGTACCGGCCATTTTCGCTTTGCGGGAGGAACGAATTGAACGCCGCGCCGTAGGTGGAATCGGTCAGGGCGTCCGAACCGTAAATCAGGCTCCCCATGTCGGTATTGGGCGAGAACCGCTGCCCGAGGGACTGGGGAATGTTCGGCAGCGTCCTGAACCGGTCACGGGCGCCGAACAGGAGCCGCTGCGTGTTGAGGCCGCCGGCGGCGACCGCAACGCGGGCGGCGCGGGCGGTTTCCTCGCGCCCGGTCGTGTGGTCCAGATAGCGGACGTAATAACCCCGCCCCTCCGGCCCGATCGTGACCGCCTCGCAGAGGGGTTTCACTTCGGCCCCGTGGGCGAGCGCCATGGGAATGTAAGTCAGGTCCATCGTCGTCTTGGCGGTGACGTCGCAGCCCGCCACGCACATGCCGCAGTGGCTGCAGGTCGTCTGCTCGACACCGGCGGCGTTTTTCACCCGTTCGGGATCTTTTGCGTCGCGCCCCCAGGCGATGGCCACGTCCGGGTATTTCACCTGCCCGAGGCCCGCCTCGCTCACCTTGGCCTCGAAGACGGCGTTCTTCTCCGGCCGGTCGGGCATGGGCCGGGGACGGAGCATCCCGTGGACGAGATCGTAGTAGGGCTGCATGGAGGCCGCCGTGATTTCGGCCGGGTAGCCTTCCCAGTAGTCCGGGGACGGGGGCTCCATGATGCTCGTGTAGATCAGCGACCCGCCGCCGACGCCGCTGCCGGTGATGACGTCGAGGCTCTTGAAGGCGTGGTATTCGTAAAGGCCGTCCCGGCTGAGCATCAGCGTCCGGGATTTCCCGCCCTTCGCCCAGCGGACATTGCGGACGGACTTCCTGAACTGGTTGAGGGTGCGGGGGAACTCCCGGTGATGTTCGGGGTCCGAACGCCCCTTCCCGCCCGAGCCCCACCAGGGGCCGCGTTCCAGCACGAGAACCTTGAGACCCCTTTTCGCCGCGCGGGCAGCGACGATGGAACCGCCGAATCCGGTCCCGATGACGATCAGGTCCGGCTCATTCACGCTTTCGATCCGCTGCCGGTGAGGGCCCGCGTCTTGAACAGGGCGTGGAGACCGAATTTCGCCGCCTGCTGGAGCAGTTCCTCGGAAGTCATGTCGAGCTTTCCGGTGGCCCAGCGGTAGAGCAGCTTTTCGGAGCCGCCGACCATCATCGTGGCGACGATGTCGGAGCTGGCATCGCTGTGCAGCAGCCCCTTCTGGCGGGCGTACTCGAAATAGGCGGAGGACAGCTGCGTGAGCCGGTCATAGAACTGGTCGATCTTCTCGTCGAAACCGAGCGCCGAGCCCTGCGCCTCGCGGAAGAAGATCTTCACGAGGTCGCGGTTCTCGTCGAAGAACTTCACCATCGGGCGGCTCATCCGCTCGATGGCCTTCTCGATGTCCTCGACCGTGCGGAAGTCGCTCTGGGGCTCCTTGAGCGTGAGCAGCTTCATCGTGGAGTTCAGCATCTCGTCCATGAGGACGGAAAAAACGTGCCGCTTGTCGTCGAAGTAGAGATAGAACGTGCCCTGCGCGATGCCGACCGCCTTCACGATGTCGGACACGTTGGTGCCGTGAAAACCCTTTTCGGCGAAGATCTTCTTCGCCGCGTTCAGGATCGCCCGGCGGCGGGCTTCCTTGCCCGAACTGGTCTTGTCGTCACGGATTTCGCCGGCGCGTCCCTTGTCGGGAGCGCCTTTCTTGGTTGCTGCCATAGGCCGCCACGGTATGAAAGTGCCGTCAAAGGGTCAAGTGGAAATGCGTCATCCCGCCTCCCCTGAGCGGCCCGGAGAGACAAAGCGGATGGAATGTGTATTGCCGGGACCGGAACGCTAGCGGCCGCTGCCTGCCTGGCCTCCCGAAGTCGGCGGCTCGGCAGTCGAGCCCCCGGCAGGTGCACCCTGGGGCTGCTGCTGTTGCTGTTGCTGGGGAAGCGGCTGCCATAACAGGCCTCCCCCCGTACTTTTCTGCGCCCCCGGAGCAACGGCACAGGAACTGAACAGCAACAGGCCGGCGGCGGCTAATCCCAGAAATTTCAGATGACGCATAAAAGGTCCCCCTTGGTGGCCGGTCAGGAAGCTCCGGCTCTCCCGCTCACTATACACCCGGTGGTCCCGGGAATGTGAACTGAACCGGCCTCAACCGGCCTTTTTCTTCTGGGTTTTCGCCGGCTCCGCCGCGGCGGCCTGGGCGGAAAACGTCAGTTCCCCGCCCGGCCCCGCATCGACCGATATGGCCGAACCCTCGCCGATCTCGCCGGAGAGGAGCTTCACCGCCAGCGGGTCGATGATCTCCCGCTGGATCACCCGCTTCAGCGGCCGTGCGCCGTAGGCCGGGTCGTAGCCCCGCTCGGCGAGGACCGCCCGGGCCTTTTCCGTGAGGCTGAGGGCGATACCGCGGTCGGCGAGCCGCTTGCCCAGCGACTTCAGCTGCACCCCGATGATGCTGCCGATCTCCTCGCGCCCCAGGGCGCTGAAGAACACGATCTCGTCGATCCGGTTCAGGAACTCCGGCTTGAAGGTCGCCTTGAGGGCTTCCGACGCCCGCCGCTCGGCCTCCGTCATGTCGGCGGCGTCCAGAATGAAGCTCGAGCCGACGTTGGATGTCATGATCAGCACCGCGTTCCGGAAATCCACCGTACGCCCCTGCCCGTCCGTCAGGCGGCCGTCGTCCAGGATCTGGAGCAGCACGTTGAAAACGTCCGGGTGGGCCTTCTCGATCTCGTCGAACAGGATCACCGAGTAGGGTCGCCGCCGCACGGCTTCGGTGAGCTGGCCGCCTTCGTCATAACCCACATAGCCCGGCGGGGCGCCGATCAGGCGCTGCACTGAGAACTTCTCCATGTATTCGGACATGTCGATGCGGACCATCGCCTGTTCGGTATCGAACAGGAACTCCGCGAGCGCCCGCGCCGTCTCGGTCTTGCCGACGCCCGTGGGCCCCAGGAAGATGAACGAGCCGATGGGGCGGCTGGGGTCCTTGAGTCCGGCGCGCGACCGCCGCACCGCGTTCGAGACGGCGACGATCGCCTTTTTCTGGCCGATGACGCGCTCGCCGAGGCGGTCCTCCATCTTGAGAAGCCGCTCGCGCTCGCCCTCCAGCATCTTGTCCACCGGAATGCCGGTCCAGCGGGCCACGACGGAGGCGATCTCCTGGTCGGTGACCTCCTTCTTGAACATGGACCCCTTGGTCTGTCCCTGCGCGATGGCCTGCTCGCGGTCGGCCAGCTCCTTCTTCAGCTTCGGCAGCTCGCCGTACTTGATCTCGGACGCCCGCTGAAGGTCGCCGGCCCGCTGGCGGCGCTCCAGTTCCATCTCCAGCTCGCCCGTCTTTTCCTTGAGCGAGGACAGCCCGGTCATGGAGCTCTTCTCGCTCTCCCACTGGGCGCGCATCCGCTTGGACTGCTCGCGCAGTTCGGCAATCTCCGCCTCGAGCGCGGCGAGCCGCTTCTTCGAGGCGTCGTCGGTCTCCTTGGACAGCGCCTGCCGTTCCAGTTCGAGCTGGATCAGCTTGCGGTCCACCACGTCGATCTCCGTCGGGACCGAATCCATCTCGATGCGGAGCCGCGAGGCCGCCTCGTCGATCAGGTCGATCGCCTTGTCGGGCAGGAACCGGTCGGTGATGTAGCGGTTCGAGAGCTGCGCCGCCGCCACGATGGCCGTGTCCTGGATACGGACGCGGTGGTGGGTTTCGTACTTTTCCTTGAGACCGCGGAGGATCGCGATGGTGTCCTCCACCGACGGCTGGCCCACGAACACCGGGGCGAACCGGCGCTCGAGCGCCTTGTCCTTCTCGATGTACTTGCGGTACTCGTCGAGCGTCGTCGCGCCCACGCACCGGAGCTCGCCGCGCGCCAGCAGCGGCTTCAGCATGTTGGAGGCGTCCATGGCCCCCTCGGCGCCGCCCGCCCCGACGAGCGTGTGCAGCTCGTCGATGAAGCAGATGATCTCGCCGTTAGAGTCGGAGATTTCCTTGAGCACCGCCTTGAGGCGCTCCTCGAACTCGCCCCGGTACTTGGCGCCCGCGATCAGGCCGCCGAGGTCCAGCGCGATCAGGCGCTTGTCCTTCAGCCCCTCGGGCACGTCGCCCGAAACGATTCGCTGGGCGAGGCCCTCGACGATGGCCGTCTTGCCGACACCCGGCTCGCCGATCAGCACCGGATTGTTCTTCGTCCGGCGGGAGAGCACCTGGATCACCCGGCGGATCTCCTCGTCCCGGCCGATCACCGGATCGAGCTTGCCCCGCCTCGCCACTTCCGTGAGATCGCGGCCGTATTTGGCCAGCGCCTGGAACGTCGCCTCGGGGTTCTGGTCCACGACCTTGTTGTCGCCCCGGAGCGCCTTGACCGCCTCGCGGATCCGGTCGGCCGTGATCCCCTGCGCCGCCAGCGCGTCGTATGCGCCGTGGCCCTTCTCCACCGTCATGCCGAGCAGAAGGTGCTCGGTCGAGACGTACTCATCCTTGTTCTTGGCCGCTTCGTCCTCGGCCCTGTCGATGACCTTCTGGAGCCTCGGCGAGAGGTGCGGACTGGCCCCGCCCTCGACCTTCGGAAGCCGACCGAGCAGCGCCTGGAGATCGTTTTTGAGGACCGTCGTCCGGGCGCCGATGCGCTCGAGCAGCGGCGGCACGATGCCGTCCTGCTGCTCGATCAGGGCCTTGAGAACGTGTTCCGGCAGAAGGTCCGGGTGCCCGGACTTGCGCGCCAGATCGTTCGCCTCGTTCAGCGCTTCCTGTGCCTTGACGGTCAGTTTTTCCGCTCGCATGAAGTTTTCCTTACCGTGCCGCCTAACCCCCCGGAATGACTGGGGTCAGCCCCGTGGGAATACCGGCACCGTCAGGAAAACGTAAGGACGATTATTCGAGCGGCAAGACCACGCCGAAACGATTCGGGCCGCGGGCCCCGTGGACATAAATGGAGCTGCGGTTCAGGGAGCCCCGGACGAGGTCCTGGAACCCCTTGAGGTCGGCCACCTTCCGGTTGTTGACCCGGAAGATCAGGTCCCCCGGCTGGAAGCCGATCTGGGCGCCCACCGACCCCTGGGCGACGCTTTTGACCAGTACCCCCGCGATGCCGGGGTTGCGCTTCTTCGCCGCCGGGGGGATGTCCTCGAACCTGAGGCCCGTCCGCTCGGCGATGATGTTCATCACCTCCTCGAGCGGAAGCGCGGTCATTTTCAGGTTGAACGTGAGCTGGGATTTCTCCCGCATGACCCGGAACGGCACCGTGTCGTTCACCGTGAGCGAGCGGACGATCCCCCGGTAGTCGTTCACGTCGCGGACATTGCGCCCGGCGGCGGCGACGAGAATGTCGCGGGGTTTCAGCCCCGCGCGCGCCGCCGGCGAGTTCCGGCTGACGCCGACGATGAGCGCCCCCCGGCCGCTGTAACCCAGCGCCTCGGCAAGGTCCGGCGTGAGTTCCTGCATCTGGAGGCCGATCCACGGTTCGATCACCTGCCCGAAGGTGATGAGGTCGTCGAACACCCGCCGGGCGTCGTCGATGGGAATCGCGAACCCGATCCCCTGCGCCTCGCTGTAGATGGCCGTGTTCACGGCGATCACTTCGCCGAGGATGTTGAGCAGCGGGCCGCCCGAATTGCCGGGATTGATGGGCGCGTCGGTCTGGAGGAAGTTGTAGTAGGCCTTGTCCCCCGCCTGCACGGTGCGCCCCACCGCCGACAGGACCCCGGTGGACAGCGTATGGGAGAGGCCGAACGGATTGCCGATGGCGATCACCTGCTCGCCGATCATGAGGTCCGAGCTGGTTCCGAGCGCGATGCTTGGAAGGCGCACGTTCGACTCCACCTTGAGAATGGCCAGGTCCCGGTCCGAATCCGCCCCCACGAGCTCGGCCGGCAGCTCGCGGTCGTCCACGAGCTTCACGACGATCTCGCTCGCCTTCTCGATGACGTGGGCGTTCGTGAGCACATGGCCCTTGTCGTCGATCACGAAACCGGTGCCCTGGCTCTGGAACTCGCGCCTGAAGTTGAACCCGCCGAACTCGGGGAACAGGTTGCCGAACGGGCTGCTGAAGAACGGGCTCTGCTCGACCCGCTCGCCCCGCACCCGGATGTTCACCACCGCAGGGGACGTGTCGCGAAAGACCTTCACGACCGGCGTTTCCCTGAGGCGGCGTCTCGCGTCGGCGTCGAGCGTCCCGCGCGCCGGGGCCGGGGCCAAGGGAGCCGCCGGGGCCTGCGCCCGGACGGCCGGAACCGTTCCGGCAGGGCCGGTGACCGCAAACACAAACGCCGCCCCAGAAAGGGCGGCGCCGGTGAGGAAGCGACTCAGCTTCACGGAAATGCGCGCGTCAGGTTTAGCGGGTGCCTTCGCCGTCCCTCTTGATCTGCACGGCGCCGGCCGCGATCTCGCGCAGCGCCAGCACGACTTCCTTGTTGTTGTCCTCGTTCACGACCGTCGAATCGCTGCCGCGAAGGAGGTCCTTCGTGCGGCGCGAAGCGATCTTGACCAGCTCAAAGCGGTTGGGGATCTTCTCGATGCAGTCTTCGACGGTCACTCGTGCCATGTAAATCTAAACCTCTGGAATCGCTCGGGATTTCGGTGGCGCCGGGCACCATCCGACGCGCATAAGTTATGGATTTCACGGGCGAAGTCAAGGGAGGGGGCGGCCGCCCTGTCCTCCTCCGAACGAGCTGTCGGTAAGGCCCTCAAGCTGGTGGCGGAGATAATTCTTTAGCGGCCGCTCACGGCCGCTTCGGAAGCCGGATTGTCAAAGACCGATGAGGCGTGACGCCTCGGGGAGCACAAGTAGGCATCAATTTCCTAGTGTTCCCCAACCATCAGTGTGGCCACCCAAAGATGCACTTATGTCATCAAGTTCTCTCTGCGCTGCAATCACTGCATCGTAAGTGAGAAGCATTCGTTTTTTGCAATAACACGTCCAGCTACCGCTACTTGCGTCGAACTCGACAGACGACTCATACCCATGCATGCTTGCAATACTTGCAATGGCCCTGCCGGCACCCTCGTCAGGCACCTCGACCACGAAATCAATGAGCATGGGCTTAGACATATTCGACTGTTTTGCAATTCTGCGAATAGCGTCTCCGTCGGCATCGTTAGGATAGTCGTTCATCGATCTTCTTCTTCCTCCAGCAATTTCTTCCCAGTAGATTCGGCCTTGTTATAATTTTTGGGACTTCGCGGTCCACCAGCTGCCTCAATGCGTTTCGCTTCTTGCTTGAATGCATCTCTTTCATTCGGGGCACGAATCCATTCCGTTGCGATGTGTCGATCGCCGGTCTCATTCTCAATCCGACGTGCTGATACCTGCGAGCGCTCGCGGCTACCCTTGCCACTATATGTCTTCCCACTCTCGTGAATATTGGTATAAGAACCCGTCTCCTTTACAACCGAACCCGACGTTCTTCCAGCTCTCGCCGCTTCTACCGCCTTCTCAGCAGATCCAATCTCCTTTGCTACTATCTTCCCTTCCTTCGCTGCCTGACTGGCCTGTTTCGCGGCCTTAATCTCTTTCGTCAGTTTGCCGATTGCCCCGAGTCCCAGCGGGCTCAGATGAACGGCCGCATTGACGGGATTCTTCGCATCCTCCACGACGGCATCCGGCAGTTTCCTGAGCGCCTCCGGGGTCTCCGTCAGTTCGGCGAGCATCGCTTCCTTCGCTGCCTGGGCCGTGTTGGAACCGACCATGAAGTCCACAACGGTCTCCACGTGTTCGCCCGTATTCTTCCGGATGCTCTTGAGTTTGGCTTCGTATTTCTCGTTACTCTCGGCCGCTTCGGCGCCTGGCGCACCGGTGGCGATCTGTGCACGGGACTCGACCGACGGGTTGAAAGTCTCGTTCACCTCCGCTTCGATCTCCGCGTATTTCGCCCGCAGGTCCCGGCACTTCGACTCCACGCCCACATCAGGTCTTCGCCGAATTCCCCGTACGGATCCGTGTACCGGACCGGGTTTCCGTTGAAGGCGAGGTATTCGTGGGCGGTGACGGGGTCGAGGAAGTCGGGCTCCGCCGGGTCTTCGGATAGCCACGTGCCGGTTGCCGCTCGCGTACCATCGGTTCAGCGCGAACTGGAACCCGGAACCGTTCCGAAATTAATTTTCGGCCTCAATGATTCCGCAGGGTTACGCGCCGGTCCGTCACAACTGGTTTGGCTATAATTGGGGGTGTGGGG
>CAZUMS010000047.1:0-13408 GCA_964621525.1 uncultured bacterium
GCGAGCTTGGCGAAGTCCTCGCCGCCTTTCAGCTTCGTGTAGATCTCGTCCATCCGGGCCCGGGCCTTCTGCTTGTCGGCGTCCGTCATCGGGTCGCCCATGCGGATCAGGATGTGCGCTACGTGGTACCGGGCATTCCGGTACTCAGGAAGGGTTTTAACCGCCTCGTATTTCTCATCGATCTTCTTGTCGAGCGCCGTACCCAGATGGTCGAGCGCCAGCCGCTCGGCGGCCACGTTGGGTTTCACCTCATCGGCGATCTTGAGCACTGACGGATCCTTCATCATGCCCTTTTGCCGGGCATCGTGAACGACCGCATGCCGCTCGACGATGCTCTGGAGCATCTTGTCGCGCCCTTCGGGGGTCCGCGCCTCGAACTGCTGGGTATCGGGGAACTTGGATATCTCGTCCTCGAAATCCTTGAGCGTGACCTCTTTCTTTTCGCCGCCGAAGTCGATGGTGGTGACGACCGGGCCATCCCAGTTGGGGGGCGTGGACTTGATCTCCCCTCTCAGCTTCTCCATGTAATCAAACACCTGCTGGCGGCCCATGGCCACCGGCACCAGTTCGCGAACCTCCTCGAACTTGACCTTCTTCTTCTCCCCGTCGCGGGCGAACCACTTGCGGTCGGCATCGAAGAACCGGTGCATCTCCTCCTCGGTCGGGTGGATGTCGGTCATCCGGTGCAGCATCTCGGCCACTGCCATCATTTCGACCTGGGCGTCATACCGCTTGCGGAATGTCTCCGTGTCGTAGACACCCTGGGCCTGCGCGTACTGTCCGATCGCTTCGCGGACGAACATCTGCCCGAGGAATTCGCGGCAGAACTTCTCGTCCTGAGCGAGCTGCATCCGGAGGGCTTCGGTGCTCGACACGAGACTGCCGGCCGTCAGGCGCGGATAAACCTCGTCGATGAAAAACTGCACATCCGTACGCGTGATAACCTTCGGCCCCACGCTGGCGACGTCGTCCGGGCCAAGCTTCGGGGCGGCAGCCGCGGGCGGCTTCGAGTTCCTGATCCCGAAAAGGTAAAATGCGGCGCCCGCCAGCAGCAGAAATACCGCTACCAGCATGATGATGCCGAAATCCCGGCGCCCGCTCATGTCGAACGGATCGGTGGGCTGGCCCTGACCGGGTGTAGGATTTTCTTCAGTCACGACGGTACCTCTGCTTTACCGCAGCATTGCGTGGGCCGGAGCCGTATTCAGCAAGTTGCAGGCGTGGATCATGGATAACAGGCGGCCAAAAGGGAAGGTGGCGTCAGGCGGGGACGGTTCCGCGCAGGTATCCGGAAAACTGTGCCTGCCAGCCGGCCGGAATGGCGTCCGGGAACAGGGAGTTCCACCGGTCGAGCGAGAGCACCGAATAAGCCGGCCGTTTCGCCGGGGCGGCGAATTCGGCTGAACCGACCGGGATGATCCGCTCCACGGCGAGCACTCCGTCCATCGCACGGTACTGTTCCACGATAAAGCTCGCGAACTCGAACCAGTTGCAGCTTCCCGATGCCGTCCAGTGCAGGATGCCGCTGACGCCGGGCCGGACTGCCAGGAGCCACAGTGCCCGGGCCAGATGCCGGCTCCAGGTGGGTGAGCCCGTCTGGTCCGACACGACCCGGAGTTCTTTCTGCGTCCGGGCGCGGGCCAGTATCTTCTGTGGAAAGTTGTTCGTCCCCGGCCCATAGACCCACGCGGTCCTCACGACGAGAGCCTGCGGGAGCGTCTCCAGAACGGCAATCTCTCCCTCGGCCTTGCTCCGGCCATAAACAGACTGGGGGTCGCGCGGATGATCCACCGGATAGGGGATCTCCGCCCGCCCGTTGAATACGTAATCGGTGGACAGGTGCAACAGACGGGAACCGTACTCTTTTGCGCAGGCGGCCAGAATACCCGGAGCGCGGGCGTTGATCCGGTAAGCGTCGTCCTGGTGGTTCTCGCAGGCGTCCACGGCCGTATAGGCGGCGCAATTGATCACCAGATCTGGACGGTGCTCCCGGAACAGCCGAGCGGCCTGTTCCCGGTCGGAAATATCCCACTGGGCATGGGAGAACCCGGCCGCCTGAATCCCGGACGGGACCGTTCCCAGCAGGTCGCCGCCGACCTGCCCCCCGGCGCCGGTCACAAGAACCTTCACCGGGCGGATTTACCTCTCGCTTCGTCGATCGCCCGGTTGGCGAGGGCATCCGCCTCGCTGTTCTGGGCCCGCGGCACATGCTTGAACTCGTACGACTTGAACCCGTGCAGAAGACCGGCGGCGCGGTCCCGGAGTGGCCGCAGATGCGGCATCTTCACCTTCCAGTTACCCAGGGTCTGTTCGACCACCAGCAGGCTATCGGCCCGGCAGCTGACGCCCGTCGCCCCAAGTTCCCGGGCTTTCTCGAGGGCCAGGATGAGTGCTTCGTATTCGGCTTCGTTGTTGGTACGGCAGTCACCGAGATAGGCGGCGATTTCAGCCAGCACCCGGCCCTGCTCGTCCTTGAGAACTGCGCCCGCACCTGCCGGTCCCGGATTCCCCTTGGCCGCACCATCGCAAAATAAAACGATTTTCATCGGGACTCCGCCTGCAATCGTGCAGCTGCTTGAACCTGTCATCAGTGTGTTTAAAGATTTGCTCCATGCTCGGCAAGTGGTCGCGATTTCTGGTGCTGATAACAGCACTGGCCCTGATGGCCGGCTCCGTGCTCGCCAACCGTAAGATTGACGAGACCTATTTCAGCGAACCGCCGGTCCTGAACTTCCTGCCCAAACCGGAAATCGTCCGGTACCTGACCCTGGGATATGACAAGGCCGTAGGGGGCCTTCTCTTCATCGGCATGCTTGGCAATATCACCTGGCAGCAGGAGCCACCCGAGTACAGCCGGTGGCTCTACAACACTTCGCGCACCATCAACTACCTCGACCCGAAGTTCTTTGGCCCCTACCAGCTCGCGGCCTATGCCCTGCGGCCCCAAGGCCCCGAAGGCGAGGATATGGCGATTGAGATCATGAGCCGGGCCTCGGAAATCTATGAAGGATGGGAACCCCTCCTCATGGTTTCGATGATCTACCTGATGGACAAGAAAGACCGGGAAATGGCCGCTAAATGGATGGCGCTTGCCGCCAAACGGAAAGATGCGCCGCCCGCCGCCGCACGGATCGCCGCCGGGATCCTGCACGATTCCGACCCGCACGCCGCGCTCGAGCTGTTCCTGGAAAGTTTCTGCATCGCGCCGATTCCGCAGCGCAAGGTCATCCTGCTGCGGGATTTCATGGCTTACTACCGGGAAACCGCACTGACTCCCGCCGAAAAGAAAGCCTACCTTGAGGAATTCGTCACAAAACTTGAAGCGCCTGCCTGCGCTCCCTCGGCCGGCGAACCCGACTGGATCACCGACGAACTCAGGGAAGAAGTCCGGAGATTTATCCAGCCATGAGCGAAAACCCGGTCATTCAGGTGGAAGGCCTCTCCAAGATATTCCGGATCGGTTTCTGGATGAAACCGAAATCTGCGCTCAATAACGTCAGTTTTTCGGTCCATAAGGGTGAATGCGTGGGTTTCCTCGGACCCAACGGTGCAGGCAAGACCACCACGCTGAAGTGCATCCTGGGACTGCTCGCCTACGAGCACGGCCGGATCCAGATCATGGGCAGGGATGCCCATGAAGCCGCGGCCCGGGCCTCCGTGGGCTTCATGCCGGACAACCCTTACTTCTACGACCACCTGAAGGGCGAGGAGTTTCTGGATTTCATCGGCAGACTCCACTCGCTGCCCGCCGCCGTCCGCCGCCGGAAGATCGACGAACTGCTGGAGCTCGTGGGACTCTCCCATGCCCGCAAACTCGAGCTACGGAAGTATTCCAAGGGGATGCTCCAGCGGATCGGCATCGCCCAGTGCCTGATCAACGATCCGGAGATCGCCATCTTCGACGAGCCCATGGAGGGCCTCGATCCCATCGGCCGCAAGGAAGTGCGCGACCTGCTCCGCCGCCTGAACCGTGAGCAGGGGAAAACGGTGTTCTTTAGTACCCATATTCTCCCCGATATCGAGGTGATCTGCGACCGGGTGATCATCATTGCAGGCGGCGAACTGCAGGGAGCGGGGCTCCTGTCCGACCTCCTGCCACCGGGCATCCATTCCTGGGAAGTCTGCTTCCGGAGCGAGGCCGAGGCGGCTGCCCGCAAAGCCGTTCCGGAGGCACATCCGGACCCGGCCTCCCGGAACCACTGGCTGGCAACCGTGACCGACAGCCAGCAACTCCAGAAGGCACTGGCCTCGATCCAGGAGACACCCGGGGTCGAGATCGTCTCGGTCACCCCCCAGAGGCGCCATATCGAGGACCTGTTCTACGAAAAATTCGGTTCCGCAAAGCAGGAGGCAGTCAAATGATGGGCCGCATCTGGGCAATCGCTCTCAATACCCTCCGGGAGCTCGTGCGGGACCGGGTGCTTGCCGTGTCCTTCTTCTTCGGCGTCGCCATCACGGTCTTCTCCGGCTTTGTCGCGGCCAAGACCCCGCTGAACTGGGGCGAGATCGTGATGAACGTGAGCCTGGGCGGGATCAATATCTCGCTCGTCTTTATCACGATCATCATGACGGTGAACCTGCTCGCCAAGGAGATCGAGAAAAAGACCGTTTTCACGGTGCTGACCAAGCCGGTCCGGCGTGCCGAGTTTATCTTCGGGAAGTTCACCGGAATGCTCATGACGCTCGCCATCGCGCTCGTCATCATGATGCTGGTCGTCATGTGGCTGTGTACGAAATCAGCCTGGCCGCTGGGTCCGGTATTCTTTCCCGCCATCCTCAGCATCTACGGGGAGCTGATTGTCGTGGCTGCGGTCGCCATGTTCTTCTCGTCCTTTTCCACGCCGTACGTGTCGGGACTGCTCACCCTGGCGGTCTGGACCTGCGGGACGCTCGCCGGGGTCCTGAGGAAGATGGCCAATGTCGAGGAAATGACCGCGGATACCCTCAAGGTAATCCGGACCATCTACCTGCTGCTTCCGGACTTCTCGCGCCTCAACCTGAAGGACCGGGTCGCCTACAACCTGCCGCCGCCTTCGGACTATTACCTCTATGCACCGCTGTTCGTGCTGGCCTGGTCGGGATCGCTGCTCCTGCTGGCAGTCGTCCTGTTCGACCGGCGCGACCTCAAGTAGGCATCAGGGAACGAAAATCAGTTCGAACCCGACCGCGCGGGTCCCGAGCGCCGGGTCCAGCGGCTTGTCGTCCACAGTCAGTTTCGCAGGATCGATCCCGCGCCCCACGAGGTAGTTCTTGACGCTGACGGCTCGCCGCGAGGCGTTCCGCCGGCTCAGTTCCGGATTTGCCGCCTCGTCCGAATTGGCGCGGATGATAACCCGGAGAATCCGCTCACGGCGCATGATCAGGGTCGCCAGCCGGTCGAGGATGCCGGACGCCTGAGGAGACAGGGTCGTCTGCCCCTCGCCGAACAGGACAACTTCCTTCAGGGGCTGGATCTTGAGCTGCGCGGAGTTGTACCCGGCATCGGCCGCCAGGGTCTCGTAGAGAATCGCGGCAGGCTGGACCTGGGGGGCAGCAGCGGCCGCAGGAGATTCGTCCGCAGGTACCGGCTCTGCACCCGGCTCCGGAGACTTCGCCGTTTCCACCGGTGCCGCGGCCGCCACCGGATTCAGCTTCAGCGTCAGCCTGGCCCGGCGCTTTTCTTTCACGTTCACGTTGTAGAGACCGGTAATGAATCCATCCGCACTGATTCTGAGCTTGTAATCACCTGGTGTCAGCGTGACGATAAAGGAGCCCGTGGACGGGTCCACCGGAACGATCCGGGCACCTGCACTGCTGGCGGAAGATTCGATCTGGAGCCGGGCTCCCGGAATCGGCTGCTCCGTGCCGCCGTGGAGAACCTGACCGGTCAGTTCACCCGTGGCGGCCGGCTCCTGTGCAGATGGGGGAGTTGCCGCGGCATCTTCCGCCCGGACAGCCGCCGGAACCGCCAGAAACACCGCCGCTGCAGCAAGCCACCGGTTCATCTTCTTCCTCCACGAAAACGGTTCCGGCTCACCATCCTGGCGGATGCGTCCTCCGTCCTGCGGTCGAGCCGTTCCCTGAAACGGTGATAATACTCGTTGAAATCCCGGATAACAGCAATTCCCATGATCTCCTGGCCGCTCACTCCGGGATACCCGAGGCAAAGCGCAGACACGGGGCGCCACTGACGGGGCGCCATGAGAACCCGCTGGACTCCGTCGGCATCGAACCCGAGCACCGGACACGAGCCGACGCCCTGAACCTGTGCGGCCAGAGCGACCCGCTCCAGTCCCTGCACGAGATCGAAGCGGTCCGGATCGATGGAGCGGATCGTGCCGACGAGGGTTCGCCGGGCCAGGGCGACGGCGATTACCGGGGCCGTCCGGACCCAGAAGTTCACCCGGTTCAGTCCCTTGCACAGGGTCTCCTGCAACGGCTCCAGGACTTCCCTGTCCGTGACAAAGACGGTGTGCTGGTGAGCGGCATTGCCGGTCCGGGCCCCGAGCCTCGCTGCATACTCCAGAGTCTCCAGCACTGGTTCCGGAAGCGGATCCCGCCTGAAAGTACGCATCAGGGTACGGTCGGACCAGAGACCCAGCAGGGAAGCTGCCGGGCCATTATCGAGGGAATCCGGATCCATGAAGCCATTCTGGCCAAACGGCCCGGTGGCGGCAATAAGCAGGAAGACCCATGGGGCTGCATCTCGCGCCGGAACCCGCCAGAATGGAGGGGTGCAAGCCGGCTACTTCGACCAGCTCCGCCTCCGCACCATTCTGGTGCTGATCGTCCTGTCGCAGGGAACGCTGGCCCTGGCCGACGGAAACGTACGGGGCTTCCACCTGCTTGTGCTCACCGGCGCCGTGTCCGGCCTGTTCGTGCCCGGCCGCATCCGCACGGCCGTGCCCATTGCTTTCTGGAACACCATCGTCCTCGCCCTGCTCGCGGGTGCGTTTCTCTGGATCCGCCGGGAGCCCGCCAAGGTATTCGAGATCCTGCTCTATTTCCTTGAAATCCTGCTGATCGTGAAGTCCTACTCCCGCCGGAGCTCGCGCGACTACTGGCAGATCCTCCTTGCCTGCTATTTCATCCTGCTCGGCGGCGTGCTCGCCCTGTCGTCCATCTGGATCGTTCCCGTGCTGCTCCTGTTCACGGGGCTCCTGTGCCTCGCGCTCGTGGCCGACACCGTTCTGGAGCCTGCGGCAGACGTTCCGGCGTTCACCCAGCCGGTCGTACCCGAACGGGGATGGAGCTTTCCTGACCTTAAGTGGAGCATCGCCGCCGCCGTCGTCATCTCCACCCTCGTCTCGGTCCTGAACTTTATCGCCATCCCCCGGCTTTCGAAGGCGATGTTCGACCTCGGTTTCATGCGGTCAGGTGGAGCGGGCACCCGGACCGGCCTGACCGACCGGGTAAACCTGAAGCAGCAGGGGACCATCGGGCTGGACCCCGAAATCGTCGGACGGGTCCGCATCGGGGAGAGTATTTCCCAGGAACTGTCCCGGCTCTATCTCATCGGCCGGCGACTGGATACATTTGACGGGGAAAGCTGGTTTGCCGGGGAATCCCGCACGGTCAGGATTCCCGCGGCCCGCGACGCAGTCCACTGGATTTATCCGGACGACGAACATATCCAGGCATTCCGGTACGAACTCCTGCTGAAACCACGGGGGCAGCCCATGCTGCCCCGTCTCGACCGGACCATCGCGATCCGGTTCGGCGAAAGCCGGAATCTGGATATCCGGCATCCGGGTCTGGACCTCGAACTGCCGGACGATCCGCACGGGGCTGTCCGTTACGAGGCCTGGAACGCCTTTTATCCGCTTCCGGCGACGGAGTCCGGCTTCGACCTGGCGGCCATGACGCTGGTACCCGACGGCACCAGCCCCAGGATCCGGGAACTGGCGAAAGAGCTCGGCGGGTCGCTCCGCGAGAGCGTCAGCAACATCGCCCGGCATTTTTCCTCCGGTTTCAGCTATTCGCTGGAGCGCAGCGCAGCCCGCCATGCGGATGTGCTCGATGATTTCCTCTTCGTCAGCCGTACCGGTCATTGCGAGTATTTCGCCTCCGCGGCCGCCCTGCTTCTGCGTCTGAACGGAATTCCGGCGCGGGTCGTCAATGGCTATCTGGTATCGGAACGCCTCGGGAACGACGAATGGCTGATCCGCCAGCAGGACGCCCACTCCTGGGTGGAATACTACAACCCGGCCACCGGATGGATCCGGTTCGATCCCTCCCCCCGGACTCCCGAAGGCGAGCGGGCCGGGTCAAAGAGTTGGAAATACACCCTGCTCGACTGGATGGGCCGTGCCGAACTCTGGTGGTACGACGCCGTGATCGACTTCGACCTGACCGATCAGTTCGGCATGTTCCGTCGGATCATGGAGGCGATCGACTCGTCCTTCGCCCAGGACGGCGCGGACGGCGCCGGGAAACCGGACGGCACGGAAAAGGACGGACAGTCTCCGGTCGACCTTCAGGAAACGGCCCGGCTTTCGGCCGCCTTCGTCCTTGTAACGGCTGGAATCGCCTTCCTCTGGTACCGCAGACGCCCGGCCAGAACCCCGCTCCATCCGGCATCGATTCAGTTCCAGCGGCTCATGACTGCCTGGAAGTCCGGAGCGGCGGCCCCTGCGCCCGGCGAGACTGTCCGGGACTGGATCGAGAGTCTCGCCGGACAGCTCGCGCCCAGGGACCGGGCACGGTTCCGGGTCTGGACCGACCTGTACCTGAGAGCCCGTTTCGATCCCGGCATCGATCCTGACAGGAGCGGTGAAATCCGGGCGCTCACGGCGCTCACCGACGATCTGCTCAGGAATAAACCGGAGAAACGGAGCCCGGACAGGTCAGGATGATTTCGCCGCCTCGTCACCGGCGGCGTCATCCACCACCTCGGCAGGAGCCGGAAGGGCGTTCAGCGGGCGCGCACCGGGCCTGAGACCCGTGATCTTGTATACGGGCACGAGGACATTCTTGCCCTTGAGCTGAAGATCGCCCGCGTGGGTGGCCTCGACCGAATCCTTGATCAGCTCGTAGGTGTTGCCGCTGATGGCGATTTCGCCGCGCCGGGCCTGCCCTTCGAGCCGGGCGGCCGTGTTCACGCCGTCGCCGATGGCCGTGTAGTCGTACCGCTCGTCAGTACCGATATTGCCCACGACGACTTCGGCGGTGTTGATGCCGATACCGACCTCGACCGGTTTCCAGCCCCATTCGACACGCAGGATGTTTTCGGCCTTCACGGCTTCCTGGATCCGCATGGCGGCACGGACAGCCCGCTCGGCATGGTCCGGGAAATAGATCGGGGCGCCGAATAGCGCCATCACGCAGTCACCGATGAACTTGTCCAGCGTCCCAAGCTCGTCGCCGATGATCGCCGCCATGAGCTTGAAGTACTTGTTCAGGATGTTCACGACGTCGCGGGGGTTCATTTCCTCCGACATCGTCGTGAACCCGCGGATATCGATGAACATGACGGTGCACTGCTGGCTCTTTCCTCCGAGCTGGAGGGCGGTCGGATTTTCCAGCACCTGGTTCAGGAGGCCCTTCGAGACGTACCGGCCGAGCGCATTCGTCTCCTGTTCCTTCCTGAGCAGGCGGGCGGTCATGCGGTTGAACGCATGGGTGATGGCGCCGATCTCGTCCGAAGTCGTGATGGGTGTGACGTGGTCGAGCTTGCCCCGGCCCACGATCTCGATACCGCCCTTCAGGGTCGCCAGCGGACGGACAAGGAGCCGCGCGACCAGCATGGTCAGGATGACGCCCATGATCACGATCGTGAAGGCGACAATGGCGATCCGGCGGGCGCTTTCCACGAACAGTCCGCGGATCTGCTGCTCGAGATTCACGAGCACGATCAGCCCGCCGATGGTCTTTCCCTTGAACACCACGGGATGCCAGATCTGGCGCGTGTTGCCGAACCGGCTGACGGAAGGTTCCTCCGAGGGCACGAAGTCGGTCCGCGTCCGGGGGTCGGTATACTTCCCGCCCTGGTAATTCAGTTCCATGGCGGCCAGCACAGTCGCTTCGTGATCGATGAAGAAGGCACCGACCACTTCGGCCTTGTTCTGGAACACCTTGAGTGCTTCACCGAGCAGGAGCTCATCGCCGAGCAGGATGGGTTCCTTGGTGTTAATTGCCGCCGTCTGTGCAATGGCGAGGTAGGTGTCTTCGGCCCGCTCCTCGATGTTGATCTTCTGCTGGTACAGGAGCACCACCGAGACCGCGCCGATGGCGAGCACCAGGATCGAGACGACGAGCGTTTCGAGCTTGAGGAGCAGCGTCGCCCGCTGCTTGAAATCCTCGTCCATCGCCGGAAGCTGGATCGCCGCCCGGCGGGGCTTGCGCGCCGGAGCCGCCGCTCGGACGGACGGCTTTGCTGCTGCGGGATTGGATTTGCTCATCGGTCGGACGCGATCCTAGGGGACAGAATTACGGCGTATCTAACCCGATCTCCGGCCGGGTTCAACGCGGGATCAGCCACGGGAGGCACGGGGCAGCGGCTTTTCCAGCCACCGTGCGATGTCCCTGGCCATGGCGAGCTCGGCCGTCGAGCCGTATCCGCCCATATAGGACCGGTCGAGACGGAACAGTCCCGGCGCCAGCCGGGGGTTTTCGAGGTAAGGAATTTCGAGCGGGAGCCAGGCGGCCTCGCGGCGGTTCAGTTCGTACCGCTCGTCACTGGCCAGCCGGTCGAAGCCCGGTGACAGCAGCGACAGCAGGCGGCCCATAAGTTCATGCGTATCCCCCGCATGGTGACCCGGATCCGCACCCGGCAGTCCCCGGAAACCGGTCACGATTCGCTCGTCCGTATCCGATACGGGTTCACGGGCGATCCAGACGACCCGGGGGCCGCCTTCGCCGCCGGGGTTCTCGCTCCGGTGCCAGATGGTCCGGGGGCCCAGCGACGGATCGAGTCCGGAACTTTTCGCGACAAAGCTCACGCTGGCGCACGGCAGGAGTTCGCCGGCAAGTTTCCGGTTCTGGGGGAACCCCTTCGGTTCGGACTGCCCCAGCACGACGGCGGGCGTCTCGTACGACGAGCCCCCTGCCTCGGCAACCCACCCCTTGCCGCGCGGTTCGATCGCCGTCACGGCGCCCTTGACGGTCTCGGCCCCGGCCTCGGTCACCGCCTTGAGAAGCGCCGTCCGGATGGCAGCCGCCGACGGACCGGTCGCCCAGCGGCCCTCTCCGGCCAGCGAACCGTGCGCCGCGATTGCCGCCGCCTCGGGCAGGTCGCCGCCCGAAAGCCCGGCCGCCGTCAGCTCCCAGAACCGTGCGCTCGGGGAATTTTCCTGCAGGCGGACGGTGCCGGATGGCGCGGCGATCTTCGAGCGGCGGCTCAGCCTCGAGCGGAAGAATCCCTGCGGGGCGAGCCGCCCCTGCCGGAAAAGCGCTTCCTCGTAGGACGTGGCGTCCGCAAGGACACGGGAAACATCGGCGGGAAACGGCTGATGTTTCGCCGCCCGGACCAGTTCCTTATCCCGGCGCCGGGCGTCGCTCCACCACTGGAACCGGACCGATGGCGTGACGATCTGAAGGAGACTCTGGGCCGGCACCGCCGGGAGGGCGGGGCTATCGGTGCCGATCAGCGCAAGTTCCAGTGCCCGCAGGTTCACAGACGCGAAACCGGGCAGAAGATGACCGCCCGCTTCGCCCGCATTCCCGGCAAGCAGCACCGAACGGCCGGCCTTCAGCGCGCGCCAGGCGACGGCCAGGCGCCCCAGCCCGCCATTCTCCACGATCAGGTCGAATCCGCGGCTCACGTCTTCACTGTCCTGTGATGATCGCCTGGAATACCGTCAGGTCCGCATCCGGAGGATGCGCAGTTCGAGATCCCGGATCGACTTGAGCGTCTCGGGATCCACGGGCGATAGCTTCTTGCACTCTTCGAGCACGCGGAGTGCCTCGGTGATGTCGCCGGTCTCGACGTACGCCTGCGCGAGCGTGTGCAGCAGCGCCGGCGACTGCCGCGAGGTGAGTTCCACGGCCCGGCGCGAAAGTTCTAGCGCCCGTCCGTAGTTCCTGAGCTCGCGGTTTTCGACCGTGAGCAGGTACCAGGCCTCGTTGTTGATGAGCGTTGCGTTGTTCGGGAACATCTGGAGCCCCTCGTCCAGCACCCGGAGGGCATCGGCCTCGCGGCCAGCGATGCGAAGCGCCTCGGCGAGGGAGCTGTAGTAGGCGTCGAAATAGGGATTCAGGCCGATGCAGGTCCTGAGAACGCCCGTGACATCGTGACGGAGGGCGCCGAAACCCATACGGACCACAATCTTGCAGGCCTTGAGCGAATCGGTCTCGGCGTCCGTGAACAGGCGGGCCGCGTCCTCGACCTTCAGCGAACCGGCAATGAGGCGGGCCTTGTCCTCGAGTTCGGGCCTCTCGGACTCCGCGTAGCCTTCCATGGCCGAGATCACGAACGTCTTGCCCCGCTGGGCGAGCAGGATGAAGCTGACGCCGTTCTGCCCTTCGGGCTTGTCACGGCCCCTGAGACCGTAGATTTTCGCAGAGTCTTCCCGGTAGGCGGGCTTTTCGATTTCGAAGCGGGAGGCCTGGCCGGACTCTTCCATGGGCGCGAGCACCCGCGACTCGAAATCCTTCGTGAAATCCGCGAACGTGTGTGTCGAATACCGGCGGATGAGACTGAGCTTGCGCTTTCCGTCGACAAGGAAGATGGCCGAGTTTTCGTCCGCAGTGGAAATCCGCTCCAGGGTGCCGGGCGGGGTGAATTCGAGCCGGAGCACTTCGTCCCGGAACGGGGCCGGGGCCCCGGCAGCGGGCGTTTCCCCCGCCGGCAGAGCGGCCTTGGACGAGCAGGCTGCAAGGAAGGCGCACAGGAGAAGGAATGCGCCGGTTCTCGGGTTGGTCATACGCTTTATTCTGGCCGCTGGGCGGCGGCTTTGCCACCAAAGAAAAACCCCGCACCCTTGCGGGTGCGGGGTTTTGTGAATTGTATCCGGCAACGTCCTACTCTCCCATGAAAACGACATCATAGTACCATCGGCGCTGGAGGGCTTAACTGCCGTGTTCGGTATGGGAACGGGTGGAACACCTCCGCCATTGTCACCGGAAATTTTAAATCCTTTGACAGGTAAATTTAGAGAGCAAGCAGAACCGACGCCGACGAACCGGTTGAGTCATCAACAATCTGCTGATCAGCTTTCCGATAAAGTTCTTCCGGATTCTCCCCGGCCGCTGCGGGATCCCCCGAATCCGGATACATGTCCGGGCTCGAGGGACCCCGCCGGCGAACCGGCGGGATCGGAATTTTTATGGTTAAGCCGCACGATCAATTAGTACAGGTACGCTGAGTCCATTGCTGAACTTGCACGGCCTGCCTATCAACGTCGTAGTCTCCGACGGATCTTTAGGGGGTTGCCCCCGCGATACCTTATCTTGAGGTTAGTTTCCCGCTTAGATGCTTTCAGCGGTTATC
>CAZUMS010000048.1:0-12039 GCA_964621525.1 uncultured bacterium
GATCGAAACCGTACTTCTTGAAGAGAGTCAGCGCCGCCTGGATCAACGCCTCCTGGGTTTCCTTGCTCCGGACCTGCCGGGTCTGCTTGACCCACCGGGTTCCGGTCTCCTTGTGGTCCGTCTGCCTGGAGCTGGCCTTCATGAGTCCACCAGAATTCCGCGCTCCCGGAGGAGCGCCAGCATCTTGTCGACCGTTTCATCCGTCAGGCTGCTGCTGGCGGCGAGTAGGAGATCAGCATGACCTCCGGTCCCCTGACTTCCCGTCGACTGGACCCTGATTTCCAGCAATGCACAGCCGAGCGAGGATCGGGTTTCCTCGGAGTCCGGTAAAATCCCTTCAGGCGCCGGGATGATCGCTATGTTTCCCGCCTTGGTAAGGGCAAGAGCCTGCTCGACCAGACGGAGCCGCCAGCCCCCTGGACCGACTGAGGAAGCGGCTTCTTCGAAACAGTAAGCGGCACGTCCATTATCGAAGAGTGCCCGTTCGAGTGTAGCGGCAACGGCCTGCCGCTTCTGCACCGATTCCCCGGATATGAGAATGAGCGCGGGGGTCTGGCCGAACCTGGCCGCCCGTTCGGCGGGGGAAACCCGCTCGAAACGGACGGCGCCCGTTTCTGTCCGGGAGGCTGTATTCTCCGGCGAAAGCAGCATGCCGGCGCCGACCGTCACGTTCGTGAGCCGGTCGATAACGATGAAAGAGCCCGTGCTGCGGTTATCGGTATAGGGATCCCAGATGACCGGTTCGCTGAAGGTGATCCTGCATCTGCCGATCTCGTTCAGTCCGAGCGACGGGACAGACCGGCGTTCGAGCGTATTGATGTCAATTGCATGCTCGAGCCGGTCGATAATGGCATTGCCGAACCGGGTCGTGTGCTTGGCGTAATACTGTTTGCCCGGGACCATCGGCGCTTCCGACATCCATACCAGCATGGCATCGAGGGTCTGGGCGATGCGGGGAGTGCTGCCGGTCTTCGCCAGCATGTCGCCCCGGCTGAGATCGATTTCATCCTCGAGGGAAATGACCGGTGCCTGCGCGGCGACAGCCTCCTCCCGCTCGTTCCCGTATAGAGTGATGGATTTGACGCGCGACGTACGGCGCGACGGCAGGGCGATGACGTTGTCGCCCACCCGGACGGATCCCGACTCGACCGTTCCGGCGAATCCCCGGAACGTCTGGTCCGGCCGGATGACGTACTGGACCGGGAGCCGGAACTCCTGCCCGGAAGCATCCCCGCCGACCGGAACGCTTTCCAGGTACTCCATGAACGTCGGGCCGGTGTACCACGGCGCCCGGCTGCCGCGTTCGACCACGTTATCGCCTCCCAGAGCCGACATCGGAATGAAATCCACCGTGCCGAGATCCAGTTTCCGGGCGAACGCGAGATAGTCGGACCGGATCCTGCCGAAGACCTCTGCGGAGAAGCCCACGAGATCCATCTTGTTCACGGCCACGAGCACGTGCCGGATTCCAAGAAGCGATACGATGAAACTGTGACGGCGGGTCTGGGTGGATATGCCTTTCCGGGCGTCGATCAGGATCACGGCGAGGTCGCAGGTGGAAGCGCCCGTCGCCATGTTTCGGGTGTACTGCTCGTGACCGGGAGTGTCGGCGATGATGAACTTGCGCCTGGACGTCGAGAAGTACCGGTAGGCCACATCGATGGTGATGCCCTGCTCGCGCTCGGCTTTCAGGCCGTCTACGAGCAGCGAGAGGTCCAGTTCACCACCGGCATTGCCGACGGTTTTCGAGTCCTTGTGAATTGCCTGAAGCTGATCCTCGTAGATCATCTTGGAGTCGTGCAGAAGCCGGCCGATAAGCGTGCTTTTCCCGTCGTCCACGGAGCCGCAGGTGAGAAACCGGAGCAGCTCCTTCTGTTCGTGCTCGGCGAGGTAAGCCTCGATATCCTTTTCGATCAGTTCCGACTGGTGCGACATCAGAAGTACCCCTCGCGCTTCTTCTGCTCCATCGACCCCTGCTCGTCGTAGTCGATCATGCGCCCCTGCCGCTCGGACTGCTTCGCCAGCAGCATCTCCTGGATGATTTCGGGCAGGGTCGCCGCATTCGATTCGATGGCGCCTGAAAGCGGATAGCAGCCGAGCGTGCGGAAGCGGACTTTTTTCGTGACCGGCTTCTCGCCCGGCAGGAACCGGAACCGCTCGTCGTCCACCATGATCAGGTTGCCGTCGCGCTCCACCACCGGCCGCGCCGCCGAAAAATAGAGCGGGACAATCGGGATCTTCTCGAGATGGATGTATTGCCACACGTCGAGTTCGGTCCAGTTGGAGAGCGGGAATACGCGGATGCTTTCCCCCTTGTTCACCTTGCCGTTGTAAAGCTTCCACAGTTCCGGGCGCTGGTTCTTCGGGTCCCAGCGGTGGAACTTGTCGCGGAAGGAGTAGACCCGTTCCTTGGCGCGGGATTTTTCCTCGTCGCGCCGGGCGCCGCCGAAGGCGGCGTTATAGCCGCCTTCGTTCAGGGCCTGGATGAGTCCCTCGGTCTTCATGACCTGCGTGTGCTTCTGGCTGCCATGGTCGAACGGGTTGATGTTCTCGGCGGCGCCGCGGGGATTGATGTGCACCCGGAGATCGAGGCCGAGCCGCTTCGCGGTCTCGTCCCGGAACGTGATCATGTCGCGGAACTTCCAGCGCGTGTCCACGTGCAGCAGCGGGAACGGCAGTTTGCCCGGATTGAAGGCTTTCAGGGCAAGGTGCAGCATCACCGACGAATCCTTGCCGATGGAATAGAGCATCACCGGATTATCGAACTCGGCTGCCACCTCGCGGATGATGTGGATGCTTTCCGCTTCGAGCTGCTGAAGGTGTGTGAGCCTGTGTCGTGCCATTCCCGCCCTGACCTGCCTGAAAAGCGGCACCGGGCACATGCCCGGTGCGATTGACAAAATGTAAATCTGGTTTTACATTTTGTCAATCGCAATCCACAGAGCTTTTGCCGGCTTCTCAAAACGGACTGCGGCAGCAAGGAATTCCACATGCAACAGGGCTTTACGGTCTGGTTCACCGGCCTCTCGGGTGCCGGGAAAAGCACCCTGGCCGGGAAACTCGAGGAAACCCTGAAGAATTCCTACGGCAAGAGGACTGAAATCCTGGACGGAGACGTGATCCGGACGCATCTCTCGAAGGGGCTGGGTTTCTCCAGAGATGACCGGGATACGAATGTCCTCCGTGTCGCCTGGCTCTGCGAGGTGCTTACGCGCAACGGCGTCGGTACAATTGCGGCGACAATCAGCCCTTACCGGGATACGCGCCAGCGAGCCCGCGAGATGATCGGCTCTGACAGGTTTATCGAGGTTTACCTGGACGTTCCGTTCGAGGAGTGCGAGAAACGCGATGTGAAGGGGCTCTATGCCCAGGTGCGCAGCGGAGCCATCCAGTCGTTCACCGGCCGGGATGACCCCTACGAACCGCCGGTCCGTCCCGAAGTCGTCTGCCGCACGCACGAAGAAACCGTTGACGAAAGTATTGGGAAAATCGTCGATGAACTTCGGCGACGCCGCCTTATCGATTGACCGGAACGGCCCGATATTCCTTGACGTTTCAGGTCGATGTGCTTGGCAAAACGGGGGAGAAAAAACTTGGTGCGCCATGTGGGACAGGATCAAAACCCGAGGGAACTTTAACCTAATAGTCAGCCTTTACTCCGGCACAAGAAGCCGGTAGCCGACGCCTGTTTCGGTCCGGAAGATCGCTGTTTTAGCGGGATCGGGTTCGAGCTTGCGGCGCAGGTGTGCCACGTAGACCCGCAGGTACTGGACCTGGTCCGAATGGCCGGGACCCCACACAGCATTAAGCAGCTGCCGGTGCGTGACCACCTTACCCGCCGACTGGATCAGCGTGACCAGCAGCTTGTATTCGATGGCTGTCAGCTGGATTTCGTTCCCGTTCAGGAATACCTGCCGGGCATCGAGATCCACCCGGAGCGGCCCGGTGATGAATTCGCCTCCGGCCGAAGCAGTCCGGTTCTGGTGACGGAGCGCGACCCGGATACGGGCCAGCAGTTCAGGCACGCCGAACGGCTTCGTCAGGTAGTCGTCGGCACCGGCGTCCAGCGCAGAAACCTTGTCGGTTTCCTGTCCCCGTGCGGAGAGAACGATCACCGGGATCTTCGACCACTGCCGGAGCCGCCGCGTCACTTCCAGCCCGTCCATATCGGGCAGGCCGAGATCGAGCAGAATGACGTCCGGGACGTTCTGCCGGGCGGCGAGCAGGCCTGACTCTCCGTTTTCGGCATCCAGCACCCGGTAGCCATGACCTTCCAGCGCCGGGATCAGGAACTTCCGGAGCTGGGGCTCGTCCTCGATGACGAGAATCAGGGGGCCGGGCGTCACCGGAATCTTCGGAGCATCAGCCATGGGGTGCATCCGGAAGCGTGGAGCGGGCGGTCTCCTGGTCCTCGAAGAGTGGAATCCGGAAGCGGAAACAGGCGCCTCCGGAGGGGCGGTTCTCGGCCCAGATGCGCCCGCCATGCGCCGCGAGTATGGCCCGGCAGATCGGAAGTCCGAGCCCGGTTCCCGGTAGCCTCCGGTCCGGCTCAATCCGGTAGAACTTCTCGAAAATCCGGTCCAGCTCGCCTGGAGGAATTCCCGGACCCTGGTCCAGCACCCGCACCTCGATCTCTCCGTCGAGCGCCTCGCCCTCGATCTCGATGGGAGTTCCGGACGGCGTATACTTGACGGCGTTTTCCACGAGATTGATCAGCACCTGTTCGATGAGAACCGGATCCACCGGAACGCTCACGACCGTGCCGGGCATCTTCACACGGACATCCCTGCCCCGGATGGCGCTTTCGAGGCGGGCGAGCGCCCCGCCAACCACTTCTTCCAGCGGATACCATTCCCGGTTCGCCTGAATCGCCCCCGATTCGAGCCGCGTGAGATCCAGAATCTCCGTCACCATGGCATTCAGCCGCTCCGACTCCTGGCGGATCGTAAGCAGCAGCTCCCGGCTCTGCTCGCCCGAGTAGCTGACCTTCTGGTCCAGAAGGCTGGTGGCGGCGCCGGTGATGGCGGCCAGCGGCGTCCGGACGTCGTGCGACACGGTGGTGAGCAGCACGTTCCGCATCCGCTCGGTTTCGGCGGATATCCGCACCTGCTCGGCATCCTCGGCGAGTTTTGCCCGCTCCATGGCCAGGGCCGCCTGCGAGACGAACATGCCCAGCAGCTGGTTCTGCGATGCGCTGAGCGGCTCCGGCAGGTCACGCACGTGAATTCCAATGACCCCGAGTATTTTCCCGCCGCTCTTCAGCGGGAGGTAAAGCGCCTCCGTCGAAGGCAGTGTATCGGTCCCCGGACCGGCGGGTTTCCCGTGGTCATAGACCCACCGGGCGGCCGCAAGCTCCGCCGGTTTGCGGATGAATTCATGCTCGGCGCCGGACTGAATGGCGAGTTCCCCGCGCGTATCGGGAATCAGCACACCAACTCGTGTCGACAGGAGGATTTCGACGTGGCGGCCCGCGGCATCGGCGATTTCCCCTACCCCTCTGCGGAACGCGAAGCTCCGGGTCATGGCGTAGAGAAGGGAGGTGCGGCGCTCCCGCTCTCTGGAAGTCTCCGCCTGCATCCGGATCCGGATCGTCTGGCGGCTCATCAGGACACCGGCAGTCAGAAGAACGCCGAACGTGAGGATATGACGGGTATCGGAAACAGCGAACGTGAAAAACGGGGGGACAAAAAAGAAATCGAGTGCAGCCACGCTGAGGATGCTGGCCGTTAGCGACGGCCCGCGGCCCAGCCGGCTGGCAATGAACAGAATACCAAGCAGATAAAGCATCGCCTGATCGGCGAGTTCCATAAGCGGTCTCAGGACGCTGCAAATTGCGGTCACCGCGACGACGACGCCGACAACCAGCAGATAGTCTCCCGGTGGAGAGTATTCCGTCTCCATCCGGACCGCCGCAACGGACGGCTTCTGGTCTTCACCGGTGGTAATCAGTACGTCGATCGGGCCCGAACCTCTGACCAGTTCGTCGACCATCGAGCCGCGAAGCCGGTCCCGCCAGCGGGCATGCGTCGGCTTTCCTACGACGATCCGGGTGACGTTCTTTTGCCGGGCAACCTGCAGGATCGTGTCGCTGACGCTCTCGGAGGCGACAACGGACGTCTCCGCACCGAGCTGCTGAGCCAGCGCCAGATGCTGGTTAATCCGCTCCCGGTCTTCGACCGACCAGTTCTGCGAGGCGGAGGTTTCGATCCACAGGGCGATCCATGGGGCACGGAGCCGGTTCGCCATCCGGTAGGCTGCCCGGATCAGGTTCGCCGACTGGGGAGCGGGGCCGATCGCCACCAGTACCCGTTCCCGGCCGGTCCACGGCTGGGTGACACCCTCTTCGCGGCGCCAGCGATTCATCTGGGCGTCTACCCGCTCCGCCGTCCGCTGAAGCGAGAGTTCCCGCAACGCGATCAGGTTCCCCTTCTTGAAGAAACTGCCCGCCGCCCGTTCCGCCACCGAGGGGATGTAGACTTTCCCTTCCTTGAGACGCTGGAGAAGGTCGTCAGGCGGGATATCGACCAGTTCCACTTCGTCGGCCTGTTCGAACACGGAATCGGGAACCGTCTCGCGGACCAGGATGCCGCTCGTCTGGGCGACGATGTCATTCAGGCTTTCCAGATGCTGGACGTTCAGCGTCGTGTAGACGTCGATACCGGCGTCCAGCAGATCGTCGATATCCTGAAACCGGCGTGCGTGCTTCGATCCGGGGGCGTTCGTGTGGGCGAATTCGTCGACGAGGATCAGGGCGGGACGGCGGTCGATCGCGCGGTCCAGATCGAATTCGTTCAGCCGGATTCCCCGGTAGTCGATCACGCGGGGTGGAATCCGCTCGTAACCGTCGGCGAGGGTTTCGGTCTCCTTCCGGCCGTGGGTTTCGATCCAGCCGATGACGACATCGATTCCCTCGCGCTTTTTGGCCCGGGCGGCTTCCAGCATGGCGTAGGTCTTTCCCACACCCGGCGAGGCGCCGAAGAATATCTTCAGGCGCCCGCGTCTGGCACGAGCTTCCTCTTCCCGCGCCCTCGCGAGCATCTCTTCTGGCGACGGACGCTCGTCTTCGGCCATCCCTTGAAGCCTACTTCCCTCAGTTCAGGGCGTCGAGCGCCAGATTGAGCCTGAGAACATTGACCACCGGTTCTCCGATCAGCCCTAGCACACGGTCTTCCGTATTCGCCTGAATCAGGGCGGCGATCCGGTCCTCCGGCAGGGACCGGACTCTCGCAATCCTGCGGACCTGCCAGTGGGCGGCCGCCGGGCTGATGTGCGGATCGAGGCCGCTGCCCGATGCCGTTGCGAGATCGACCGGAACCGGCATCTGATTGTCCGGATCGGATGCCCTGAGCGCAGCGACGCGGTCCTTGAGTCCCTGCACAAAGGCCGGGTTTACAGGCCCCAGGTTTGAGCCGGACGAGGCCGCCGCATTGTAGGGGACCGGTCCGGTGGCTGACGGCCGGGACCAGAAGTACCGGTCCGACGCAAACGGCTGGCCGATCAGGTCCGATCCGATCACCTGGCCGTTCCGTTCGATCAGACTTCCGTTCGCGCGGCCCGGAAATACGAGCTGAGCGACGACCGTGACGGTCCCCGGATAGACAATCCCGGTCAGCACGGTGAACGCAATCATCATCATCGCCGCCGGTTTCAGTTGTTCTCTGATCATTTCCATGGACAGTCTCCTTCCGGATTTCAGGCCAAATGCATGGCCACAAGGACCAGGTCGATAAGCTTGATGCCGATAAACGGCACGATCAGGCCGCCGATGCCATAAAGCAGCACGTTGCGGGTCAGCAGCGCGGATGCCGGCATCGGCCGGTACTGCACGCCTTTCAGGGCCAGCGGGATCAGGAACATGATGATGATCGCGTTGAAGATCACCGCCGACAGGATGGCCGACTGGGGCGTCGCCAGTCCCATCACGTTCAGCACGCCGAGCTGCGGATAAATCGAGACGAACGCAGCCGGGATGATGGCGAAATACTTGGAAACGTCATTCGCCACGCTGAATGTCGTGAGTGACCCGCGCGTCATCAGCATCTGCTTGCCGATCTCGACGATCTGGATGAGCTTGGTCGGGCTCGAATCGAGGTCGACCATGTTGCCGGCTTCCTTGGCCGCCTGCGTGCCGGTGTTCATGGCGACCGCCACGTCCGCCTGCGCCAGTGCGGGAGCATCGTTGGTGCCGTCGCCGGTCATGGCGACCAGATGCCCCTTCGCCTGATAGTCCCGGATCAAGGCCAATTTCGTCTCCGGAGTTGCCTGGGCGAGGTAGTCATCAACACCAGCTTCGGCTGCGATGGCTGCCGCCGTCAGGGGATTATCTCCCGTGATCATCACGGTCTTGATTCCCATGCTCCTGAGTTCGGCAAACCGCTCCTTGATACCGCCTTTCAGGATGTCCTTGAGCTGGACTACGCCCATAACCTTCTCGCCGTCCGAGACGACCAGCGGCGTTCCGCCCTGCCGGGCGATCGAATCGACCTCCTGTTTCACGGCATCGGGGAACCGGCCACCTCTGGCGGAAATGTGGGCCGCGATGGCGTCGGCGGCGCCCTTGCGGATATCCCGGCTGCCGATATCGACGCCGCTCATGCGGGTCTGAGCCGTGAAGGGAATGAATTTCGCACCCAGTTCGCCGATATCCCGGCCCCGGAGACCATGCTTTTCCTTGGCAAGAACGACAATGCTCCGGCCCTCGGGGGTCTCGTCGGCAAGCGACGCCAGCTGGGCGGCATCGGCGAGAGCCTCCACCGTCACTCCCGGTGCAGGAGCGAACCGGACCGCCTGCCGGTTGCCCAGCGTGATGGTCCCGGTCTTATCGAGCAGAAGCACGTCCACGTCGCCGGCGGCTTCCACCGCACGGCCCGACATGGCGATCACGTTCGCCTGGATCATCCGGTCCATGCCGGCGATACCTATGGCCGACAGCAGGCCGCCGATCGTGGTCGGGATCAGGCAGACGAGCAGCGCCACCAGCACGGTCATTGTCACCGGCGAACCCTGCCCTGCCGCGCTCACGGCATAGATCGAGAACGGCTTCAGAGTGACCGTGGCAAGCAGGAAAATGATCGTGAGCGCCGCGAGGAAAATGTCCAGAGCAATCTCGTTCGGCGTCTTCTTGCGCTTCGCTCCCTCCACGAGGCTGATCATCCGGTCCAGGAAAGTCTCGCCGGGATCGGAACTGATTCGCACGACGATCCAGTCGGAGAGTACCCGGGTGCCGCCCGTGACAGCGCTCCGGTCGCCGCCGCTTTCCCGGATCACCGGCGCGCTTTCACCCGTGATGGCGCTCTCGTCGACGGAGGCGATACCCTCCACGATTTCGCCATCCGAAGGGATGATGCCGCCCGTTTCCACCAGTACGATATCGCCTTTGCGGAGATCCGAGGCGTTCACCGGTTTTGCCGGTGCCTGACGGTCGGGTCTTTCCAGCTTTTTTGCCACCACGTCCTTGCGGGTCTTGCGCAGGGATTCGGCCTGTGCCTTGCCGCGTCCCTCAGCCATCGCCTCGGCGAAGTTCGCGAACAGCACCGTGAACCAGAGCCAGGCCGAAATTGCAAAAATGAAGCCTGGCGCTTCGTCCCCGTGGCCCGACAGCGCGGCAACGCCGAGGGCCGTCGTGAACAGGGCGCCGATCCAGACCACGAACATGACGGGGTTACGCACCTGCCGCCGGGGCGAGAGCTTGGCGAACGAATCGATTACGGCCTGCCGGACGATAACCGGGTCGAACAGAGGGCGCGAGGCGGTGGTTTTCTTGCGTGTCACTGAGGCTTCCATGATCTGTTTACTCCTGTTTTACCGGACCATCTGCAGGTGTTCGGCTATGGGACCGAGGGCGAGCGCCGGAACGAAGGTGAGCGCTCCCACGAGCAGGACCGTGGAGACCAGCAAAATGGTGAACAGCAGGCCGTGCGTGGGCAGCGTGCCCGGTCCAGCGGGAACCTGTTTCTTGGCGGCGAGCGATCCGGCGATCGCCAGGACCGGGACTATCACCCAGAACCGGGAGAACCACATGGCCAGGCCCAGCATGAGGTTGTAAAAAGGCGTGTTGGCGCCAAGTCCCGCGAAGGCACTTCCGTTGTTGTTTCCGGCGGACGAGAACGCGTAGAGCACCTCGCTGAAGCCATGAATGCCCGGGTTGTAGATCGTGGCGAGACCGTTCTTCGCCACCACGGCAATCGCTGTACCGGCGAGCACGACACCGCAGGGAACGAGAATGGCGAGCGAGGCCATTTTCATCTCATAGGCCTCGATCTTCTTGCCCAGGTACTCGGGCGTCCGGCCCACCATGAGGCCGGAGATGAACACGGCGACGATGGCGAACAGCAGCATGCCGTAGAGGCCCGAGCCCACGCCGCCGAAAATCACCTCACCGAGCTGCATGAGCCACATGGGGATCATTCCGCCCAGCGGAGTGAACGAATCGTGCATGGAGTTCACCGAACCGTTCGAGGTCGCCGTAGTCAGATTCGACCAGAGTGCCGAATTGAAGATGCCGAACCGCATCTCCTTGCCTTCCATGTTGCCGCCGGGGTGAAGCGTTCCGCCGGCCGCGTCGATCCCGAGCGACGAATAGACCGGGTTGCCCGTCTGCTCGGCGCCGGCCGTCGCAAAGACCAGCGGCACCAGCACGATCAGCATGGCCAGGAAGATGGCCCGGCCCTGCCGGTCGTCGCCCACCATCCGGCCGAACGTGAAACAGAGGGCGGACGAGATGACTACGATCGACAGCATTTCGATCAGGTTCGAGATCGCCGTGGCATTTTCGAACGGATGGGATGAGTTCACGTTGAAGAACCCGCCCCCGTTCGTACCGAGCTGCTTGATGGCGATCTGCGAGGCGGCCGGACCGAGCGCCAGAACCTGCTCCGTCACTTGCGCGCCGTCGGCACCGGTGAACGGGTCGATCAGCGCCGCTTTCGCATAGGCGCCGAACGTCTGCACGACACCCTGGGAAACGAGCAGCAGAGCGACGACCACAGACAGTGGAAGCAGTATGTAGAGCGTCGACCGGGTGAGATCGGCCCAGAAGTTGCCGATCCCGGCAGCCTGTTTCCGGGTGAATCCCCGGATCAGGGCAACAAGTACCGCCATGCCTGCCGCGGCCGAGACGAAGTTCTGCACGGTGAGACCGAGCATCTGGGTCAGGTAGCTCATGGTCGTTTCGCCGCCGTAACCCTGCCAGTTCGTGTTGGTCGTGAAGCTGACCGCGGTATTGAACGACGAATCGGGAGTCACGGCCCCAAGCCCTGCAGGATTCAGCGGCAATATTCCCTGAAGCCGCTGAAACAGATAGACGGCCAGGAAGCTGACTAGGCTGAACATCAGCACCGCAGCGGAGTACTGCTTCCAGGACTGGTCCTTCTCCGGGTCAACGCCCGCGCCCCGGTACAGGATCTTCTCGAGAGGCGCGAGCAGCGGACTGAGCAGCGTCTTTTCGTTCTGGTATACGCTGGCCATGTACAGGCCCAGCGGCTTCGACACCGCGATCAGGATGCCGAAGAAGATCAGGATCTGAAGCGTCCCGATCATCGTCGCCTCCGATAGCCCCGGCATGGGGTCGATTGGCGCCGTAATCGGTACGACCGATATCGCGATCTGGTGCAGCTGATAGAGCGTATTCATTCGAACATCTCCGGCTTGAGCAGGGCAAGACACAAATAGGCAAAAAGTCCCAAGGTTAGGGTTCCACCGATCCAGGCTTCGAGGTCCATGAGCAGTCTCCTTTTTTCAGGTCAGCGGATCCGGTCGCAAATCTCGACAAGGCCCCAGGTTCCGGCAAAGAGCACGAACGTCAGTCCGATCCAGATGAAATCCATAACGTGGTCTCCATTCCTCCCGACGATACGCATTCCAGCTTCGTGTCCCGATGACCGGGGTCAGGCGGCGGGAACCGTCGGCAGCGGCAATCTAGGACCGGAGATATAAAAAGGAGGTAAAAACGGATAAGTCGTTGAAAAGAGAGCAAAAATGATCCCGCGAAACCTCGCGGGATTACCTGTCAGAAACTTGGTGCGCCATGTGGGACAGGAT
>CAZUMS010000049.1:0-11012 GCA_964621525.1 uncultured bacterium
CATCTTTCAAGCGAGGGGGATCGCGGGGCCAGCCTCCGGGCGGAGACTTACCTACGGAAAGCAGTATAGAACATATGAAATAGAAGTCAAATTTATATCAACAGGGAAACGGGATAAGTATCGGGAATCAGAGGGGATAAATATTTTCAGGACGGACCCATCCGGCCTCCGGCCACCTTCCCTGCAGGCAAGGAAGGCGTGTACCTGGTGGTCCAAAGCTGATGCGCTGGCCCTCTTTGCTTGCAGAGAGGGTGCTGCGGAGCAGCGGGTGAGTCTCTTCTGGCTGCCGGAGCGCCGGGAGAGTCTGAACGGGCTCCTCCGGTTTCCCCCGCACGTCATGTGAGGGGGTGGCGGGTCCACCCGCCGGGGGAGTTTTCCGGGGAACTCCACCGCCCTCGCGGACTCGGGCACCTCCTCACCTGACGTGAGGAGGAAAGGGACGCGCTCCGTCTTCCTTCGCCTCCCTCACCCTTCGCCTCCCTCACCCCCAACCCCTCTCCCGTGAATCAGGAGAGGGGCGGGCGGGGATTCCCCCATCCCCACACCCCTAATTATAGCCAAACCAGTTGTGACGGACCGGCGCGTAACCCGGCGGAATCATTAAGGCCGAAAATTAATTTACTTAGGAATATTCACCCTAAGAGTTTCCGATGAATGAGGCACCCTCCGAAGGATATTTTTAGCATTCAGAAAATCATTTGTGTTATAGTCCACCATTATGCCTCTTAGAAATCAAAGAAGCTGACGGATATCTACTATGGAAAAGTTGACGCCTCCCACCAGCCTTAAAGATCCTCAGCCGAGTGTAGATAGGATCGAAGAGCTTGCTCGGCGAATTTTGACAGGAGATATATATCTGCCAAAATTTCAGCGCGATTTTGTATGGACAGAAGAGAAAGTGATCGATCTGTTAGATTCAATTTCTCGCGGATATCCAATTGGCAGTATTTTGCTTTGGCAGAGTAAGCAACAGCTTCGGAGCGAAAATAAGATTGCCGATCTCGAAATTGCGACTCCAAAATTTGACTACCCCGTCAACTATCTTTTGGATGGTCAGCAACGATTATCTACTATATGTGGAGCGTTGTATTGGAAAACTGGAGATACAGATAGCAAATGGAATTTGGCCTATGACCTCCGCGCCGAGCAGTTTATCCATTTGAAAGATATCTCTGACCCTCCAACGCATCAAATCAGAGTAAATAAACTCTCTGATCCGGCTGAATATTTCAAACATGTATACAGTTTGGAGACGCTAAATACTCCAGATAAAGATGATTTGAAATCACGAGCAGAAAAATTATTCAACAGATTCAAAGACTATAAGATAGCAACTGTCACGCTAGGTGATATGCAAATCAAGGATGTAGCCCCGATCTTCGAGCGAATTAATAGTAAGGGAACGCCTTTAACCATTGTCGATTTGATGCGGGCTGCAACTTGGAGCGAGGAATTCGATCTAGTCGATGCTATCGAAAATTTATTGTCCGAATGTTCTGGGAAGAACTTCCACTCCATCGATAGAAAAGTTGTTCTGAGAAATTTCTCTGCAGCCTCTTGCGGTGGTTTCACAACAGATTCTATCAATGATTTGCGAAAGCTCGACCCTGATAAATTGAAGGATACTGTCAAAGAAGTTCTTGGTGCCTACAGATTGGCCGTAGACTTTCTATCGACTCAAATAAAGATAATTAATTCAGATATCCTACCATATGCGAATCAAATCACGGTAATAGCGGAAGTATTCCGACAATTACCCAAGCCCACTTCCCTGCAATACTCTGAAATTGAAAAATGGTTTTGGAAAACAAGTCTGTCGAGTTACTTCAAGGGATGGAGTAATAGCGATATGGCTAGAGACTATAAATCGATAAAGGAGTTTTCGACCGGGAAGAGTCAAAGTATTATTTTTGAATATAAGGAATCGACTCAAAAGATATGGGAGATAAGCCAGTTCAGATCAACTACTGCACTTTCAAAGCTATTTGCAATAATTTTATCGAATGAACATCCGCTCGACCTTCTGACTCAGCAGAAGATCGATCTTTCAATCGCATTGTCTTGGAAAAATCAACCCGAGTTTCATCATCTTTTTCCTTTAAACTTTCTTAAAAAGTGTGGGATCCCTAGAGAAGCAAGTAATGTGCTTGCTAATATCATCGTATTGACATCAGATAGTAATAAAAAGATATCTGAAAAGGCACCATCGCTTTATCTTAAAGAAGTAATAAAAGAATCTGGAAGCAATCTAGATCAGATTCTAAAATCTAATTTGATATCTAAATCGGCACTAGCGGCGGCATTGCAAGACAATTATCCGGAGTTCATTAGGATTCGAGCCGGAGATATTCATAACTGGACGCAATCTAAAATTTGAGAATTTATAGCGATAGTGGCAGATTAGGCTCTGTCTGAAAAGCCGAACTTGCGGAACTCCTTAGAGTGTACAGTGACGATAACCACCGGGTGTAAAGTGATGGAATTCGGTTGGCACATGGGCTCCTGTAGGGACGACTTTTAGGCGGCCTCGGCTCCTTCCGTTTCGGGTTCGGGCATCGGGCGGTTTGGGCAGTCCCGCGTCGGCGTTCAGCCTGAACGGGAGCCGGCGGTAGCCGCTCAATCTGACCGATGGCCGCTCATGCTGGGCACACGGCTCCCGATCCGGTATGATTTCATCCATGATCCGCCGCCCGAAGAATCCTCCCCATCCACTTCCCTAAGCATGCGGAATTCCGTGTTTTCATGACGCAGCGGGCAAGGTTCGCGGGGCTTCGCCATCTTGCTTTCAACCCCTGCGGGGGTAAGATTCAGGCTGTAAACCGTGCGTGGCGGGCCGTTCCAGTCCCACCCCAAGGCCCCTCCGGGGCCCCGCCCGCCGCCTGAAGGGCTTTCCATGAGCTTTGTCCCGATCGTCGTCGAACAGACCAACCGCGGTGAGCGCGGTTACGACATCTACTCCCGGCTTCTGAAAGACCGGATCGTGCTGCTCGGCACGCCGATCGACGACATGGTGGCGAACCTGATCGTCGCCCAGCTCCTGTTCCTGGAGAGCGAGGATCCCGAGCGCGACATCTACATGTACATCAACTCGCCGGGCGGCAGCGTGACGAGCGGCATGGCGATCTACGACACCATGCAGTACATCCGCCCGAGCATCATGACGATCTGCGTGGGGCAGGCGGCCAGCATGGCGGCCGTGCTGCTGGCGGCGGGCTCCAGGGGCAAGCGCGTGGCGCTCAAGCACTCCCGCATCATGATCCACCAGCCCATGGGCGGCTTCCAGGGCCAGGCGAGCGACATCCATATCCAGGCGCAGGAGATCCTGCGCATGAAGAAGGAACTGAACGACATCCTCGCCGGGCACACGGGCAAGCCCATCGAGCAGATCGAAAGGGACACCGACCGCGACTACTTCCTCTCGGCGGCCGAGGCCGTCCAGTATGGCATCATCGACAACGTGTGGGACCGGCGGCCGACCTCGACCGTGCTGCCGCATCCGGACACGCTGAAGCGGGGCGCCTGAGCAGGGGCCCCGAAGGGTCCCCACAGCCACGGAGCAGACGTGAACAAGGAAAACGACAAGAAAAGCGAGAACCTCACCTGCAGCTTCTGCGGCAAGAGCCAGCGGGAGGTGAAGAAGCTCATCGCGGGCCCCAACGTCTACATCTGCGACGAGTGCATCGAGCTCTGCAACGACATCATCGCCGAGGAAACCGAGAACGAGCGCGCCGGCAAGATCAAGAAGCGGCAGCTCCCGCTCCCGAGCGAGATCAAGCGCGTGCTGGACGACTACGTGATCGGCCAGGACCGCGCGAAGAAGATCCTCTCCGTCTCCGTCCACAACCACTACAAGCGCATCTACTCCAAGGTGAGCGCCGGGGACGTGGAGCTCCAGAAGTCGAACATCCTGCTCGTGGGGCCCACGGGCAGCGGCAAGACGCTGCTCGCCCAGACGCTGGCCCGCATCATCGACGTGCCCTTCGCCTCCGCCGACGCCACGACCCTCACCGAGGCCGGCTACGTGGGCGAGGACGTCGAGAACATCATCCTGAACCTCTACAACAACTCCGGGCAGGACGTGGAGCGCACGATCCGCGGCATCGTCTACATCGACGAGATCGACAAGATCGCGAGGAAGGGCGAGAACCCCTCCATCACCCGCGACGTCTCGGGCGAGGGCGTGCAGCAGGCGCTGCTCAAGATCCTCGAAGGGACCATGGCGAACGTGCCGCCCAAGGGCGGCCGCAAGCACCCGCAGCAGGATTTCCTCCAGATCAACACGACGAACATCCTGTTCATCTGCGGCGGCGCGTTCCACGGGCTGGAAGACATCATCGAGCGCCGCATCGCCCACAAGGGGATCGGCTTCGGCAGCGACGTGCGCGGCAAGAGCGAGCGCAAGAACGTCGGCAAGATCCTGGAACAGGTCGAGACCGAGGACCTGCTCAAGTTCGGGATGATTCCGGAATTCATCGGCCGCCTGCCGATCCTCGCCACGCTGCACGAGCTGGACGAGGGGGCGCTGGTCGAGATCCTCACGCGGCCGCGCAACGCCATCGTCAAGCAGTACAAGAAGCTGTTCGAGATGGAGGGCGTGAAGCTCAAGTTCACGGACGAGGCGCTCTCGGCCGTCGCGCGCGAGGCGATCCGCAAGAAGTCGGGCGCCCGCGGCCTGCGCTCCATTCTGGAAAACGTGATGCTCGACATCATGTACGAGATCCCCTCCCGGAAGGACATCCGGGAAGTGCTCATCAGCGAGGACGTCGTCCTGAAGAAGGAAGACCCCCTCGTCGTGCTCCAGAAGGAAACCGCCTGACCGGCGCGATTTCCCGTTCCCCCATTCCGGCGGCCCGCCCGCGGCCGCCAAGGCAGGTGTGACCGCATGTTCTTCAAGACCGATTCCGCCGAAGGCAGCAAGAAAAAGGACGGCGAGCCCAAGGGCCGCACCTACCCACTCCTGCCGCTCCGGGACATCATCGTGTTCCCGTATTCGGTCATCCCGCTTTATGTGGGGCGCGAGAAGTCGATCACGGCGCTCGAAGAAACGATGAAGGGCGACCGGATGATCGTCATGGCCGCCCAGCGCCAGGCGAAGACGAACGACCCGCAGCCCGAGGATATCCACCAGATCGGCACGCTGTCCCATGTGCTCCAGCTCCTTCGCACCCCCGACCGGACGGTGAAGGTGCTGGTGGAGGGCCGCCGCCGCGTGCGCATCGGCCGCTTCCACGAGAACGACCGGTTCTTCGAGGTCGAGGCCGAGCCGCTGGACGAGATCCCGCAGATGCCGGAAAACGAGCTTCGCGCCGTGAGCCGCAGCGTCGTCAGCACGTTCGAGAACTACGTGAAGGTCTCGAAGCGCGTGCAGGCGGAGACCGTGCTCCAGGTGAGCCAGATCGAGGACGCCGCGCGGCTCGCCGACACGGTGGTCCAGCACCTCCAGCTCAAGCTCCCCGACCGCCAGAGCCTGCTCGAGATCATCGACCCGGCGGCGCGGCTCCAGAAGATCCTCGAGCTCATGACGAGCGAGATCGAGATCGTCCAGCTCGAGCGCAAGATCAAGACGAACGTCAAGAAGTCCATGGAGCGCTCGCAGCGGGACTACTACCTGAACGAGCAGATGCGCGCGATCCAGAAAGAGCTCGGCGACCGGGACGAGTTCAAGAACGAGTTCCAGGAGATCGAGGAGAAGATCAAGGCCAAGGAGAAGTTCCTCACCGAGGAAGGTCTCAAGAAGATCAACAAGGAGCTGAAGAAGCTCAAGATGATGTCGCCCATGTCGGCCGAGGCGACCGTCGTGCGGACCTACATCGACTGGATCCTCTCGCTCCCCTGGAAGGAGACGACCGAGGACCGCCTGGACCTCAAGGAGTCCGCCCGGGTGCTGGACGAGGACCACTACGGCCTCGAGAAGGTGAAGGACCGGATCCTCGAGTACCTCGCCGTCCTCCAGCTCACGAAGGAGATCAAGGGCCCGATCCTGTGCCTCGTGGGCCCGCCGGGCGTCGGCAAGACGTCGCTCGGGCGCTCGATCGCCCGGTCCATGAACCGGCAGTTCATCCGGGTGAGCCTGGGCGGCGTGCGCGACGAGGCGGAGATCCGCGGCCACCGGCGCACCTATATCGGCGCCATGCCGGGCAAGATCATCCAGTCGCTGAAGAAGGCGGGCTCCTCGAACCCGGTGTTCCTGCTGGACGAGATCGAGAAGATGTCGTCCGACTTCCGCGGCGATCCGGCCTCGGCGATGCTGGAAGTGCTGGACCCGGAGCAGAACAACACGTTCAACGACCATTACCTCGACCTGGACTACGACCTCTCGAAGGTCCTGTTCATCGCCACGGCGAACTCGCTCCAGAGCATTCCGGCGCCGCTCCTGGACCGCATGGAGGTGATCCGGGTGCCGGGTTACACCGAGCAGGAGAAGCTCGAGATCGCCCGCACGCATCTCGTCGCCAAGCAGCTGAAGAACCACGGCCTCGACGCCGAGCGCGTCGAGTTCTCGCCGCAGGCGATCACCGAGATCATCCGCTACTACACGCGGGAGGCCGGCGTCCGGAGCCTGGAGCGCGAAATCGGCTCCATCTGCCGCAAGGTGGCCCGCCGCGTGGTGGAAGAGCCCACGGCCGACAAGATCAAGATCAGTCCCGCACAGGTCGAGAAGTTCCTCGGCGTGAAGAAGTACCGTTACGGCCGCGCCGAGGAAGAGAACCAGATCGGCCTCACGACGGGCCTCGCCTGGACGGAAGTGGGCGGCGAGCTGCTCCAGATCGAGGTCTCGACCGTCCCCGGCAAGGGCAAGATCACCATCACCGGCAAGCTCGGCGAGGTGATGCAGGAGTCCGCCCAGGCGGCGCTTTCCTACGTCCGGAGCCGCGCCGCATGGCTCGGCATCGCAGACGAGCTGATCTCCAAGACCGACACCCACGTCCACGTACCCGAGGGAGCGACCCCGAAGGACGGCCCCTCGGCGGGCATCGCGCTGGCGACGTCGCTGGCGTCGGCCTTCGCGAGGATCCCCGTGCGGGCGGATGTGGCCATGACCGGCGAAATCACGCTCCGCGGCCGCGTGCTTCCCATCGGCGGCCTCAAGGAGAAGATCCTTGCGGCGCACCGGGGCGGCATCAAGACGGTCCTGATCCCGAAGGAAAACGAGAAGGACCTCGCCGACATTCCGAAGCCGATCCTGAAGGCCGTGACCGTGATCCCCGTGGAGACCATGGACGAGGTGATCGCGCAGGCGTTCGTCGAACAGCCCAAGCCGATCATCAAGGGGTCGGACACGGCCCCGGTACCCGAAGCCCCCGCCGCCAAGAAGGACGATGCGGAGGAAGAGGGAATCGTTCACTGACCGGTGAAAGTTCCCCTGCAGGGAGAAAAGGCGGCCCGGCGGGCCGCCTTTTCCGTTCGTGCCGTATCCGATTGAATCAGAGTCAGCTCAAATCGTGCTGAAACCGTGTGAAACCCTGTGCGTGAGCGGGTTTGGGGTTTGACTCGTATTTTTGACCGCCCGTATACTCCAAATCACACAGTTTGGGATGTGGAGCAGACCCGCTTTTGCGGGTAGCAGGGGCGCCGAACGGGTGACGGATTCCGCCAAAAAATTGCTGGTCGTCGAGGACGACAAGCTGGTCCGGAGCTTCATTTCCGAAGGGCTCCAGGACCTGCCGTTCCGCATTACCTACGCGCCGACGGGTCTCGACGGACTCAAGGCGTTCGAGACCGATAAGCCGGACCTGATTCTCTCCGACGTGCTGCTGCCCAAGATGACCGGTTTCGAGCTCTGCCAGGCGATCCGCAGGCACCCGCAGGGCGGCAAGCTCCCGATCATCCTGATGAGCGCCGTCTACAAGTCGTCGCAGGTCCAGAACGAGGCGCGTCAGAAATACGGCGCCAACGATTTCCTGACCAAACCCCTGAACCTCGGCCTCCTCCGGGACCGGATCCTGTTCTTCATCGGCGAATCCGACACTGGCGTCGGCGAGAGTGACGACGAGGACACGGACGCTCCGGCCTCTCCGGGCGGAGCCGTTTCGGGGCCTCCCTCTGCCGCCGCCGGCGTGCTGACCGGCTCCCTTGCGGAAACCCCGTTCGCCGAGGTGATCGGGACGATGGTGAAGGACGCCAGGACCGGCACCCTTGTCTGCTCGAAGGCCAAGGTGAAGAAGTCGTTTTTCTTCAACCGCGGCGTGCTGACCGGCATCCAGTCGAACCTGCTCAGCGAGGTGCTGGGCAAGATGCTGGTGACCGAGGGCAAGATCACGCAGGCCCAGTGCGACAATACCCGGCTCATCTCCAAGCAGAAGAAAAGGCGGCACGGGGATATTCTCGTCGAGATGGGACTCATTGCTGCCGTCGACCTCGACAAGGCCCTGAAGCGCCAGGAAGCGGAGAAACTCGAGAACTGCTTTTCCTGGGCCGCCGGCGAATTCTCCTTTACCCCCTCGAAGCCGCAGGGAGAGCCCCCTCAGGACGGGTTCAACCTGAAAGGGGCGTTCAAGGAAGCCGTCGTCCAGCGGATGCCGTTCGACATCATCAAGAAGCGGCTCGTGCCCTATGCCAATCAGGCGGCGGCCTGGAACCCGTTCGAGGGCGATCTGGTCCTGTTCTCGCTCGAATACGACGAATCCGAACTCCTGAAGACGATCGACGGAAAGAAAACGCTCCGGGGCATCCTCGAATCCGCCCCCCGGCCCGAACAGCTCCTGCGGCTCGTCTACGCCTTCTACGTTCTGGAATATCTCTCCTTCCAGCCGCAGCCGTCTGCGGACGGACAGAAGCAGAGCGAGCGGGTCCGGCGCGAGCTGCTGCCGAGCCGCCCGCCCGCGGCTGCATCTGCTCCGGCCGGAGCCGCTCCCGGTTTTGCCGACATGCCCCCGGATATTCCCGGCATCATCGTCACGGGCCAGTCGGTGCCGCCGCCGGCCGTACCGCCCGAAACGCTCGATGTTCCCGCCGCCCAGCGCGTGCCGGGCCGGACCTCGGAGCTGCCTTTTTTCGAGCGGATCGCCGAGAAGTTCAAGACCATGGAGTCGGACGACTACTTCCAGCTCCTCGAGCTCCCGCGTTCGGCCAGTGCGGGCGATATCAAGAAGGCCTACCTCGAGCTCGCCAAGGTGTTTCACCCGGCAAAGCTCGGCCACGACATCGATGCGAACGAACGGGCCAAGGTCTCGGCGATCTACCTCCAGATCACCAAGGCCTACGAGACGCTCAACGACGACGACGAGCGCGAAATCTACCTGAAAAAACTGGCGGGGTGAGGCGGCTTCCCGCGCCGCTTACCGGGCGTAAGCGATCCGCTTGAGGCGGTTCGTGACGTTTTCGGCGAGTTCGGGGAGCGTGGCGCCCTCGATGGTTTCCTCGCCTTCGGAGGGGATCTTGCGCAGAAGATGGGCGACGTAGCTTTCGCCGTAGCGGCCCACCCGGATGCCGGTGGCGAGGACCGCCACGGGCGGTTCAGCAGGGTTGTCCGTGAGCGCAGCGCCTTCGAGACGCAGCGCCGCATCGGACGGCTCGCGGAGCAGGAGCTCCTCGTCTTCGGCGGCCAACGTGCGCATGGCTTCGCGGAACAGCGGCGGGAGCTCCGGCGGGGCTTCTTCCAGCGGTTCGAAGTACAGGAGCTCCACCACGGGAGACCGGTAGGATACAGGCATCAGCCGGTCGATCCGGGACCGGACGGCGGCGGCCGTGCTTTCGGGCGAGGCGCCGGGGAGGATGGGCTCCGAAGCGTGATCGAGCAGGAAGAGGCGGCAGAGGTCCACCACCGTGAGTTCGATGCGGCCGTGCTGGCCGCTCTGGCCGGGAAGGTAGTTGACCCGGAGGCCGAGTCCCCGGGCCTCGCGCGAGCGCTGGCCGCCAGCGACCTCGTCGCTTTCGCCGATGATGGCCGCCTGGCGGAGCTGGCGGGCCAGCATGCCGGTGAATTTCTGCCCCTCGGGGCTTTTGGCGGCTTCCACGACGAGGCCTGACTTCCAGTCCGTGCACGGACCGATGGACATGGTCGCGCGCTTCGGAGGCGGCGGCCAGAGCACCTGGTTGCGTTCGGGCTCTGGCGGGGGATTCACGTTGTTCCAGACTGCGAGGCCGATGAAGGCGCCGAGCAGCAGCGTGAACCAGTGGCGGGAGAGGAATTCCGTCATGCGCCCCCTGACTTAGCACAGGCGGCCTTGAATGAAAGTCCCGCCCCAATTAAGGGATTTAAAGAGAGGTGCCGCACGTCCCATGGCCAGACGAATCCGCAAAATCGCGCCCAGCCTTCTGTCCGCCGATTTCACGCGGCTTGGGGAAGAAGTGAGGGCCATCGAACAGGCCGGGGCCGACCTCGTCCACTTCGACGTCATGGACGGCCACTTTGTGCCGAATATCACCGTGGGGCCGCTGGTGCTGGCCGCCGTCCGCAAGGTGACGAAGCTGCCGCTCGACGCGCACCTCATGATCGAGAACCCGGACCGCTACATTCCCGAGTTCGCGAAGGCGGGCGCGAACCGGATCAGCGTGCACGTGGAGAACACGCCGCATCTGCACCGGACACTCCAGCTCATCCGCTCTCTCGGCGTGATGCCGGCGGTGGTCCTCAATCCCGCGACGCCGCTCGGGGCGCTCGAGCAGGTGTGGGGCGATATCGGGATGATCCTCCTCATGTCGGTGAACCCCGGCTTCGGCGGGCAGGCCTACATTCCGTCCGTCACGGCCAAGATCCGCGAATGCCGCCGCCTGATCGACCGGCACAATCCGGCGGTCGAACTCGAGGTGGACGGGGGTATCAAGACCTCGAACGTGGACGAGGTCTGCGGGGACGACGTGGATATTATCGTGGCCGGTTCGGCGGTATTTGAAAGCGCCGATTATTCGTCTACTATCCGCCGCCTCAAAGGGGCGGCCTGACGGGCCGAAGACCCCTGAAGCACCCCAAGGTGCTGTTTTTACTAGGTTTCTCCGGGCTGTAGCGCAGTTGGTAGCGCGCTTGTTTCGGGAGCAAGAGGTCGAGGGTTCGAGTCCCTCCAGCCCGACCA
>CAZUMS010000050.1:0-10626 GCA_964621525.1 uncultured bacterium
TCCTTCTGTCTGGATCTGCCGGGCCACGGCCTCACAACAATCCGTCCGCCGTCCTTTGGCGGCGCCGTCGACGCGCTGGAGGCGTGGGCGGACGAAAGCGGCGCCCGGGACGCCCACCTCCTCGGCTATTCGTTCGGCGGCCGGATCGCCCTGTCCTGGGTGCTCGCCAATCCGTCCCGCTGGCGTTCCCTCACGCTCGTGAGCGCCAATCCGGGGATCGAAAACCCGGCGGAGCGCCGCGCAAGGGCGCTGGCTGACCGCGAACTGGCGGACCGGCTGGTCACGGGCGGACTCGATCGGTTTCTGGAGTTCTGGGACCGGCTGCCACTGTTCGGCCCGGACGTGCGGAAACCGGAAGACGATCCGCGCATTCGCTACCACGACCGGGAATCGCTCGCCTGGGCGCTCCGCACCCTCTCCACGGGACTCCAGCCCGATCACTGGAGCCGGCTCGGAGAACTGCAAATGCCGGTCTGTCTCATTACTGGCGAGCATGACCGTGCCTATGTGGAGATGGCGGAACGGTTCGCGGCCCGCTGCCCGCGTGCGGTTCACTATCCCGTTCCGGGTGCGTGGCACCGGGTCCACGAGGACCGGCCCGGCGAGTTCCGGGAAATCATCGAAACGTTCTGGTCGAAGACCGATCACCAAAGGAGAAACCCCAATGAAAGCGCATGCGCTTGAAGCCGTGGAAACGGCCGTCGAATGGAAACCGGCAGGGAAGTTCAAGGACATTCTCTACCACAAGTCCCCCGAAGGGATTGCCCGGCTCAGCTTCAACCGTCCGGAGGTGCACAACGCCTTCCGTCCCCAGACGATCAAGGAGATGGTCGAGGCGTTCCGCGACGCGTGGGAGGACACGAACGTCGGCGTCATCATCCTGACCGGCGAGGGCGGCAGGGCGTTCTGCTCGGGCGGCGACCAGCGCGTCCGGGGCGAAGCGGGTTATGTCGGCGATGACGGCGTGCCGCGGCTCAACGTGCTGACGCTCCAGAGGCTGATCCGTTCCTGCCCCAAGCCGGTGATCGCGGCAGTGGCCGGGTACGCCATCGGCGGCGGCCATGTGCTCCATGTCGTGTGCGACCTCACGATCGCGGCCGACAACGCCCGGTTCGGCCAGACGGGGCCCAAGGTGGGTAGCTTCGACGCCGGTTTCGGTTCCAGCTACCTCGCCCGGATCGTCGGCCAGAAGAAAGCGCGCGAGATCTGGTACCTCTGCCGCCAGTACACCGCGGAGGAAGCCGCCGAAATGGGTCTCGTGAACAAGATCGTTCCGCTGGACCGGCTCGAGGCAGAGTCGGTGGCCTGGGCGCGGGAGATCCTCGAGAAGAGCCCCATGGCGATCCGCTGCCTCAAGGCGGCGATGAACGCCGACTGCGACGGGCAGGCGGGCATCCAGGAGCTGGCAGGCCACGCGACGGCGCTGTTCTACCTCACGGAAGAGGGCAAGGAGGGCAAGAACGCTTTCCTGCAGAAGCGCAAGCCCGACTACCGGAAGTTCCCGAGGCTGCCATGAGCACGGCCGCGGCAGGATTTCACGGTGAAGCTGCCGAGGTCCGGCCGGGCTCGCTCCCTGCCTGGCTGCTCGCCTGCCGCCCGAAGACCCTGACGGCGGCGGCGGCTCCGGTGCTCGTGGGCACGGCCGTCGCCGTCCGCGAGGGCGGGATGAAACCGGGCCCGGCGGCGGCGGCCCTGCTCGGGGCGCTTTTTCTCCAGATCGGCGCCAACCTCGTGAACGATCTTTCGGACGGTCTCCGGGGGACGGACGGCGGGGACCGGCTCGGCCCACCGAGAGCGCTCCAGTCGGGATGGCTGACAGCTGACGCCCTCAAGGCCGGCATCTTTGCGGCGTTCGCGCTGGCAACGCTCTGCGGGATGTATCTCCTTCAGGCGGGCGGCTGGCCTGTCGTCTGGATCGGGCTCGCCTCGATCGCTGCGGGCGTTGCCTACACGGCGGGGCCCTATCCGCTCGGTTATCACGGACTCGGAGATCTGTTCGTGTTTGTCTTCTTCGGCCCGGTGGCGGTAATGGGCACCGCTTTTGTTCAGACCGGGAACTGGAGTATGCTCGGCCTGATCTGCTCAGTGCCTATCGGGCTTGTCTCGGCCGCCATTCTCATGGTGAACAACCTGCGGGATGCGGAAGGGGACCGCCGTTCGGGCAAGAATACGATGGTTGTCAGCCGGGGAGGCCGCTTTGCGCGGCGGGTGTACGCCATGGAACTGCTGATTCCGCTCGCCGTGGGGACGGCGCTGGTCTTTACGGAAAAGTCCCTGTGGCTGCTGCTCGTGTGGGCGGCGGCGCTGCCGGCGTGCCGTCTCGTCTACGAGGTCTGGACTTCCGAAAACCCCCGGCTTCTCAATCCGGTTCTGGAACGCACGGCGAAATACCTGTTTCTGTACGCGGTGCTGCTGTCGGCGGGGCTTGTCCTGTGATCGAGGTTTCCATCCAGCGGACGGCCCACCGCCTGCTCCGCCCGTTCAGGGCGGCGTCCCGGGAATGGAAAACCCGGGAAAGCGTACTGGTGACGATCGCGGACGGAAAGCACACGGGCGTTGGCGAGGCGGCTCCGCTGCCCGGCCATTCTCCGGAAACGGTGGAGCAGGCCGAGGCGGCCCTCCGGGACAAATCGGACATCATCGCGAAGCTGGCGACGACGGACGCGTCGGGGGACCTCGCACTCAAGCTGGCGAAGTCGCTCGGCGACTGCCCGTCGGCGGTGTTCGCGGCGGAGACCGCCCTGTACGATTTCTGGGCGGCGCGCTGGGGCTGCCGCATGATGGACATCTGGGGGCCGGGCGAACGCGACCGCGTGCCCGTGAGCGGGGTGCTCGATCTGGCGGCTTCGGACGGGCCCGTCCGTGACCTGCTCCGGAGCGGTATCCGCACCTTCAAGGTAAAGCTGGAGGCCGGCCCGGAAAAGAACGTGGAACGGGTGAAGTCCCTGAGAGACCGCCTGCCGGACGAGGCGGCGATCCGCGGCGATGCGAACGGCATCTGGGCCTATGACGAGGCGGTCCGGAACCTGAAGGCGCTGGAGCCGTTCAACCTGGAGTTCGTCGAACAGCCGTTGGCCGTGGGCCAGGAGAAAAAACTCCGGGAACTTGGCCGGGAAACTTCCGTTCCGCTGGCCGTGGACGAATCGCTTGCCGGGGCTTCCGAACTGGCGGAACTTCTCAAGGCGAAGGCCGCCCAATACTACGTCCTGAAGCCGACGGTCCTCGGCGGCTGGCGGGCGACGCGCGACGCGATCCGGAAGATCGAGAAGGCCGGCGCCCGCTGGGTGCTGAGCAGCGGCCTCGAAAGCGCCGTGGGGCGGCGGGCCTGTTTCGAGCTGGCCTGCACACTGGAAGAGCCGTTCCTGCCGGCGGGGCTCCTGACCTCCGGCTGGTTCGGTGACGACGACGGACTCCGCATCTCGGACGGCGCGCTCATGCGCCGGGAGGATGGGGCAGGTGCCGCTTCTCAGTGACCTGACCTCGGGCGGCCGGGTTCACACGGCCGCCGGACTTGAAGACCGCGTCGCCGCCCAGGCGGACCGGCTCCGCCGCCTCGGTGTGGGAGAAGGCGTGCCGGTCGCCGTGCTCGCGGGCTCGGACGACCGGCTGTTCGTTCTCTGCCACGCGCTCTGGCGGCTCCGGGCGGTATTCGTTCCGCTCAATCTCCGCTGGACCGCCGCCGAGATCCGCCAGACCCTGGACCGCTTCCCCGCCGCCTTCGTTCTGGACAACCGGAATCTTCCGGACGAACGGTGGGAGATCGCCGAAGGGCAGGGTGCCGCTGAAAAGGCCCCCGAGCTTGACGGCATCCAGATCGTTCTCTTTACGTCCGGGACCACCGGCTTTCCCAAGGCGGCGCTCATTCCGTTCTCGTCCATCGAGGCGAGCGCAGCCATGTCGCAGTCGGTTCTGGGCCATGGACCTTCGGGGTGCTGGCTCTGCCCGCTGCCGCTGTACCACATCGGCGGGCTTTCGATTCTGTTCCGGGCGGCGTTCGACGGTTCGCCCGTGATCCTGCAGGAAAAATTCGACGCCGGAGCCGTGAACCGGCTGATCGATTCGGGCGAAGTGTCCTATCTGTCGCTGGTGCCGGTGATGCTGGACCGGCTGCTGGAGACGCGCGCAGGCCGTCCGCTGCCGGAGTCGCTCCGGTTCATTCTGCTCGGCGGAGCGAAGGCTCCGCCGTCGCTGCTCCGCCGGGCGCGAGAGCTTCGGGCGCCGCTGGCGGTGACGTACGGACTCACCGAAGCCGCCTCGCAGGTGATGACGCTTCCGCCGGAACGGTTCAGCAGGCTGCCGGACGCCGCACTTGAGGATCTGGCCCTCGCACCGCTTCCGGGCAGCCGGGTGTCCATCGTGGATGAGACCTGCACTCCGGTGCAGGATGGAGAGCCCGGCGAGATCGTCGTGGAAGGTCCTCAGCTCATGCGGGGCTACTGGAAAAATCCCGAAGCGACAGCGGCGGCCATCCGCGGGGGGCGCCTGCACACCGGGGATATCGGAATCCGGTTTCCGCAGGGGATCGTCGTGACGGATCGCCGGAGCGATCTCATCGTGACCGGCGGTGAGAACGTCTATCCGGCGGAAATCGAAGCCGTACTCCACGAACATCCCGAGGTCCGGGAAGCGGCCGTCGTCGGCACGGCGGACGACCGCTGGGGACAGATGGTGACGGCCGTGATCGTCGCCGCGCCGGGCTGCAAACCGTCAGCGCTCGAGCGGTTCTGCCGTGAACGCCTTGCGGGCTACAAGGTGCCGCGCCGCTGGATCCCTGTGAACGAACTTCCCCGAACGGCGTCGGGGAAGGTGAAGCGGGCAGAACTCAGGGAACTGGTCTCCCGCCGCGAACAGGCCGCCTGAATCCGGGTTTTCAGTCCGCGGCGAGAAACCGCCCGGACTGGTAATATTCGCGCACGTCCCCGAGCGGCTGCTCCCAGAGCTCTTCCACCTTGAGCGGAATATGGAACGGGTCTTTCCTGCCCCGCTCCATCCATTCGAGGGCAAGGGAAAGCGCTTCGGGGAAATCCTGGCTCCGCTTGTAGGCGATATGCATGAGCAGTACGGCGACGCCCATGAACCCGTGGGATGAATTACGGGTTTTCTTCGATCCGAGCAGATTCGTCTGGGCGAGTCCCTGGCCGGCGGACCAGGCATTGATGCGGACCTCGCCGAGGATTTCGGCGTCGCAGCCCAGCACGGAGTGCATGACGTCGTGGAGCTTGTAGGCCCGGTAGATGGTGTACTCGGCGAAGTTCCGGGGGCGCCGGATTTTCACCATGTCCTGTAGCTGCCGGATTTCGTAACGAGACATGAAGTCGGCGTACGTACGCCCCAGCGTCCCCTCGGGAAGCTTCTCGAGGCGCCGCAGATCGACCAGCGGGTCGTACCGCTGTTCGTACATGGCCCATAAGGCCGGGTGGGCGGCCTTGCGGGCAGCGCCGTCGTCGACCGGGTTCCTCGTCAGGGTATTCGAAATCAGCGCGTTCACGCCCTGCTCGATGTCGGCGTTCCACGGATTGTCGATGGTAACCAGAAGGTTCTTTGCCGAGAGGAGCCGGTCGAGAATTCCGTCGGGAAGCATGCTGTCCTTCCCGAACAGCATGTTCCGGTACATTCCCAGTGCTTTGAGGGTGCTGCCCTTGCTGCCGGCGGGGGATTTTGCGCTGATGCTCATGGGTTTGCGGCTCCTTCGACCGATAGGAACAGTTTAGGGGGGCGCTGCCCCCGGGACAACTCGGTTTCCGGTTCCAGGGGGTTTAAGGCGCCCTTTTGCCTGTTCTGGACATTCCGGGTATCCTGAAACCGAATAATTGCTCGATTTATAAATGGGTGGAATCCGCCGGGAGGGAGAGGGACATGCCGGGACAAAAGCAGGCCACCGGGCCACGGCGTGCACCAGTGCAGAAGCGTTCGCGGGAGACCGTCATTGCCATCATCCAGGCGACGGCCGACGTGCTGGTGCGCCTTGGCTACGAGAAAACCACGACGAACCGGATCGCCCGGCGGGCGGGCGTCAGCATCGGTACGCTTTACCATTACTTTCCGAACAAGGAGTCGATCTTCCAGGCGCTCGTGGAACACGCGATTGCCGATACGGCCGGCCAGGTCGTCCGGAGCGGACGCGAGGTGCTGGAGCAGCCCGGTCTCGAAGCGATGACCCGCCGCCTGATCCTGATCTGCATTCAAATGCTCCGCCGCAGGGAAAAACTGGCGAGGGCCATTTTCAACGAGATTCCGGGAACCAGCCAGACGGCCATGATCCGGGCGGTCGAAGAACGGCTGGTCGCCGTGCTTCCCCAGCTCGGCTTCCCCGATCTTGACCGGCTCCGGCGGCGCGACCCGGCCCGCTACGAGGCCATCGTCCGTCTGCTGCTCGGCATGGGCAGCGCGGGGCTCTACCGGATTGCCCTCGATCCGCCGGAGGGAGTTCCGGAAGAGGCGCTTGTCGATATTCTGGTCCGGATGTTCATCGGGGCCCTGAAGGAATAGTCCGGAAGACGACCGCTCGCCCCGTTCACAGTGTGAAGTAGAAGGAGGCTCCCCGGCCTACGGCCGACTCGGCCCAGATCTCTCCTCCGTGCCGGCGGATGATCCGCTGCACGGTGGCAAGACCGATGCCGGTGCCTTTGAACTCCGCATCCCCATGGAGCCGCTGGAACGGGATGAAAAGCTTTTTGGCATAGGCCGGGTCGAAACCGGCGCCGTTGTCGCGTACCTGAAAGACGGAACGGCGGCCCTTGCGCACGCAGCTGATCTCGATAAGCGGAGCCTGTACCTTGGAGGTGAACTTCCAGGCGTTACCGATCAGGTTCGTGAGGGCGATCTTGACGAGGCCTTCGTCCCCGCGGGCGACCATGCCGTCCACGATCCGGACATCGACCTGCCGCCCCGGTTCGCCCTGCCGGAGATCTTCCGCGATGGACTCGCACAGGCGGGAGATCCCGACCTCGGCGATCTCGAGTTCCTTCCGGCTGACGCGGGAGAGCGTGAGCAGGTCGCTGATCAGGAGCGACATCCGGCGGCCCGCCTTCTCGATGCGCTGGAGATAGTCTTTCGCCCCGTCGCCGAGCACGTCCCAATGTTCGGCGAGGATAAGGCTGGTGAAACCCGTAATGCTGCGAAGCGGCGCCTGCAGGTCGTGGGCGGCCGAATAGCTGAACGCCTCGAGTTCGCTGTTGGCGATCTGAAGATCCGAAGTGAGCTGCTGAAGGCTCTGGTTGCTGGTCTGGAGTTCCGCCGCCAGTTTCCGGTTGGATTCCAGGGCCAGTTTGGCGGCGACGAGATTGCCCGCGCGGGCCCGGAGATCCTCGGGCGAGAACGGCTTCATGACGGAGTCCTGGGCCCCTTCGCGAAGGAGCCGCGCGCGAAGCTCGTCGTCCGCCTTTGCCGACAGAAGCAGCACCGGGGTCGAACTGAATTCCGGCCGGCTTCGAAGCTCCCGGACGAGGCCGTCCCCGCCCATCTCCGGCATCATGATGTCGCTGATGATGAGATCGGGGCGGAGCTCAAGGGCCCGGGCGAGGCCCTCCTTCCCGTTACCTGCGCTGGCGGTCCGGAAATGCGCGGCCAGGCACTCCCTCACGAAGGCGTTCATTTCCGGGTTGTCTTCGACCACCAGCACGAGGCCGGGATGATCTCCGGCCGGCACGGCGGGCGCTTCGGGCGGGGCCTTGAGTTCCTGAACGAGATACTCGGCAGCATCGGCCGCGGCCGCCGAAATGCCGCGCTTGTCCAGGATCTCGGCGCCCTCCGGAGCCTTCAGCGGGAGCTGGATCCGGAACCTGGCTCCGCCTTCGGGAGCGCCGTCGACGGTCGCGCTCCCGCCGAGCAGGCCCACGAGGTCCCGGACGATGGCGAGCCCGAGGCCCGTGCCTCCGAAACGGCGCGTGGTCCCGCCTTCGAGCTGCCGGAACCGTTCGAAAACCGCCTCCCGGAATTCGGCCGGAACGCCGGGTCCGCTGTCGGCAACTTCGACCGTGGCCGATGCGGACCGGGGGTCGCTCCGGGCGGAGATCCGGACCTTTCCTCCCGGCGGGGTGAACTTCATTGCATTGGACATCAGGTTCAGCAGGATGCGGTGAAGCTGGTCCAGGTCGGTTTCGGCGGGAATCGGAGCGTCCGCATCGACAGTCAGGGTAATGTTCCGGTCCTGCGCGACGGTTTCGAAATGCCCGGCGGTCATCCTTACCTGTTGAGCGACATCCGTCAGGGTATACACGGGCTTCAGTTTCCCCGCGTCGAGCTTGGAAATGTCCAGCAGGTCGTTCACCTGCTTCAGCAGGAAGCGGCCGTTGCGGCAGATGCCCTCGAGGTCGCGCCGGGCCGGTCCTTCCATCGTGTTCGAGGCGAGGAGCCGTTCCGCGGGGCCGATGATCAGCGCCAACGGCGTCCTCAGTTCATGGCTGATGTTGGCGAAGAACTGGGTCTTCAGCAGGTCGATTTCCCTGGCTTTGTCGTACAGCCGGCTGATCTCGACATTCGCCTTCTGGAGCTGCCGGTTCGCCTCGGACACTTCCTGGGCGCGGAGATAGATTTCCTGCTCCATTTCGCTGGCCCGCTGACGGAGTTCCGAGGTCAGCTTCTGCTGCTCGGTCCCCATTCTTTTGAGACGGACGAACTCGGTGACGTCTTCGACCCTGTGGACGATGTAGAGCAGCGTTCCGTCCCTGCCGGTGATCGGGGAATTGACCGGACTCCAGTAACGCTCCTCGAATCCGCCGCCTTCGCTCTCCGGTTTCCGGATGTCGTACTTCTGGACGGCCATGGTATCGGGCTGAAGGGTTTTGCTCACCCGGTCCAGTGAGGCCCGGAGGTTGCGGGTGCCGCTGGCTTCGGGGTCGTCCGGATTGTCCGGAAAAACCTCGAACAGGCCTTTCCCGCAGATCCGTTCCCGCCGGGTCATGGTGGCCCGCAGATAGGCGTCGCTGACGGCCGCGATCGTGTAGTCGGGCTTCAGGATCAGGTAGAGATTCGGGAGCGCCTCGAATAGCGCCCGGTAGTCCGGTTCCTTCTGCATGGCCCGGATCTCCTCCCCTGATGGCTCCGTCCGGAGCGGGCGACGTATGAAATAATTTCCATTTATGATAGACGATAGCACCCTGCGCTGCCTAGGTCCCGTGTGCAATCAGATGGAAACCGGAAAAACCGTACGGATCGAGAGCGCTGTGCCGGACGCAGGAACCGTCAGAGGGATGTGTGCGAACCCCGGTGAATGAGGGGGCGTTACCGGTGACTGGGGGAGTGTGACTCGGGGAGTTGTTTGGCGGGCCGACGGTGACGCCTTTAGAAATTTCTGCATGGATTACCAGGGCGAACTCAATGAGACCGGTGCGCTGATCGAGGAGTTTATGGTGTCCGGTGAGAACCCCGCCCAGCCTCTGAAAACACGTAGTTAGTTCTATTCAGTCGATTCACCTGCCTCCACAACGGTATCCCTGAAAAGGATACAATTGTGTCCGAGGCCTTTCGTCGTCGTTAGAACTCCGGGGTCCTGCCAGTGAAATAATCAAAAAGCCCCCACCAACCCCTAACTTTTCCTCTTTTTCCAAAGAGAAATGAATAGTTACGTGGTGGGGGCTTGGGTGAGGACCGGGTGATAGCTGCGTGGGGGGCTGGTTGGAGCGTAAAGGATGTTTTTCACAGACCAGCCCAGCCGCCAGAAGCTACTCTCGGGTAAAACACTTTGGATCTCAACCGGTTGGCTGTTGGGTAATGCGCGGCGAAAAGCCCGGTTGGTGGGTAGTGGGGCCTAATGATCACCCCAGTTCGGATGGGCTTTTAGATGGTCCGGTAGCGGCTCGGCGCTCGCTTTTTTCAGGCACTGACGATTGTTGGCAACGGCTCGGCACCGGATGCAGATTCTGACGTCTCCGGTAGATAGGGCTCTCAGCTGCGGCTCGTCATCGGCGAAACTCAAACCGGCTTCGGTGCGTCGCCGGTCTTTCGACTAGACATTCTCAAATTTTCCAAGTCTTGGTTCCGTGACACTACCTGTCACCCTCATAGGTTAGGCTTATGCCGTTGGCCCCAAGCCCCCTCCACTTTCCGCTTCCGGCGGGAGCGGCTAGGCTCCGGGGGTTCGGATTGACAGGCATATATTCGGGCCTGCGAAACAGGGCCTTGGGATAATTTCGGGTAGTCCTGAGAGGGGTTCAGATCAACTAATGGCACGAGGGAAGAAAGCCGCCTACGAGAAATCGCCGCCGAAACACGGCGGAGTGGCGGCCACGAAAAAGGAAAAGAACGGCGGCGGGGCCAACCTCGGTTTCGAGGAAAAGCTCTGGCAGGCGGCCGACAAGCTCCGCAACAACATGGACGCTGCGGAATACAAGCACGTCGTCCTGGGGCTGATTTTCCTTAAATACATTTCCGACGCTTTCGAGGAACGCCGAACCGGCATCCTGCGCGAAACCGCCGACCCGAAAAGCGACCTCTATCTCCCCAAGGACAAGGACCGCCGGGATCTGGCCGAGGACCGCGACCAGTACACCTCCGAAAATATCTTTTGGGTGCCTGGTAAGGCGCGGTGGGATTTTGTCCAGGCGAAGGCGAAAGACACCGCCATCGGCAAGATCATCGACGACGCCATGGAGGCGATCGAGAAAGAAAACCCGGTCCTCAAAGGCG
>CAZUMS010000051.1:0-10161 GCA_964621525.1 uncultured bacterium
TAGAGATCCGAGTTACCCTCGAACGGCGGCTCCTCGAGCGACCGTCCGGCGGCGGAAGGCGCATAGCCGTCGACGAAAATGCCACCGACGTAGTTTCCGGGTTCGAAGGTATCCGTCACTCCGCCGCTATCACAGGCTCCCGCAGCAAAGGCCAGCGAAGCCGCCAGCAGAGCGTTCAGGACCGGTTTCCGGAAATTCATGTCTTTTATCCCCTTCAGGTGCCGACGCAACAGCCAGCTCCAGGGACTCTACCACAAAAGAGACCGGGTAAAACCCCAGCTCAGTCCGGCAGCCGGAGCCGCCGGACGACGTTGTTGTCCGAATCTGCAATGTAAAGAAGGTTCCGCGCCCTGTCGACCTCGAGTCCCTGCGGCTGGTTCAGCTGGGCCTCGGTCGCGGGACCGCCGTCGCCCGAATACCCCACCGTACCGTCGCCAGCGACCGTCGTCATGATGCCGGTGACGGCATCCACCCGTCGGATCCGCTGGCTCGGCGAGTCGGCGATGTAGAGATTCCCCTTCGCATCGAAGCCGATTCCCCGGGGCGACTGAAGGGCGGTTTCCGTGGCCAGACCACCGTCGGGGCCCGAGCCGTTCTCGCCGGTTCCGGCGACCGTCGTAATAATTCCGGTCACGACGTCGATCCGGCGGACGACGTGGTTGCCCGCATCGCAGAAGTAGTAGCTTCCCGCCGGGTCGAAAGCGCCCGATGACGGCACATCGATCTCGGCCTCGGTGGCCAGCCCCCCGTCGCCCGAATAGCCGCCCGTGCCGGTTCCTGCGATGGTGCTCACCTTCTGCGTAACCGCATCAAGGCGCCGGACGCGGTCGTTATCGAAGTCGGCGACGAACAGGTTGCCTGCGCCGTCCAGGGCGAGGCCATGCGGCCGGTTCACCTGCGTGTCGGGCCCGAGCATGCCGTCGCCGTTGTAACCCAGCGTGCCGGTACCGAGGATCGTGGTGATCTCGCCGGTGAACGCCTCGGCTTTACGGACCCGGTGGTTCTGGAGATCGAGGAAGATGAAATCCCCGGCGGCCGTCATGACGATCTCGCGGACCCGGTTGTTGCCAACCGAGTCGCCCGTCACCACCGCGGTCGTCACCTCGCCGGTCACACCGTCCACGCGCTGGATGCGGTAGTTGTAGTTGTCGGCGATGTAGAAGTTGCCGAGCGGATCGGCCCAGATGTCGCGCGGGTTATTGAGCTGGGCCTCGGTGGCCGGGCCGCCATTGCCGTCCGTTCCCGCCGTGCCGTTGCCCGCCACGGTCTCGATGATTCCCGCGGGGAGTTCGTCATCGTGGGGCGCCTCTTCGGTGTAGTTGTATACGATATTGTCGCCGCAGGCCGAAGCCGAGAGCAGGAGGACGCCCGCAAGCGCCCGGAAACCGGTTCCGATCTTCATCATTTCCCTGGGACTCCCTTCGCGAGGCAATCTAGCCGGGTGCCGCGGGAAGTCCACCTTGCCGAGAGGGGCGGCAGCGGGTTACCAGTTCCCGCAGCCGCTATGAAAAAAGCCCATTTCGAGATGGTTGCGCCGGTTCCCCCCTCCGAGTTCATCGAGATCTACGATGGGGAGGCGTTCCGGGAGTTCGTGCTCCGGCACCACCCGCATATCAGCAATGTGGAAGTGCTCGAGCGGCGCGAAGACGAGAGCACCCGCTACACCCGGACCCGTACAACCCTTGCCATCGATCTGCCGGGTTTTCTTTCCGTGCTCCGGGGCGTCGTAAAACCCCACAACGAAGAAGAACAGACCTTCTACAAGAAGGAGCTCCGCTACGAGTTCCATTCGCGGAGTACGATCTCGAGATCGAGCGCCCGCATCCGCATCCTCCCCGAGGGTGACCATTCCACCCGCCGCGTGGTCGACATGGAAGTGGAGTGTACGAAAGGACCGGGGTTCATCCGGGGCCGTGCCGAAGAGTTCTTCGTCGAGAAGGCCCACGAGCAGATGGCGATCTACCAGCAGGTGATCGACCGGTATTTCGCCGAAAAGAAACGGGCGTCGTAGGACGGCAGCGGGACTTTCCGGAAGCGAAACGGGCGGCCCTGCGGCCGCCCGTTTCATCTCGGGAAAGGCTGCGGATCAGACCGCTTCGATCCGCGTGGGCCACCAGGCCTTGGGGTTCGCAGGCGGCTTGATGAGGGCCGGGATCTCGGCTTCCGGAACGAGCACGAACTGGAAAAGCTCCTCCATCCGGGAGACGAAGATGAACTCCATTTCCTTCTTCACCTGGTCGGGCAGCTCGGAAACATCAGGCTCGTTCCGCTTGCACAGCACGATCCGCTTGATACCGGCGCGCCGGGCGGCGAGGACTTTCTCCTTGATGCCGCCCACAGGGAGCACGTTACCGCGCAGGGTGATTTCCCCCGTCATGGCGGTGTCGCTCCGCACCGGGCGGCTCGTGAGCAGCGAGGTGATCGCCGACAGCATCGTGACGCCGGCCGAGGGACCGTCCTTGGGAATCGCGCCCGCCGGAACATGGATGTGGATGTCGTTCTTCTGGAACACCTCGTCGGGAATGCCGAGCTTGCCGGCGTTCGCCCGCACGAAGGAGAGTGCCGTGTGGGCGGATTCCTTCATCACGTCGCCGAGCTGGCCCGTCAGCGAGAGGCCGCCCTTGCCCGGCATGATGGTCGCCTCGATAAACAGGATGTCGCCGCCCACCGGGGTCCAGGCGAGGCCCGTCGCCACACCGCTCGTCGCGAGCCGTTCGGCCGTGTCGAGGGTAAACTTCTTCTGGCCGAGGTACTTGCTCACCTCGCCGACACCCACGACGATCTTTCCGGCCGGAGGAGCGCCTTCTTCGCGGCTCGCCACTTCCCTGGCAACGGCGCGGCAGATGGACGCGAGCTCACGCTCGAAATTCCGAAGGCCCGCCTCGCGCGTGTAGGAGTGGATCACCTCGTTGACCGCATCGTCCGTGATCTCGATGTCCTCCGCCTTCAGGGCGTGGTTCTCCATCTGGCGCGGGACGATGTACTTCTTCGCGATCTGGAGCTTCTCCTCCGACGTGTAACCGGGGATCTCGATGATCTCCATGCGGTCCCTGAGGGGCGCCGGGATCGGGTCGAGCTGGTTCGCCGTGGCGATGAAGAACACTTTCGACAGGTCGAAGTGGACGTCGAGATAGTGGTCCTGGAACGTGTTGTTCTGCTCGGGATCGAGGACTTCCAGCAGCGCGGACGACGGGTCGCCGCGGTAGTCGTTACCGAGCTTGTCCACCTCGTCCAGGATGAAGACCGGGTTGTTCGAGCCCGCCCGCTTGATGCCCTGCACGACCTTGCCGGGGAGCGCGCCCACGTAGGTGCGCCGGTGGCCGCGGATCTCGGCCTCGTCGCGCACGCCGCCCAGCGACATGCGCACGAACTTGCGCCCGAGCGCCCGTGCGATCGACTTGCCGAGCGAGGTCTTGCCGACGCCCGGAGGTCCGACGAGGCAGAGGATCGGCCCCTTCATGTCGGGCTTGAGCTTCCGGACAGCCAGATACTCGAGGATGCGCTTTTTCACCTTGTCGAGGCCGTAGTGGTCCTCGTTCAGGATCTCTTCCGCATTCTTGATGACGAGGTTGTCCATCGTATGAACGGACCACGGCATGTCGGTCAGCCAGTCGAGATACGTCCGGCTCACGGTGTACTCGCTCGAGGCGGGTGACATGCGGGAGAGGCGCTTCAGCTCGTTGTCGGCGGCGGTCTTCGCCTCCTGGGGCATGTTCGCCTTCTCGATCTTGGCCCGCAGCTCGTCCATCTCGTCGCCGCGCTCGTCCGATTCGCCCAGTTCCTTGCGGATCGCCTTGAGCTGCTCGCGCAGGTAGTACTCACGCTGGTTCTTGTCCATCTCCGAACGGACCTCGAAGTTGATCTTCTGGGTCAGCTCGAGGACATGGACTTCGTTCTGGAGCAGGGTCATGACCTTCTGGAGCCGGGTCATGAGGTCCACCGTCTCCAGGATCTCCTGCCGCTTGTCGATGGCGATGTTGATGTGGCCCGCGATCAGATAGGCGAGGTAGTTCGGGTCCTCGACGTTCTCGATCACCTGGCCGGCCTCGTCGGGGATGTTCGGCGAAAGCTCGATGGCCCGCTGGGCCTGCTGCTTGAGGTTGCGGACGATCGCCTGGATGTGGGACTCCATCCCCTGGGGGAGCGAATCCGGGATCACCTCGATGCGGGCGGCGTGGTAGGGTTCGGTGCGCAGCCCCTCAACGATCTTGAACCGCACGAGCCCCTCGACGACGAGGTTCTCGGTATCCTGATTCACCTTGAACGTCTTGACGATCTTCGCCGCCGTGCCGTAGCCGTAGACGTCCGTCCAGAGCGGGTCTTCCGTCATCGGCGAGCGCTGCGTGATGACGCCGATGATCTTGTCCTTCTTCAGCGCGTCTTCGACGAGCGTGACCGACTTCTTGCGGCCCACCGACAGCGGAATATAGGCGCCCGGGTACAGCACCGAGTTGCGCAGCGGGAGGATGGGGATTTCGCTGGGGATCGAGTTCGGATCCATCTTCCCCTGGCTCTTGAAATACTGGTCGAAAATCTTCATTCGGTTCTCCGGCGGGAGAAGCCGGGGCGCCCAGCACCCGGCCACCTGCCTAATAGTATAAGGTAATCACTGACCGGGGGATATTCGACAGGACCGGAGTCACATCCTCATTTTTTCTGATGACGCACTGCGTATCCGGGCAAAACCGGCGCAATTCCCTCCGGACAACCTGCTACTTGAGCTTCACCACGAGAAGGCGGGGTTGCCCCTGCCGAATTACCCGGAACAGGACCCGCCCGGAGGGCCGGGCCTCCTTCACGGCGTCCACGAGATCTTTCACGGTCTTCACGGGCCGGCTGCCGGCATCGACGATCACGTCGCCCGGCCGGATACCGGCCTGGAACGCCGGGCTGTTCGGCTCGACCTGGGTGACGAACGCACCGTTCACGTCCGGCGTAACCCCGGCGCGGGAACGCAGATCCGGAGTCAGTTCGTTCACTTCGATGCCGATCACGTCCGTGGTCGAGGTTTCTGCATCCCCCTCGGCCTCGGGTCCGCCCGCCGGAGCTTCGTCCTTCATTTCCGTCAGTACGACCTGGACCACCTGCCGCTTGCCGTCCCGGAAGATATCCACCTGCGACGGCTTGCCGATGGGCGAGGCGGCGACGACGCGGGGCAGGTCGTTCTGCTTTTCCACCGTCTGGCCGTTAAACCGGAGAATCACGTCCCGGTCCTTGATGCCCGCCTTGTCAGCCGGGGAATCCTTCACCACCTGGGCGACAAGGGCGCCCTTCTGCTCCTTGAGGCCAAGAGCGTCCGAGAGGTCCTTGTCCAGCGGCTGGATAAACACGCCGAGCCAGGCCCGGCGGACCCGGCCCTCCTTCAGCTGCGGCAGGAGGTCCTTGATCATGTTCACCGGGATCGCGAACCCGATGCCCTGCGCGGCGGCATTGATCGCCGTATTCACGCCCACGACCCGTCCGTCCAGCGACAGCAGCGGCCCGCCGGAGTTGCCGGGGTTGATGGCCGTGTCCGTCTGGATGAAATCGTCGTAGGGACCGGCGCCGATCTCGCGGCCCTTGGCCGAGACGATGCCGAGCGTCACGGTGTTCGAGAGGCCGAACGGGTTGCCGATGGCCAGCACCCAGTCGCCCACGTCGATCTGGTCCGAATTGCCGAGATCCACCGCCGGAAGCTCCGTATCCGCCTCGGCCTTGAGCAGCGCGATGTCGATCTTGGGGTCACGGCCCACGACCTTCGCATGGAATTCGCGGTTGTCCCGCATCACCATGACGATATCCTCGGCATTGTCGATCACATGGTTGTTCGTCAGCACGAGGCCGCTCTTGTCGATGATGAAGCCCGAGCCGAGGCTGCTCTGGGGCTGGTTGTTCGGCATCTGGTCCCAGAACCGGTCCATGAAACCGGGGCCGAAGAAATCGTCGAACGGCGTGCGGGGGCGCTGTCCCCCGCCATTACGCGATATCCGCTGGCGGGCCTTGGTCTGGACCTTGAGGTTCACCACCGCCGGTCCCACAGCCTTCACGAGCGGGGACAGCGACGGCAGCCCCGCGGCAACGGCCGCGGTCGCCGCCGGGGACACGGGCTTCATCGTCCCGCGCGCGGCATCGGCAGCATTTGCCTGCACAACCGGAGCGGAATCTGCGGCCTCGGCGGCCTCTTCATGACCCGTCAGCCAGCCCGGAAGGGACGGCAGGGACACACGGCCCGGCGCGAACATCATGCCCGCGGCAAACACACCCATAAGACCCACGACCTGAAGGAATCTACGGAACACAGTTCGGCTACCTCGCTCTGCGGCCCCGTACCGGGGACGCCGCACGGAAATTCACGGGAACTCTAGTCACCCGCACCTGAGGATCAACCGTGCAAAACGATGAAATTCCGCTAACCGGACGGCAAAAAAGAAGGCCGGCGTTGCCGCCGGCCCTGGAAATGTTTGGAAGGATATCGGAAGTCTTGCGACAGAGCCGACAGCGCCTTCGGGATTGCTCCCTTGTTATGAGGGGCAGACCCCAGTCAGTTACACGAGAAATTTTATAGTCTAGAATTCTCTTCGAAGCAACTGACAAAGGATGCAATGGAATGAAGGGGCCCAGCTACGCTCTCGGACTCGATCTCGGAACAACCTCCATAGGGTGGGCCGTCGTTCAGCTCGATAAAGATAATGAACCGGAAAAGCTGCTCGATGCAGGAGTCCGGATTTTCCCGGCACCCGTTGAGGACAAGACCGGCACTCCACTGAGCGCTCAACGCCGTAAAGCGCGCTCCATGCGCCGGATGCACCAGCGGCGCAATGCCCGGCGCAAGAAGCTTCTGAAACTTCTCCAAGAGGCCGGACTCCTGCCAAAGCAGGAACAACTTACCGCCGACTGGCCGACAACTCTGAACAGTCTCGGCAATGCCTACACGCTTCGCGCTTTGGCGCTACAGAAAGAGTTAAAACCCGAGGAAATCGGCCGGGCGCTGTATCAGCTTGCACAGCGGCGCGGGTTCAAGAGCAACCGTAAAGACAGCGGAGCCAAGGATGACGAACCGGCGAAAACTTCCGGCTCGAAGTCGAAGAAAAAGGCAAAAGAAGAAACCGGCGACGACGAAGAGGATACCGAAGACACAAAGCGACAGGCCAAGCAGGGCCGCAATGAACAGATCAGCAACCTGAAGAACTGGGTCGGCGAGGGAACTCTTGGCTCTCGTCTGTATCGCCTCCATCGGGAGAACCCCGCGCATACGCTCAGGTTCAAACCAAAGAAGGATGACGGCAAACCCGCCGAATTCGGGGGTAAACCCGGGCACCCTGACCGGGATATGTACGTTCAGGAGTTCCGACGGATCTGGGATTTTCAGCAGAAGTTTCACCCCGCCATCCTGACAGCCGCCCTGAAGCAGAAGGTCGAGGATACGATTTTCTTCCAGCGGCCCTTCGATATCCGCGAGCGGTGGGGAAACGATCTGGAAAAACTCCGGCTGATCAGCAGCCGTGCCAATGCCCTGAGGTCGCCCCAGCTCGGCAAGTGCTCTTTGATAGAGGAAGAAAAGCGGTGCGCCGCAGACGAATGGATCGCCCAGCATTTTCGCATCCGGAAGGAGGTGAACAACCTGAAACGGGTTTCACCCGGCGGTCAGGCCGATGATCTGCCCATAGAGACGAAACGCCTGCTTTGGGCAGCGCTGGACCAGTGCCGGGAAATGAAAATGGGCGAACTGAAAAAGCTCGCCGGACTCACACCCAGGGAAACCTTCAATCTCGAACGGGGGCAGCGGAACAAGCTCAAGGGCAACTCCGTCGAAACCGCCATTATCAAGGCTCTTGGGGAAGACGTCTGGCAGTCGTGGGATGAAGACAAGCGAAAATTACTCCGCAAGCTACTGACCACCGAGGAAGATGCCGGCAAGTTCGTCGAAGCGGCAAAGCGGCTTGGCCTCGGGGATGATCAGGCAAAGGTTCTCGCGGATTTCGACCTGAACGCGGACCATTACGTCAGCCTTTCCGCTGAGGCCATGAAACGGCTCATTCCCTATCTCGAACGGGGCCTGACCGAGCATTACGCGATTGAAGAAGCCCGCAAGGACGGGAAGCTCCCCCTACCCAAAGTCGAGAAAGAGGTGGACCAACTTCGCCTGCCGCCGCAGGACATCCCGAACCCGGTTGTAAAACGTGCGCTCCATGAGACCCGTAAGGTCGTCAATGCCCTCATTCGTGAATACGGCAAGCCCAAACACATCCGGGTCGAACTGGCGCGAGATGCCTACGCGACGAAGAAGCAGAAAGAGCAGAGCAACAAAAACAACCGGGAACGAGAAGCTGCAAATATCCATGGCAGGGAATTCTTGGTCCAGAACCGGTGGAAGGTGAACAAACGGAACCTGCTTCGATATCGGCTCTGGAAGGAACAGGGTTGCCGGTGCCCATATTCAGGCCGGTCCATTTCAGAAGCTGACTTCCTCAACGAAACCGCTGTTGAGATTGACCATATCCTGCCGTTCTCTCTCACCCAGGACGATTCAGCGATGAACCAAGTACTGTGTTTTGCGACTGAAAATCGCCGCAAACGCGACCGGACGCCTTTCGAATGGAAGAACAGCGCCGAAGAGAAGAACGCCGATCCACAGGCGTACGAAAAGCTCATCTCCATTGTAAGCAAGATGTCCTTCCCGGACGGGAAATTACGGCGATTTTCACTGGAGTCGATCAAGGACCGTGAATGGCAGACCCGTGACCTGAACGACACACGTTATATCTCCCGCGAAGTATCTCAATGGCTGGGCACTCTTTACCCTGTCGATCTGCGCGTCGGACAGAAGGCCATCAAGACCATGACGGGGCGCACGACCTCGCTGCTCCGGGGACTCTGGGGACTCAACAAGGTTCTGAATTCCGAGGACATCAAGAACCGCTCGGATCACCGGCATCACGCCATCGACGCCATCGTAATCGCCTGCACGACGGAGACCATGCGGAAGCATCTATCGGATGCGGCTAACAGGGAAGAACGCGGACAGGCGGCCAAATGGGAGCTAGACCCGCCTTGGGGTACCAAAGATTCGTTCTGGAAAGAGGTCAATCACGTCGTCAAGGAGCGCGAACGCACTTGGATTCTGCGCGGCAAACTGAAAGCCGACGGCACGCGGGAAGAGTCGCGAACGGTAACGACCAAAGGGATTGTCGTTTCGCACCGGGTCTGGAGGAGGTTATCCAGTTCACTTCATGAGGCAAGTAATTATGGATGGGCGAGCGAGGACGTTCGTCCAGCCCCTGGACTTATTCGGGAACCCAAGAACTACCGAATCAATGGCGACGAAAAACCTAACAAATCCTATGTAATCGGTTCAAAGCGGAAAGGATCGAGCGAACCTGCATATCGCTTTAATGATTCAGGGAACAATCATCATGTCCAAGTTTATTTTAGGGAAAAGGCTCGAGGCATAGGACTTGAGTACACTCCTGATTATTTCCCGGCATTTGAAGTCGCCCGGCATCTAAGAAATGAAGAGGCTCGCCATCCCGGACATGACGGCCAGAAGCAGCGTGCCCCGATCATCGATAACGCCCGGCCGGGATTTTTATTCTCTCTAGCGAAAAATGAATCCCTATTCCTTGACACCGATAACGGGCCTCAATTGTACACAGTAAAAAATCTGACGGACAACAAGATTATTTTCCAGTTTTATTCCGCAGGTCCATTTGTAGAACCAGCAGGAATGGACACGGAAGACATAAAAGAAGCCAAGAAAACTTTTAAAGACTGGGCCTATTGGCAAATTAGCGTCGGTAGGGAGTTGCGAAAAGTTAATCCGTTAAAAGTCACCGTCGATCCCATCGGGAGGGTATTCCCGGCCCATGATTAAGCGCTGCATCGAGATCTCCGAGAAGCCCGCCGAAAACGCCCCGGCCCAGGTGGAGATGTTCTGATGCAGACCGGCCCCCGGACGCCCCTGAAACCGCTCTTTCCGGAGCGATTTCAGGGGGTTACGGGAGGGGTAGTGTAACTGACTGGAATCTGCCCGCAACTCAAAACGCGGCCGGACTGCTTATCTGTGCCAAGGTCAGTGTAACTGACTGGAATCTGCCCGCAACTCAAAACACAAAGAGCGCATGGACGGAAAGCCCCGAAAGTCTAAATACCTCACATCTGACCGCAACTCAAAACACACGATCT
>CAZUMS010000052.1:0-7807 GCA_964621525.1 uncultured bacterium
TGAAATTGAGGCTGATCGGTGCGGAATCCGAAGGGTCGCCAAGGAGCTTGAGGCCTGCCCCCGGCTTCACCTTCTCGATGATCTGGTTTACCGCCGGAGCGACGGCAGTGGCGACGGCCGCACCCTGAACGAGTATCTTCAGCGTCGGGTCCTTCACGACCTTCTCGGCCGTTCCGAAGGCGATGGCGGCGAGGCCAGCCTGAAGGGCATGGGAGATGATCGTGGGTTTTCCGTCCGGACCCACTTCGGGCTTGTTCAGGACGTTCAGAATCGCCCGCTTCACGAGCGGGATTCCGAGTCCCAGGGCCACGAATACCATGACGGCTTCTCCCACGGTCTTGGCCATTTCGCCGGCCGGGTTTTCCTTCGTGCCGAACAGAGGGTTCTGGCGGGTCTGTTCCGAGGGCCGGGTAAACGGGGGAAACGGCGGGCGGTAACTGCCAGAGGACGACGGCGGCTTCGGGCGGCGGTTCTTCTTATGGGGTTTCTGGGGCTTTGCCCTGACCCGAGGGGCCGGACGCGGCGCCGAAGGGCGAACCGGCGGCTGCGGAGCTGGCTGCGCCGGGGGAGGAGGCGGCGGGGCCGGCGGGCGGGGGCGCGGCGCCCTCGGAACCCTGGGCTTGTGAGCGGGCTCCGGGGGAGCCGTCACGATGATGTACTGCGGTTTTTTCTGGCTCCGCTCGACCTTCGCGTTCTGGCCGACGTTGAAATAGACCTTTTCGCCTCCCTTGAGACGCTTGGTGAACAGCGCGGGATTGGCGATAACGCTTCCCACGAGCGGGGCGGGGTTCTTGCGGGACTTTTTGGCTGGCATGATGATTTCTCCGTGAAGTTTTCCTGTTGATTAGGGGTTGCGGGTTTAGTGGCGGGTTCTCCGGGCTTCGCCAGTTAGCAGGGTGCAGCGTCTACGCTGCCGTCACGCTGGCTAGCCGACGATTCCGCGGCGGCTCAGGGTGTAGGAGCCTCCTTCGATCAGGAGCAGTTCACCGGGGTTGAGAGAAAGCCGGGGGTATTCGGGCTCGAACCTGTGGTGATAGTCGGCGGCTGAACGGCAGCTCTCCGCGTCAATGCACTTGTCCGACCAGTAGATGATGTCGGTGAGCTGGCCGAGATACTTGGTGCCGCCATATTTCCGCGTCGTGACCGATTCGAGAATCCGGCGGACGGGGAAGCCGTTGAACTCCTGGAAGTTCGAGAGGACTACCGGCGAAACGACGGCATGACGGAGCGACGATGCGCGGGCGCCGTAGGCGAAGACCAGTTTCTTGCCCAAAGTCTGGCAGACGAGAACCGCCCGCTTCGGAACATAGGACACCTGCCGGTGATATTCGTCCACGTAGACGAGTCCCTTGAGAAGCCCGACGAGCGAGAGCTGGGCCTTGGCGGGCACTCGCGCCTTTCTGGCCTGCACCTGCGGCGGGACGGGTTCCGAAACGGTAGCCGGTTCGAGCGCCGGATTGGCCCGCATGATCTTCTCTTCGGCGACAGGATACGGTTTCATGCGCTTGCCACCTTCTGTTCAGTGATCCAGCGGTAAATCTTCCAGGAGAACCATGCGGCGAGTCCTGCCAGGATGTACAGGCTCGGATCGGCTCCCATATTGGTGATCTTGTCGGCCTCGTTCGCGGCGATAACCCCGTCAAGGTCTTTCAGGGCTTCGGGATTCCCGGCGACAACCTCGCGAACGCGCCGCAGGGTGTCGGTGTGGGTTCGCTGAAGGGCGTCGATGACGGCTAGAGCGACCCGGACTTTCGCCTGAAGGTCAAAGATCCGCTTCGCCAGTGACGTGATATTGCCGTCACCGAGGTTAAAGAACGGTTCGAGGGGTATTTCGCCGGCGAGGTTGCGGATCCCGAGGCTTTCGAGATCGATCTTTACGGGCGAACCCGATCCGAAGTTTTTCTCGATCCAGTTCTGGAGATCGTTTCGGAGGGATGATTCATCGGCGAGAATAGTACTTATGCGATTATCCAGCTCCCGGACGCCGGTTCCATAGGCTAGCCAGTCCACCCGGATTTCCGGGTGGCGCCTCGTGAACTCCCCGATGCGCTGGGTCTGCCGGGCCAGAACCGCCTGATTCCGGAGCAGAAGGACAATCTTGGCCTTCGTATCGGCCAGCCGTCCGAGCGCAGTGGTAATCAGCTCGATCATGCTTTCCTCATGGCGAACCAGGCGAGAGCGCCCAGGAGACCAATCCCGGCAAGAAGCTCAGGGACGGCGGATTTGATGGGTTCCGTCGCACCGAACTCTTCGTAGCTTTCGTCCCATTCCTCGGATTCTTCGGGGGTGTCGAACCCGTACGAATACTCGGTGGGGAGAGGCGTATAGGGGCGGTAGTTCGGCTGAACCGGCATATTCGGAACGACCGGCGGTGTGTATGCAGGAGACACTGGTAGTGCCGGAACCGCCGACGAGGATGAAACTGGAAGCGGTTGAATCCCTGGCAAAGGCTGAACCGCCGGAAAAGACTGTGGCACTGGTGCAGCCGCCGGCACCTGAACCACCACCTGCGGAGCAGGAGGAACCACCGGCACCGGGTACAGTTCGGGAATCGAAACCGGTGCTTGCGGACCGGGAACCGCCATTGGTGCGGAACTGCTCGCCGCAGCCGGCACGGGAACCGTTACAGGCGGAATCAGCGCCGTCGGAAGTGCTTTCTCGTCTGGCGCTACCAGCGGTTCGACAACCGGTTCATGCGCCGCGGCAGTCACCGGCTCAGGGCTGAATGGAGCTGCTGGCACGGCAGGAACCGGCGGTGTCGGGGAAGATGGCAGCGACGATACGGGCGAAGGTGCCGCGGTAGTCGCGTTGGCGGCGGCTATCGCCTGCCTTTTCGCCTTCCGCTCGGCAATGACTTTTTTCTGTCTGGCCTGAAGCTGCCTGAGCTGGCGAACGACCACGGCCGGCAGCCGCTTCTTCGCCGCTTTGCTCACCCGGCCAAGCTGCGGATCACCGAGCGGCGTGAGGTCGCTCGGACAGGATAGTCGCCCAAGGATATTCGCCAGGGCACCCAGCTCCTGAGGCGTCAGGTTCTCCCTATCCAGCCAGGCATTGATTTCCTGAGCAGACACTCCGGAAAGCGCCGACGACGGCCACGGAAGTTCGACCGGACGGTTGCCGATCCGGACCTTCACGTTCACGGGGCGGGTGTGGTTTCTCATGGCGGTTCTTTCAGGAATTCTTCGTGGCGACGTAGGCAAGGCCGCCGGCGGCGGCGAGACCGCCGCCCATGAGGATATAGTTCCGGCTGGCTTCAGCCTTGACGGCCGGAACAGCTTCCGGTGTGTCCGCCTTCATCTCGGCCTTGGCCGCCTTGGGCTTCCTTGGCGCACGCGGAGCGCGCGCCGCAGCGGCGACCGGAGTACCTTTCTTCTTGCCCATCATCGCCTTGCCGCCCTTGTAGGCGGCGAACGCCGCGATCGAAGCCCCGCCGGTGATCGGAGCGGCCACGACGGCGAGCGGAGCGGCGACTTTCTTGAGCCCCTTTTTCACCTTGTCCCAGAGGCCTGAGAGTTCCGGTGAATGTCCCGGAAGCGCCCCCGCCTGTTCCAGCCGGTCGAACCCGGCCTCGACCTGGAGAATCTCTTCCGGGGTCAGCGTCCCCTTGAGCTGGCGGAACCAGTTGTCCCACTCGGCGTCCGATACATAGGGAATGTCCCGGACGCTCCAAGGCACCCGGATCTCCTTTGCCCCGACCTTCATGGAAATGACCTTCGACGGTCCGGCAAAGAGGTCTCCGAGGAAGTTTCCGATGCCGTAGTTCGGAGTAGTGCCGGTTTCCTTTAGGGCTCCCTGTTCAACAACGTCGAACTCCCGGCGGACGGCGAACGTGCGCTTCAAGTCCAGGCCATCGGACACGGTCGGATCGAGATCGATCCACTGGTCCTGGCCGTCTTTCCGGTAACGGGCGGCGAGAAAGACATGAAAGAACTGGTTGGGGGCGTTTCCCACGATGACGATCCGGACCGGATAGCCGATGCTCATCAGCAGCGTGCCCAGCAGCATCGCCTGGCAGTCGCAGTCACCATGCCCGAACAGGACCGTGACGAGCGGAGTTTGCAGCCATTCGTGGTTCTGCGGATCGCGGGTATACCGGACGTTCCGGCGGACCCACGAAAAGAGCGCCGTGATCTCGCCGAGCTGGTCGTACTCCAGGACTTTCGCTTTCGTGATGACGTCGCGGGCGAACTTGGCGAGCCGGGTCGAATGGCTCGTCTTCCACATGACAAGCGCCATGTGAGCGAGGGTTATTATCGTCCCCTTCATGCCCCGGCGCATGTTGTAGGGGATCTGACGGACGGGGATTTCGTTCATTTGCCGTCACCCCCTTTGAGCGCCACGAGTGCGTCGCCGAGGTATTTCAGGACTTCGGGCTGACGGAACCGCTCGGAGAGGTCCGGACGCCCGATGCTCGCGCCGAAGGACACGATCTGGTCTACAGAGAGCTGCTTGACGGTCGACATGAACTCCGGGCTGGTTCCCGCCGTGAGCGTTGCCAGGAACTCCCCCACGGGCCGCTTTTCCCGGACAAACTGCTCCACACCGGAAATGAGCGCTTCGACGGCCTGAACAGGACTCGGAGCGGCCGCAGCAGGCGCTTCAATAACCGGCGAAGCCTGGGCCGTTGCCGGCGCCCCCGACAGTGCCCCTGACAGCGTCTTTTCGTTAGACAGGACAAACTGCTCCGTCAGGCGTCCGAACGAACCCGCGACCGTATCAGCAAGGCGCTGTCCGAAGCTCTTGGGCGGTTCGGGCTCCCCGGCGGGTTCCTCGTAGTCGTCGCCATCGTCATCCGGGTCGTCGCCGTCCCCGTTTCCCCCGAGCGCCGGGATGGGAAAGACCGAGGGCTGGAGCTGGCGGGCAATGTCGAGAAGCTTTCCGAACGAATCGATCGGGTCCGTACTTGTAACAGGAGCCGGATTCACCCTCGGAGTCTCCAGAGCCTTCCCTACCAGCGACATCAGGGTCTGGTTCTGCTGGGAAAGCAGCCCCAGAACCGCCGCGATGGACGGATCCGAGGTCTTTTCGGTCGCTTTCGTCTCCAGGACCCGGATGACCGGTTCCAGAGCCGAACGGACCATTCCGGCGATATCGACAGCCGGCTGGGCAACTTCTTTCGGCCGGAGTTCGCTCAGGAGGTCGGACTTGAGCTGCGAAACAAGTCCGGAGAGATCGATAGGGGCGGTTTCCGGCGCGGGCTGCGGTACCTGAGCCTCTACCTCGTCGTCGCCAGTGAACGTTCCGTAGGTCTCGATGTCGCAGACCCCGCACTTGAAGTATTTTCCGCTGTTCCGGATTTCCCAGTGATACTTTCCGTCGCCGTAGTGCTCGCCGATCACCTTTTCGAGATCGAAGCCGTCCTCGAACATCCAGCGCTCCAGGGCAATCGCTCGGATGCTTTTCAGGCCCTCTCCCCTTCTGAACCGGCGAAGGCGAAGGGACAGTTTACCGCCTGTACTGCCGCCGAGAGATTCCGCGATCTTCCTGAGCGCTTCTTCGTCCTCCGGCGTGAGCGGAGACGCCGTGGGAAGCGTTCTGGGCGGCCTGGCTGTATCTCTGGCGGGGACGGCAGACGCTTCGTCAGCCTCTACCGTGTCTTCCGCTTCGACGGCTTCCGGCTGGTCCAGATACGGGAACCCTGATTCCGTAGACATGCGATCACCTCATTGGTGCGCACGGAGAGGGCTTTGGCGATTTTTTCGGTTTCGGCCCTGGTGGGATTCACCCGGCCGGACTCGATAGCCGACAGTGTCTGCCGCCTCAGTCCGGTCTCAATGGCCACGGCCTTCTGGGAAAGTCCCAGCCGCCTTCGCAAAGTCCGTATGCTCTCCGCACACTTCATGCGGGAGATCATGCAGCTTCGTCATTTGCTCAACAATGATCCTTTTGGGCGGACACTTTCGAGCGTGTTACTGACCGGCCCATTGATCTGCGAAAAGCTCCGCCTGGCTAAGGACTGTAAGAATCGCCTTTTCCTGCTTGTCGGGTGGATAGCCGTGGCGTTTCAGGATCACTTTTACGAGGCTGCGGAGTCTCGCTCGTACGCTTTCCTTCACGGTCCAGTCGATAGTGGCATTCTTGCGGACCTTCTCGACCAGTTCGCGGGCGATGGCACGGAGCGCATCGTCGCCTAGTACTTTCACAGCACTGTCGTTCACTTCCAAGGCGTCGTAGAAGGCCAGCTCGTCGTCGGAGAGGCCCAGCTTTTCGCCCCGGTCTTGAGCGCTTCGCATCTCCTTGGCCAGCTCGATCAGCTCCTCAATCACTTTGGCCGTTTCGATGGCTCGGTTCTGGTAGTTCTTGACCGATTTCTCCAGCAGTTCGGAGAACGTCTTCGCCTGGACCATATTCCGCTTTGACCGGTTCCTGATCTCGTCGTTCAGCAGCTTCTTGAGGGTCTCCAGGGCCAGGTTCTTTTGCGGTAGCCCCCGGATTTCGGCCAAAAACTCGTCCGACAGGATCGAGATATCCGGCTTCTTGAGTCCAGCGGCAGCGAAAATATCGATCACACCAGTCGGGGCCACGGCGCTCGACACCAGTTGCCGGATCGCGTGCTCGATATCCTCGGGATCCCGAGTCGAGGCGGTACCGGTTTTTGCGAGTGCCCCCTGAACCATCTGGAAAAACGCCACTTCGTCACGGATAGCGAGCGCATCCTCATGCGGCACCGCCAGGGCGAATGCCTTGGATAAGTCCCCCACTGCCTTCAGGAAGCGTGAACGACCGTCTTCAAGGCCGATTACGAAGTTCAGCACATTGGGCAGAAGCGCGAGCTGGTCCTTCGGCTTGCCGATCACCTGCCGGTAGGCGAAGCCGTGCAGCATCTCCTGGCAGATTTCGAACTTCTCCTTGAGAACCGCCATTGCTTCGGCCTGATCGACGGCAGTATTTCCCCGGCCCCCGCTTTCGGTGTAGGCGGCAAGCGCCGTCTTGAGCTGGTCAGCGAGACCCAGGTAGTCCACCACAAGCCCGCCCGGTTTGTCCTTGAACACCCGGTTTACACGCGCGATCGCCTGCATCAGCCCGTGTCCGCGCATCGGCTTGTCAACGTACATAGTATGCAGGCAGGGAGCGTCGAAACCGGTCAGCCACATGTCCCGCACGATCACGATCTGGAACGGATCGGCGGGGTTCTTGAACCGCGTCGCGAGTTCTTCGCGCCGGGGCTTGTTGCGGATATGCGCCTGCCATTCGACCGGATCGTCGGCGGAACCGGTCATCACCACCTTGATGCGTCCCTTGTCGTCCGATTCGTCGTGCCAGTCCGGACGGAGCGCCACGATCGCCTTGTAGAGATCCACGCAGATCCGCCGGCTCATGCAAACGACCATCACCTTGCCCGCCATGGCGGCCGTACGGTTCTCGAAATGCGTGACCAGATCTTCAGCGATCAGCTTGAGCCGTTTCTCCGTGCCGACCAGTGCTTCAAGCGCTGCCCATTTCGACTTCAGTTTTTCGCGTCGCGAACTCTCCTCGTCTTCCGTGATCTCGTCGAACTCCGCATCGACACGCGGCTTTTCGCTCTCTTTCAGCTCCAGCTTCGCGAGGCGGCTCTCGTAGTAGATCGGCACCGTCGCGCCGTCTTCCACGGCCCGTTGGATGTCGTAAATGCTGATGTAATCGCCAAATACGCTGCGGGTGTTCTTGTCCGACAGCTCGATCGGTGTCCCGGTGAAGCCGATAAAGGAGGCGTTCGGTAGTGCATCCCTCATATGGCGTGCGAATCCGTCGATGAAATCGTACTGTGTCCGATGCGCTTCGTCGGCGATCACCACGATATTCCGCCGGCCGGACAGCTCGGGGAACT
>CAZUMS010000053.1:0-7580 GCA_964621525.1 uncultured bacterium
ATGAGCTGGAAATTCTACGAGCGCTACGGCTACGTGCGCGTGCGCGACGTCGATTTCGGCGATACCTACGAACTGGCTACCGGCTCGAAGTCCGAGCACGGCTACTCCTACGAGCTCGACATCCCGAAGAAGATCGCCGAGCTGGAGAAGATGCCGAAGGCAGAGTGAAGGCCGGGCGGCGGCTTCCTTCCTCCAGTGCGGACAAAAAAACGCCGCCCTTTCCGGGGCGGCGTTTTCCGGTCCGGCAGCGGACCCAGGCCGTTATTTCTTGTACTTCTTCTCGAAGAACTTCTTGCTGTCCTTCGGGTTCGCCTTGATCGTGAGATCGCCCTCGTGCCAGTCGGCCGGGCAGACCTCGCCGTTCTTCTCGAAATACTGGAGCGCCTGCACCATGCGGAGCGCCTCGTCCACGCTGCGGCCGAGCGGCAGGTCGTTGATGACCTGGTGACGCACGAGGCCGTTCTTGTCGATCAGGAACAGGCCGCGCAGCGCCACGTTGCCCGGAGTCAGCACGTCGTAGGCTTCGGCGATCCTGCCGCCCACGTCCGCCACCATCGGGTAGTTGATCCTGCCGAGGCCGCCCTCGTTGCGGGGGCGTTCCTGCCAGGCGAGGTGCGTGAACTGGCTGTCCACCGACACCGAGAGGAGCTGCACGCCGAGCTTCTCGAACTCCTTGGCGCGGTCCGAGAACGCGATGATCTCCGTCGGGCAGACGAAGGTGAAATCGAGCGGGTAGAAGAACAGGACGACGTACTTCTTGCCCTTGTAGGAGGACAGCTTCACCTCGGTGAAGGAGCCATCGGGCAGTACCGCCTGCGCGGTGAAATCGGGGGCGGGTTTCTGAACGAGAACACTCATGGGATATCTCCAGTCTGGTTGGTCGGTTTGATCGGGGACCCTGCGGCCGCCGGCCTGCGAAGGTCTTTCAGGGGCGGCGGGAAGTATGGCGGACTATAGGCCCGAGGCAACTCCCCCTCGGACGGGGGTGCCCCCGCAGGCGTAAATCCCGCTCAGGCCGGCAGGCCGCAGAGTTTCGCGCTCTCGTCCCACAGCCGGGCGGCGAGCTCCGTGTCCTTCGCCTTCGCGGAGGTCTCTTTCTCCCGGCGGTTGATGAAATACTTGCCGTTCACGGTGGCGGTCTCCGGAGCGCTCGCCAGCCAGATGACCGTGTCCGCGCCTTTTTCGGCGGAAATGAGCGTGCGGCGGATCAGCGCATAAACGGGCTTGGGGATCTCGTGGTAGATGTCCGTCTCGACGGCTCCGGGGTGCAGGGCGTTCGAGACGACGCCCGCCTTCACCCACCGGCGGGCCAGCTCGTTGCTGAACAGGATGTTGGCGAGCTTCGACTGCCCGTAGGCCGACAGGGAGAAATAGAACTTCTCGCCCCGGAAACTGTCCCAGTTGATGCTTCCCAGCCGGTGCATCATCGAGGAGACGTGCACGATCCGGGACGGGGAACTCTTCTTGAGCTTCTCGTCGAGGAGCCGCGTGAGGAGATAGTGGCCCAGGTAGTTCACCTGGAACTGCTGCTCGAATCCGTCCTCGGTCATCGTCTTGCGGATCGGCGAGAGCCCGGCGTTGTTCACCAGAACGTCCAGCCGGTCGTAGTCCCGGTAAACCCGGTCGGCGAACTCGCGGACCGACTTCATCGAACCGAGATCGAGGCGGCACAGGTCCACCTGCGCGCCGGGGGTCAGGCGAACGATCTCCGCCTTCACCGCCTCGGCCTTCTCCTGGTTCCGGCAGGCGATCGCCACCCGGTAGCCCTTCGCCGCCAGCGCCTTCGCCGTCTCGGCCCCGATGCCGCTGTTGCCGCCCGTGATGATGGCCGTCTTCGCCATGGTGATGCTCCCCCTGCCGTTTCCAAAAGGATGTGCGGGCGCTGCTGCCCGCACATCCTATAGTCATTCTCCGTAAGCGAAAGGAGCCCCAGCGTTTTCTTACTCCTCCAGGCCGCTGACGTCGCCGGGGTCCTGGCCCATTTCGCGGGCTTTCAGCACGCGGCGCATGATCTTCCCGGAGCGGGTCTTGGGCAGCGCCTGGACGATCTCGATCTCCCGCGGAACGGCGTGGGAGGCGAGCACCTTCCTCACGTACTCGGCGATCTCCTTTTTCAGCGGGTCCGAAGCCGTGTGCCCTGCCCGGAGCGAGACGAACGCCTTGATGATGTCGCCGCGGATGCCCTCGGGGTCGGGCTTGCCGATGACGCCGGCCTCGGCGACGGCCGGGTGTTCGACCAGCGCCGATTCCACCTCGAACGGCCCCACGCGGTGTCCGGACGTCTTGATGACGTCGTCGGCGCGTCCCACGAACCAGAAGTAGCCGTCTTTGTCCATCATCGCCGTGTCGCCGGAGAAGTACCAGCCCTTGATGCGGAAGTACTCGTCGAACTTCGCCTGGTTCTTCCAGATCTCGCGCATCATCGAGGGCCACGGCGGCCGGAGCGCGAGGAACCCTTCCTTGCCCGGCTCGAGTTCGCGCCCGTCGCCGTCGATGATCGCCGCATGGACGCCTGGCATGGGCCGGCCCATGGAGCCCGGCTTGATGGCATTGCACGGGAAGTTGACGATCATCATCGCTCCCGTCTCGGTCATCCACCAGGTGTCGTGAATCGGCAGGCCGTAGACCTTCATGCCCCAGCGCACGACCTCGGCGTTCAGCGGCTCGCCGACGGAGAGGATGTGCCGCAGGCGGCGGAACTTGTGCTGCTTCACCATCTGGTCGCCCGCCTTCATCAGCATGCGGAGCGCCGTCGGCGCCGTGTACCAGACCGTGACGTCCAGCGCGTCGATCACCGAATACCAGTTCTCGGCGGCGAAACGGCCCTCGTAGACCACCTGCGACGCGCCGTTCAGCCACGGCGCGAAAATGCCGTAGCTCGTGCCCGTCACCCATCCCGGATCGGCGGTGCACCAGTAGATGTCGTCCTCACGCAGGTCGAGCACCCATTTGCCGGTGATGTAGTGGCCGTACATCGCCTTGTGGACGTGGACGATTCCCTTGGGCTTGCCCGTGGTACCCGAGGTGTAGTGCACCAGCATCGGCGCTTCCCAGTCCAGCGGTTTCGCCCGGAACTCGTCGGAGCACTTGTCGAGCTCCTCCGACAGGGAAAGGTTCCCCTCGCCCGGGGGCGGCTTTCCGCCCACGAACAGGACATTCCTCAGATCCTTCAGCTCGCCGCGGATCGGGGCGACTTTCTCGTAAAGTTCCGGAGTCGTCACGAGCAGCACCGCTCCCGAATCGGACACCCGGTCCCGGACCGCCTCCGGCCCGAAGGCTGCGAACAGCGGGCCCGCGATCGCGCCCGTCTTGAAGGCTCCCAGAATCCCGTAGTAAAGGGTGGGGATACGGGGAAGGAAGTAGAAGACCCGGTCGCCCTCCTTCACGCCCAGGCGCGTGAGCAGGTTCGCGAAGCGGTTCGAGAGCTTCCGCATGTCGTCGTAGGTGAACAGCCGGATATCGAACTTTCCGGCGTCGCCGCCGACCCAGTAGAGGGCCACCTTGTTCCGGCGTCCGTTTTCGCAATGACGGTCGATACACTCATAGGCCATGTTCACCCGGTCGCCGGTGAACCCGTTGAACTGGGAGCGCAGGCTCTCCCAGTTGAACTCCCGGTACGTCTTCTCGTAGTCGGTCAGGTTGCACTGGACCGGCATCTTCTTGATCAGTTCGCTGTCGGCGGCTTCGGACATCACGGACCCCTTCCCGTTCACCGGTTCGGATTTTCTGGATCGGCCAAAACTAGTCCGCACCTTTCGCGGCACGCAAGGGCGGTGGCCGGTGAATGAGGATGTTCCGCTGATTCCGGTTCAGCCGAAAGAGGGCTCGGGCCTGCCGCCGGTGCCGGTCGACCTGCCGCTCGGCGAGCTCGGGCGCGAGCAGTTCCTCGCTGCGTCCGACATCCAGCGGGCCATCGACCTCGAACGGTTCCGCAGCTACTCGAGGGTTTCCCGGAGCCTCCATTTCCTGTCGGCCGCGCTCCTGCTCCTCTACGACCTGATCGGGCCCAAAGAAGCGCTCGTCTACGAGTTCAGCGGAGCGGCCGAGGTATTCAAGGTCCCGGCGGCCTACCCTGCCCTCGCCCCCTGGCTGACGCCCGAGCGGCTTTTGCCGGCGTTCGTCGCGCTTCAGACCGTGCTGTTCCATTACCTCCTGCCGGAGCGGATCTTCTCCGCCCGCACGAAACTCGCCGCCGAGAGCTGGCTGGACCTGCTCTGGATCACTTCAGCCGTGGCGCTCACGGGCGGGGACAAGAGCCCCTTCGTCTTCCTCTATTTCATCGCCATCCTGAATGCGGCACCCACTCAGTCCCGCACCGCCGCCGTCGCCAAGGCCGCTGCCTCCACGGGACTCCTCGTCGCGGCGGCCCTGATCGCCGATCCCTCCGGCGAGCGGACGCTCACGGCGGTCATCTGGCCGGCCGCGTTTCTCTGGATCTGCAGCTACCTCGCCGGTTCCTTCGAGAACATCACCCGGTCCCTGAACGAGCAGCTCCTGCGCGAGACCGTCCGCGACGACGTGACGGGCCTCTATACGTTCCGGTTCTTCGCCTCCCTCTCCGACGGCCGCGCCGACCGGCCCTACGCGATCGTCCTGTTCGACGCCGACCGGCTCAAGGAGCTGAACGACACCCATGGCCACGAGAAAGGCACGGAGATGATCCGGCACGCCGCCGAGGCGATCCGCGCCGCCGCCCGGGAGGGCGACGTCTGCGCGCGGCTCGGCGGCGACGAGTTCATCGTCCGCCTGAAAGGAGCCACCCGGGAGGGCGCCGTCCGCTACGCCGACCGGGTCCGCTCGCTGGCGGCGAAACTGCCCGTACCGGTCCCTGGCGGGGAGTTCCCGGTAAAACTTTCCGCCGGGATCGCCTGCTGCCCGTCCGACGGGAAAAAGATGTCCGAGACGATCCGCCGGGCGGACGTGGCCCTCTACGCGGCCAAGCGGGCGGGCCGGGACCGCACCATGCACTGGACGGCGGACCTCGAGACGGGCAGCGGCTCCCAGTACATCGAGCGCACGAAACTTTCCGTGCCGCCCAATTCCCGCAAATGAAACTCCGGCTGCTCCTGCTGGCGCTCCTCATCCGCGTACCGGCGGCGCACGCCCGGCTCTGGGTCGCTCCCGTGCCGGCCGCACCCGGAGCGTCAGCCCTCGTGGAAGACCTCGCGGCATCCCTGGAACGCAGCGGAAAGTACGACGTCCTCAACGGCCTCGAAGGGTTCCGCCCCTCGGCCCCCGCCTGCCCGGCAGAACGCAGTCCCGATTTCATCCTCGCCGTCGAAACCCTGCCGCCCGCGCCGCCGGGGAAAAAGGCGAAACCGGGCGGACGGGTCCGGATCTTCGACTGCAAAAGGAACGTCTGGCTCCCCGGCGCCGCCGAAGCCCGGTCGTCGAAACCGGCCTCGCTCGCGGCGAGCCTCAAAGAGGACATCGCCGTGCTCGTCCCGTTCATGGAAACGGTCGGCCTGGACGGGGCCGCACCGTGCCTTCCCGGCGGTACGGCGGAGGAACTGCGCACGGGCTCGCGCCTGTGGTGGACCTCCCCCGAAGGTACGGTACTCGGCCGGTTCGTGGTCGCCGCCGAAGCCCCGGAAACCGGCTGCGCACGCCTCGACGTCGCCTGGCGGACCGGCGAGGGACGCCAGCCCAGGTCCGGCGACCTCGCCACGGCCCGTTCCCCCGGGACCCGGCCACCGCGACTTTACGCCGTGCCCCGCATCGGGCGTCTGGAAACCACAGGCCCGCTGCCGGATCTCCCCGGTACGGACGCCCCGCCCCAGGGGTTTCTCCGCCTCGCTTCGCTGCCCGAAAACGAATCGGCCTGGACCGCCGCCGTCACCGTCCACGGGGGACCGGTGTCGCTCGTCCTGAACGGCCGGGCGACGAAGCCGCGAAAGAACGCGCCGGAGCTCAAGTCCGGCTACGGATTCTCCCTGGACAGAAACGGCTGGAAACTCACGCTGACGGACGGCGGGCGGAAAACCGCCGTCCTCGGCTCGGGGCGCACGCCCCGCTGGAAGGAAACTCCCGGCGGCACGCTCGAAATCTCGGCGGTCCGGTCGGGGCGCTGGCTCGAACTGTACATTGACGGCCGGTTTGTAACAGGCCTTGACGATGAAACCCTACATGACGGAGAGTTGTTCATCGCCGAAACGCCCGGAACGCCCCCGCCCGCCTCTGCCGTCATGATCGCCCGCGGCGGCGGCGTTCAGCCGCTCGACTGAGGACGGAGACACCATGCACCGCAAACTGCTTATCGCCCTTGGGGCCGCCATCGTGCTCCTGCTCTGCTTGGGGCTCTACCAGCTGATGCACGACCCCGGCCCCGGCCGGGCTCCGGCGGCCGGTGCGGACAGCGCGCAGGGGGAAATCCCCACATCCCTCAACTTCTCGGAAGGCGTGGACCCGGCGGCGGAAATCCGTCGCGCCGAGTTCGAGAAGGTGAACGACCGCGAGCTGCTCGGCCCCGAATTCCTCGACGTCTTCAACCGGTTCATCTTCGAGTACCACCAGGCGCCCCGGAGCGCACTCATGGAAAACTTCAACCGGTGGCTCGAGAAGAACTATTCGGAAGCCGAGGCGAAGCGGATCCGGGAGGTGTTCCTCAAGTATCTCGACTACGTGGAGCGGATGCAGCAGCCCGGTTTCTTCTCGGGCAGCGAGGATACCCGCGACCAGATCGAGAAAACCCGCCGTCTCCGCCGGGAGATCTTCGGGCAGGAGCTTGCCGATATCTTCTTCCGGGACGAGGAAAAGAGCGTGGACTATGCGCTGGAGGTCCGGGACATCCAGGCCGACGAGTCGCTGGACGAGAAGACGAAGAAACAGCGGATCGAGGAGCTCGCCGCCGGGCTCCCGCCGGAGCTTCGCGACTCGCTGATCTTCAAGGACCCGCGCCAGAAGTTCATCGAGGACCAGAAGGCGCTGGCCGCCGAGATGGAGGCCATGTCCGAGGAACAGAAAGCGGCGAAGATGCACGAGCTCCGGGTCCAGCACTTCGGCGAAGAGGCCGCCGTCCGGCTCGAGGCGCTCGATACCGAGATGGCCGCCCGGCGCGGCCGGCTCCGCAGCTACGACACCGCCCGGCAGGCGTTCCTCGCCGACCCCGCGACGGCGTCACTCTCCCGCGAGGAGAAAGACGCCCGCATGAAAGCCCTCCGCGAGCAGCACCTCAGCCCCCTCGAACAGGAAGAGGCCGCCGCCCGCGAAACCATCGGCACCGTCACCGAAGAACAGCTCCGCCAGTGGATGGAGCAGCAGAAGGCCAATCAGCAGCAACAGCCGGCCGGCCAGTGAGGGGAAACGATTCCTCGCTCATCCTGCCCCCCCTCACCCGGCCTTTCGATGACTCAGGGCCGCCTTCTGCCTGTCAGCAAACATCGCCCTCTTTAAATACCCATCCCCCCGCACCCCCTTCCCGATTCACGGGAAGGGGTGAGGGAGGCGAATGCCCATCATTTAACATGTAAAGAACCCGTTTTTTAATGTGCCGTTTTCCGGCACTACCCCGTCCAACTCCCTGATTCCGCTCGCGATTCCGGCGGAGGGGCCGCCCAAACCATTTTGAATGTTCCTTGCAA
>CAZUMS010000054.1:0-7014 GCA_964621525.1 uncultured bacterium
TGGAACCCGGTCCAGATGATGGGGTTCCTGACGATGCTGCTGGCCCTCGCGGCGACGGTCCACGGCCTCGCGTTTCTGCTGGAAACCGCCCGCGCCCCCGCATGCCGGAAAAGCCGTGCCGGCCTCGCCGTCTGCGCCGTCCTGATCACGTCGGTGCATATCGCGGCAGCCGGGTTCTTCGTCCTGTTTGTGCTTCTCTACGGACTTGCGCGGAACGAACGCGCTTTCTGGAAAACGCTCGTGCCCGCCTTCGGGGCGGTCCTGGTCACGCAGGTCTTCTGGACACTGACGGGGGATACCGGGGCCGGAGGGTTCAAGGAACCCTTCTCCGCTGCCTGGCAGGATGGTGCTGGCCTCAATGTCATCTCGGAACGGTTCGGGCTCGTCTGGAATCCCCTGACCATGAAACTCAACGTGGTGATGTGGACCCTGCTGGGCCCCTGGCGGATGGCAGGGCTCCTTTTTTCGGCTGCCGTGGTTGCAGGCGCAGCATCGGTGGTTTTTCTGCACCGCAAGCCGGAGGGTTCAGGCTCCACACTCCTGCCAGCCTTCATCCGCTACCTGGGTCTGCTGGCGATCGCGGCGCTGCTGCTGCCCATGGCGATCCAGCGGCCCAACGAGATCTTCTACTTTGACACCCGGCACCTCGTGCTGCTGTCGGTTCTGGCCGTATGCTCCATCCCGCCGGAACTGTTCCGAAGCCAGATGGCAAAACTGACCGTCGCCGTGGCCGTGCTGCTTCTGGTGCTCCACGCGGGCTACCGGGTCCATGCCTTCATGGACGACGCCCGGCCGCTGCTCGAACTGCTTGAAAAGCGCAAACCGAAGGGTCTCGTCTCCGTCTATGCCTTCCGGGACACCGGTACCGGCATCGCGCAGGAGATGCGGGTGACCCACTACCTTCCGATGTACCACGCGGTTTTCAACGACGGTAAGGTGGCCCAGTTCTGGGGCGGGAAGTATGCCAACATGCCGGTTTTCTGGAAGCCGGAGAAACAGCCGCCTCCCAGTGCCGATTTCATGGAGCGTATCTACAGGGACACGGAACTCGTGGAATCGGACTGGCTGCTCGTCCAGAAACCGGAAATGGGCGGGCCGCCCCGTCACCGGACCTACGCCTTTTACGCGGAACAGCGGATCCCCAAATTTGCAAGAAAAACCGAGTGCCGGGGCGACTGGTGCCTGTACCGGATCGACCGGGAGAAGCTCCTGAAGTCTCTGGAGGGGGATGCGGACCCGGAGAGCAGCGCCCCTCAACCCGGAGAGAGCGGTCACCGCGATGAGTAACGGTCAGCACCGCCTCTACTGGATCGTCTTTACGGTACTGGCGGCCGTGAATCTGGCGATCCTCGCCCTCTCGCCGACGCTCCCCAGCCTCGACGCGCCGATGCATCTCGCCTACGTCCGGATTCTGGCGGACTACCACAACCCGTCCCTTCCGTTCCGGGACCTGTACGAGATCGTTCCGTCGTACCAGCCCTACTTCGTTTCGTACAAGTTCATGGCTGCCCTCGCGCCCGTTGCGGGAGTCATCGGCGCCTTCAAGATCTACCTCGCCCTCTACGCCCTGCTGCTCCAGTGGGGGGCGGCGCGGCTCGCGGACGCCATCGGCGGATCGCCGCGGAACTGGGCGGGCCTCTCCGGCGCGGTGTTCGTCTGGAACCCGGTGCTGTTCCTCGGCTTCCTGACGATGCTGATGGCCATGGCTCTGGTCCTTCACGGGCTCGCCTTCCTCGTGAAATCCGGCCGTGACCCCGGAGACCGGAGGAGCTGCTACGGCACGGCCCTGTGCGCCGTGCTGCTGATCTCGGCTCACCTGCCGACAGCGGGATTCTTCGTCCTGTTCTGCTTCGCTTACGCTGCGGCTGCGCGCTCCCGCGAACTCCTGAAGACCGCCGCCGCCGCTACCGGGGCGGCCGCGCTGACGCATGCAATCTGGGGGCTGTTCGCCGACACCGGCATGTCGAAACCGCTGGCTCCGGCAGGCCTGGCTTATGCGCACGGCAAGGGACTGACGGTCATCGATGAGGTGTTCGGGTTCGACTGGGGCGGTCCGGTCGCGAAAGCCCATGCCGTTCTCTGGACAGTCCTCGGACCCTGGCGGCTGGAGGGTTTCCTGTTCGCGCTGCCTGTCGCCGCCGTGGCGGCGTTCCTCCTGTGGAAGCTCCGTGGAAGCGAAGACGATGCAGGCGGCACGGCCCCGGCGGCATTCCGCTGGCTCATGTATCTGGCGCTCATCGGGCTTGTGATCCCTGCGGGCATCCGCCGGCCCGCGGATATCGCGTTTATCGATACTCGCTACTTCGCACTGCTCACGGGCGTCGCCCTGTGCGCGATTCCCGCACGTTATCTGGCCTCCGGCATCCAGAAGGCCGCCTTCGCCGGAGCGGCGTTTCTTCTGCTCGCCCATACCGGCTGGCAGGTCCATGCCTCGGATCGGGATATCCGCCCGATGCTCGGCCTGCTGGAACGGCACCGGCCGGACGGCGTCGTCTCCGTGCTTTCCTACCGGCACGAAACGCCCGGCATCACGCAGGAACTTCCGATCACGGTGTTCGCCCCGATGTATTACACGGCGCTGGACGGCGGGACCCTTTCCCTGTTCTGGGGCGGCCAGTTCGCCAACATGCCCGTACGCTGGAAGCCCGGGCGCCAGCCCGCCGGACCGGACACGCTCGGGTGGACGCGGAAGTTCCACGATTCGGACCTCAGGAATTCGGACTGGGTGCTGTTCCAGAAGGCGGACCCCGAAGGTCCCCGTACGAAGATCGAGGAAGCCGCCTCAATCGCCGCACGCATCGCCCCCTATACAGAATCCGTGGACTGCTCGGCGGACTGGTGCCTGTACAGGATCCTGAAAGACCGCCTGCCCGCGGCTCCGAGGCCACGCGGAGAGGATTTCCAGTAAACTTCCGCCGGTCCCAGAGGGGTCAGCCCTTTTCGACCGGGAGGTCCGCCGCCCACCAGGCTTTCATGCCGCCGGCAAGCTGCCGGGCATCCCGGAAGCCCCGCTCCCGGAGCAGCCTTACGGCCGGAATGCTCCGGTGGGCGGACCGGCAGATCGCCACGACGGGTCGATCCGGGTCTAGGCCGAGAGTATCCAGCCGGGATTTCAGCTCCGTCACGGGCACGTTCACCGAGCCTTCGATCCGGCTGGATTTCCATTCAGCCGCCGTGCGCACATCCAGGATCTGCGGCGGGACACGCCCGCGCAGCGCTTCCAACAGAGGAGCAGCTTGAATTTCGGGAACCTTCCCGAACGGAAGCCACCAGAGCAGACCGGAGGCCATGACTCAGGCGAACCTCTTGAGAAGCTGCGCCGACGGGACGAAGAACGTCGCGCCCGACACCGGTTTCACGATTTCCATGAGAAGGTCGTGCCGCCGGTCGCCGCCCACACCGAGCATCCGGCGGAGCATCTTGAACGGAATGTCGAGGTCGCGGGTGTAGGCAATAAAGAAAAGCCCTGCTTCGCTCGTCGTCCCGTAGGGAAAGCTGTGCCGGAGGATCTGCAATTCGGCGCCGTTCTCCTCGATCACGACCCGGCTGATGTGGGCCTGCGGGTCCTTGCGGGCGGCTGAAAGTTGCGTACTGTTTTTCCGGGTGCGGCCAATGGCCCGTTCCTGGTCCGCCGGGGAAAGCTTTTTCCACTTGGCGAGGTTGTGGACGTAACGCTGCGTGAACACGTAGCTGCCGCCGGCGAACTCCGGGTCTTCCCTGCCGATGAGCGCCGCCGGGCCGCGCGCCTTTCCCTTGGGATTTTCCGTGCCGTCGATGAACCCCGTGAGATCGCGCCCGTCCAGGTACCGGAAGCCGTGAACCTCGTCCATCACCGTGACGCGGTCCCCGAGCACGTCGCGCAGCCTCATGGCCAGTTCGAGGTTGAGATCGTGCCGGTCGGACAGGATGTGGAACAGGAGGTCGCCCCCTGTATTCTCCGCCGAGTAGACCGGACCCCGTTCAGGAATGAACGGCCCGAGCTTCCGGGGCTTTTTGCCCGGCGAGAGCCGGTCCCACAGTTCGGGACCAAACCCCACACTGGCCACCAGCTTCGATTTCCCCTTGTCCAGCTTGCGGACGGAGGCCGCCAGTTTCTCAAGTCCCGCGGCCGCACGCGCTACCCCGGCGGCGTTGACGGCCGGGTTCACGATTTTCAGGACCAGAAACAGGGCCTGCGAACGGGGTTCGGGCAGAATCGCGGGCTGGGGTGTCGGCATGTGGGCTCCTTTACTCAGGTCCGGAGCTTACCCAAAAACCGGGCAGGGGCCTATGACACAGGGCATCCCTGCGTTGAGGTTTCGGCAGGCCTCTAGTAAAGATGGGCCCGATGGAAAAACTGCTCGACTACAACAAGGAATGGGCGCGGCGGATGGAGGCGGAGCAGCCCGGCTTCTTCAAGCGCCTCTCGGACCAGCAGAGCCCCTCTTACCTCTGGATCGGCTGCTCCGACAGCCGGGTTCCCGCGAACCAGATCATCGGTCTCATGCCGGGCGAGGTGTTCGTCCACCGTAACGTCGCCAACATCGTCAACCATTCGGACCTGAACTGCCTGTCCGTGGTCCAGTATGCGGTCGAAGTCCTGAAGGTGAAGGACATCATCGTCTGCGGCCACTACGGCTGCGGCGGCGTCACCTGCGCACTGCAGAACGCCAAGATGGGCCTCATCGACAACTGGCTCCGGAATATCCAGGACGTGATCCGCGTGCACGGCAGTGCCCTCGACCTCATCTCCGACCAGAAAAAGAAGCTCGACACCCTCTGCAAGCTGAATGTCGTCGAACAGGTCCGCAATGTCTCCCGGACGACGATCCTCCAGGATGCCTGGCAGCGGGGACAGGACGTGTCCGTCCACGGCTGGATCTACGGCGTCCACAATGGCCTGATCGAGAACCTCAATGTCACGATCGACGGGCGGAACCTGCCACGCCTGGAGGAAATCATCGCCGGGGCCGCCAGCCGGGTGAAGTAGGTTCAGGCACCGCCCTGCGGCCGCAACCGGCACTTCCGGGACCCCAGCTTCAATATGAGCCACTCCCCTCCCCTTTCCCCTTGGAATGCCAGCGGGGGCACGGGATAATGGCGCCCGAATGACGCCTGTATCTGACGACATTTTCGAACGGTTCCTGAACGAACAGTGGGTCCGGCGCGGACGCCTGGTCGGTATCATCGGAATCGGCTTCGGCCTCCTTCTCATGGGGTACGACTACCTGCTGTATCCCGGCACGTTTCAGGAAACGACCTCCATCCGGATATTCCAGTTCGCGGCCATCTTCGCGCTGCTTGCCGTGTCGTTTGTCGAGCGCTGGTGGCACCTCGCCCGGATCTACGTGACGCTCGGCGTCGTCGTCTTCATCGCCGGCGTGGACATGATCTTTCACATTCAGGGGACGCAGGCCGCCCCGGACCGGGTGTTCGCCTATACGGCCACGACGTTCGTCGTTTTCTACCTCCTGCCCATCGGGAAGTGGGAAGGCAGCATCTATCTGCTGACGACCTACGCGGGGTTTGCCATCGCCGGCTGGGCGTTCGGCTTCCCGCCGCCGACATTCTCGGTCCCCTACCTCACACAGGCGGCCGTCACTGTCGCGGTCGGCGTGATCGGCAACTCCGTCTTCTACCGGACCAAGCGCGAGGAAATCGCGGCAAATCTCGCCCTCGAGTACCGATCAGAACAGCTTGCGGAGGCGAAGGTCGAGCTCGAAGCCACCCTCGCCGAGCTCAGGGCATCCCAGGCGGCCCTTACCCGCGCCGAAGGGCTCGCCGCCGTGAGCGAGTTCGTGAACGGCATCGCCCACGAGATCAACAACCCGCTCGCGAGCGCCCGCAGCCTGCTGGAAACCCTGGACGACGACATCGTTCACGTACACCAGAACGGGCTCGGTTCGGTCCCCGAGGACGAGCTTCGCATGACCGTTATTGCCGTGAGGGGCGAGATCGACCGGGCCCGGACGCTCATCCGGGAGGTCCGCTCCCTCTCGGAGGAGATCCAGAAGTCGCCCGACCATGTCGACCTTTCCCTGCTGCTCCGCGAGGTAATCAACGAGATCCGCACCGGTCCGCACGCGAACCTGAATCTGGAGCTCCGGCAGGACGGTGCCGTTCAGCCCCTGAAAGTCAGGGCCCACTACGCCCGGCTTCGCCGCGTGTTCCTCAATCTCCTCGACAACGCCATCGACGCCGAGAAGAAAGCCGGACACGAACCCTCGATCACCGTGTCGCTGCAGCCCTCCGGCAACGGAGTCAGCGTCGTGGTCGAGGATCACGGCATCGGCATCGACCCGGCCATCCGGGAGAAGATCTTCCAGCCGTTCTTCACCACCCGCCGCGGCGAGCACCGGCCCGGCCTCGGACTCTATATCGCCCACGAGATCGTCCGGTCGCTCGGCGGCCAGATCGCTGTTGATTCGAACCCCGGCTCAGGGTCACGGTTCAGCGTCACGCTTCCGGCCGGACAGGCCGCCGCGTAACCGCTGACCGTGAACATCCTTCTCGTCACCCGTTCCCTGCTCACAGATTCCGGCCAGGCGGCCTACGTACGCGGGCTCGCCCGCGGGCTCATCGCCGCCGGGCACCGGGTTTCGGTCCATGTGGAACTGGGGGACGCCTCCGGGCTCCCCGAAGCTGTCACGGACGTTCCCGCGCGGGAACTTGAGAAGGCACTTGCCGGAATCCAGGCGGTGCACCTGCATCTGCCGGTGAGCGCGACCCTCGCCCGGCACCTTGCAGCCTGTTCGTCTCTCATCATCCACCCGCACGACTTCAGTTTCACCTGTCCATCGGCGTCGCTCTACCGGCCCCATTCGTCGGAAATCTGCACCCGGACTCCGGGCCCCTTCTGCTACTTCTGGGCGCTGGAGACGGGCTGCGCCCCGCGCCTTCCCGGCGAATTCTCCCGGACACTGGGGGAAGCCTCGGGGCTGTCCTCGCTGCTGAAGACGGCGGCGTTCTGGACGGTGCCGGCGGCGGCGATGCGCGAGCGGCTCGTGGAGCGGGGCGTTGCGCCGGACCGGATTT
>CAZUMS010000055.1:0-3709 GCA_964621525.1 uncultured bacterium
CCACCGGGTTCACCACCCGGCCGATCAGATGACCCAGCTTGATAAGCAGGCTGTTGATCGCCTTGAAGGGCCGGAGAAACGGGTTTGCTGATGGCTGACTATTCATGAAAAACCGGAATACCCAAGTCCGCACCTTAGCTAGCAGGTTATCTTTGGAATAGTCCACTGAACCCGGGGAGCAACTCCTCAGCCACGCGCCGGTTTCCGTCCGGGGACCAATGACCATCAATATCAAAATGCCAGGTCTTGCCCTTCATCAGATCGGCGAAAGCAGGGTCGTGCAGGTCGAACAGGGAAAAGCCGAGCCGTTCCGACAGTCTCTGATACTGCTGCCGCTGCCACTCCTGAAGCGTATCGGTCAGGATTACCGCGAGCCGGGTTCCATCCCGGCCGGTCTCCCTGACCAGGGCAGCAACGGCCGCCGCCATCGCATCCTGCTCCCGGACCGAATCGGGCTCATCGCCCCGGCGCAGACTCTGATCGACACCTTCCAGCAGCCAGTTGAACGCCTGCTCCGCCTGTTCGCGGCTCATGGGACCCAACACCCGCACGGGCGAGCTTTTGCCCCGTTCCTTCCAGGCGGCGATCCTCGGCAGGGCCTTGACCATGCGGTAGAGATAAAAATTGTTCGACAGCCACAGCCCCAACCGCTCCGTTCCTGACAGCGGCGGCAGGGCGGTCAGCTTCAGCTTGCCGTCTTCGATGCGGTAAACACGCCGGGACATGTCCGAGAGGTTCTCCCGCCAGTCATTGCCGCAAACAGTATAAACGGCCAGATCCGGACGGAAGGGCCGGACCGCTTCGGTATACCGGGCCAGCGACTGTACGGCCGAGTAACCCTTGATGCCGAAGTTCAGCCCCTCGACCGGCCGCCCCAGCTGCTCCGTCAGTTTGACGGCCAGAAGGTGGTTCCAGGTCTGCTCGTAGGGGACTTCGGCCGCTTCCGTGAAGCTGTCGCCGATAAAAGCGATACGGAGGGTTCCTTCGGGCTTTTCGACTGTGGTTTCCGGCCCTCGAAGCCCGAGACTGTTGTATTCAACCCAGTTGCGGTAGCCGGGACCCGTGTAGAAATACCGGTCCCCGGGAATCCGGACCTTGCCCGAGGCCCGGCTCCAGGCCGCCCGCTCGAGCCGGAGCGGCATCCGCCGGGCGATCAGCTCGCCCGCCAGAACGATGAGTCCAATACTGAAAGCGACGATACCGGCGAGAATCAGCCGGAACTGGGCGCGGCGGTTCATGGCTCCCGAATAGAATTATTTTGCGTATTCGTAAAGAGGTAAAAAGCACCTGTTCACTCGGGAGGGCTGAACCTGCCGCCATGATCTTCACAGTGCTCTTCCGGGTCCTCGAAACCATCGTAATAAACGATGTAGGTATCGTCTCCATTTTCCGGATCTCCCAGAAGAACTTCCGGGTCGACCGCTACACAGCTTCCCACAGAATCCACAAGACTGCACTCTTCATCGGAGGATATTCCGCCTAACTCTTCCTCGCATTCGGTCTCTAATGCCGATTTCGCATCCTCCCCCGGTAGCAAATACGAAACCTGCTGGCACATATTTTCCAGCGAACGAAGGTCGCAAGTCACTATGCCAGACTTGAAATCGTCGCAACCAGACAAATAGAAACCGCCGATTATCGCTTGTATGGTTATTAAAAGTTTTCGACCCATGGTGAAGCTCCTCGAACGCAGCATGAACTGCACGGGTTAAAGCCCCTTCCGGGCTGGACCCGGAAAGGGCGTCACGTGGCAGAGGATCCGCGTCCGCCTTACTTCGATGCCAGAATCGCGTCGATTTCCGACTTGAAGGCCGCAAACGGCTGTGCGCCGGACATCTTCTTGCCGTTCACGAGGAAGCCCGGCGTGCCGCTGATGTCGAGAGCCGCAGCCTCGGCCATGTCGCGTTCCAGTTCCTTCTGGGTTTCGCGGTTCTCAAAGCAGCTCTTGAACTTCGACTGGTTCACGCCGAGTTTCGCCACCGTCCGGTAGGTCTGGTCCTTGATGTTGCCTTCGTCCAGCACCTTCTGGTTCTCGAAGTAGAAGTCATAAAGCTTCCAGAAGTCATCGTCCGAACCGTCACGTTTCACGCAAAGCGCCGCGATGGCTGCATCGTCCGCCCATTTGTGGAACGGCAGCGGCAGGTGCTTGAAGTAGAACGTCACCTTGTCCTTGTAGGCGGGGTAGACTTCCTTCCGCATCGTCTTGGCAGCCCGGTCGCAGAAGGGGCACTGAAAGTCCGAGAACTCCACGATCGTCACCTTGCCGTTCTTCGCTCCCTGGCGAGCGATGCCATCAAGAGAGACGAGCTTCATCCGCTCGGCACGGGGGTCGGAATCGGTGTCCGTCCACTCGGCAAACGTCACAAACTGGCCATCATCCGACACCATGATCTTCTGGGTCCGGTCCTCGTCGTCTTCGGCCAGGCCGAGGGCATTGAACTCGACGATCTTGAAGCCGGGAAAATCCCCGGCCGTCACCTTGCCCAGCTTGTAGAGGCTGCTCAAGGTTACCCAGCGGCCGTCGATGGACGAATACATGACCTGCGTAACTGTCTTGCCCTGGGCGTTCAGGACGGCATCACCGATGAGAAGTCCCTTGATGGACGACTTGCGGAAATTCTGGACCTGAACAGTGATCCCCGGCCGGCCGATCCGGTCCTCGATGGATGTTGAAATTTTCTGGATGACTTTCGGATCCAGCGTAACCGGTGCATCGGCTGTCCAGGATTCGCCGCCTTCCTGGGCCTTGGCTTCAGACGGCTTCAAGAGGTCGAAGAAGCCGCCACTGCCGACCGGAATTGCCGGCCGGTCATCCGCCTTCGCAGATGCCGTTTTCACGGAAGCGCCGGAAGCGGAATCCGCCACAGATTTGCTGTCCTGACGGTTGCAGGCGCCGACAAAGAAAATGCCGGTGGCCATGAGAAGGCCCCGGACCGGTTTAGAAAGAGCCATGGGTAAAATCGTACCTCCAGTAAGCCATCCTTGCCGGAAGGCCCTGCCGCGTCGGACTACAGTTGCAAACGGTTAAGGAATGACAGGTAACCCGCGATCACGGTCAGATTGTCGGTCAACAGTAGCACACCAACCAGCAAAAGGATGCAACCCGACGCGATCTCGATCTTCCTCATGTGAGCCTTGGCCCGGTTCATGGCTCGCAACGCAGGCCGGATCAGGAACCCTGACATCAGGAACGGAATGCCCAGGCCCAGCGAGTAGATCACCAGCAGCATGACTCCCTGGCCGAGGGTCTCCTGCCGCTCTGCCAGCACCAGGATCGCCGCCAGCACCGGGCCGATACAGGGCGTCCACCCAAAGGCGAAGGCGAGACCGATCACATAAGCCCCTGCGATCTTGGCCGGCTGATGGGTCGTATGGAACCGGGCCTCCCGGTAGAGGAAAGGGATGCGGATCAGCCCCAGGGTGTGCAGAGCGAAAACGATAACCACGACGCCGCCCACCCGGCCGAGCCATGACTGGTTTTCGAACAGGGCGGAACCGACGGCGCTGGCGGTGGCCCCAAGCAGAACGAAGACTGTTGAGAAACCGAGAACAAAGAAGATCGAGGCGAGCGCCACCCGGCGGCCAGCCCCCTCTTCGAGCGCGTGTTCGTGCCCCCCCGCACCACGCAGGTCCTCCATCGAAACACCGGAAATGAACGAGAGGTAGCCCGGAACGATGGGCAGAACGCAGGGAGAGAGAAAACTCACGA
>CAZUMS010000055.1:3809-7012 GCA_964621525.1 uncultured bacterium
AACGAGAGGTAGCCCGGAACGATGGGCAGAACGCAGGGAGAGAGAAAACTCACGATTCCGGCGGCGAAGGCGGCCAGAACCGTGACCTGTTGGACAGCTTCCACGGGGCGGAGATTAACGGTCTCCCGGCCGGGCGACAACCGGGCATCCACCCAAAGGAGGTTCTCAAGGAATTTTCATCTGGTGTTCATGCCGTACCACTGGGGCGGAAGGCTGAACATAGGACGGGGGTCCTTGCGCCACTTGCGCCGGATCAGACGGTACACTTCCTGATACGTCTCGTACGCCTTGTAGTGGTCCAGCGCCAGAATCCCCGCCATGTCCGGAAGCAGGGATTTCAGGTAATTTGCATCCGCTTCGGATGCGCTCAGGACGACTGTCTTCCGGTTCAACGGGAGGGACAATCCCCGGGAATCCTCCAGCTCGACCAGCAGCTGCTTCCAGTTCGCCGGATCCAGAACCTGTCCCGCCAGTTCCGGCATGAGCAGCGGCGGACCGGCCGGTGGTCCCGCGACATGATGCTTCAGCCGCTCGTCGATATAGGGACCGAACGAAGGCCACTTGCGTTTACCAGCGTCGATCAATTCGCGGTATCCGGGTGGACGGAGTTCGAGCAGCCCGGTCACAAAGTCCGGCCGGACGATCGACGACTTCTCGGACAGGAACTCCCGGGCGAGGAGCGGTCCGGACTCCGGCATCCGGACGGCGACGATTGAAGAGACCGCATAGCTGCGGACCGCCTCGCTAGGATCCTTGAGCGCGCGCTCCAGCAACGGGAACGATGCTGCGTGACACATTTCGCCAAGGGCGAAAATGATCTCGCGCCGGACGACAATGTCCTTTTCCGTGCCGTAGAGCCTGATCAGCAGGTGAACAGATTTTTCATCGTCCATCTTGCCAAGCGTCCAGACGGCGGCGCGTTTGTATTCACCATCAAGCGACGGCAGTACCTTCTCGATAGCCCGTGCCGCCTCCGGCGACGGCAGGTGGGAAAGCGCCGTCATCAGGTTCTTCCATTTCTCTTCGGGCAGCTTTCTCCCCTGGCCCACCAGTTCGAAAAGCCGTCTGGTGACCGAAGGACCGCCGGCCGCCAGCGCGTACCCGATCAGAGAAGGGCTGAAGACCTCGTTCTCGAATTCGCTGAGCCGAATGCTCATGGGCGGCACATCGAGGGCACGGTCGATGATCCGCGAGGGATCTTTCGGCTGGCTGCGAAGCGCTACGTGCAGCCACCGGTAGTACAGTTCCGGGTACAGTTTCGGGTGGATCGAGCCGAGAGCCCTCACCGTCGTGTCCACCGCCGAGGGACCTTCGGCGAGAATGAGCAGCGACGCCGCCACGATGAGAAAGGCCGGGTTCGTGTGCCCGCGTTCCAGCGATTCGCGCAGTATGGGAATGCCGTCCCTTCCTGCGTCCTGAAACCGCCCGATGGCCTCGTCCACACGCCGCTGCTGGGCTTCGCGTTTGTCCTCGGTACTGGCGTCGCCGATGCTTTCCAGCATCTGGATCGCCTCGCGAAGCGACTGGTCCCGCTGCTCGGACGGGGACTGCGGCACCTGCGCGAGAACCGGGGAAGACAGGGAGAAAGCGGCACCGTACCAGATCAATACGAAAGAAATCAGAAGGTTGCGGCTCCCCGGCCGCACACCCCTGGATACCGGAGGCTGTCCATCATCCCGCACGATGTTAGGCAGTTGCATGATTTTTAACTTGCGTGGCAAAGCCAGTCTTTGATACCGTTTTTGTAGAAGGTTCGACGCAGGTTCTCAACCACCGGGGAAGTCACCCAAGCCTCGTGAAACGGTCTGCTCAACGGCCCTTGAACTTCGGCGCCTCGAGGCCCTGCGGCCTCCGAGGCAGCATCCTCCGGATTTTACCCGGGAGCTTCGATACACGGATTTCTCACGGTCCCGGAGGCGCGGTGTTCGCGTCTCCGGAGCGCGTGCTCACCAGCCACCCCTGAACGTGGAGGTACCGACCCTATGCCAGCTGTACGACTCGAACTTCATCCGGTGAACCCGCAGCGCAGGTTCATCGACCGTGCCGTCGAGGTGCTCCGGAACGACGGCGTCATCATCTATCCGACCGATACCGTGTACGGTCTCGGCTGCGACGTCCGGTCGAAAAAGGCGATCGAGAAGATCGCCCGCATCAAGAGGCTCAAGGCCGGCAAGCCCCTCTCCTTCGTCTGCGCCGATCTCTCGCACCTTTCCGAATTCGCCGTCGTGAGCAAGCCCACCTACCGGCTGCTCAAGCACTACCTGCCGGGCCCCTACACGTTCATTCTGGAAGCGTCCCGCCAGGTGCCGCGCGTACTGATCTCGAAGCAGAAGACCGTCGGCATTCGCGTGCCCGACTGCCGGGCGACGCGCGAGCTCGTGGATCAGCTCGGCTCGCCCATCGTTTCGACCTCGGCCGACGACCGCTCGGAGCTCTACACCGACGGCAAGCGCCCGATGCTGACCAGTCCCGACGACATCGAGAAGCAGTACGGCGCCGATGTGGACCTGATTCTGGACATGGGACCGCTCGGGGCCGAGGCCTCGACGGTCGTCTCTCTGGTGGACGACGAGCCCACGCTCCTCAGGGCCGGCAAGGGCAAGAGCGACTGGTCCAACACCGGGGGCTGGGTTGAGAAAGGGAACAGCGTGGACGAGATGCTACGCACGCTGGCCTGACCCGGATTCCAAAAACCTTCTGTCCTGCAACGGCCCTGTCTCCCCGGGAGACGGGGCCGGTTCTTTGCCGGGGCCGGGAAAAGGAAAAGCGCTCGCGCCCTAGAGTTTTTCGAACTCCCCGTCTTCGGCCTCGCAGTCGTCCGCTTCGTCGCCGAAGTCCGGGGACGGATCGTAATCCGCGAGATAGATCCGGACGCGGGTGAAGTTGAGATCGAGTCCGTAAAGGTCCGTCTCCTCGACGGTCGAACAGGATGCCTTCGCCGTATCGGTGCCGCTGCACCGCTCATCCCTCGTGTAGGCGCCGCTCTCCAGCGTGCAGGCGGCCTCTTCCCCGTGGTGAAGGTCCAGCCGCCGGGTTCCCTGGATGTCGTGGTTCATCCGGATTTCGGTGCAGACGCCGGACGGCAGCTCGCACCTGCCGAGCAGGTAGACACCACTCCCCAGCTCGTTACAACCGGCGGCAAAGAGAAGGGTGACGAGGACGGGGAAGGCGGGTTTCATTCGAAATACAGTTCTCCGTCCACG
>CAZUMS010000056.1:0-6622 GCA_964621525.1 uncultured bacterium
CCTGCGCCGGTATTTCCAGGTGACGGATCGCGATTGGAGCAGCGCTGAAACTTCGATGGTGGTTCGCCCAGTTGTGCCAGAAGACATGGCCGGGAATGGCCGAGATCATATTCACTGCGTTCCGTTCGTTGATTTGCAGGGGCTCATTGATAAGATTTCCCCGTGTTGCTGGTTGCACGGTGGAAGCGGAGTCTTTTACTGAATCGTATACCGATACGGAGTCAGTATTAGATGATCAATAGATCAATTGGCGGCACCCTCATCTTCGGGAACGCCGACTACTGGAAACCGGGTGCGGCGGAAGCGCCGCTTTGGGAGGCCCGGAGGCTTTACTTCGCGGCGGTGCTCGAAGCCGAGCCGGAGGTCTTAAGCGAACTCCGTGACCATGTGTTTCCGCTTTATCTCAAGTGGAACGGCGAGCCGGCCATCAGCCGGATCCGGCTCGGGCCGAAGCCCTATTTCGAGACGCCCAAGCTCATCAGAAACCCCGAGTTCGCGCACTGGTTCGTGTCGTGGATGCACTGCTACAGGCTGGAAACGGACTGGGCGCGGGAGACAGCTCTCTTCACGCTAGCCCAGTGGAAAATGGGGCTGCCGAAAGACCGCTGGCACTATCCGCCGGTACCGGAACCCGTCCGGAGCAGCGTGAGAACGAAGTTCGATTTCGGGCATCCCGGTATTGCGTTAACCGGAACAACTCGTAAGCAGGCAGCGGAGGCGATCCGGGGCCAGTTCGAGATTGAACTGGCAGCCTATCTGGACCGATTGGAAACCAGCTACGAGAAGGCCGGTTACCAGAAGACCCCGAGAAAGAACGCACGAACGGCCAAAGAGCATTTCCGATGGCTGGCCGAATACCAGGTCAGGAACCTGAGCGCGCAGATGATCCAGCGCCAGTGGGACAAGACCGCCACCACCCAGATGGTCGAACGGGCGATCCGCAAGACGGCCCGGTTTATCGGCCTGCCGCTCAGGGGCCGGACGTCCTGGGACGAAGAGTCGCTTCGCGTAACTTTCCCACCGTGCCGGGACCGGCTCGACGAGTGGTACTCGGGAGCCACGCCGACCAAGCGGCGCCGGGCGATTAAGAAAATCTAAAAGAGCTTTCCCGGCCGCTATCTGCGCGGAGTGAAGGGGTAGGGAAATATTTTTCCCGGACTTTTCCTGATGCCGGATAGAAGTTCGTAGATGACATCATATTTCACTCGCATGCTGCTCCTGAGATCTGAAGGAGCGCAGCATGAACCTGTCCAGACAGACCCCAAAACCGGCAATTCTCTGGCCACCTCGCGGACACGAGCGAGGCGGCCTCGCCCGTAAAACTCAGGCCACCTCGCTGGATTGTTTGTGGCCGCCTGCGAGGGGGGAACTCGCGTACGTCGCGGCGTACCTCGCGAGGCGGGAGGCAGGCCACCTAAGCGGTGTAATCGTGGCTGCCTCGCTGGCCGCCACATGGTCGCCTCAGCGGTTCGCTCCTGCACCTCCCGGATGTTCGAACAGATTGTTCAGACAAACTGGCCCCTTTTCGTCCCGCTTCAGCGTGTGCAGATCAGTGGGAGCGTGACGGATGATACTCGCCAAGAGTCTCAAGCACCTCCGGATCATGCTCGGCCTTCCGCAGAAGGCCGTGGCGATGGACGCCTGCCTGCGGCGGCCCCTCCTGTCTCAGATTGAGACTGGCCGGGTGATGCCGTCCGCCGAAGAGGTCCAGCGGATCGCCGCCGCCATGAAGGTCACTGAAGCACAGGTTCTCGAAACCCTCACCCGCCAGGGCTCCCACCTCTGGCAGAAAGACAAGCCATGAACGACGATATTTTCGAACCCCTCATTCCCTCTGAATCGCCCGTAGCCGCCCCGGAGCCGACGCCACCAAGGCCGTATGCTCCGGCGAAACCTCAAAGGCCCGCCGAGAAGCCAAAGCCGCCCGAACCCAGCGGGAACGCCCGCCCGCTTCCAGCCGAGGAGCAGCAGGAGATCGCCCAGCTTCTGGAATCCCTGGGCGGTCCCACTGCCGGGCGGGTGAAGCTCTCGCTCCGGCGGCACGAGAAGGGGCGCGGCTGGCGGTCGCTCCCGCCCCTTGAGATCGAACCGTGGCAGTTCACGGATGGCGGGTTCGATCTCGAAGAAGCGGTTGGCCAGCAGTACGGCGACGGGAAGTTCGCCTGGATACTGCGCTACCGGGGGCGATTCTTAAGGCGCGGCGACCTGAACGTCGTCGGTTACGGCGAAGTCGAAATGGAAGACATCGAACCGCCGGAAGCCCCCGCACCGGTGGATCTTTCGGACGTCGTGACCCGGCTCAAGGCGGAGATCCTCGGCGAGCTGAAGCCGCTCGTCCAGAACCGGGAAAGTGACAGCACCCGCCTCATGTACGAGACCATGCTCCGGCTGATTGAGTCGAAGCTGAACCGCGAGCCGCCACCCGCTCCCAAGCCGCAAGGGCCTGACCCCATTATCGCCTCGCTGATCACCGCCATGAGCGCCCAGACCACCAGTTTCATGCAGCTCATGGCCCAACAGAATGGCGGCGGAAAGACCGACGCGAGCGTGCTGATTCGCGAAAGCATGGGCGCGATGCGTGAGATGCTCGAAACTGCCAAGAGTTTCAGCAACCCCGTCTATCCGTATCCGCCGCAGATCGAACCGGCTTATGAAGCCGATGAGGAGGACGAGGCTGCCGCAACCGGAATGACCGGCACGGAAACCGGTCCCAGGCCGTCGCTTGCCGACTCACTCCTCGCTGATTTCGGCGAACTGTTCCGGGGGAGCGCAAAGCGGATGATGGGCACAGCGCTCGCCACCAGCGAGGAGAAAATGAGTTCGACGCTTTCGCCTGCGCTCGGAGGGCAGGCGGCTCCCGCGCTCCAACCTGCAAGTGCACCGGTGATACCAGCACCTGCTTCTGCCTCCGTCACCTCCCAGAGTAACGTCATCGGCGAGATCATCGAGGCGGTGGATCAGTCCATCACCCGGAAACTTCCGGCAGAGCGGCTCGTGTCTGCGATCTGCGAAAATCTCCCCCGTCCGATCGTCGAGAACCTGGCCACGATCACGCCGCCGGTATTCGGCGAACTGCTCAACCAGATGGGACATCCGGAAGCCTCCGTCCGGTTCCAGCGTCCCGAATACGTCCAGTTTTTGACGGAAGTGATTGCTCTGCTCCGGAAGAAAATTGGGCTCACGGCTCCGGCAGAGAATCCGTCGCCTTCCGTCACGCCTCCCCCTGCACCCCAAACCTGATGTTTAACCGGAACGGAAGTTCCCCCAGCCAGGAGAAATCCCCATGAAAGTCCGCTGTCACATCGACATCCCGCACCCGGCCCTTGAGCCGCAGTTCACCAAGCTCATGCACGCCTTCGATCTCGAACGGGCCGGTCACCGGAATCCGGAACGGCCGAACCGGTTCTTCTACCAGGGCGAATGCCAGACCGATCCGGGAGACCTGCACCGGCGGCTCTCGGCAACGCTCGACGCCTTCGGATACGGCGACATCCATTCGACCATGTACCGCTGGGATTCGGACACGGACCCCTGGGAGCCGACCGCCAAGGACATCTGGAACAAGGTGAAGCTAATGGAACTGCCGGACGAACCACCGGCAGGACCGGTTCATTGAGAGAAGCCAGTGAGGCCAAATGGTCCCGGCCCCGGAAGGGGCCGGGACCATAAGCCTTAGCTTCACTGAGTAATTTTGACATTCGATTCTGTACAAAGAGAAAATGGCAGTCGTAAATCAAATTCCAGAGACACCAGTGGCGCCAAATACGTCGCCTTGAATAGATTTCGAGTTAGCGGTAACTTTGTCGACATGAGTTCAAAAAAGGTGACTGTAATTTTTCGAGGCCCTGACCTCGAAGATGGAAGCATGGACGTGAGAGAACTTGCTCCTGCTTTGTTGGCCTTTGGTGATTTAATTACTGAAGCTAATCGGACACTCAATGAAGATCGCGCCGATGTCCGTGTTAAGATTCAATCTGATTTCCGTAAAGGCTCATTCGAGGTTCATCTACAAGTCGCTCAAGAATTCCTTCAGACTACTCAAGGCCTGTACGATGGCTTTTCCATCACAAAGGCGAATGAAATATTAAAATTACTGGGGCTTCCGGGGCTTGTTGGATCCGTATATGCGGTGTTTCGTTGGATAAACTCGCGCAAAGCCAAACCTAACAAGATTATTGAAAAATCGCAGGGAGACGATTCCATCGTACTCGAAGTCACGGAAAAGCGTTCAAACAAGGAAGTTACTCGCAGGTTGAAGCTCCCAGCAAAAACCGCGAAACTGTTCCGGGAGCCGGCAATCAGACGTCAGTTTGGGCAATTCCTTCGTCCCTTACGCCAAAAAGGCGTTAAACAAATTGAGGTGCAGTCGGGAAATAAAAAGCCTCAGGTTTTCAACGTCCAAGATGCCGAAGCTGTAGAAGATATGGCAAATCTGGAGTTCGGTCCGGATGCACCGCCCTATGTCGAGAGCAATTTTGAAAGGCTCCTTCGTCCTGGGAAAATCAACTTCAAACTTGAGGTGGGGACAAAATGGACGCTGTATGATGAATCGACGTCGCTTTCTGTCTCTGTGTTTGACAAATCATTTATCCGGAAAGTGAACGATGGTACTTACCGATTCGGAAAGAATGATCTGCTCCGTGCGAAAATTCGAAGCCGCCAGTGGGTGCAGCCCGCTCGGACAGAAAATGATCTGATTGAGATTGTAGAGGTAATTACGCCCAAGAAAGTTCGTCAGCTCACGCTGATCTCTCCTCCCGAAGACGACCCTGAATAAATGAAGAAAGTTCGTTCGGAATATCCAAGTGCTGACGCACAATAGCTTCGAAATATAATGTTCGACTGACATGTTCAGACAAAATCCCTCCTTCCCTGATCCCTGCATAAGCCTCAAAATATCCTGATGAGTTCTCGCGGGACTACAACATTCGGCCCCCTTGCAGACGCGCTCCGGTGTTCCCATCAGCGTGAGATCACTGATGACGAGCTGGCCGAAGCCAGAAGACGGCTCGATCAAATCCTGGACGTACTTAGTGCGATTGAAGAGCGCCGCCGCACAGCGAATCTGCTGGACACGGATGCACCTGCGGCAGATAATGACCGGTTAGCCGAAGAGACGTACCACTGAGGCAGAGGGAGCCAAGGATTGTGAAAGACAGGCCCAAGGCATATGGGTTCGCCCGCGTGAGTTCAGATGAGCAGGCCAAAGGGGGCATCTCGCTCGGCCTTCAGGCCGAGGCGATCCGGACCTACTGCGAGCAGCGCGGTCTTGAGCCGGTCAAGGTGATCGAGGTGGCCGAGACTGCCACCTTCTCCGACCAGCGGGTCGAGTTTCAGGCACTGCTGGCCGAATTCGCGGCCAGCCCGGACGTTCAGCATCTCGTGTTCTACAAGGTGGACCGTTCGAACCGGAACATCTGGGATCATGCCCGGCTGGCCGATCTCGTTATCCGGAACCGCAAGAACCTACATGCCGCCCTGGACCATTTCCACCTGCATCCGGACGCGCCACCGTCGGAATGGGACCGGTTCGACATGATGGCGCTGTTCGCCCGGAGCGAGACCCGGCATCTGTCGAGCCGTGTGCGCTCCTGTCTGAAACAGCAGGTGAGTCTTGGCCTATATGCCCACAAGGCCCCGCCTGGGTACCGAAAAGTCCCGCGCGGCGGGATCGAGATCGACCCGGTTCAGGGGCCGCTCGTCCGGCAGTGGCTGGAACTGGCGGCTTCCGGTGGCTGGTCCATCGACATGCTAACGGAGAAAGCCAAAGAGCTGGGAATCAGCTATCAGGGAAAACCGGTCACCCGGTCCAGTATCCACCGCTGGCTGGCGAATCCGGTGTTTGCCGGGCCGTTCTATTTCAACAGCCAGCTCGTCACGAACTACCTACATGCGCCGCTTATCTCCTGGGAGACGCACCAGAAGATCGCCCAGCGGATCAGCCGGTACGACCGGACCAAGAAGAAACCCCGGACGAAGGAATACCCGCTCGCCGGGGTGTTCAAGTGCGGCTACTGCGAACGGTCCATCACTTTTTTCACGGCCAAGAAGCGGTATACCTACGGCGTTTGTACCGGCTGCCGCCGGCAGGGGTTCAGCCCTAAAAATGTCACCGAAGCTGAACTGTTCGGACAGCTCAAGAATATCGTCACGAAAAGCGCCCTGACTTCAGATGCCGCCAACTGGCTGAAGGCCCGAGTCGACGAACTGAAGGCCGAGGAAGAAGGACTAAAGAGCGCGCGGCTTGAAGCCCTAGGGGAGCGGCTCCAGCACCTCAAGCATCGCCTTTCGCGGGCGTTTGAGGCGCTTTCCGACGGTACCGTGGACGACGAGACCTACCAGAAGCAGACGGCCCAGTGGCGGACGGAGAAAGAGACCCTCGAAGTCCAGATCAGGGAGCTTCAGCGGAGCGGGAACCGGCAGAAACTCGAACAGCTTCGTGAATCGCTTGAACTCGCCGAAACGCTCGAAACTGCTTGGGATTCGGCGCTGCCGCCTGAAAAGGCCAAGCTCGCCAAATCCGTGTGCTTGAACCTGACGGTCTCAAGCGGAACCGTCGGATATTCCTTGGCGTTTCCGTTCGACGTATTCGGAAAAAACGGGGGAGAAGAAACTTGGTGCG
>CAZUMS010000057.1:0-6231 GCA_964621525.1 uncultured bacterium
GCGGAGCGTAACCGAAAGGTTCTCCGGAGGTAAACCGTTCTTTTTCAGCCTGAACAGGGCGCTCTGCGCGGCTGGAAAATCCCTGAAAATCCGGATGGTTACTGCTAGACTCATCCTTGAGTCCAAGAAATTACAGCCCGAGCATTTTTTATAACTTGTTGAAATTAGGTGCAAAATAGCTTGACCATTCGAAAGGAATTGCTTAGACGATCCACTGGATGGACTCAGGTCTAAAAATATCCGCAACCAGTTCCGAACCGCCGAAGGGCCGCCGGGACCAGAAAAAGCAGGAAACCCGGACGCTGCTTTACGAAACCGCCATCCAGCTGTTCGCGGAAAAGGGTTTCGAGCACGTCTCGGCGGACGAAATCGCCGACCGGGCCGGGGTCTCGCGGGCGACGGTCTTCAACTACTTTCCGAGCAAGTTCGATTTCATCTCCGCCTACGGCGACGACTACCGCGACACGCTGCTGAACTACTGGGAGACGCTCTCGCACCTGCCGCCGCTCGCCCGCCTCGACACCATGTGCCGGTTTTCGGCGAAGGAAGCCGAGCGGCGCCGTAACCTCATGGACCTGCTCACGGTGAACACGTACATGAACGGCCCCGACCGGAGCCGGGCCGAACGGCTGCGCTGGATGCGGCTGTACGAACTTCTGTTCCAGGTCATCGACGACGCCAAGCGTGCCGGCGAGGTCCGTACCGATATCGACACGATGGATATCGCCGCCATGTTCGATTCGGTTTTCTCGTCCGTCTTTGCCGAGCGCGTGATCGCCGGGGCCGACATCCCCGTGGCCGAGAAGATCGCGGCCCGATACGACATCATCCGCGCCGGCATCGTCGCCGCCGCACAGACCCGCAAACCCTGAACCCGAACCGCCCTTTTGAGGAGAACCCGCCCATGAACCTGAAACCTCTCGCCTTCGCAGTCCTGTTCGCCGTTCCGGCCTTCGCCGCCGATCCGCTGCCCCCGCCCGCCGACGCCAACGAGCTGATGCGCCGGGTGGAGAAGCTGAACCGCGCCGACGACGAGACCCGCGAGGCGAAGATGACGCTGATCAACAAGAACGGGACGACGCGCGAGCGGAAGATCGTCACCTGGATGAAGCGCAAGGATGCGGACAACGACTATGTGCTGTCCCGGTTCGTCTCGCCCGGCGACGTGGCGGGAACGGGGCTGCTCGCCGAAGAGTTCTCCGACCGTGACGACGACCAGTTCCTCTACCTGCCGGCGCTGAAGCGCACGCGCCGCATCTCCTCGTCCGACAAGAGCGACAGTTTCATGGGCACGGACTTCTCGTTCGAGGACATGGAGAGCTTCGAGGAGAAGGACTGGGACCACAAGAAGCTCGGCGAGGAGACACTGGACGGGCGCAAGGTGTGGGTCGTCGAGTCCCGGCCGAAGAGCGAGAAGAAGATCAAGGAAAGCGCCTATTCGAAGCTCGTGAGCAAGGTGGACCTCGAGCGCAACCTCACGCTGGTTTCGGACTACTTCAACAAGAAGGACGAGCACATCAAGACCTTCAAGGGGCTGAATCCGAAAGAGTACGGCGGCCTGTGGCGGTTCGACCGGATCGAGATGCGCACCCTCAAGGACGGCCACACGACGGTGATCGAGTATTCGGACACGAAGCTGAACACGGGCCTCGAGGTCTCCAGGTTCACCAAGCGCGAACTCGAGAAGAACTGACGCGGCAGATGCCGTGCGGGGCGGGCCGGGGAAGGCCCGCCGACAGGGGAGCAGGAACATGAAAAAAGCAGTCGAGCGGGGAGTGGTCTGGATCTCGGAACGCACGGTCCGGCACCCGTTCATCTCCCTGTTCATCCTGTTCCTGATCGTGGCGCCGTTCATGGCCGTGGTCGGCAAGCGCATCCAGCACCAGGACAATTCGTCCCGGATCTGGTTTCCCAAGCGGGACCTCACCTACGCCTATTACGACGTCTTCAAGAACGAATTCGAATCGGACGAGGCGGTGATCGTCGCCATCCGGGCGAAGGAAGACGTGTTCCGCCCCGAAGTGCTGGAAGTGGTCCGGGCGATCGAGGAAGAACTGGAGAAGATCCCGAACGTCGAGGACGTGAAGTCGGTTCTCTCGATGAACCATGTGACGGGTATCCAGGAGACCGACGAGAACGGGGAGGAACAGTTCGAGCTCAAGATCGAGCCGGTGTTCCCCGAGGACGCCGAGTGGACCCCGGAGCTGCTGGCGGAGGCGAAGCGCAAGGCGCTCTCCGACGAGAACTTCGTGGGCAACATCCTCTCGAAGGACGGCCATTTCACCGCGATCTTCGGCCGTATCGTCGCAACCGACGACATGAACATCAAGCGGCAGATCACGGTGGATTCCAAGAACGCGCTCCGCCGGATCGAGGAACGGTTCAGGGACCGCGGCGTCGTATTCAACGACAACGTCAATCCGCTGATCGACCTCAGGGCGGAGGAGTTCGAGAACGCCCCCCAGCAGATCTACCTCGCCGGCGTGCCGATCTTCGACTTCGAGTTCGACGCCCTGTCGGTGACGGATCAGCAGGAAATGAGTCCACTCACGCTCGGGATCATCATCGCCGTGCTGCTCGTCATGTTCCGCAGCATCCCGATGGCGGCGATTCCCATGGCGATCATGCTGTTCGTCGTCAGCATCACGTTCGGCACCTATCTGATGGCGGGTAACACCATGAACATGCTGGTCGGCATGTCCGGCCCCGTCCTGATCGTCGCCTGCGTGGGCGACTCGGTGCATCTCATGTCGACCTATTACCTCGGCCGACGGCCGGGCGTGTCCCGCAAGGAAACGATCATCCAGGCGGTGAGGGACGTGAACTGGCCGTGCCTGTTCACCTCGCTCACGACGTCGGCCGGGTTCATCACCTTCGTGACGGCCTACGTGCCGCCCATGCAGAGCTTCGGCTGGGTGACGTCGCTGGGCACGGCGATGGCCTATCTCGCCACGTTCTCCCTGATCCCGGCGATCATCGCAGCGCTCGACGATATCGATACCTGGGTCCAGAAAAACCGGGATACCGGGATGGGCCGGTTCGTCGGCAGGGTCGCCGGCGTGCTGCTGCGCGAACCCAGCCAGGAACAGCTCGACTCGATGAAGGCCGGGTGGATCTCGCGGGCGCTCGATGCTTCCGCCGTCTCCACGATCCGCCGCACGGGCGTGTATCTGGGTGTTCTCGGGGTCGTCTCGGCGATATCCCTTTACGGGTCTTCCCGGATCAAGGTCGAATCGAACAACGCCGATTTCATCCCCAAGACCCACTACGTCCACTACGCCATGGACGCGGTCCAGAAGGATCTCACGGGCGTGTCCAATATCGAGGTGATCTTCGAGGGCGACGAGGGCATCGCCAAGAACCCGGACGTCCTCGGCCGGGTGGACAAGCTGGTGGAAGATCTCAAGAAACTGGACAAGGTTTCCAACGTCTTCAGCCACACGGTCTATCTCAAACAGATCAACCGCGCGATGCACGGGGGCGACGAGGCCTATTTCGCCGTTCCGGACAACGAGCCTCTGGTCGCCCAGTACCTGCTGCTCGCCGAACTCTCCGGCGACAAGGACATCAAGTCGTTTGTCAATTACGACTACTCGCGCATCAGGGTGACGATCCGGTCGGCGCAGCAGCAGTCGGAACAGTTCAAGGCGCTCGTGAAGCGGGTCAACGAGCTGGTGGGAACCTACCTGCCCGAGATCAAGCGGGTGGATTACGCAAAGCTCCAGGCGAACTTCAACGGTCCCGACCCCAAGTCCTACGTCATGTCGCTCCGGCAGCCGGGCGATTCGCCGATCTACAAGATCACGGGCCTGATCCCGATCTATTCGATGCTGGACCGGATGTTCATCACGACGCTGCTCTCGTCGTTCGCGCAGTCGTTCGTGCTCGTTTATCTCTGCCTGTTCCTGATGACCCGGGACCTCAAGATCTCCGCCATGGGCATGGTCCCTGCGGTCTTCCCGATCCTGCTCACGGGCGGACTGATGGGATTCATCGACTGGAGGCTCGACCCGGCGACGGTGCTGATCGCCGCCATGGTGCTCGGGCTCGCGGTGGACAACGCCATCCACTACGTCGCCCGCTTCGACGACTTCATTATCGCCTCCGGGGGCGACTACGAGAAGGCGATCCGCGAGACCGCGCACCATGTGGGCCGCGCGCTCATCGCGACGGCGTTCATTCTCGTGCTCGGCTTCGGCGTCATGGTGTTCGGCAGCTTCTATCCGACACGCAATTTCGGCGTGCTGGCGGCCTTCAACATGCTGACGGCGATCGTCGCCACGCTGGTGTTCATGCCGGCGCTCTATCTGGTGGTGAAGCCCCATCCCGACAAGTGGGAGCGGATGAAGGACGGCAGGGACGAGGCCCCGAAGGCGACCGGGACCGACGGCTGAAACAGGACGGAGGGAGGAAAGTGGCGATGAGGAAAGCGGTAACGGCCGGATTCCTGCTGGCGTGCCTGCTTGCGGGCAGCGCACAGGCGGTCGAGTGGGATAAAACGACCTTCCGGGGCTTCGTCCGGTACAACTACAAGGCGTTCGTGGACGAGCACCGGCGGGATGTGGACGACACGAACAACGAATTACGGGTGAACGCCGAGTTCACGATGGACCTGACGGACCAGTTCCGCATCCGCCTCGCCCCCGAGGGGTATTTCGACGCTTCCCGGAACGACAGCCTGAAGAACCGCCTGTTCATCGACGAGGCCTACGGACAGGCGACGTTCGACGAGTTCGAGTTCCGCGCCGGCAAGCAGATCATCACCTGGGGGCAGGCGGACACGATCCGGCCCACGGACATCTGGCGGCGGCGCGACTACTCCGACTTCTTCAAGGACGAGGAAGAGGGCGTGCTGGGCATCAGGGCCGACTACACGGGCCTTGGCGACATCACGGTCCAGGGTGTGTTCGTGCCGTACTTCATCCCGGACATCTTCCCCTTCGGCGAGAAGAGCAACCGGTTCTTTCATGCCGGCGATCTGGTGGAGAACATCCGGAATGGAGTCGAGGACGATCCCGCAACCATCGGGTTCGACGAGCATGCCTACATGTCGTCGCTGCTCGACGAGTCGGAGGGATTCCGGGTGGTGGACGGACCGAACCTGCCCGATTCGCTGCACCGGGCCGAGGGCGGCGTGCGGATCAGCGGCTCGCACGGCGGCTTCGACTGGGGCGTGAGCTACGCGACATTCTTCACCCGCGTACCGACGTCGTTCTCGGTGACGCCGCCATCCAAGGCGAACCCGCCGCCCGCTCCGCCGCCGAACACCTATTTCGACGATCCGTACATCACGATGACGATGAACTACGAGCGCGTGCACATGTGGGGCCTCGATTTCGTCAAGCTGTTCGGCAAACTGGGCGTCCGCACCGAGGCGGCCTATTTCCTGACCGAGGACCGCAAGGGAACCGACCCGCTGGTGGACGACCCCTATGTGAAGGTGACGAGCGGACTCGACTACGAGTTCACCAACCTTATCGGCGACACGGACCTCACGCTCATCGCACAGGTGGCCCTGGACGAGGAGTTCCCCCGCCGGGGCGCCCTTATCAACCAGAAGGAAGGCGTGAACCTGATCCACTACTTCCGCTACGCGGCCGTGGGGACGGCGAGCTGGAAGTTCTCTGAGTATTTCAAGCTGGATATTCCCTACTACGTGAATCTCCAGAACGCCGACTATCTGGTGAAGCCCGAAGTGACCTGGAGCCCCGCGGACGGCCTCGAGCTTTCCACGGCTGCTGACATCGTGGGCGGCAACAGGACGAAGGCGGACAGCTTTTTCAAGGTGTTCGACCGGGACGACCGCGTCCGCGCCGGGGCCAAATACAGCTGGTGACGATCAGCCGGCGAGCAGGCCGACGACAACGAAATAGACGACCAGGCTGAGAATGTCCTGGATGACGGTGGCGACGGGACCCGATCCGTAGGCCGGGTCCCGCCCTGTTTTCGACAGCAGCCAGGGCAGGAGGAGGCCGATCGTCGTCGCTAACGCTCCTGCGATGATCAGCGACAGCGAAACGGCACCGGCGAGCCGCCAGCTTCCCAGGTGCAGCCACACCAGCGGGAACGTGATCGCCGCGATCGCGAGCCCGATCAGAAACCCGGTTCCGAGTTCGCGGACAAGCAGCTTCAGGAGCGGTTCATGACTGAGCGAGAGCCCGCGGACGGCAACCGCTTCGGTCTGGGTGCCGATGGCGTCCGACAGATACACGATTCCGGGGATGAAAAAGG
>CAZUMS010000058.1:0-5945 GCA_964621525.1 uncultured bacterium
ATGGCCCCAGCGACAGTTCCTGTACCGTCGGGTTCCTGGCCGACGCCGGCGCTTCCGAGCCTGCCGCAGACGTTCTATATCGTCTGTAGCGGTACCGGGACGGATGATGTGAAGTCTGTTACAGTATACCGTGCGGCACAGATCAATTCGTTCACGGTGGATCAGGCGGCGGTGCATCCCGGGACGACGGTACAATTCAGCTGGAGCACTTCATTCACGCAGGCGAATGGCTGCTCGATTTCCGGCACCGGAGGCGCGGGGCAGAACCTGCCGACTACCGGCACCCTGAATTTCGTTGTGGCGACTCCCCCGACGTCATACGTGCTGACGTGTCTCGCGGTGAACGGCAACCCGGCCGTATCGTCGCCGGTGTCCGTGCAGCGGCGGGTCGAGGTGACGGGCTTTACGGCAAGCCCGAACCCCGTGGTCCCGGGTTTCGGCACGACGTTCACGTTCACGACCGTGAACGCGACGAGCTGCTGGATCGACGATCCGCCCTACACGGCTCCCCGGCTGTACGATGCATCGATCACTCCGCAGCTGCCGAACGGCACGCAGGCGCATACCTTCCCGCTGGCGGCTCCGCCGTCCGGCATCATCTACCGGATGCAGTGCAGCGGCATCGGCGCCGATCACTACAAGGACTTCACGGTGATGCCGCCCAGTGTGGTGACGATATCGAATTTCTCGGCGACACCGACCTCGGTGCTTCCCGGCGGCAGCACAAGTCTCACGTGGGGTTCATACTCTCCGACCGGGACCCACACCTGCCAGATCACCGGTGCGGCGGCATCGCTCCCGCTGTCCGGCCAGAGCGGGACCTCGGTCAGTTCGGGCGCCATCGCCTCGCCGCCGGCAGTCCTGACCCTGACCTGCCAGCGCGGCGGCGATCCGAATGCCGTCCAGACGCTCACCATCGAACGCCGGGTGCAGATCAACTCGTTCACGGCGACGCCAGGCACGATCATACCTTTCACCCAGTCGACACTCGCCTGGTCGGTGACGAATGCCACCGATTGCGATATCGACGGATCGTCCGGTTTCGGCCCGGTGGTCGTACCCTCGGGCAGCATGGTGATCAGCGGTGCGGGTACCTCGCCGCTGAACAGGACCTACACCCTGACCTGCCGCGGACCGGGCGGACCGGTTTCGCAGAATGTGACCATTAACGAGTACGCCGGCACGGCGATCCACACGTTCACGGCGAATCCGTCCTCGATCAACCTGGGTGAGGTGGTCCAGCTTTCCTGGAACACGCACCGCTCGACCAGCTGCTCGATCAACAACGGCGTCGGCGCGGTGGCGGTGGGTCTCGTGGGGAACCCCATGGTGCCGGCGACCGCCAACGTGACACCGGCCTCGCTGCCGATCACCTACACGCTGACCTGCAACGGCACCGGAACGCCCAGTTCGGCGAACGCCAACGTGACGATCACGGACAAGGGCTGGGTGCAGGTGACAAGCGGCCTGTCCGGCGCTTCCAGCCGCGACGGTGCGGCCGGTGTGTATGACCCCGACCGGTCGCGGGTCTACGTCATGGGCGGGTACAGCTCCTCCAGAGGCCACCTCGATGACCTGTGGGAGTGGGACGGCTCGACGTGGACGGAGCGCTGCTCCTCCAGCGTCGCACCGGTCGAGGCGTGCGACACCACGAAACCGTCCGCCCGCTACCGTCATGCGATGGCCTACGACAACGGGCCGGCGCGGGACCGCGTGGTCCTGTTCGGCGGCTATTCGGACGATTACGGTTATCTCTACGACACCTGGACCTGGAACGCGGCGACGGGCGCCTGGACCCAGGCGAACGACGGTTCCGGCGCGGCCTACTGCGACGACTACATGAACGGCGCCGCCACGAGCCCGGCGCCGCGTGTGGACGCCTCCATGACATTCGATGCCTCGCAGAACCTCGTGATCCTCTACGGCGGCTACTGCGAAGGGTACGTGATGGACGACATCTGGTCGTGGAACGGCACCGCCTGGTCCCGCATCACGCCGACCACGACGAACGCGCCGTGCCCCACGGCCCGGCCCGAGAAGCGGTTCGGCCACACGCTCGCCTACGATTCAGGCCGCTCGCGGCATGTGCTCTACGGCGGCATGGGCCTCAATGCCAGCGACCAGCCGGTCTACTACCCGACGGCCGCCAACGGCTTCACCTGGGAAATGCAGTACACGGGCGGCCAGTGGCAGTGGTTCTGCACGACGCCCGCCGATCCGAACGCGGACGGCAACCCCGCGCCGCGGCGCTGGGCGTCGTCGGCCTACGACTCGGCCCAGTCCCGGACGATACTGTTCGGCGGCGAAGGGTCCGACGGCGTGACGCTCTACAACGACACCTGGGCCTGGTACAACAACGGCGGCATGACCTGGCGCAAGATCCTGGGCGAGTTCCCGGCGCTCGCGCCGCGCGCCCGGGCCACGATGGTCTACGACGCGGCCATTGCGCCGCGCCTCGACCTGCTGCTCATCAGCGGCACGTCGGCGGCCTCGGCCGATCCGGTGGGCGACTTCTGGAAGTGGAGTCCCTGACCGGCGCCTTGAACAAGGGTTGAACCCCAGAGGGCTATGGGGGGAAGGGGCGGGTGCTGCGGCAGCCGCCCTTTCTGTTCCGGGGCGGCGGGCCATCGCGGCGGTGCGGAATCCTACCCGATCTTCAGCCTCGTGCCGGGAAGCCGCGTGACGAAATCCCCGCCGAACGCCTTCGACGGGGTCCAGTAGCCGCCGGGCACCTCGCCCGCGTGGATACGTTTCAGGCACGCGAGGGCTGCCGTCACGGTGAACGAATACCCCTCGGGCACCTCCAGCGTGCCGGTGACGGTCTTTCCGGCGGCGTCGCGGACCTCGCCCCAGAGATACACCCGGCCCGTCTGGCGCGTGTGCTCGTCGGGGCCCTTCACGCGCTTCTCGATCTGGCTCTTCAGGAACCCCTGCACGGGCGCGAGCCCGAGGAGCCCCTCGAACGGCCGGCTGATCTTGAGGCCCGCGATCATGGCGGAAGGCATCGGTACGTAGACGGCGATGTTCGGGATCCCGGTGGAGGTGTAGGCGGTGGAGACGTCGCCCCACGGAATCGTCACGCAGGACTGCACCCTGCCGCCGATATCGATGCGCCGGGTCTTCCAGGCCGAGGGCACGGCCGTGAGCTTTCCGTTCACACGGGCCTTGCCGCCCCGGGGAGCGTTCTCGACGGCCGTCTTCATCGTGCCGGGGCTGATGGACCCCATGCCGCCGAAGGCGAGATCCAGGTGCGTTGCGCCGGGCAGGGCGTTCTTCAGCGACGCCGCGAGGCAGTCGGAGGGCACCACGTCGAACCCCACGCCCGGCATGACGGCGATTCTGGCGGCCTTCGCCTCGGCGTCCCGGGCCTTGCAGGCCTCGAACACGTCGATCTCGCCGGTGATGTCGAGGTAGTTGGCCCCGGCCTTCAGGCACCCGTCCAGCATGGGGCGGCTCGTGGCGGAAAACGGGCCCGCGCAGTGGAGCACGGACCGGATGCCGCTGAGGCCCTTCGCCACGGCGGCGGGGTCGTCCAGGGAGAAGGCCCGGCACTCGAGGCCCAGGCGCTCCGCCAGCGGACGGATCTTCTCCAGCGAACGGCCGGCCAGCACCGGCTTCATCCCCTCGGAGACGGCCCGCTCGGCGGCCAGCGCCCCCGTGTAACCGTTCGCCCCGTAAATCATCCAGCCGTCGTGCGCCATGTGGAAGCTCCCCCCCTGGTAACCGTTCCGGCATCTGAACCCGGACCGGCTCCGACGCTAGCCGCCCCGGCGCGCCCGCCGCAAAACGGGGTGTCTCTTTAGGGGGTCACCCCCCGGAGAGGAGCCGCCCGTAGCCCCGGATCGTGGCGAGGGTGGGGAGTTTCGAGGGGCCGGGCTTCAAGTCATAGCGGTAGCGGGCCGGGACCTCCGAGACGCGCAGGCCCAGCGCCAGAAGGCGCACGAGCAGCTCCGCGTTCGTCTCGAAATGCTGCCCCTTCAGGTCCGCCGGGGAAACCCGTTGCAGGGCCGAGGCCCGGTAGGCGCGGGCGAACAGGGTGTAATCGGTAACGTCCGCGCCGGGACGGCTGAACCGCGCCCGGAGCAGCCGGTTCACGGCGGCGGTCTGGAGACGGCGGCGGAGCGGGAAGCCGGTCACTCCGGCGCCCTCCACGAACCGGCTCGCCGTGCAGACATCCGCCCCGGCTTCGAGCGCCCGGACGGCGGGCAGGATGAACGAGGGGTCGCAGGTCGTGTCGCTCTCGGTAAAGAGGACGGCGTCCTCCGGCGGAAATTTCGCGGCGAGCAGCACGAACTCGCGCAGGACGGCCCCGATCCCCCGGTGGGCGAAGGGAAGGAGCCGCACGGGGAGGCGGCGGCCGAGCTCCTCCGCGATCCGGCGGGTGCCGTCCGTGGAACCGTCGTCCAGCAGGACGATCTCCCAGGGGCGGCCGCACATGTCCAGCGCCCCGGCGGTTTCTTCGACGAACCGTGCGACGGCGCACTCCTCGTTCCAGACGGGTGCGCAACAATGGATGTGCGGGACGGGGGGCAAACGCTTGGCTACTCCACCGGGTAGGGTAATGTAGTTCCGAAGGGTTTTCATGCACGTTCTCATTACCGGCGGGGCGGGATTCATCGGGTCGCGGGCGGCGGTGCGGCTCCACTCGAGTGGCGCGCGGCTCACGCTGCTCGACAACCACAGCCGCGAGAAGCTGCTCGCCGCGGGCGCGCCGGGGACGGCGCCGAGGGCGTTCCTGCCGCACCTCGCGCGGAGCGGCGTGCCGGTCTGGCCGGAGGGAATCCTCCGGCCGGAGAACGCTGCCGGCGGAATCTCGCGCATCGACGGCGACGTGCTCGATTCGCGCACGCTGCTCGCGTCGCTCCCGAAAATCGACGCCGTGATTCACTGCGCCGGGCAGGTGGGCATCGCCTCCAGCCTCGCCGACCCGCTCACCGACCTCGACGTCAACGTGCGCGGCACGCTGGCGCTGCTCGAAGCCCTGAAAGGACGCGGCGACCGGCCGGCGTTCGTCTTCTTCTCGTCGAACAAGGTGTATGGCGACGCCGTGAACCGGTTCGCGGCGGACGACGAGCGCGGCCCGCGAAGAAGGCTGCTGCCCCCCTGGGAGCGCGGCATCACGGAGCAGTTCCCCGCCGCCGACGACGGCCTCACCCCCTACGGGGCGTCCAAGCGCGCCGCCGAGCTCTACGTCCTGGACGGGGCGCGGCGCGAGGGGTTCAGGGCCTACGTGCTGCGGGCGTCCTGCATCTACGGCCCCGGCCAGCGGGGCGCCGAGGACCAGGGCTGGGTGAGCCACGTCGTGAAACGGCGCCGGGCGGGCGAGACCCTCCGGGTGTTCGGCGACGGACGGCAGACGAGGGACCTCCTGCACGTGGACGACCTCGCCGACCTGCTGGCGGTGCTCGTCACGGGCACGACCCCCGGCGGGATCTACAACGCGGGCGGCGGACCCCAAACGGCCAGAAGCCTCCTCGAGATCGTCCGCCACCCGGCGCTCAAAGACTGCCCGGAGCCCAAACTGGAGTTCCTCCCCGAACGGCTCTTCGACCAGCGGTGCTACGTCACCGACACGGAGAAACTCCGCGCCGCCACCGGCTGGAGCCCCCGCCGGGACGTGGAGATCGGGTAGCGGACTCTCCCGCTGGCGTCTCCACGCACCCGCTTGTCGCCGCTCACCCTGAGCCCTTCGACATTGCTCAGGACAAGCTCTGTCGAAGGGTCGAGCGGCTGTGCGGCCCAGGCGATAACCCGTCATCGACTATTCAGTTTTCAAACATCGGTCGCGGCGTTCCGCCGCCTCTGCGCCTCCGGACTTCCACCCCTCAGCCCTCCGGGCAGCTCCCCTCAAGATGAGGGGAGCCGTCTGGAGCAGGCCTTCCCTATTTATAGGGAAGGTGGCCGAAGGCCGGATGGGTCCGGAAACGCTGCCAGCCGGGGACGTT
>CAZUMS010000059.1:0-5835 GCA_964621525.1 uncultured bacterium
CGGCTGCGTTATAGGCATAGGCCTTGACCCGGGCTCCCGCCACCTCGATCCGGTCGAGATGGAATGCGAACTGGCCGGCCGAAATCTGCGGATTGACCGGAGACCGGCAGCTCGCCACAGAGTTCGGGATTGGCGCCCCCGGTGGCGTGGCCACCGGGCAATCGGTTGTCGCCGTGGTCAGACTGTGGAAATAGGAGTAATTCGACAACATGGCGGACGGCAGTACCGTTTCGCCGCCATAGAACACGTCACTGAAATAGATCGGCAATGACAGCGGGAACGGGATCGTTTCGATTCCGGCAATGGCGGGCTTGGCAACGATCGCCATTTTTTCGCCCACCGTCTTCGTCTCGGCCCGGCGTGTATAGTACTCGCGGTAATTGCTGGGACCCACCGTATTCGATCCTTCGGCCATGGCGAGGAACAGACCGGTCCGGGCCCAGACGTTCTGGCAGTCGCCCGTGGCACCCGTGCAGTTCGGAGAACTGTTGTCCCAGTCGGCTTTCAAGTAGGCAACGCCCGTGCCGTCGCCGCGCCGGACAATGCGGGTCTGGACATTGTTGTATCCGCCCGCCCAGAGACTGCGGCGAGGGATACCGATGACGCGGCGATTGAAAATGTCCGCCGTGGAGCCCGCTACGCCGTACACAGGCGTAATATTGTTCTTCACCACATTAGCGCCGATATTGCTGGTATCGCCGCCAATATAGGTCGGGACTGTTTCCTGGCCGTTCGGATCAGGAGCATCGCCGGGGAGCGTGCGCGAAATCTGGGAAAAATATGGGTTCACCCAGGTCATTGACGAGTAATCCGTAATACCCGTGCGCAGGCGTGTCAGCACCACATGCTGCTCCGGCGAACTCCCGGTCGGGAAGAACCCGTTTACGGCAAACGGGACCAAGATCATGCCGGTGAAATCGATACCCATCCGGCCGTTGATCGTGGCACTGGGCCGCGTCGGGATCATCAGGTCGTGGACCAGGAAACCCGGAATCAGGTTGTAGTCGCCATCCGTCGGCAGCAGGCCCGCCAGATTCAGCTGGTAATGCACCTTGTTGCCAACACCATTGATACCGGACCCGTTATCGCCGTAATCCATACGGACTGCGCCGATCTGGGTCGAGAAGCCTTCTTCGTCCACCTTGCGGCCCGAAGTCGCGGGATTACCGGTGGTCTGCCAGTAACCGACTGCATCCAGACCGGTCTGATACTCGTCAGGCGATGCGCCCGGGAGATAGTTGTTTCTGAAGCAACTGCGGTACCGGGAAGACTTCGGCGGCGTGGCAGTCGAATCTTCCAGTGCGTAATACAGCAGCACGTGATGCCACACACCGTCAGCACCGCGATCGAAGTTACCGGATGAGCAGCTCAGATACCGGTAATTTGCGTTCATGGCGCCGGTACCGAACGGTTCGTTGGTACCCGCAACAGCCCGGACCCCCGCTGTATAGTCATAGGTGCAGGCATTGACAACACCGCTCGCACCGTAGAAGCAGAACTTGTCGTCACCGGCTGTGTTCGGATTGACCCAGACGATCTGTTCACCCCGGAGATCCGGATTTACGCCCGCCACGCATGACGTGAGGCCCGGCCGCGAATTGTTGTCGATGGCGGCCGTCATGTCGCACTGTTCGGACAGATACTTGATGTCCTCGAGTTCGAGCCACTCACGCATGGTCCCCGCCGACACCGAATCGGACCGGACGGTGACGGCGGCTACGCGTGCCGTGAAATCCTTGTCCTCGGTGGTCGGGCTGTCGCCGCGGATCCGGATCCGGTCGCCCGGCATGTAACCCGCCTGCTGGTTCAGCACGATAATGTTATCGCCGTCCCCACCGGCGACAGTCCCATTCTCCGCCGCTTCCAGGGCACCGCAACCAGCCGAGGCTCCGCAAACGCCGCCGGCAGCGCTGGCGCACAGGCAGACCGGGGGTAGCGTATCCCGTTCATCGGCCATCAGGCTCTTGTCATAGGCAACCACCGGCCGGTTCACAATACCGGCATTGATGCGCAGTCCCAGGTAGGCACCAAGGAGTCGCGGGAATCCGCGCATACGGATCGCATTCACCGGCGCCCTGACCTGGAACGTGACCGGGATCGGGAACCTCCAGGGCCGGCGGGTGCTTTCCGCTCCCGGGACTCCGGGGTTCGTGCCCGTGCCGCTGCCGGTGCTGGCATTCACGGGCGACAGGACCGCTTCGAACGCCACGCATCCCGTCGGCGTTGTCGGCGCCGGCCATACGGCCGCACCGTTACCGTCCTTGTCGGTCGGGCTGACTTCCGCCACGACGAGTGCCGATGCATCGGCATTGTTATTGATGAGGTCGCGGATGGTCGCAGCCGTCTGCCCTGTCGCGATCCCGGTGGGAATCAGGATCTGCTTGCCGACGACCCGGATCGAACCGGACAGAACCGTGGTGCAGTCGGAGTACCTGTCGGCCACCCGGATCGAAATGCCCGTACCCGCATCGCCTGCATTGCGTGCCGTCAGCCGGATCGCATTGCCCACGCCCGACGGGTCGATCACGGCGCGATTGACCGTCGGCCGGTCATACTGGCTGTAGATCTTCACCTGGAGGCGTTGCGGAGCCGCCCCTACCGTTACCGGAGTGCGGTCGGTGGCATAGGCCGTCGTCGTGGTACTGAGCTGCGACGGACCGAATGTCGACGCGGTGGCTGAACCGTACAGTGCCTGCGAACAGGGCGCGCCCGCAACCGGACAGGTGGAAAGTTCCGCATACAGGATGTCCTGGGCCTGTGCATTGCCATTGATCGCATCGACAATGTTCTGGCCGGTCATCGTATAGGGCGCATTCACTATGACCGCGGCTCCGGCAACGGATACGGTGATCGCAGTCCCGCTGTTCAGGACGTTCACGGTCAGGGACGCGTTTGCCCCCACGCCGCCGCTCCGGCGCGCGGTCAGCAGGATGTTGTTGCGGTCCGTGGAAGGCACGCCGAGAGCCGGCAGGTCCACCGTGGCCGTGGCATAGTTGTTCAGGAACTCCATGGAGGACGGCGCCTCGGCCGGTGTCGCATTGACCGTCCAGGTGAATGGCGGCACCAGCTTGGCGTAAGGCTCCACAACTGCATGGCAGGCGGAGCCCGCACATGAACCCGGAGCGGCCGTATTGACGCGGATCTCGACCTCCTGGGTTCCGGAGGCGGGGCTCATGGTGTAAATATAACGGAACCGGCCCGGGGTAGTCGTCGCGGGACTGACCACCACACGCGAGTTGGCCGTGATTTCCTGGAAATTCTGGGCTGTCAGGCAGCGGTTACCGTAGGTGCCGCCGGTCTGGCAGAACCGCGCAGCGCCAACTGCGGCGCCTGCGCCATTGGTAGTTACATCAGGCGTGCCCTGATAGCGGAAGATCACGCTGCCGTAATTCGTTGCCGGCGTGCTGCCGCCCGGACCGCCTGCATACCGGCAGGATCGCTTCGTCGAGATCGAGCCCAGCTGGCAGTTCACCTCGTCGTTCCATTCAGGCAGGAACACGAGCACGCCGTTGCGGTAATCGCCGTTCGGCGGAGTCGCCGACAGCGTAACGATCGGATCCTTTTCCTGGTCCAGAACCTTGAAGGTCTTGCTGTTGATCGTGCCCGGAGTGCCGGCGTTCGCACCTGACGCAAATATCTGGAATGACCCGCCGGCCGTGTTCGTCAGCAGCGTTGTCCACTCGGATTCCGTCAGGAGCAGGAGCCTCGAGCCTTTCTGGGAACCGGTAGACGTGCCGGCAAACAGCGTATTGGTTCCGCAGTAGGCCGTGCTTCCCGTCCGCGGGTAGACGTTGCAGGTACTGGCTGCCAGCCGGACCGTCTTGTTCGCGTCCCAGATGGACTTCTTCGCCGCATTGGCATTGCCGATCCGGACATTCCGGAAGTACGAATTCAGCGTGGCACCGGAAGCTACAGATGGCACAGAACCACGGTAGGCCATGAGGAATATGCGGCTGGCCCGGGCAATTTCCGGATCGTTGCCTCCAGCCGTCCCGTCGGCAACGCCGTCTGTTCCTCCCGGGCTCGCATCGATCGAGCTGATTTCCATGCCGGGTGGAATCGGGATCCTCCGGTAGTAGAAATTGGTATTGGGGTTCGGCGTGTTGGCGTCCAGCGCCGTACCCCATTTCTTGACCTGTGTAGCGCCGGCAAACCGGATCAGCGGCGCAGCCGGGACACCGTTTTGATCAAGGGCGCGGTGATCGAGCACGTCTGAAATACAGTTGCTGTTGGCTTCAGTGCAGGTGAATGTCGCCATGGCTGCGGAATAGGCTGCATCCGGAACCGGCATGCCAAAAATGGCGGCATTACGGAGATCCTTGGAACCGTCCGTCGGGCGATACGACTGCATGTCAATGGTGATGGACGGGGCATCCAATTCGACGTTTCCACTCGAAGGATTCAGCGGATAGAACATCTCGTATTCCAGATAGTCGCCCGCGGCCCAAACGTATCCGGCCATGCTCTGCAGCCCGCCGGTGCCGATCACGGTCTGCGAGACGGCGGTAGTGCCGGTTTTCCAGCCTGTGTACTCGGCCTTCATCACCCGCGGCATCAGGATGGAGTATTCCGCATCGATCGTCTGGTTGACCACAATGGGTGCAGGCGGCGTGATGTTCAGGAATGACGAGAAGACATTACCGAACTGGTCCTCGATCGCCGTATCCAGGAAGAATGAATCGTCCTCGGCAGGTTCGCCGATCGTCCGGTTGTTCACGACCGCGGGATCGTCGATGGCGGAAGTCGTCCCGCTGACGGTGAACACAGGACGGTCCTGGTTCACCGGGGTTATATTGCGCCACTTCCACGGCCGGGCCGCGTAGTTGCTGTTCATGACGAAGGTAAACGGTCCCGAATCTCCGCCCTGCTGCATGTAATTGTTGACGATGGGGTCCGTCTGCAGCGGGCAGGTGTAATCGATCTTGAAGATATCCCCGATGGATACATTCCCCGGCAGGGCGGCCACAATCAGCTGCTCGGTGGCGGAATTGTAGGCCGTGATGTTCCGGACCTGATTCACATTGCCCGCGTTCGCCGCCGACGTGAAGTAGAGCGAGCGGGTCGTGCTCCCGGCCAGGTCGCTGTTGTTGTAGTAGGTGTTGTTCAGCCGCTGCGCGATAAACGTCGTCGTGGCGGGAGCCCCTACGGACGTAACCCTGAATTCCGTCTCTCCGCAACGGACCTGCACATTGACGTCGGCAGCGTAAGGCATTTCCGGAGGCCGGATCGGGAACTTGACCTCGCCGTCCGCGGAACTGGACCGGATCTCTGCGCGGTCCTGGGTCCTCACCACGACCGTGCCGACAGATCCAGACGTTACAATCGGCGCGCCGGCCAGACATTCCGAGGCGGGGCAGATGTTGACACCCTGCCGGATCAGGTCATTCACGTCGACGGAGAACGACCCTGTGGCCGTGCCGACTTCATCGAGGCCGGTCCAGTTGGAGGTCGGCGCACATTCGGCTGCCAGGACAGTCGGATTGCTCGTCGTGCAAAGCTCCATCCCGGGCAGACCCGACAGGGTCGAACGGCCGTCGTAGATGTTCAGCTTCACATCGCTCACGCTCATCTGGACCGGCCCGAACGGTGTCGAAGCAGCCACCGGTGCCGACGAATAGAACTGCGTGCCGCCGGTGCCGCCCAGGGATGCAGTCACGAGGGCGCTGGCTGCCGGATTGCCATTAATCGCATTCATCAGACCGGTGCCGTTACCGTTCCAGGGCATATCCACGTTAATGTTGGAGCCGTTAACCACGGACACGACCGGTGCAGCAGTTGTGTTCAGGATATTGACCGTCACGGTACCGCCACCGCCGTTAATGGAAGTGACTTTCA
>CAZUMS010000060.1:0-5635 GCA_964621525.1 uncultured bacterium
TGGTATCCAGCGGCAGCGAAAACTGTCGGCTGTTCAGGAGCCCCCGGACTTCCCACAGCATCGCTCGCCGGTCGGACCCGAAGGCATCCAACGCACCGGACTCCGCAAGTGTATTCAGGGTGTTTTCATCCAGCTTCGTCCGGCGGATGAAATCCGCGAGCGATTGGAACGGCCGCCCGGAGCCGATCTTCTCCCAATCCCTCTCACCCAGACCGTTCACGAAACGGAGTCCCATCCGCACGGAGCCGTCTTCGATCTTGCAGCCCCAATCGCTCCGGGTCACGTCGGCGGGCAATACGCCAACTCCGTGCCGCTTGGCGTCGTCGATGATCGTGGACGGACTGTAAAAGCCCATCGGCTGGGCGTTGAGCAGCGCGCAGGTGAACTCCACCGGGTAGTGAGTCCGCAAGTAGGCCGTCGCGTAGCTGATCAGTGCGAAGCTGGCGGCGTGGGATTCGGGAAAGCCGTATTCGCCGAACCCCCGGATCTGCTCAAAGACTCGCTCTGCAAACTCGGGGGCAATTCCCTTCGCCTGCATCCTAGTGACAAGCCGTTCGTGGTGCTTCTCGATCCGGCCGGTTTTTCGCCATGCGGCCATGTCGCGGCGGAGTTGGTCGGCCTCTCCGGGGGTGTAATCGGCTGCGACGACGGCCAGCCGCATGACCTGTTCCTGAAACAGTGGCACTCCCAGCGTCTTTTCCAGCACTGGTTTCAGAAGCGGGTGCGGATAGGTGACTTCCTCCTTGCCGTGCTTTCGCCGTAGATAGGGATGCACCATGCCGCCGGTGATGGGGCCTGGGCGGACGATGCTCACTTCTATCACGAGGTCATAGAACGTCCGGGGTTTCAGCCTGGGAAGCATCGCCATCTGCGCCCGGCTCTCGATCTGGAAAACGCCGACGGTATCGGCACGGCACATGAGATCGTAGGTCGCCGGATCTTCGGCCGGAATCGTCGCCATCGACAGCTCAACGCCCCGGTGCGCCTTGAGCAGCCGGAAACAGATGTCGAGCATCGTCAGCGCGCCAAGGCCCAGCAGGTCCACCTTGAACAGCCCGAGACTTTCCACGTCCTCCTTGTCCCACTGGATCACCGTCCGGCCCGGCATGGTGGCGTTCTCGATCGGCACGAGGTCATGGACAGGCTCATGGCCGAGCAGGAATCCTCCGGGGTGAATGGAGAGGTGCCGGGGGAAATCGATGATCTCCTCGCACAGGCAGACGAGATGCCGGCAGGCGGGCGCGTCGGGATCGAACCCGGCCTGCCGGAGCAGTTCCGGCGACGGCGGGCTGTAGTAGTCCATGAGTTTTGCCACGCGGTCGAGGGAGGTCTCAGGGAAGCCAAGCACCTTGCCTATATCGCGGACGGCTGAGCGGCCCCGGTAGCGGATGATGTTGGCGACCATCGCGGCGCGGGTGCGACCATACTTCTCGTAAACGTGCTGGATCACCTCTTCGCGGCGGGCATGGGAAATATCCAGGTCGATGTCCGGTGGCTCTGCCCGCTCCTTCGAGAGGAATCGCTCGAACAGCAGGCCCATCCGGACTGGATCAATCGCCGTAATGCCGAGGCAGTAGCAGAGCGCCGAATTCGCGGCAGACCCCCGGCCCTGGCAGAGGATTCCGTTCGCCCGGCAGTATTCGACGATCTCCCACATGGTCAGGAAGTATCCGGCGTAGTCCAGCTCCTCGACGAGCGAGATTTCCTTATTGAGCTGGGCCGTTACGTCGGGCGGCACGCCGTCCGGATAACGCTTGCCGGCTCCTTCCTTCGCCAGAGTCCGAAGCCACTCGCAAGTTGTGAGACCGGAAGGCAGTTTTTCGTCCGGATACCGGTAGTGGATCTCGGAGAGCGAGAACGTGCATTGATCGGCAATCTCGACAGTCCGGCGAACCGCGCCGGGATCGTCGGCGAACAGGCGGGAAAAGGTATCCGGCGGTATCAGAGCGTTCTGGGCATTGGGTTTTATGCACGTTCCCGCCGTGGCCAGTGTCAATCCGTGCCGGATGCAGGAGATCACGTCCTGGAGCTGCTTCCGCGAGGTCTGGTGATAGAGAACTTCCACTGCCGCGACGGTCGGAATCCCGTGCCGGCCCGCCCACTCTCTTAGCAAAAGTTCGTCATCATATTCTTCGGCCACGCGATGGCGAGCGACAAACGCATAAAGGCGAAGTTCAAAAGCAGCCTTCAAATCGTCGGCGGCTTCGACCGGCGACCGGCACAGGCAGAACAGCCCCTCCGAGTGTTCGCAGAGTTCAGGTAGCGTGACTTCCGACGCTCCCTTGGCTTTCCGGAGTCGTCCCTTCGAGATCAGGCGGCAGAGGTTTGCGTATCCCAGGCGGTCTCGCGCCAGCAGAACGACGGACGACAGACCGGCCACGGTAACTTCGGAACCAGCGATCAGCCTGATTCCCAGCTCTTTCGCCCGGACATGCGCCCGGACGATCCCGTACAAACCGTCGCGGTCGGTAATGGCGACGGCCGGAAGGCCCAGCCGGTGGGCCGACTCTACCAGTTCTTCGGGATGGCTCGCCCCTTCCAGAAACGAATAGTTCGTCTTGCACCAGAGCGGCACATACATGGTCAACGAACCTCGCCATGCAGGAACCAGCGGGACTGCTTGCGGTCGTAGAAAATCCAGACGATCTCGCCTTTGACGGTTTCGACCAGGTGGTATTCGCGGTCCGTGTCCCGGTGCCACCAGCCGCCCTCGAACAGAAACGGGCCGGCGGTTCTGGTAATCGCGCCGTCGATGAAAGCCCGGAGCAGGTTTCGGGAAAGTTCACGGCCCGGCAGGATCGGAAGCGCGACCGGCTTGTCGTAAATCCGGCGAATCATAGCCGGATCAGCCTCGGGTAAATCCTTCGGCAGCGGTAGAGCGTGCAGCGGCTCCAGTGAGTAGCGGCCGTCTGGCAGGTGGCCGTCTCGAAGAACGAGACGCGAGACCGTACCGTCGCCGTATTCAGCCCTGAGCCTGGCAAAGGCTCTCGCAGCAGCTCGGAGGTCGCGGCGGGGATTCTCGTTAAAAAGCCGGAGCTGTTCCCGGCCGGCCTGAGTGCCGATGGCGGTCAATTCCAGTTCTCGGACCGGTGCCGAAAGCGGCGTTCGCTCAAGAGTCAGCCGCACGAGATCGAGGATCGTCACGCTGTCGAGCGTCGGGAAGGCCGGGCGAACGGTCTCCTGCCATTTCTGCTTTCGCTCAAGGGCTAGCAAGACAACGAGTTCGGTAAGCGCCTGGTACTGGGCGGCGAGTTCCGAGAGCAGCGGGTGAAGCTGGCGGCGGATGAAGAACAGGAGCCGGGTTGAGTCGGTCTCCGGGTGATCGAGGAGGAGCAACGACCGGGGAACTTCCACTGGTGTTTCCGGCTTCAGCGGTTTCCATGCCTCTCCGGTCGCCATCCGGTGAAACCGCTGTGCATCGGGGCCGAACCGCTCAAGCAGTCCCGTAGATGGAAGCCCGAGAAAATCCCTGACAGTCAGAACACCCAGCTTTGCCAGGTGCGTTAGCAGTTTTGGGGCGAGGCCAAGACGGTCCAGGCGGGCCGATCCCGCCACAGCCGTTTCATCTTTCGGAGCCGGAAACACGGTGATACCGGGGCGGGTCTTGGTGGCGGCGTAACTGCCGAACCGGCTAAAGCCGACGGCGACGTTCGACCGGAACCCCTTGGCTCTCAGCGTATCCAGAACTCCCCGCGCCCATTTCCCGAGCGACGGTGTGACCGGCTCAAGGCCAGTGGCGTTGAGCCACAGGATTCCCGGTTCGTCACTGGAAGGTTCGACTTCCGGGCTGAAGCGGCGAAGCTCGCCGCTTACCAGATTCACTGCCGTCTCAACTTCTAGGCGGCCGACAGGTCCGGCCCGAAGTTCTCTCGACTGCGAGAGTCCCGACGCATACCGCATCCCCGGAATGATCCGGTTACGTCTCGCGCTTTCGTTCACCGCGAGGATCAGCGCCTGCGGCTTGTCCGACTCGACAACCGCTACCGGCAGATTCCGCCAGTCGGGATGGGCGCGTACGAGGATCTGGAGCGGAAGCTCCGGCAGGTTCACGCACGCCCAGCGGGTTTCAGAGTCCGGCCGGTCCACGGCAGTCTGTCTCCTGAACCCAGCCCGGTCCCCGTCGCTTGTCCTTCACGGCCTCAAGCTCGCACCGGAAGCGCCGGCGGCCGGCGGGAACTCTCCGGGTGGCGGCGCGAAGGCTGACGAGCGATCCGAGCGGTTTAGCCGTGATGAACACAACCGCCGTGTCGTGTTTCTGGGCGAGCCCGACGAAGCGGGATTGGAGCGGTAACGGAACGTCGGTGCTGGCGGGCAGATCGATCACGACAACCCCGAATGCGCCGGACTGGAGAACCCGCTCCGCCGCTCGCGGTACATCTCTCGCATCCCGGAGCCGGACGACCGCCAGCGAATCCAGATCGATGCCGCCAGCTACGGCATCAGGGGCGAAGAAGAGCGATCCGAACGCTCCGACCCAGGCGGCGGGATCACCCGCCTTCTGGGAATCCCGGATCAGCCGGAACGCCATCGTGAGCGCCGCGACTCCGGAGAGTTCCACGAGCCGCCCGGCGGTTTCGGCCCGGTCCCAGACCCCGCCCGTTGTCTTGATGAGGCCGCCACGGGTAACACCCGGCGGCAGAACGGCCAGCAGCTCCTGGGCGGAGAGACCCATATACCACCTCACTTACCGATGCCGTAAGTAAACCGAAAGTATCGGACAGGTCAAACCCTCACCCGGCCCCAGCTTAACCGGGGGCTATGTCAGGTAGCGGCACAGTTCCCGGAAGTGGCTGAAACTGCTAAGGTTTTAGAGAAATTGGGCGTGCTGTGACGGATCCATGTTATGGACGAACCATAAATTCTAGTCGTCCTGTATTTGGGTAATTATTACTTCTTGTCGGCAATTTTCTGAACCGCATCATTGGCGCTTTCGCGCACTTTCTCGTCGGGATCGTTCAAAAGTTCTTCCAGTTCGGGCATCAATTCCTGTGCAGTTTCCTGCGTAAGGTAAGCACAGGCTTCAGCACTGTATCTCCGGTAATCTGAATCGCGATGACGAAGCCCGTTCGACAAATATTCCACGAGTCCGGGTGTATCCGGGGCGAGTTCTGACAGTACGAGTGCAGCTTCAAGCTGAAAATCCTCATTCTCGTGATCCAGACGGTCGATCAGCACAGGCACCGATGCCTGGCCAATCAGAGATAGTGCGCCGAACGCCAACTCGCGGTTGTGCCGGTCGCTGTCGTTGATAAGCTCGGTTATTGCCGGGATAAATACATCTCCCCGGTGACCAAGTTCTCCAAAATCCAGTAGCGCCGAGGTTCGGAGATCAACGTCCGGGCCACGGAGTATGGAATCGATCTTCGCAATCGCACGTTCGGGAGGAACGGCATTTACCCGGATTGTAGCGACGGCAGCCTCAAGGCCAATTCTGCTATCCGCGTCATCAATTGCGATATTTAGGCTATAGGCGACTTTCACGTCGCAATCCGAAGACGTTCTTGTATCGCACTTCGAACCTAGGAGTTCTATGGCTTCACGGCGCACCGTCACGTCCGGATCGGATAAAACCGCCTCGGCAATCGGCGCGGTTACTGGCGGCGATTTGAGAGACAGAGCATGCAAGGCATCCTTT
>CAZUMS010000061.1:0-5603 GCA_964621525.1 uncultured bacterium
AGCCGCTGCATCGATAATCACATGATCGTTACTGATCTTCTTGATGATCCTGTAGACATGCCCCGTATGCGAACGGGTGTCGGAGACTCCGTTGAAGGTCTGTAACGCTTCGGTACCATCCTCCTTGCCGACGACACACTGCCCGTTGGTGGGATTGTCGCGCGTGCAGGTGATCCGGATAAAATCAGGAATTGCCGCCGTATCGCAGTCGCCCGTCGTCCCGTTCGGATTGCAGTCCACGGTATTGAAGAATGCACCGGCCGAATAAACCTGACCGTACTTCTTGTTATAGTAAGCCGAATATGAGCTGCTGAGATCAATACATCCCGCGCCGCCGCCCGTCCGGTTACAGATATACCCGGTGCCGCGGTACCGGACGCCTGCGGTCTGGTATAGCGCCGGAGCCAGCGGGTAGAGGAACGGCTCCTTCTGTCCGGTCGTGGGCGGCGTCACTAGACGCTCCCACGGAACGGTCGATCCGTCAGGGGGTGAAATCATGCTGTCTACTGCGTTCCAGACCATCAGCATGCCGGTCTGGCCGGGCGGGATGGCCGGGTCGTCCGATGCCTTGACTTCATGGAGGTCGCCGAGGATTTCAAAGACACCGTCGAGCACTTCCCGGTCCGGTCCGCCTTCCAGATTGGCAAACAGCCCGGTGATCGCCGGCGAACCGAAACCGAGCACCTCGATCTGGGACAGGGTCATGATGAATGCCGGGCCCTGGCCCCAGAGGAGGAGACCGGTGCCGCAATCGGCGTTTACGCAATCGTCGTCGCAAACGGACTGGTAAAGGCCGAGTGCAGGATTCAATTCCTTGACATTGGAGATCGACACCATCCTGAGGAGCATTCGCTGGATCGTTTCGAACACCGGGTCTTCAACCAACGGCGAAAACCCCTTCAAGCGGTCGATTATCGAGGTCAGCCGGAGTTTCGTGTCGACCGTTATGGTCCTGTTCCCGGTTTCCGCCGCAGTGAATCCCGAGCAGGCGGGGGCCTCGTTCGAGCCGATGAGATAGTCGATCGGCGGAGCGTCTTCCGCGTCATACCGGATGAAACCGGCAAGACCGCCTGTCAGCAGGGCTCTCGCGCCGAATAGCGCCGAGAACAAGTTCAAGAGCTGATTCTTGTCGATCGTGGGCGCAAGGCCGAAAACCTTGTACGCCAGGTTGACCGTCGGCATAAACGGCGGGTGAGAAAGGCCCCCGACATCCGAAACCAGCTGGTTCACGTTCAGTAGGAAGTCCAGCTGGATGTTGACATCCCCGCCCCCCAGAAGGTCGCCGAGGTTGAAAGACGCACCCAGGTCGGCACCGACGCCTGCCAGAAACGCGGTGTCCAGCGACCGGAGCAGGTCAGCCGAGTCGTAGCAGTCGACCGGAGTCTGCGGGATCGACATGGATGTCCATCCCTGCACGTCGACATTCCACCTCGCCGTAGCACCGTAGGCCGTGAGGCCGTTGGTGCAGCCTATATACGGGTTCGGAAGCTTCTGGCTCAGACGGTTCTTGGTAACTCCGTCACAGTCGGCCTCGTTGGCAGCGGGGTTTCCCGTAGCCCCGCACTCCTGGGCCACCATCTCGCAACGGGGATTGGAGTTCACGTAGCCCGGAGTGTTGTTGATACAGCAGTTCAGACCGTCGCACAGGTAACGGTCAAACGGGTTACGTCCGTGGGTTCTGATACCGTTCATGGCGCCGGACGTGATTCGGGCACCCTCTGCTGTGGCGATATTTGGGTGCATGAAGACTGCGTCGCCCTCAACCGGGACGTTTACCGCGTAAGGAGTGTTTTGGCCGGTCGGGCAGTTGCCCGAGAGCCAGGCCGAGCCGTTCGCGCACATCATCGGGCTCGGGAATGCGCGGTCGGGCGGCCACTGCTGGTTCCAGCCATAGGTTTTTTCCTCGTTTGCCCGCCAGTAGGTGGACCAGAGTCGCTCGTTGCCGTCCACCGGCCGGTCCATTCCGTCATCACCCCAGAACTTGCCGGAGGGATCGTTGTATGTGGTGATACTGCCGTCTGCCAGCCGGTCATACCAGGAGGTATAATTTTGGCGTGGGCCGGGAACGAAACGGCGCGGATTCGCCAGCCGGTTTGAGGCCGGAGAGTTGGCGCCAGTGTGATTCATCGACATGGTCGGGATCGCTTCCATCACGTAGTCACGCTCGATCTGGGCCGTCTCGTCCATGAGGACGACGACGAGAAGGTCCCACAGGGAATGCTGCGGATCAAAATCCTTCCCCCGGATTGCGATGCAGGCATTCTGCGTGGCTGCATCCGGTGTGATCCAGCCGCCCGAACCGTCCGGTTTCGGGCAGGTGCAGCAGGCCGGCGGGTTCACGATAAACAGCTCGTCGAAAGTGTCCAGTAGACCCGCCACCGGGGTATTGTGTATCTGGTCAAAGCACGGAGCCGAGTATCCGGATACCGCACACGTCCCCGTCGTCCGGAACGGGGCATTAGCCGACGTAAGCAGATCGTTCACCGAGTCGATCAGGCCATCGGCATTGGCCACGGCAGCCACGCGACAGGCAGGTGGAGCCGGGGCACCCCGTGTGCCGCATTCAGGCACCTGCGACCGGCGGGACTTTGCGTCCAGGTCGAACATGCCGCCGAGCGTCGTGAAGACCCGCTTCAGCATGCCCTTCTCGTTGGCGGCAATCAGCATTTTCAGCAGCTCGTCCGTATCGGGAAACTGCGTGATCAGCCGGTTGATCTGGTTCAGCATGACCGAGTCGGTTGCAAACTCGAGCGCCGGCAGAAGCAGCGAGAAAGCGTCATCGTCCGGGAAGATCAGCTCGCCCGTAGTGCAGTATTCGGCAGGCGCCCGGCCGGGCGCCATGACGAGCTGGCCTTCACGGAAATCGTCAGAGGTGTCCAGCGCCGTGCCGTTGTCATAGAGACATTCCATCCGGCGGAAACCGTCCGTCATCCGGAGTGTCGTGCGGCTGGACGAACAGGTAGCGAAAGAAGCCGTGTTGGCGCTTGGCAGCAGCTGACCGCCCTGCGTGCATTCGACCGCGTTCCGGGTTCCGGTCTGGTTCACCAGGGCGGCGACCGTCGGCAGCAGCCGGGCGACAGGACTTTCCCGCACATCGGCCGTCCCTTGTTCGGCCGGATCGAGCGAACAGATAATGACGTCCGTGAGCGACGACAGGTCGGAAATACCGGTCGAAGGATCTGGCGCTAGGATTTCATGCATGAAAGTCCTCATGCCCTTCAGCGTCGGATCCTTGTAGATGATGCTGGCGTTGCACTTGGCTGTCGCCGCCACGTTGATGGGATCGGTAGGAGGCAGGCTGCTGTTGTAACCCTCGGCTGCACAACTGTCGTTCATCAGTGTGTACAGACCGCGTCCGAGCGCCCGGGTCTTGCTGTTGGGGTCGAGAATCGCATCGGCGGCATCGATGCAGGCGTCGGCGGGAGCGCCGGCACTCGTGCAGTAACAGTCGGTGAGTTTGTCCTTCGTGTAGACCGGGTAGTAACCCTTCGCAGCGCACCGCACTTCTCCGGTCGCCGCGATAATGCCGTCTCCGTTGGCGTCATAGGTGAAGGCCGCATTGCCCAGATGGGTACCTGAATTATCCACCAGCATCGACGCATTGAAGAGGTCTACCGCCGCTTCGAGCAGGTCGTAGCCGAGGGTCACCAGTTCGCGCTGTTCGGTGATCACCGCACCCGAATCGACGACTTCCACGTCGATCACCCTGAGCTTGTTGAACACGTCGATCGTGCTGCGCAGGTCGCTGAACGCAAGGACGTCGAGTAGCGCCGGAGTGGCCCGGATGAAGGGCGAGCTGGACTTGTCCTGCACCGAGGTCTCGTCGACCCGGAAGCGGCCGCCGTCCAGGGCCAGCAGCGTACGGAACGTGGGCTCCAGCGACTCGATACCGTCCAGGGTGGCCGGGTCGTTGTCCGGATCGTACATCGCATCGAGCGTGATCAGCGGAATCTCGACGAAAATCTGCCGGTCGATACCGTTTTTGAGCAGGTTCAGCAGGGTCACGATGTCGCTGTCCGGGTCGCCGTTCGAGAACAGGCCGGGGAACAGGTCCTGGAAACCGGCCAGCGCCGTGAGTGCCAGCGGATTGGTCGACACGGCCTCGCTCGAAACTCCCGCATTGCCCAGGACGAAGGCAAATGCGTCGAAGAAGGAGTTCAGCACGTCGTTACCGGCGCGGATCTTGGTCGGGTTGTCCTGGAGCGTGGTGAACGCCGGGTCCATGAAACACTCGAGCAGGGACTGCGGATGGCCGTACCGGTTGGGCGGACACGGGCTGTCGATACCCGCATTGGTGAAGATCAGGATCATGTCGTTGACCGTCGCCTGTTCGGCGGTGAGCACGACGCCGAAATTCACCTCCACCGGAGCGGCGGAGGTGGCCGTGACGTTCGGCGGAACGGCGCTGTCGGCAGCCCAGGCTTCCAGGCGGTATCCGCCGCGTTCGGTTTCCGTGTCTCCCAGCGTGAAGCCGGACAGCTGCTTGCCCGAGAGCTCGGAGAACGACAGCGGATTATACTGGCAGTTGCGGCCCCGCGTGCGGACGACGAACGTGTCGCCGATGGTCACCGTGAACGGCGTGCCGGGAGTCACCGTGAACCGCTTGGACGAGTTATAGGCCGTGACGAGGAACGACTGGCCGGCATTGGCGCCGCTCGTGAACGTCACCTCGTCGCCGACGTAGAGGTTCTCGGAAATCGTCAGGTTGCTCGTCCCCACGAACTGGGTGGACGACAGCACGGTTCCGACGGTCGACAGGACCGACCGGGGCTTGTCCCAGCTGTAGACCTGGAACTGGTCACCGATCACCGGGGTGCCCGTAAACGGCGGGGATACCGTTACCTGACGGGTGGAGCCCACATACTGCACGATCGTGCTTTCAGGCGACACGAGGCTCGCTCCGCCCGTCACGAACTTGAGCTTGTATCCCACATAGTAGCTGTCCTGGGCGACCATACCCGGCTGGCCGTAGAACACCGCCTTCGGAGTCACGCTGGACTGCAGGACGGAGCCCGTCTGGAAGGTCGGGCTCGCCGGGTCGTCGATTGCGAAGAACCCCGCCGGGTAGCACATCTGGCTCACGCCGTTCAGGGGATTGGCGCGCTGGGAGAAATCGTAATTCAGCTTCGTCGTCGTCCGCGAGGGATTGGTGGGATCGATCAGCACGTACACGCCCTGGTAAAGCCGGAAGCCCGTCGGGCCCGTGGAGGGGTTGTTATCCGAATCCAGGGACAGGTTGGCGTCCGTTACCGAGAGCTGCAGCGAGGCGGTGACGTTCACGTAGCTTTCGCTCACGCCCGAGATCCCGATCATCGGCTTCACCCGGTCCGTGTTGTAGCCGCGCTGCACGCTGGTTTCCGGCTTGGGATCCGGAGAAAGGTCGTAGACGATGCGGACCGTATCGGTCGTGACGGCGTCGGGCGTTTTGCGGATCGCGTCGGAGAGTGTCGAAGCCGGGTTGGGACCGCCGGCGAACACCGTCTGCGGAATCCGGACGCAGGTCCAGGCCGGCAGAGGTCCGGGTTTCGCCACGCCGTTGCACGCACCCGTCGTCTGGATGACGCCGATGACCTGGATCCGGTTACCGGCATTCAGGAGCGGCA
>CAZUMS010000062.1:0-5088 GCA_964621525.1 uncultured bacterium
ACTCGCAGCAGGCGTGGCTGAACTCCTTCCGCCGCATTTCCGACGAGATCGGCCCGCGCACGCTGAACAACATCGGCCTCAAGATCCCCGAAAACGCGAATTTTCCGCCCGATATCGACGGCATCGAGAAGGCGCTGTCCGGCATCGACGTCGCCTATCACATGAACCACCGCTACGGGGAGATCGGCCGCTACGGTTACGAGAAAACCGGTCCCCGCGAGGCGACGCTGGTCTGCGAAAACCCCTATCCGTGCGACTTCGACCGGGGAATCATCGAGGCGATGGCAAGGCGGTTCAGGCCGGAGGGTTCGCTCCGGGTCACGGTGGAGCACGACGACAGCTGCCCGTGCCGGAAACGCGGCGACGAGAGCTGCACCTACCGCGTGAAGTGGTGAGCCCGGAAAAGAAACCGCCCGGTCTCCTTGCGGGGAGCCGGGCGGCTTGCTGTTTTCAGGTCAGGGGATCGTCACGGCACTTCGTCGATGTCGATCTTTTCGCAATCTAAAGAGTAGAGCATGCTATCGCCTTCGTACTCGACCAGGAGGCCGAACGTCAGATTGTCGCCGTCGAGCGAGAAATCGGTGATTTCGACATCTTCGAACGGGCCATAGCCTTCTTCAAGGGTAAAGACCGGCGCATCGCAGAGGCCATCGCTTTCTTCCCAGGAGAACTCCAGCAGGGGAATGATCGCGGCGGTTCCGTCTCCAAAGATGACGAATCCAGCGCCCTCGCTGCCTTCCCCGTCCACGGTCATTTCGCAATCCCAGTAGCTTTCGATGCTGTCGTAGCTCGCGCCGTTCAGGATTTCGTCGATGGGGAATTCGCATCCCGGCTGGTCCCCGTCGCAGGCGATGCCCGTGGCGCCGAGAGTGGCGGTGACAAGGGCTGCGCCCAGTTTCATCGTTTTGTTCTTGCTGACAACCATAGTTTCCTTTTTGTGACTCCTTCACGCCGGTCCGGCTTCCCGCTGCCGGAAGATCGGGGTGAGCCGGAAATTTAGCGGCTATTGGTCCCAAAAGAAACCGCCCGGTCCCCTGCGGGGGAGCCGGGCGGGTTTAATCGTTCTTCCGTCAGGTCAGGGTATCGTCATGGTCCTTCGGAGAACTCATGCCGCTCGCAATCGGCGGTATAGTCCCCTTCGCCGTCAGGACCGCTGTAGCTCAGATCCATCGTCAAGCTTCCGCCATCGCCGTCCACTTCGATGTTGGTCAGGATATACTCGTAGTCATCTCCGTCGTAAGATACGGCAAAGACAGCAGCGCAGGCGTCCTCGTCGAATTCCCACGACATGGTGCCCGGCCGTTCCATGGAGAGAGTCCCGTCTTCTAGGACGTAGAAATACAGGCTCCAGTCCTCGTCTCCGCCGACTTCTTCAACATCGCAGGCCCAGTAAGTGTCCTCGAAATCGCCTTCGCTGAGGAAATCTGCCGGTATTCCGCCGCAGATAACGGCGTTGGTATCCCCGTCGCAGGCGATGCCCGTGGCGCCGAGTGTGGCGGTGACAAGGGCTGCGCCCAGTTTCATTGTTTTGTTCTTGCTGACAACCATAGTTCCTTGTGTGACTCCTTCACGCCGGTCCGGCTTCCCGCTGCCGGAAAATCGGGGTGAGCCGGGAATCTAGCGGCTATTGGTCCCAAAAGAAACCGCCCGGTCCCCCGCTCGACCCTTCGACGGCGCTCAGGGTGAGCGGGGGACCCACCTCAAACGGCGCGGTTTCCTACCTCCCGCCGCCCTTCCATTTATCGACCGTGCGGCTCGCCGAGTAGCCCACGTAGCCGACGCCGAACAGGGTCCACAGGTCGGCGGGGATCGCGCCGAGCCAGGCGGCAAGTCCCCGGCCGATCTGTTCCGAGGCGGCCGGGTTGAAGACCGACAGGATGCCCACCGGGATCCCCGCGAGGATCATCGCGTAGATTACGTACAGGAAGCTGGGCCGCGCGCGGCTCGTCCAGGGGTCGGCGCTCTGTGCCTCGGCCAGCATGACGGACCAGGACTGCCGTACGTCCTCGAGCCGCCCCTCGGCGGCGAGCTCGGCGAGTTTCGCCTTCGCCCGCGCCGCCTCGTTCGCGTCGGGGAAGATCTTGTCGATGGTTTTGCCGATGAGAGAAAGAATGGAATCGATACCGAACATGATCGGACTCCCCCGTCGCCCGGCCCTTCGACAGGCTCAGGGCGAGCGGCACCCCCTCACATGACGTGAGGGAGAAATGGTCTGGTTTCCTCCTCACGTCATGTGAGGAGGTGGCCGGTTCTCCGGCCGGTGGAGTTCTCATTCCACCAGTTCGAAGTGAGGCAGGTCCTGGAACCGTTCCTCGCCGAGGTCGCCGTCCGAATCCCAGTCGCCGCCCCAGCGGATACGGATGCCGAGCTGGGCGGCGGTCCCTTTCACGATGCCGGCGAAGTGGTCGAACCGGCGGCGGTCGTTCCAGTCGACCGGATACGGCGCGGCGTCCACCGCCAGCGACGGCACGGTGTTGTGCTTCGACCGGGGCCAGGGCTTGGTCGAGCGGCCGAGCCGGACGGCCTGCGCCTGCTCGGCCTCCGTGCGGTGGCCGCACAGGATCGTGCAGTCGGTGGTTGAAACGACCGCCTCCATCAGCCGGACGAGCTCGGGGTGGCAGGTCGAGAGCCGCTGGCGGGAAACGGGAGAGAAGCCGGGCATGGAGAGGTGTCCTTTCGTGGGATTTCCCCCTCACGTCATGTGAGGGGGTGGCGGGTTCTCCCGCCGGGGGAGTGCGCTGGAAAACTCCACCGCCCTCGCGGACTCGGGCACCTCCTCGCATAACGTGAGGAGGAACCAGGGAGCGCCGCCTCACCGCGAGCAGTTTCGGGGCGGGAGGCCGTCCTTCGAGCGGATGTCGTTCTTGAAGTCGCACAGCTCGTAACGGAGGGCGTCGATGTCGTGGCGAAGGCCCACGAGCTGTTCGGAGAGCCGGACGAGGTCGGGGAGCCCCGGAGGGGCGGGCCGGGTGACCGCCTCGTGCGCGCCGACCGAGAGGGCGCCGACGGCGGCCGCCGCGACGAGGATCTGCCTGAGGTCGAGCTGGAAGGTGCGGTTCATGGCTCGTTGCCTCCGTTCAAAGGCGCACCGCCGGGGAGCGTGCCCCCGGACTCCCCGCCCGAGGCCACCCACTGGTCATAGGCGGCGCAGCAGGCGGCGTTCGTGGTGCCTCCGGGAAAGAGATGGAGCAGTTCCCGTTCCGTGCCCTCCCCGTTCAGGTCGCGGACGATCTCGAACCGGTTCGTGACGTCGTTCCAGCGCGGATACGGATTCATGGCTGTTTCTCCAGGTAGATGGCGGTGCCGGAGCAGGACACGGACGCCGAGGTTCCGTTGCACTTGCCCTGGAACGGCGGGGAGTTGCCGGCGCACCGGATGAACTCCCCGGCGTTCAGGGAGATGTCGGCGCTCTCGAGGGTGAAGATGTCGCCCGCCGCGATGGCGGAGCCCTTGTTCCAGAGGGCGATCTGCGCGTTGGCGGCGTAGAGGGTCCGCTCGGTCTTCGCCGCGGAATCGATGGCGATGAGCGCCTGGCTCGATACTGCACGGAGTTCGACCTGCGTCGGGTTGTTCGACTGCGCGCCCACCCTGAAGCACGCCTTGATCCGGTACGAGCCGTTCTCCGTGACCGGGACGCCGTGGGACTGGTGCCCCAGGTTCGCTCCGGCGGTGCTGGCGGTCCAGGTCTGGTAGTACTCCGTGACCGGGATGCGGGAGGGCTGTCCCCCGCCGCCCGAAGCGGGGAGCTGCGCGGCGGGGACCTTGCCGCCCCCGTCCAGCGAGGCGTAGCCGCCCGCGGCTCCCTTGTTCGCGGAGGCTTCGGCGCCGGCGACGTCGGCCACGGCGAGCGTGATATCCCCCGTGCGGGCCGCGACGGTCCGGACGGGGATGTGGATGCGTCTTCCTTCGGTGGACATGGTTCTGTCTCCTTATTTCACCATCACGCGGCCCAGGACGGACGGCGACGTGGCCCCCGTGAGCCGGAACCGGAGGTGCCGGAACGGGGCGTCGAGCCAGCCGGTTCCGGAAGCTGTGAGCGAGTAAGGCGAGCCGCCGATCGTGACGGCGGACCAGACGGCGTTCGCGGTGTCGGCGCTCCAGGCGGCGTCGGTGAGGCCGCAGTCCTCCGCCGAGAGCGTCGTGCCTTCCAGAGCGAGGGTGCCGCCGCCGAAGGTGCGGCCCGCAAGGGTGCCGTTGAAGCTCCACGCGACGTCGCGGCCTTCGGCGTTTCGCACGACGTAGACGCCGTTGGCGGCGAAATCGGCGGTTTCGATGCGGATATCGGGGTCGAGATTGAGTTCGGGCATATGGGGGGGGCTCCTTTTTGTCTCTTCGGTTGTCCCGGCCGTCCCCAGCCGCCGCCCTCACCCCCAGTCCCTCTCCCGTGAACCGGGAGAGGGGTGAAAACGTGCACTCCCCCTTTCCGGTTCACGGCAAGGGGGTGCAGGGGGATGGGAAGCGAAAGTGGCGAATCGAGCGGGACAGGGAATGGGTGATCTCTCACCCCGTCTTCAGCCACGAGACGGTGACGTGGCGATGGACGGCGGCGTGGACGGCGGTGGTGGTTTTGAGCTGAACCTCGATGTCCTTCCAGCCGGCGGCGGCGATAGCGACGCCGGTCTGCGTGCCGCTCAGGGCGTCGAAGGCGGCGCTGGCCGTGGTCGAGGTGTCGAGCACCGCCGTGCCGTCCGCCCGGATCCGGACCGAGGCCGTGTCGGTGGTGCCGTTGCCGCCGGGGATCATGAGCTCGGCGTGGGAGCGGAAGGTGTAGGTGCCGGCCTCGAGCCACACCCGGTTCTTCGTCACCGTGGTAAAGCTGGTGGCCGTGGTCTGCGGCTCCACCGGGGAGTTGTTCAGCACGACGTTGTTCGTGAGGCCGTCGGTGGCGTTCTTGAGGTAGTCGGCGTTGTCCCGGAACGTGCGCAGCAGCGTCTGCGTGATCGCGCGTCCGGCCGTGAGCGTCGCGTCCGTGATGGCGGTGTAGGAAGGCATGGGGGCTCCTTGGCGGGGTGAATGGGTTCTGCGGATCTGTCCTACGCCGGGTACAGGGCGTAGGGCGGCCCGCCGCCGGCGAACGGCAGGGGCGAT
>CAZUMS010000063.1:0-4717 GCA_964621525.1 uncultured bacterium
TCGCCGCGAGGGCCAGCAGCATCGTCAGGAACCCCATCATCTGGACCGGGTTCCAGACGAGAGCCGCTCCCGCGAGGCCGATCCAGTTGTGACGGATTCCGCCCGCGGCGTCGGCGAGCCGTGCGACGCCCCACTGGAAGAGCAGGGCATAGAGGGCGAGATAGAGCTTGAGGGCGCCGATGACTCCGGCGACTGGAACCAGCGCCGCCATGATCCAGTAAGAGATGAAGTAAGGCTGGTAATCGGGAGCGAGCTGGTAGAGGTCCTGAAACGGCAGCAGGGGGTCGTGATACCCGGCGAGGATCCGGACATAGGCCAGGTGCATCGGGATGTCATGGCCGGGGATCAGTCCGGCGGCCGCGATGATCAGGAGATTGAGTGCAGCCAGGGCGGCGAAGGCGGCCCAGTAGCTTCTGCCGGAATCCACGGACCGTGTGTAACACGGGGGATTCAGGCCCACAAACCCTTAAACGGAGGAAAACGTGAGGGTCACCGCCGTCCCCCCGCCGCCGGGGCAGCCGATCTCCACCCGGCCGTTGCTGATCCTTGCCAGTTCATGAACGAGATAGAGGCCAAGGCCGACCCCGTGGCCTTCGCCCGACCGGTCGCCCGTCGAAAACGGCTTGAACAGATCCGGGCGGAGTTTTTCGGGAATCCCGCGCCCGTGGTCCCGGACCGAGATGACAGCCTGTCCCTCGCCGGTGACAGACAGCGTCAGCAGCGGCGGCTCCGTGCTCCCCGATTTCAGGGCGTTGTCCACGAGTTCGGCCAGGATCTGTTCCAGGGCCGGAGCCGGAACCCCGGCCGGTACGGCACCAGAGGGGATTTCCGTCCGTATTCCGGGGTAGCGGCCGGCGAGCTGCTGGATTACGGCGGCCGCGTCGCACGCGCGGCCGCTCCGGCCCACCAGTTCCTGCAGCATTCCGAGACGTTCCAGAATCCTCGCCGCCCGCCGCTGCCCCTGCTGCGCCATCCGGACGGCGGGCGCGAGGAACCCGGCCGGTCCGGGAAACTCCGGGGCGAGGCCGGCAACTTCCCGGTCCAGGCGGTCCAGTGCGTCCCCGGCGGCTTTTACCGGCGGCCCCACGGAGGCGGCGGCGCGCCCTGTCAGGGAGCCCAGCGCTGCGAGCGATTCGCTGCGGGCGATGGCCTCCTTCGCCAGTTCGAGCTCCCTGCTGGCCTGCCCGATCCACCGTTCCTGCACCCGGCGGAGACGTTCCGAAGACGCAACGAAGATGAACACGCCCGCGAAAGTGAACAGGTAGACGCCGAGAAGGAAAACATACGGCCCCGGCCGGACGAAGCTGTCCACGGTCCAGCCCGCGAACGCCGGTGCGTACGGAATAAGCCCGGCCGCTTCCAGCGCGGCGAGTGTTGCCGAACCCGCAAGCCACGAGAGGAACGCGCCGGTGCCGGTGCGGGCGTCGTAGAAGAGGCAGATCACGAGCACCCAGCCGGGGATCATTTCGTAGAACGAGGTACTCATGCCGCCGAGCTGCGCGCACAGGGTCAGTCCGAACGCGCAATGTACCGCATGGAGCAGGTAGACGGGCCACCGGCGGCCGCCCAGACGTTCGCCGGACCTGAAAAACACCAGCCCGAAGGCGCCGCAAACGGCCATCCAGAGGCCGGTCACGAGGGCGATTCCTCGCGGGAAACCGGCATCCAGCCAGAGCAGCATCGGAATGAAGGCGAGGAAGAGCGCGCCCATGCCGGAAAACGATTCGACCACGGCGCGCCGGGGAAGCGGCCAGCGGACGATCCGGGAGAACCACCAGGCGAGCGTGCCCAGGTCCCGGCGCTCGGGACCGCCCGCGGCGGCGGAATCCGCGGCGGCGGAGAGGCCGAGGGTCTCGAGGGTTTCCCGTTCGCGGCCCGTTCGCCGCGCCAGTTCCACGTCGTCCATCAGGCGGTGAAGGTTCTGGACCGGCGGGCCCGCCGCCGAAATCTGCGCGACGGCCTCCCGGGCATGGGCGGCCAGCCGTTCCCGGCGGTCCGCGGGCAGTTCCGTGGTCTCTAGATCCTCGATGAAAGTCTGCATCAGGGCGTTGCAGGAACCGAGCGGGTTCCGGATCTCGTGGGCCGCGCCGGAGGCCAGCGTCGCCACGCCGGAGAGCGCCTCCGACCGGGCCAGGCGGTCCTTGGCTTCCTTCAGCTCCCGGTGCCGCTCTTCCAGGAGCGCCATCTGGCGGCTCCGGATCGAGGCGGTGAACTGGATGCGCAGGAACAAGTTGGCGAAAACGATCCAGAGGGTGCCGAGCAGGAGGCCCTGGTAAACCGGAGTCGCCTGCGCGGCGAGCGTCCGGTCCACGAGCAGCGGCGCGTACGGGATGCGGCCCGTGAGTTCCAGCACGGCGAGCACGGCGAACAGGAACGCCTGCCAGGCGAAACCCAGCCAGCCGATTCCGGTATCGAAAAACAGGGTGACGAACAGGATGGTGAGCGCGATCAGGGTGATGAGCGAGGTGCTGACCGTCCCGAAGAACTGGATCGTGGCGACGAGCTGGAGGCCGCCGATCAGCACGAACGCCCAGGCCGTCCAGCGTCCCTCGCGCCCCCGCCGGTCTTCAATGAAGGCGGCGATCGTGATGACCGGGGAGATCGTGATCCACAGGCGGCTCAGCTGTTCCAGCAGGGCGAGTTCCAGAACGCCGCGGCCCCAGCCTCTCGACTGCGAATAAACGATGATCCCGTAGAAGAGCAGGTAGATCGGGTAGGCGAGCGCGCCCGAGACGGCCACCTTCCGGGCCGTCGGCCAGCGGGTAAGGACGAGAAACTTGTCCACCAGCCGGTCGTAGAGGGATGTAGCGGAGCCGGTTTCCACGTTGGTTACTGTCAGATTACGGACGGAAGCGGATATTATACAAGCACTGAATGGTCTTCAGGCTGGCCAGCATCGCGGCAGGCGCGGTAAGATTCCGCTCATGGCCATTCCCGATATCGTCGCCCGGTTCCGCGAGAAATACCGCGAGGAAGTGCGGCCGAAGAACTACAGCGGCTGGCGCCACTTCGCCATGACGAACGCCATCGGCCTCTCGACGATCGCCTTCTGTGCTTCGCGGCTAGAGGACGTGAAACCCTGGGAGTGGGCCATCGTCCCGGCGGGATTCTTTATCGGAAACATCGGGGAGTACCAGTTCCACCGGGGTCCCATGCACCACCGGTGGGAGCGCCTCAAGGCCGGCTACCAGAGGCACACGCTCCGGCACCACCGGTTTTACACGCACGAGGCCATGTCGGTTGACTCCAGCGACGACTTTCACATCGTCCTGTTTCCGGTCTGGTTCCTGCCGGTGATCCTCACGGTGTTCGCGATTCCGCTCGGACTCGCCGCGAGGTGGCTCGTCTCGCCGAACGCCGGCTGGCTGATGGTGCTCACGATCGCTGCCTATTTCCTGAACTACGAGTGGCTGCACCTGGCCTACCACCTGCCTGAGACCCACTGGGTCTACCGGATCCCGTACCTCAAGGAACTCCGCAAGCTCCACACGAACCACCACAACCCGGAACTCATGCAGCGGTGGAACTTCAACATCACCTACCCCGTCGCCGACCTCCTCTACGGAACCTGGTGGCGCGGGGAAAAGGGCTGAGGCTTCCGCCCTGTTGTCCCCGGGGCCCCGTGCCGTCTAGGGTCCCCGCCGCGGCCGCCTCTCCGGCGGCCCCAAGGGGAAGACAGCCATGGAAAAGATCGACATCACCGCCGAGTTCTGCCGCCCGGTTCCGGAGATTTTCGCCGTCCTCAGCGACCACGAGAAGCTCGGACCGATCCTCGGTGCGAAGATCAGGCGCACGAAGGACGGCAAGGATTCGCTGAACGGCCTCGGCTCGGTCCGTACGCTCGCGCTCGGGCCGCTCCCCACCTTCGACGAGACGGTCACGGCGTTCGAGAAGGACCGCTTCATCGAGTACAAGATCACGCGCGGCAGCCCGCTCAAGAATCACAAGGGCACGCTCGAGTTCTCGCCCACGGCCAGCGGCGGCACCAAGCTCCGCTACCGGATCGAGTTCGATTCGAAGATCCCGCTGCTCGGGCCGGTCGTGAAGTTCGGCCTCGAAAACGGCATCCGCCGCGGCCTCAAGACGCTGAAATAGTCACAGCGAGGCGATCACGTTCTTCAGTTTCTGCTGGACCTCGGCGGCGACAGCGCCGAGGGAAGGATTGTTCACGGCCTGCATGGACGCGATGGGGTCCACGGCCGTGATTTCCGCTTTTCCGGACTCAAGTTCCTGCACGATCACGTTGCACGGCAGCATGGTGCCGATCTTGTTCTCCGCCTGGAGAGCCCGGAACGCTGACTGCGGATGGCACGCTCCCAGGATCAGGTAGGGTTTCATTTCGGCGCCGAGCTTCTTCTTCATCGTCGCCTGCACGTCGATCTCCGTCAGGACGCCGAAGCCCTCCTTCGCGAGGGCAGCTTTTGTCTTCTCCACCGCCTCGGGGACGCTCGCCGCGATCACCTTCGAAAAGTAATACGACATGACTGAGGGGCCTCCTGTCCGTTCTGTCCTGGAAACCGGCAGTTTAGTCCGGAAGACGTTGGCGTTCCGCTGCCACGCGCAAAACCCATCCAAATTAATTTTCGCCCTCAGTGATTCCGCCGGGTTACGCGCCGGTCCGTCACAACTGGTCTGGCTATAATCGAACGTGTGGGGATGGGGGCCACCCACACCCCGGCTTCGTTCCGAAGCCGCCCCTCTCCCTGAAAGAGGGAGA
>CAZUMS010000064.1:0-4035 GCA_964621525.1 uncultured bacterium
TTCAGGATATTGACCGTCACGGTACCGCCACCGCCGTTAATGGAAGTGACTTTCAGGTCGTTATCCGTCGTACCCAGAGCCCCGGAGGCCGGCAGATCGATCTTCGCCGTGAGACCGCTGATGATCCGGACAAAGGAAAGGTAAGCCTCGGCCCGGCCCTTCACCGAATCTGTCGAGCCATCAAACGTGAAATACACTCCGCTCCACAGGTCGCTGCTGTCTCCGGCAATCATCATCCCCTGGTGGGTGATTTCCGAGCCGCCGGTCCGGGTGAGCGGAACCCTGCGGATCAGCCACTTGTCCACCGCCACGCCGGAAAGATCGGTATTCGTGGCCACATTGACGCCGTTCTGGTCGGTACCGCCGTCATAGCTCATCACCAGGTTCCGGACACACCGCTTGTCCCGGAAGCTCATTGCAGACACCCGCAGACGGGTATTCGGATCGAACGGATCGATGCGTGTGTTGGGGGACGCCGGCGACGCCAGATGACAGTCGTCCGCTGCCTGGACACCGTTTGTGCCGCCGATCGCTCCGCCGCCGTAGGCGTCCTGGTGAAGCCCCCGGAATACGATTTCGACTCCGGCACGCCGCACATGCGACGTCGACGGGATCAGCATCGCATATTCGAGGACGTCGCCCGCCTGAACGGTATACGTGGTTGCCGAGGGTGCCGCCGTCTCGTCGGTATCCGGCCGGTTGCCGCCTGCGGGCGTAGACGACGGCGGATTCCACAGATACCACCAGACCATCCCGTTCTGCGAAGGACCCGTATTGTTCCATGCCGAGAAATGAAGGGCATTGGCCATGCTCTGGACCGGATCGGTCCCCCGGCTGACTGAGACCACGGCATTGCCCAGGGCCGAGGACCCGCCGACGCCACTACCGTCGTCGGCAATACCCGGAATTTGCCCCTGCCGCGCCTTGACCGACAGGAGATAGTTGCATCCGGCGATTTTCGTGGTGCCTTCAGCACAATGCTCATTACCGGCCGCGGCCAGGCCGCCGAAACCGTCGCTGACAGTCAGGCCGGCCTCCGTCTTGTCCCCGATCACGCGGGGAGCCAGCTGCCGGGGCGTGAAGTTCAGCGGCTGGGTGGGCTCGCGGAAGAAGGCTGAAGAGAAATTGCGAACGAGCCGGATCATGTCGGATTCGGTCGTGCTGATGCCGGTCGTCATGTCCAGCCGTGTCCGGGTCCGTGTCAGATTACTGATGAGATCGAAGACCTCCATCGATTCTGCGCACGAAATACTGGTCAGCGTGACCGTATCGCCCGCCGTCAACTGGAACGGCAGGGCCGGACTCACTGTCAGCTGGGTTCCGGTCTGCCCGGTCACATATCGGATCTGACCGACGTTCGTCGGCTGCCCCGGATCGGTAATGACCCGGAGGGACCAGCCCTTGTAGTGGTCCGGTGATGTGACCGGCACAGATGCATTGAACACGGTGGTGCTGGTTGCCGAGGTCACCGCAACCGGACCAACCGGGGCCACCTCAGGCTCGCCGCACATCGTCTTGCCCCGGACGCCGGGGAAGAAGTTCACATAGGGGAGCAACGGATCCGCCGATGCTGTCGTCAGCACTTTCACCGACTGGAGAATGCGGTCCACCGGTGCGGTCATCGTTCCCTGGGCCAGCATCGCCTCCTCTTTCGAGGAAAGCGGCGGAACGGCCGTCACGATCAGATCGAAGAATGGCAAGGTGTCAAAAAGAATGATGTCGTTCGAAATACTGTCCGTAGTATCCGGGTCCGCGTAGGTCGTCAGCATCAGGCGCCGGATGAGCGGGACAAACAGCTCAAACGGGGTGACGTTGTCGGTCATGAGATCCAGATCGATAGGCGCCATCCCGCGGATCGTCTGGCTGCAGAGCGTCGATGGATAGGGCGACCCGGCATCATAGTCCCCGATCTGGGACGAGGGATCCTCAATGTTGATACAGCCCAGGCCGACTGCCGCCTGGGAGCAGGTCTGCAGATTGAACGGCGCGACTCCAAGCCGGGGCAGGTACACATAATCCCCGATCTCGTCCGTTCCTGTGCAATCCACAGGGACCTGGGGTGAAGAGCTCGACTTGACGTCGATCGGCATCAGCATCGCGAGCAGAGCGTCGACCAGCGGCTGAACGGGACGCAGCCGCTGCGGGTTCGTAGCTGTACTGGCATTTGGCGTGTTGAACAGCAGCTTCAATACCGGCAGGCCGTATTCGAAATCGGTCGACTCGCCCGGCCTGGCCACCGGGTAGCCGAAGCCCAGACGGATCATAGGCACGGCATCGATATTTACCGAACCTTCAACCGGAACCGTACGGATGTGTTTCCACTCGGGCTGTCCGGTCCCTCCCGCTCGCGAAGTTGCCACCATCCCCACATGCCGCGGAACACTTGTCCCCGACAGGAGAGCCGCCTGGTTCTGGAAGACTTCAAACGTGGTCCGGTTGGTATACTGGCTGGCCGGAGCGAAGTAGGAGTCGCCATCCAGACCGATCTCGATATTCTCGTTACCGGTCTGCTCGACATAGACCATGACGGACGTTGCGTTTCCGGCGGACGGAGCGGGCACCGTCACCGGCGGATAGATGCCGACCGTCTGGAATCCCGCGCGCGGCCGGACGTAGAATTCGATCGTACGACGCGCATAAACACTCCCGGCACACGCGGCGAGACCGAACGAAAGCGAGTTATCGCAGTTCTGGGGATTAACCCCCACCGCCTTGTAGTGATCGGCAGAAGTCGGCGTCCAGCCAATGCCGGGGGCGGAAGTATCCAGCAGCGACTGCTCGCTCCAGCCGGTTGTCCCGTCCGGCTGGGTCGCAGTGTAAACGACCACATGCACACGCGCCCTGCGATCCGCCGGCTGGCCGGCGTTTCCGGCCCGGCCCGAATGGTAGAACGTCGCACTCGTAACCTTGATGGGTTTCGTGGTGCGGTTCCAGAACATGTCGCCAACGGCGAAGAAGTTGTCCGCCGGGTTCTTCGACAGGGTGTAGTCAGCAATGCCGTCGTCCCAGCGGTTGATGAGATCCGCACGGCCATCGCCCGGGGCCAGGTTCTGGTCGCATTCGTCGAGAATGCCGTCCGGTTTCGGCGTCCAGGTCGGTGCTGTATCGGACGGCGTGCAGGTGCCGTCCGAATTCTTGGTCCGCACATCGAGACCGCCGAGGCCGGCCCCGCCCAGGAACGGCTTCAGCATGGAGGAGCCGCCGGCATCCTGCTCGATGGAACTGAAGTAGCGCCGACCTCCGTTATAACACGGATTGTTTACCGCCGAACCTTCGAACGGCGCCTGGGAACGGGTCAGGCTTGAACTCCAGCATTCGGCAGCCAAGGGGTTTGAACCATTCGAGTAGCTGTATGCGCTGGTTGCATTCGTGTCCCTGAGGATCTCCAGGATCGGATCCGCAAAGGCCACGCACAGCGATGGATCGGCCGTGCTGCACGGGCTCGGTTTAGCATTCAGGCGGGCATTCGATTCCGGATTGTACGGATTGAGGATGTTGTCCACCGAACGCTGCAGCGCCAGCTGCTCCGTCGGGTCTTCGATCGCACCGTCCCGGAGCAGTGGGATCAGTTTTGCAATGGGCGCACGGCCTTCCACACCCAAGTGGCTGGCCCCGCCCGTCGCGCCAAGCAGGTTGCCGATGGCGTCCACCATGCCGTCACGCACGGCGGGCTTGGATTTCAGCGAGAAAAATGCGTTCCGGATCCGGCGCAGGTCGCCATTGGACGAATCGCTGTCAACGTAGGTCATCAGGGTGTCCAGCAACAGTCCTTCGGTGTCGCACCGCAGCATGTCTGCGATGATCGTATCCAAGTCCAGAGCGTCGAATCCGGGCAGGTCCGGATCCTGATTGAAATCGTTCAGGATTCCCCGGCCGATGGCGCGGAGCGCACGGGTCATACCCGTTCGCTGGTTGGTCTGCAGAGTAAAGTCCACGTACCGGCGCTGAGTATCGTTCACGATAATCCCCGGGTCGTCGATAGCCGCTGCATCGATAATCACATGATCGTTACTGATCTTCTTGATGATCCTGTAG
>CAZUMS010000065.1:0-3903 GCA_964621525.1 uncultured bacterium
AATCGACGTCGCGCACGCGCACGTAGCCGTAGCGCTCGTAGAATTTCCAGCTCATCGTGGAATCGGTCATGAGGACCACCTGCCTGGCGCCCTTCTCGTGCAGCGCCCGCACGGCCCGGTCCATCAGCATCTTCCCGGCGCCCTTGCCCCGGGCGCTCTCGTGCATGGCGAATTCGATGATTTCCGCGTGCGGGTTGTGCTGGGGGTGGACCTTCATCAGCCGGTACATGGAGGACAGGAACCTCGCCGCGTGCCGGAAGGCGATGCCCTTCCAGAGGGGCAGGCCGGCGAGGCCGAAGCCGGCGAGCTTCAGGATGGCTCCGAGGGCGTTTCTCACGGATTTTCCGTCCAGCGGTTAGCCGGTGAAGACGAACCCCACGACCCGGCCCGTCTCGGTCTCCTCGGCGACCCAGTTCAGGTTTCCCATGCCGGCCATGACGCCGATGACATCCGGCGCGAGGCGGCTGTGGGCCTTCTGCCAGAAGGGCCAGTGGTTGTGGCCGAAAGCCGAAACCTGCGCTGCAGCGCAGGCTTCGCGGTCTTTCGCAAGATCGAGCGGGCGGATCAGGTAGCGGTGCGAAGCGGCCATCAGCCCTTCACTACATCGCCCCGCTTGCGCACGACAAGGACCGAGCAGGGGGCCTTCTCGGCGAGCTTCGCCGCCACGCTGCCCATGATCATGTGGCCGAGGCCCTCGTGCCGGTGGGCGGCGCAGATCAGCATGTCGGCCTCGAGGATCTTCGCTTCCTTGATGACTTCCTCGACGACGTGGCCCCGGGCGGTGCGGCCCTCGATGACGACGCCGTTCTTCGAGTAGTCCTTGGCGAGCTGGTAGATGATCTCCTGCGCGCGCTCGGCGAGTTTCGTGCGCTGCTGTTCCATCATCGTTTCTTCGGAGACGCCGAACACGGCCAGCTCGTTGAACCGGTCCATCCACTGGCCGCCGCGCTCCCTGGGGACCACGTAAATGAGGTAGACGCGGGCCTCCATCCCGGCGGCGATGTTCACCGCTTCCTCGATGAGGTGGGTGGTGATGGGCGTGAAGTCGATGGCGACGAGAATGCGGCGCTGGCTCATGTTCGTTCGGGGTCCTTTCGATCGTGCAGCCGGAGTCTACCGGCGGGGACGGGGAAAGTCTTTCATGCGGAAGGTCCGGCCTGTATGACCTGGCTCAGGGGGTTTTCGCTCCCTGGAGCCGGGAGAGGTTGTCCGAAGCGGCCCTGCCGAAGTTCGACTCCGGGTCCCGGCGGATCACTTCGCGGAATTCCCGGGCGGCGCCCTTGGTGTCCCCCGCCTGCCGCCGCAGGTGACCCAGATAGTAGTGGATCACGATGCGGTGGATTTCCGCCAGTGACGCGAGGGGCAGGCCGAGGCCCGCACCTTGGTCCAGCTGCACGAGTGCCGATTCCAGCGACTGGGTGGCCTCGGCCGCGTGGCCGAGGACGCCCGGGAGCAGCGCGTTCGAGAGTCCCTGGAACAGGCTCCGGTCGAACTGGTCGCGCGGGTCGGACGGGTTCAGCGACACCACCCGGGCGTACAGCCCGCCCGCCCGGGTCATCCAGTCGATTCCTTTCGCGGTGCGGAGCAGTCTCGACGCCTGATAGATGCAGTCGGAGGCGGCGGCAGCGAGGGCGCTGGGCCGGTGCGGGTACGCTTTCAGGACGCGGTCCGAGAGCGAGGCGCTCCGTCCGAAGTCGCCTTCGTACTCGGCCGCCCGGATGGCGGCGACGAGCACGGGCAGGCTGTCCTGCCCCGCTTCGAGACATTCCCGGGCGGTTTTCGCGGCGTCCCCGAATTTTCCGGCGGCGGCCTGGGCTTCGGCGAGGGCGGGCAGACACCGCGCCCGGCTGCGGGACCTGCGGCTTTCATCTTCGAGCCGCTCCAGTTCCCGCGCAAAGCCCAGCTTCTCCAGAAACGCCTCTCCCGGCAGATAGACCCAGCTGCGGACCTGCTCGAGACTCTTGCGTGAACTCTCGGCCGTGCGGCCGAAATGCTTCCAGATCAGACGGTCCTTCTCGCGGTTCAGCCACCGGTTCACCATCCGGTTCGTTTCCTCGATCTGCCGCGCCCGTTCGTCCTGTGAATAGACGGAGAGATTCACCGACAGCATCGCCTCGAGCTGGGCCCGTGCGATCCGGTCCATCTCCGCCTGCATGCCGGCGTAGAAGGAGAGCGGCAGGCCCGCCTGCGTTCCGACGAGGATCAGCGCCGCCGTCTGTTCCTCGGAGGCGGTGAGGTTCCGGTGCCTGGGCGCGAGGCCGTGGTCCCGCAGGCGGGCGACAAACTCCGGCGGAAGCTGGATCGGCACGGCCGAGGCCTCCGCCGCGGGGCCGATGTCCGTGCCGCCCGGCGCCTGCTCGTATTTGCCGGAAAGGAGATCCAGCTCGAGCGTCTCCGGGTTATGGCCCGCCGCTTCGAAGATCTCCGCGATCTGCGGAAGCGTGAGGCGTGTCTGCCGCTGGAACAGCTGGACGAGGCGGATGAGATCGATGTGGGCGGGCGAATAGAGGGGCCACTTTCCCCGCCGACCCGAAGGCCGCGGGAGGAGACCCGTGCGGAAATAGAACTTGATCGTCTCCCGGGGCACGCCGGTCAGGCCGGCGAGGTCCGAAATCCGGTAGCCCCGCTCCCCAACTCTCGGGTTCCGGGGAGAATCACTCTTGGAAGACCGGCCAGCCATTCATCTCTAACATGCCAGAACTACTGGGAAATATTCAATTGGAATGGGAGCCTGGATTGACTCTTGACAGCAGAAGTAAGACACGTCTATCTTTATGAACAAGGGGAGTTAAACTACCAATAGCTACCCCGCAAGGAGCCCGCATGAACGCCACGACGTCTGCCGCCCGCAGCCCCCGCGCCTCTGCCAGTAAAATTACACCCGAGAACTGCACCGACCTCGAATTCCCGGTCCGCCGGATGGAGTTTCCGCTCGATTTCGATTTCGCGAGCGCGTTCCCCGGCAAGCCAGGCGTAACGGTCTTTCTCACCGTCCTGTCGTTGGCTTTCCCCGACGGCGAACAGTTCTTCGTGGATTCCGTCAACCACTATCGCAAGCGGATCACGGACAAGAAGCTCTCGCGGCAGGTGAAGGCGTTCATCGGCCAGGAGGCCCAGCATGGGCTTCAGCACCGTAAGTACAACGAAAAAATGGCCAGCCAGATTATGTCAGAGAAGCGGGCCCGGCTCGTCATGAAGACGATCAGGCAGAGCCTGGAGTTCGCACAGAAAGTGCTCCCTCCGAAGACCCAACTCGCCATCACGGCCGCTGCCGAGCACCTGACGGCGATGCTCGCCGACCAGATGCTTCGGAATCCCGCCGTGCGGAGCGGCGCGAACCCTGAGCATATCGAACTCTGGATGTGGCACGCGGTCGAGGAAACAGAGCACAAGGGCGTGGCCTTCGACGTCTACCGCCACGTGGGCGGCGGTTACGTCCGGCGTGTCACGGCGCTCGCAGCCATGACGGCGGTCGCCCTGCCTGGACTTTTCGCGGCCACGGCCTCCATCATGGCGGGAAAAGGCCTGCTTTTTTCGGCGAAAGACTGGCGGACGCTTCTTGATTGGTTGCTCGGCAGGGACGGCCTCCTCAGCGGCACGCTGCCGCTTTACTTCCAGTACTACCGGCCGGGCTTCCACCCGTGGGATCACGACAACTCGGATCTAGTCGCTGCCTGGAAGGCGGAACAGTCCGCCGCGCCGGCCCACGCCTGATCCTCACGGCCCCTGAAACCCGAGCCCTCTCCATTGCCGGAGGAGGAGCGTCTGCATGGAAGCCGCCCCGAAACTCATCAACCCTCAGACCGTCGCCGTGACCGGCGCGTCGGGAAGCCTCGGCGAGGCGGTGCTGGACCAGCTCGTCGAGCGGTTCCCTGACGCGAAGATCCTCGCCCTGGACCGGGC
>CAZUMS010000066.1:0-3857 GCA_964621525.1 uncultured bacterium
GGGTGACGAGGACGGGGAAGGCGGGTTTCATTCGAAATACAGTTCTCCGTCCACGGCCGTGCAGGCGGCCTCGATGGTTTCGATATCGCCGGGGTCCCAGCCCGAGGATTCCCACACATTCACCCGGACGATACCCGAGGTTTCAGGCGGCTCCACGCAGGTCGCGAACCGGTCTTCTGAAGGGCACGGCAGGATGCGCGAGTACACACCGCCGCCGGCAGCGCATCCGGCAGCCAGCGTGTCGTCGCAGATCTGCCGGAGCGGATCCTCGTTACCCTTGGCCGATTCGAGTCCCGTGCACCGGGCCTCAGCCTGGATCCGGCAGCTGCAGCCGATGACGCCCATAGGCGGGTCTTCGCCACAGGCCGCTGTCACGGCAAGGATTACGGAGATGGCCAGAAGGTTTCGCATGCTACGGGATGCCCGCCCCAAAGCCGGGCCGGCGGCGCCATGAATGACCTGCCGGGAACGAAGGATCAAGGCGTGCAGACGGTGTCCGGCGGGCCGCTGAAATCGCCCTCGGCGAGCACGCACGAAGCCTGGAGATCGCAGATATCGTCATCCGTGAGGCCCGGATCGTAATAAACGGTAGTGGCCCGGATACCGGGAGTCGAAACCGAGCAGGAGGCGATTTCTCCGTCGGAAGGACAGGCCTCCAGGGCTTCGCCGCCCGCATCCACGCAGGCGGCACGGAGGTCTTCGATTTCAGAACCCAGGTTGAACCCGTCGGGGATATCGGCATCGGGGACCTGCGCCATGTTGTAGTCCGACTGCTCGCAGACGAAGGCCATCTTGCAGGCGACACTCGCCTCCTGGGATGGGCCGCCGCCGCAGGCGGAAGCAGCCAGAAACAGGGAAAAAACCACGGCTCGACGCATAAGATTCACCCGCTGACTGGATCTACGGTTCATCGTATCACAATTCCGTCCGGTCCAGTTCCCTGCTCAGAAGCCTTTACGCGGGCTCCCAATGGCCGTCCAGATCTCCGCACAGGTCCTCGGCACCGGCGGCGGCGTCCTCTTCAGTACCGGTTCCATCCCAGTAGAACTCCATGCTGGCTTCGGCATCGAAACTCAGTTCCTGGCCCTCGTAAATGAAATCCGTTTCGGTTTGCCTGGGCAGGTCGCAGGAACCAAGTGCGGGGTTTCCCTCAAGCGACGCCGGACAGGAGGTTTCCGAGGTATCGACAGCGGCCAGCGATACCCCCGCCGTCTCTTCCAGTTCGTCGCAGAGCAGGTTCGCCGCCGCCAGCCGGATCGCCCCGGTCGCCGCGTCAAGCTCCACGCTGTCCACCGCCACTTCCAGGGAAACACAGGACACCGCATCACCGGCCCCGTCATGGCAGATCCCTACGGCCTCAAGTTCCCTTGCCCCCCCGCCCTGGCACGCCAGGCAGGAAGCCAGTAGTGCGGCCGCCGGTATCTGTTTCCAGTTCATGACCTTCATCGGAATGTGGAACCTTGCATGCTCCGGAACCGATCATCAAGAGGGGCCCGAACTTGGGCCGGAAGTCCTGTTTTTCTCATCGGGAAACGGGACCATGAAACCCCGATTAAAAGACCGTCACCCGCACCCGGCGCCCCCCATCCCGCAGCCCCGCCCGTTTCCTTTCGGCGGGATTTTCGATAGGTTCCGGCGGCTCAGGCCATACCCCGAAAGCGAGCGTCAGCAAACCCTTGGACCCGACGACCGACCCGACTTCCAGCACCCGCAATCCTGCCGCCAATGCACCCGAAGGCACGGCCGGCGACCGGACCGCCGTATACCTGGCTCTCGCCGGCCTGCTGGCGGCGATCGCCATTTCCTGGATCACCGTACTTCCGGGCGGTTTCCATCTGGATGACGTCCCCAATATCACCAAGAGCAAGCCGCTCAAGGCGTTCGTGGAGCGCAAGGCCGCCGTCTACAAATACCTGTGGGAAAGCCCTGCCGCCTACCGCCCGCTCGCCTACTGGACCCTCGCGATGAACGCGAAGTTCCAGAATCTGGACCTGCCTGCCCCCAAACGCTGGAAAGCGCTTTCGGCCAAACCGTTCGTCATGACGAACGCGGCGATCCACATGGTTTCATCCGTGTGCGTATTCCTTCTGGCCGGAGCCTTCCTGCGTCTTCACGCTCCGGGATGGAGCGAAAAGCTCCGGGACTGGACGGCGCTGTTCGCAGCGGCGCTCTGGGCGCTCAATCCGGTCCAGACGGCCGCCGTAAGCTACCCGGTGCAGCGGATGGCGGTGCTCGCCGCCCTGTTCTCGTTCATCACGCTCTGGGCGTGGCTCAAGTGGCGTGAAACGGGCCGGGGTCTTTTCGCCCCCCTCGCTGTGCTGGCCTTCGCTGCCGGCATGGCGTCCAAGGAAAACACCGCCACCATACTGCTGCTCATCGGGCTCTACGAGTGGCTCTACCCCCGGAAAGACCGGCTCGGCGGCGCGCACAAAGCCGTCCTCGCCCTGCTCGCCGCCATGCCCGTGGCACTGCTCTATCTCTACCTGAAAAGTTCCGCCGTCCATTTGCCGTCGATGGAGCAGCTGCCGAATCGCGACTTCAATTCGCTCGAACGGCTGCTGACCGAGGGGCGCGTCCTCTGGCACTACGCCTCGCTCTGGGCGCTTCCGCTGCCCGGCCGCCTGCACCTCGAATACACGCTTGAGGTGTCACGAAACCTGCTCCAGCCGTGGACGACGCTGGCCGCCTGGGCGGGCTGGATTGCCATGGGAGCCTGGGCCGTGAAGGTCCGCCGCGAGAAGCCCGGCCTTGCACTCCTCCTTCTCGGATTCCTCGCGCTGAACGCTGCCGAGAGCTCGATTCTCAATCTCGCCCTCGCCTTCCAGCACCGGCTCTACCTGCCGTCGCTGGTCCTTGCCGTGGCGGCTGCCGCCGGCGCGGCATCGCTCGTCCGGCAGGGGCGGATCAAGGGGACGGCACTTGCCGGCGCAGCCCTCGTGGTGCTCGCCGGATGCTCGGTGGCGACGTCGCTAAGAAACCGTGAGTGGTCATCCTCCACCAAGCTGCTCTACGCCGACATCCTGCGCACACCGGCGGAAGGGCGCTCCTACTACAACCTGGCGAAGAAGATAAAGAAAAACGACGACCAGAACCTCAAGCTCTGGCTGCTCGAGAAAGCCGTGGAACTCGACTACGGCCTGAACGCCTGCATGGAAACCGGATTCGTCCGCAGCCGCGGCAACCCGGAGCTGACGGCAAAGGCCGATGCCCTGTTCGCAAAATGCGCCGCGGAATACGGAGCCACACCCGACCTCTACGTGAACTGGGGCGGTCTTTACCGGTTTGCCGGCCAGGAAGCCAAAGCCCGGGAAATGTATGAAACGGGCCTGAAGCTCGATCACGAAAACGCGAAACTGCTCGCCAGCATGGGCACTTCGTGGTTCCGTGACGGCAATCTGGACGAGGCCGAGCGCTGGCTGAAGGAAGCCCTGCTCGCAAAACCGAAGTTCGGCTCCGCCCACATGACCATGGCCATGGTCCACTACGTCCGCGGCGACAAGGAGAAGGGCGATGCGTCCGTAAAGCTCGCCTACGGCGCCGGCCTCCGGGTCCCCCCCCTCTTCGTGCGCCAGGGAGCCCAGAAGATGTTCAACTCCGCCAACCGTCCCGAAGGCAGCGAACCTCCGGAAGCAGACTCCGACACGGAAGACGGCGACGAAGCGGCCCCGGAAGAATCCGGAACAGGAGCCCGGCCCGCCCAGGACGAGTGATTCCCGGCGGCAAGACGCCTGCCCCGCCGCGTATCGACTATTCAGTTTTCAAGGACCCGTCGCGGCGTTCCGCCGCCTCTGCGCCTCCGGACTTCCACCCCTCAGCCCTCCGGGCAGCTCCCCTCAAGATGAGGGGAGCCGTCTGGA
>CAZUMS010000067.1:0-3776 GCA_964621525.1 uncultured bacterium
AGGACGGCGGACGGATTGTTGTGAGGCCGTGGCCCGGCAGATCCAGACAGAAGGATCGGTACGCTCCGCCCAGATCCCGCGCCAGCGCGCCGAACGTCCAGTGCCCGCCCGCGAAGCCGTGCAGCCAGACGGTCTGGACCGCGCCGCTGCCGTGACGGTCGGCGTAGATCATCCCGCAACCGCCTTCCTCGCTTCAGGGGCAAGCCGTCCCGCCACCGCCGCCCAGATCCGCTGACGGATCTTCAGGCTTTCTTCACCGTTCACGGGTGCTTCGATGAGCCGGATGCCTGTGCCCGTTTCCGCAAGAAGCCGCTTGAGACCGGCCGGAGTTCCGGCCCGGTGGAACCGGATACCGAAAGCGGCGGCCAGATGGCCGAAATCCACCGTCTGCGGCGTCAGGAAATACCGGTCGAAGGCCGCGCCGAACCGGCTCACCGGGAGATGGCGGAAGATGCCGCCGCCCGAGTTGTTCACCACCAGCACCGTGAGCCGCGCATCCGACGAAGCTGCGGCGGCCAAGGCCGCTGAATCGTGAACGGCGGCGAGATCGCCGGTGAGCAGCACCACCGGACGGCCGCTTCCCAGCGCCACACCAAGGGCCGAGGAGGTGATCCCGTCAATGCCGTTCGCTCCGCGATTCGAATACACGTCGATCCGCTTCAGGCTCTGCCCCGAAAACCAGTCGAGGTCCCGAACCGGCATGCTGTTCGACACGAAGACCGCCGATCCGTCCGGGACCGAATCGATCAGGATACGGGCGATCCCGGGCTCCGAAAGCTCTCCGAGGCCGTCCAGCACTCCGGCAATCTCTTCAGCGGCGGAGAGTTCCAGTCCCTGCTCCGGAGCTGGTTTTGCGGCCGAACCTGCGAGCATCCCGGCAAGCACGGTCAGGGCCTGTGCCGGATCCCCGAAGCGGAATTCCTCCGCCTGCCGTGCCGGATCGCCGTCCGAGGGGGACACGGCGACGAGCAGCTTGCGGGCTGCGGAACGGTCGATGAACTGGTTCAGCATTTTACTGGAAGGAAGCCCGCCCAGACGGACGATCAGCTCCGGAGCGCACTCGCCGGGGGCCGTGCGGATCCAGGCATCGGAGGCGGCGCAGACGTCGAGACCCGTGCCATAACGCAGGTTCGACGCCGCATCGGCCAGTACCGGATAACCCGTCGCCCGCGCAAAAAGCGACGCCGCCTGCCGGAGCGCGGCAGGCAAAGGGCCCGCGACAATCCAGCCCCGCCGGTGACGGCGGATGAGCTGTGCAATGCGGGCTGCATCTCCGTTCTCGCCGGCGGTCAGGGCCTCCGGGACGGAACCATCCATCACAACCGGCGATGTCTCCGGCAGCATGCCGGGAACCAGCGGCTCACGAAACGGCAGGTTCAAATGAACGGGCCCCGGCATGCCGTTTCGCGAACGGCTGAGGGCCTGCCGGGCGAGCCAGCGTCCGGCCTCTTCCGGATCGGCGAGCGAATCCGGGAGCGGAGCCTCGTGATACCAGCGGACGAAGTTTCCGAATATCCGCGTCTGGTCGATCGTCTGCGGAGCGCCGCAGTCCCGCAGCTCCGGCGGGCGGTCGGCGGAGAGCAGGATCAGCGGAAGTCCTGCCTGCGATGACTCGACCACGCCCGGAAGCCAGTTTGCGACAGCGGTTCCCGAAGTGCAGATGAGCGCCACCGGGCGGCCCGACGCCCGGGCGATGCCGCCCGCGACAAAGGCGGCAGAGCGCTCGTCGAGAATCACCTCGGCCCTCAGTTCGGGCCTTCTGGCGCAGGCGAGCGCCAGCGGCGATGACCTCGAGCCGGGCGAAACGACCGCCTGACGGACGCCGCTTGCGACCAGTCCCGCGAGCAGTGCATCCGAAAACCGGATATTGGCTTCGTCAGGCCGCACGCAGCGCCTCCTCGGGCGCACCGAGTGCCTGGGCGATGGCCGACAGCTTGCGGCGGGTTTCGTCCCACTCCCTCGCCGGGTCCGATCCCTTCACGATGCCGCAGCCCGCGAAGAGATGCGCCGTTTCGTCCCGGACCAGTGCGCTCCGGAGCGACACATGAAACACGCCCTGCCCGTCCGGCCGGTTCCAGCCGAGGGCGCCGCCGAACCAGCCACGATCTTCAGGCTCGTGACGGGAGATCCAGTCGAGAGCATCCGTACCGGCGACGCCGCCGATGGCGGGGGTCGGATGAAACGCCTCGGCGATTTCGGACACATCCACGGGACGTCGTAGCGTGGCGAGCAGCGGCGTCCTGAGGTGCTGCACGTTGGCCAGGCGGAGCAGTTCCGGCTCCGCCGGGGAAACGATCCGGTGCGAGAACATCCGGAGCGAACGCTGAAGATCCTTCACGACAAACTCGTGCTCATTCCGTTCCTTGGGGTCGGCGAGCAGTATCTCTCCGAGCCGGGAGTCTTCGGCCGGCGTGCGGCCCCGGCGCGCCGTCCCCGCAAGGGCGACCGTACGGACGGTGAGCCCTTTCCGTTCCACCAAAAGCTCTGGAGTGGCGCCGACGAAATCGACACCGGGGAAGAGCCTTATCCAGAAGACCGTGCAACCGGGATAATCCGTTTCAAGACGGCGGACGATCTCCGCCGGGCGGACGTGGGCATCCAGCGACCAGCGCCGGGCGAGCACGACCTTGCGGAGCTCGCCCGATTCGATGGCAGCGAGCGCCCCGTTCACCGACCGGGCCCAGCCATCGGGGTCGTACGAGCGGCCGGGTACCGCATCGGCCGGCATCCGGACCTCCGGCAGCGAAATCCGCTCGCTGGCGGTCACACCGCCTGCTCCGTCTCCGTCCGACCAGTAAAATTCCGCCGGAACCATCGTCAGGCGGCGGGGCAGCCCCCGCCACACCGAACGGACGCCCGCCTCCGGCTGGAACGCGAACAGGTTGAATGCGCGGACCCGCTCACGTGCAGCAGGACCGTCGTAGTCCACCGACTGCCAGAAGTTCTGGAGGCTCTCACGGGCCTCGCGCCAGACCGGATCAGACGTTTCGCTCTGCCAGAATGCCGTTCCGGCGGCCGCGGCGCGACGGCCTTCGGAATCGCGCCAGTAGACGACCGGCTGGCCTTCTTCGGCACGGCCTTCGGCCCAGTCGAGCAGCGGGCAGCCGGGGAGCGGTACCGGGGCAAAGCGTACCGTCATGACCGGACCCCCCGGTAAATCCAGGCGATGCCGCCCATGAGCGGTTCGGCCGATACCGATGCGAAAACTCCGGTCTTTTCCATCAGGGCCACGAATTCGGGGCCGCAGGGGAAAGCAAAAGAAGTGCGGTTCAGGTAGCGGTAGGCGTCATAGTTGCCGCTCACCACACCGCCCAGGAGCGGCAGAATCCGGTTGCTGTAGAAGCCGTAGCAGGCGCGCCAGAGTCCGTTCGAGGGCTGCCCGAACTCCATCACCCAGATACTGCCGCCCGGTTTCAGGACCCGGGCCATCTCGGAGATGCCCTTCGCCGGATCGTCCACGTTGCGGATGCCGAAGGCGATAGAGGCGGCGTCGAACCGGCCGGAATCGAACGGAAGCCGCGTGACGTCGGCCCACTGGAACTGGACCGGTTCGCCCTTCAGCCGGGCACGGGCATGCTCCAGCATGGGTTCGCAGAAGTCAGTTCCCACCACACGCCCCTGCGGGCCCGCGGCGGCGGCCTCGCGGAACGCGATATCCCCGGTGCCGGTGGCGCAGTCCAGGATTTCCGCGCCGGGCTTTATTCCCATCCCGCCGACAAAACGGCGCTTCCAGAGGTGGTGCATCCCGAAGGAGAGCACCGTGTTGGCGGTGTCGT
>CAZUMS010000068.1:0-3289 GCA_964621525.1 uncultured bacterium
GTGGCGTATTTGCGGATCAAACTGTCGTACTGGTTGTTCATAGTTCACCGAAGGTTCTGAACACGTCGCGGGGAATGCGGGTTCCCCGGATACGGGCGTTAATCACGACGCTGTTTTCCCAGTCGAGCGGCGCCTCCTGAAGAACGCAGGACACCCGGAGGTTATTGAGGTTTGAGCCCGTTCCCCCCTGCACCCGAAACGCATACTCGGCGGTCTCCATTCGCGGCGTGATCGTCAGCGTCCGTTCGCAGCTCGTCCAGGGATTGATGTTCGTGCCGATGACGGTTTCAGGCACGATGCTCTCGTTCGGCGGGTTCGGATTGAATACCTCGACCGAAGTGACGACGTTCGGGTCGGGTGTGGAGAGTGTGAGATTGGCAAAAAGCGTGATGCGCCCTTTACCCTTGAAGTAAACCCGCTGCTCAAGCGGCGGCGTCGGCCAGCCGGGCGGGACCGGTGTGCCGGGAGACCAGTTGATGAGATCGAAAGCGTTAGCAAGCGAGCCAAGATCGGGATCGTCGGCATTGTAGAGATCGTATTGGGGCGTGAACGACTGCGGCGTGAGCGGCATGGAGCCGAAGCCGAGCGTATAGGGCGAAAACCGTGTCCCGAAGATCCGGAGAACGGTTCCCGGAGCCAGTACCCGCCGCAACTTCAGCGACAGTCGGCGTTCGCCCGGATTCAGGACTTGTACGCCCATCACTCCGTAGGAGCCGATAAGGGCATACCGGGCCGGGAGCATCTGCTCATGGTCCGCAAACAGATCGATCCGGAGCGTCCGATCGCCACGGCAGGAGATGTCGAACTCGATCTCGTTGCAGAACAGGTAGCAGTCGAGCGGCACCGTGAAATCGAGGAGCTGGGTGCGATTACTGTCCTGAAGGTCGGCATAGGCGTATCCCGCCATCACCTCCGTATCGAGCGCCCGGAGGATCTTCCAGAGCGGACCGAAAGGAAAGCTCCTGAACCTTTCGCCGGCGATATCGCCGAACATCACGAGGGGGTTCTTCATGGCCTTAAATGCTCCCCAACCGTGACGAGGGTGTGAGGGAAGTCGAACAGCGAGAAGTTCAGGAGGCCGAATCTCCCGTCGATCGCCACACCGGCCCTGGCGACGATCGGGACCGGAAACCGGCCGAACGAGAGATGGGAGGCGAAGTTCACCTCCTGCATGTAGGGGGTTCGCCACTCTTCGGGCGGACAGGCGAGCTTCATGGGCAGATCGATATCCGGGAAATGCCCGGCACTGTCGAATACGCCGCCGGTTCTGAGGCCCGGCTCCATCGCATAGGGATACCGGGTCGACCTCCAGGCCTTAGTTCCGTCCTCGCCGCCGACCAGATAGGTGAGACCGTCCCAGCGGTAGTCCCGCTGGAAAACAAAGCGCGTTTTTCCGTCCACGGCGTAGATGTCCGAAAACTGCCCGACGTAGAAGAACGTCTCGTGAGCGAAGTCGTCCGGAAGTTCGGCGTCCCGCCAGGCGAGAAATATCTGCACCTTCGTCAATCCGGGGACATCGGAGGTGATTTCGAGCGCGTAGCCGCCCTTGACCGGCAGGTGGACGGGCTGATTGCCGACACCCGGCATCAGCATCCTTAATCCCCCGGCGGGCTGCGTAAGCGCCGGTTTCCCTCCGACCGTCACTTCCGTGAACTGAAAGAAATCCCCGCCCGAATACGGCCCTGCGGGCTCTGTCACCAGCCGGCACACGACGCTGTCCCTCGGGAAAAACAGCTTCCGCGTCAGTCTCTGCTGCGAGACCGACGGATTGCTGAAGTCGAGCGTCTGGTAGGTGACTTTCAAGACAAATCTTTCAGAACAGGCCTCTCAGTGGAGGCCTTCCAATAGAGAGACGCCGCACAGGACGATCTCCGGGATGTATTCGCTTCCGCCTGGGAGTCCTTCCGGCATTTTTATGTCGATCTTGAGAATCGAGCTGCCGGGGAGTTCCACCGGGACCATGAGCGGCGAGAAGAACGCCGCCGACGAGCAGACGGACGGAGAGAAGACGTAGTTCGGCAAGAGTGCTTCCTGGCGGCTCGGATCACTCACCTTCATCCGGAACGGATACTGAAGAAGCCTTTCCATGTTCGTCGTGCCGTACCGGAAGCCGAACAGGATGAAGAGTTCCTTCTGAGGGATCGTGACGGCGTAGCTGTGCTCGCTCCCGGCCGTGAACGTCGCCAGGGCGTCGGTAAACACTGTCGGGTGAAAAGCCGGCTGGATGATCTTCCGGGAACCGTATTTGGTCCGGATTCTCTCGAACTCGTCCACGAACCACTTGGGATACTGCTGCGAGAAATCCATTTTTTCAGATTCCTTATGGAAGGAGGGGCCGGGAGGGCGCACGGACTGGTGCGGCCGATAGTCCGCACGCCACTCCCGGCAGGAGGAGGAGGGAGGGAAGCTCGCGGGTTAGAGCCCTGGAGGTGCCTTCAGGGTTCGCCAGCGAGTGCGTGAAGCGTCACGCTTCACCCGGCCTGGCGGATCCAGGTGGCGTCGAGTTCCAGGACGGTGTCGAGCACGCAGTTCGTATAAATCGGAACGCCGCCGGTCTGGAACGCGGCGGTATCGAGATTCATCTCGATCAGGTACTGGATGCCGCCCTCGATCACGACCGGACGCTTGAACGTGCGGAGGTTATTGGCCTCCGGGTAGCCGTTCGACTCGTCACGGATGCTGATGACGTTGGCTCCGCCCGCCGGAGGCAGGTTTTTCATGAGCTGCGTCACGGTCGTGGACTGATCCACCTTGTAGGAGACGGTCGCGTGGTGCAGGAACCGCTGCACCATCGAGAGGTATCCGTTCGCCGTACGGTCGAGGGGTGCCGCGCCGAGCGAGTGGATGAGCACCTGACTCATGATCCCGCGGAGCAGTACGAGGGTGGTCTGCGGCCACTCGCCCCACATGTCGAAGTTCGTGTCCTGCGCGCCGGGCTTCGGAACTTCGCTGAAGAAGGCATAGCGCGACGTCTGGAGCCCGGCGGGCGTTCCGATATCCACGTACCGGCGGTGGAACCACCGGACGTTCTCGATCTTGAGCCGCTCGAAAGGAATCCCCTTGCGGCGGGCCCAGTCGCGGATGACGTTCTCTTCGTCGAAGCCGCCGATGCGTTTTACCTTCTGTTCGTCAGCGACGCTCTTGCGGGCGGCGAGCCGCATGAGGCGTCCCTGGCGAACGAGATGGCGGGCGACCTTCTTCTGTTCGGCCGGAGGCAGCGCGCCCAGTTCCGGCTCGATCTCCCTCATGCCTTCGTCGCCGTAGAGGCCGTGGAGCTGTCCGTAGAGGT
>CAZUMS010000069.1:0-3231 GCA_964621525.1 uncultured bacterium
AGGTTACAGGGGCCGGTTGTTCTGGCGGCCTGTGACTGAGGGAGGCCGCCCCGGGGCGGCCCGCACGGAAACCGATGGACGAACCCAAGCCCCCCGCTCCCGAGACGCAGGTTCCCAAAGGCCTCGCGGAAGTTCCCGACGAGATCCCCGAGGGCCTGCTCGAGGCCGACGGCACCTTCATTCCGGACTACGACCCGCCGCCCCGCCCGCTTGGCGTGTGGGTGATGACCGTGCTCGCCGCGGCCGTCTCGCTCTATTCCATCCGTCAGGCGCTTCTCGCCGTAACCGAAGCCGAGCTCGGGGATTTCCTGATCAACGCCGGAGCGGCCTGGGCCTACGGCTTCGCGGGCCTCGGGCTCCTGCGCGGCGACGGGCGCGGCCACACCGTCTACACGGTGCTGCTGCTCGTGAACCTCGCCGTCGCCGCCGTGGGGACGGTACTGCTCGCCCTCGCCGCCAGCAACGCCCTGCCCTCGCTCGTGAACGCCCTGAGCAGCGACGAACTCGTCCGTGAGTTCGTCCGCAATGCGGCGCTCGCCCTCGTGGCAAGCTTCGCCCTGATGCTCGGTGTCTTCGGGCTGATGCTCACGTATCTCGATTCGGACCGTGTCCGTGAATGGGTCGGCAAGGATGCCGGCTGAGACGCGGGTCTATCCCCGCAGCCAGTTTGCCCGTACGCTCTGGGGGCTCCTGTTCATCCTGGGGCTCGTCTTCGGGGCGGCCGCCCTGTTCGGCCTCGGCACGGGCCTGAGCTCCCTCGGCGAATCGTCGGCGGGCACGATCGCCCGGTGGCTCGGCGTCAGCATCCCGGCGACCGTTTTCGGAAGCTGGTGGCTCTGGCGGGTCGCTTTCTGGACGAAAGGCCTCACGCTGCACGAGGACCGGATCACGCTCGAGCAGGCCGCCGCCGAGGAGGAGATCCTCTACGGAAACATCGCCCGCATCGTCTGCATTCCCCACCGGAGCCGCTGGCGCATCGCTCTCGTGGACAGCGAGGGCACGGGCTACCGGTTCGAGTGGCCCGATCTCGACTGGGCGGAGGATCTCTCCCGCCGCACGGGTATCCCCATCGAGGGCGGACGCGAGCTGGCTGCGCTCCCCGAAGAAGCCTGACCCCCGGCACCGGCAAAACAGGTGTCAGGCCGCCGGGGAATCTACCTGTCGTCGGGTTTGCGGCGGATCGTCTCGGCCAGCTTCTGGAGCGGCGATACGGGTTCCCGCGAGTCGTCAAGGCTGAACCGGTTCAGAAGCTCCAGCGTCGACTGGAACGCCTCGGGGGTGATGCGTCCCTCGTCCAGCAGGTAGCGGTTCAGGTCCCTGAGGTGCATGAGGTAGAGATCCGCCTCGAGGCGCGAGAACCGGCGGTCCAGATACTCGCCGAGCGCCCGGTAGACGGCCTCGCGCTCCAGATCGTCGAGCTGCCGCCAGAGGTCGTTCCGGACCCGGTAGAGATCGTCCCTGAGGCTGCGGTAGAGTTCAGGCTGAAGGGCGACGAGCCGGTCCTCGATACCCTTCAGGACCGGCCCGATCTCGCCGAGCGTGACCGTGTTGGCTGCTGCCTTCCGGTCGAGATTGCCCAGGGCTCCCTCGATGGCCCCGAGCCGCTGCTCGAAGGCCCTCAGGGCGCCGATCACCGACTGGCTCCGTTTCACGAGCGCCAGGACTGCCGCCAGGAGCCCGAAAACGGCTACACTGGCGGCCAGAATCAGCCAGAAGGGGAACATGCCGGTTGATCATCCCCAGAGTGTCCCGGCCGAGTCAAGCGGGCTCAGCCTCTGCGGGGCCGCTTTCACGGCGGCCCTGAGTCAGGTCCGTCACCGCTACGCCACCTTTTCGGGGGGCCTTTTGTGGCTCGCCGCGCGGCCGCTCATTCTCGCCGCCGTGTTTACCGCCGTCTTCGGGCGGCTCATGGCCGGTCCGGGTTCGGCGGAAAGCTACGCGGGCTACCTCATCACGGGCCTTGTGCCGTGGATCTTCTTCGACGAGGGCGTCCGCACTGGCGCTCGGACGTTTCTCAGTTACGGGCCCCTGATGAAAAGCCAGCGCACGGACCCCGTTCATCTGTGCGCCGTCTCGGCGCTGGAGCACACGCTGATCTTTGCCGCCGCCGTGCTGATCCTGTGGGCCGGGAAGCTGATCCTCGTCCGGGGACCGGGGCCGAACGACCTCCTGATCGTGCCGCTCCTCGGTGCGACCTTCCTGCTGCTCTGGGGGCTCAGCCTCGTGCTGGCGGTATTCGTCGCCTTCGTCCGGGACCTTGAGCAGGCCATCGAGCCCCTGTTCATTCTCCTGTTCTGGTCCGCCCCCGTGGCCTACCGGCCCGAAATTCTCGCTCCGCCGCTCCAGCGGTTTCTGGAGGTCTGGCCCCCCGCCGCGTGGGTCCGGCTCTGGCGCGCGGCCCTCGGCGGACGGGAGCCCATGCTCCCGGCGGACTTCGCACTGGTTCTGGTCCCGGCTGCCGTGCTGCTGGCGGCCGGCTGGCAGCTCGCCCGGCGTCGCGGCCGGAGAATTACGGATCTCGTCTGATGACCCTGGAAACCGCCGCCACCCTCCGTGACATCGCCAAGCGCTACCCCGCGCCGGGCGGCGTCTGGCGCGGTCTTGCAGCAGCGCTCACTGGCGCTGCCGGAAGCGGCGGCACCCTCGCCCTCTCCGGCGTCACGCTCGAGATCGGCCGCGGCGAAGCCGTGGGGCTTATCGGCCCCAACGGCTCCGGCAAGACCACCCTGCTCCGCCTGCTCGCCGGGCTCAGCGAACCCTCGGACGGAGAACTCCGGCTTCCCGCCGGAATCGCCTCGCTCATCGAGCTGGGATCGGGGTTCTCGCCGCACCTGAACGGCCGGGACAATGTGGTCCGCGAGTGCGCGCTTACGGGCCTCCCGTCCGCCTGGGTAGAGGCGAATCTGGCAGCGGTCCTGGAATTCGCCGGGCTCGATTCCGGCACCCTCGCCCGCCCGCTCTCGACCTGGTCCGCCGGCGAACGGCTCCGGCTCGGTTTTGCCCTCGCCATCCATCGCCCTTCGGATCTCATCGTCATCGACGAGGTGCTTGCGGTCGGAGACGAGCGGTTTCAGCAGAAATGCCTCGAAAAGTTCCGCGACCTCCGCAAGGAAGGCCGCCACGGCATCGTGATCGCGGGACATTCCCTCGGGCAGATCCGCGCCGTCTGCGACCGCGCCGTCTGGCTGGAACACGGGCGCATCCGCGCCGAAGGTCCCGCCTGGCAGGTGG
>CAZUMS010000070.1:0-3007 GCA_964621525.1 uncultured bacterium
GCGCCCCCTTTGTGGGGTTCGTGGGGGGGGGGGGGGGGGGGGGGGCCCCCCCCCCCCCCCCCCCCCCACACACACATCTCCAGTGGGGCCCTTGAACCTCCGGGTCAGAACGGCGGGGCGAGGGTGTAGCTGGTTGACCGGCCGCCGCCTGGGTTCCGGCGAAGCACCTTCCACTCCAGAAGCTCCTCGATGTCCCGGTTGGCGGTCGCCTGGGAGCAGCCGCAGATTTTCGCCCACCGCGAGGAAGTGAGGTTCCCCTCGAGGCCCCCCCGGGTCCCGGCGTCCAGCAGGAGGTCCAGCACTTTCCGCTGGCGGCCGTTGAACCGGACCGCTCCCATCGAATGCCAGAACCGGGCCTTGCGGAGCACCGCCTGTAGTGCCGTATCGGAACCGTCCAGCGCCTGTTCGAGGCAGCCGGAAAACCACAGAAGCCACGGGGTGACGTCGAGATCCCCCTTCTGGGTCTCCTCCAGAATCCGGTAGTAATCCTCCCGTCCGGCGCGGATCTGCGACGAGAGGCTGTAGAACCGCCTCGGGCTTTCCTCCGAGCGGGCGAGGGCGAGCTCGGTTACGGCGCGGGCGAGGCGTCCGTTGCCGTCCTCGAACGGGTGAATCGTGACGAACCAGAAATGCGCGAGCGCCGCCCGGATGAGAGGATCGGGCACGGTTGCGGAGTCCTCGAACCAGCGGAGAAACGCCGCCATCTCGCCGGGGACGCGCTCCGGCGGCGGCCCCTCGAAATGAATCCGCTCGCGGCCTCCGGCGCCCGAGACCACTTCGATGGGACCTTCCCTGAACCGGCCCGTGACGATCCGGCGGAGTCCGCTGAATCCATCCGGAAAGAGCGCCGTCTGCCAGCGGCAGAGCCGTTCCATGGTGAGCGGAGCGGCGTAATCCTGCACGGCATCGCAGACGACCGCTGCCATGGCGTCCGCCGCGCGGGCGGCGGGACTTTTGGGCACCCCGCCGCGTTCGACGCCGAGCCGCCGCGCCACCGACGAGCGCACCTGCCCGAGGTCCAGCCGCTCGCCCTCGATCTCCGCCGATTTCACCGACTCCACGGCGAGCGCCTCGACCGCCGCCCGGTCGCGCACCGTGAATCCCATCTCCTGCATCCGGCCGATCAGGATTCCCTGCTTGAGCCGCACCCTTGAAAGGACCGGCTGGAGCCGGCCCGCATCCCACCGGAAGCGGGGCCAGTCAGGCAGTTCATGGATGCAGGGCAAAGATTATTCTCCTCAAATCATGAGAAGAATATAGGGCCGAATCTCATCAGGGGCAAGGGAATCTCGTCAAGAAATGACAAGAAATATCATAAGATATTGTAATTACTTTATATTTTAAGACTAAACTAAATGATCTGGAACGCTTCGCTTCACCCCACCTGCTTTTCCAGCGAGAGGCGGATGAACTTCTGGTAGTCGAGGCCGTCGCGGGCGGCGCGGTCCTTGACGGCCTTGAGGAGTTCCGAACTCAGCCGGATCGTGACGGTGCGGTCCTTCGGTTTCAGTTCGTAACGGACACGCTGCCAGCCGCCGCTTTCCAGCAGTTCCGTGAGATCCCGGTCCAGCGGGTCAGCTGTCTTCCGGGTTTTCTTCGAGGTTTTCATAGGCATTCAGCTCCCTGGCATGTGCATAGCGGGCGGAAATCACCCGTATCAGCAACCGTCCGTTTCGCCGCCGCATTGTGTAAGCCACAAACATGGGCCGATCCTTCGTGGAGCGCCCGACGGCGATCAGGCGTCTCTCGTCAACCGAGTGCCGGCGGTCTTCGGTCACCAGCAGTTCCCGGGTGAAAAGGGCCTCGATTTCCTCCAGCCGCAGCCCGTGCCTGGATGCCTTCCGGGTGTTGCCGGAATCCCAGTCGAAACCGTCGAACTGCACCGGACGGGGTTTCATGTCCGGAGGATAGCCCGGAAGTCATCTGAATGTAAATACAAATGTCAGTAGATCCATGGGCTGCGGGCCTTTCAGGCTTCATTGCAGGGGTGACGGTGCCGCTCCTCCGCCTCTTGCCGCTTTGTCCGGGCAGCCGTTAGAGTCCGGGACCACGCACAAGACGTCCGGAGAGGGTTCCCATGGCGACGGCACTACAGCGCGTTTACGAGCAGGTCCGCACCGGTCAGGCGGTGTTCCGCGACGCCAACCGGTTCCGCGAGATCGTGACGATCCTCGCCCGGCACGGGTTCGGGGCGTTCGTCTCGTCGATGAATCTGGAAGACCGCTGGCTGGTGAACAAGCTGGTGGAGCTGAAGTCGAAGGGGGGCGAGAAGCTCCCCCTCGAGAAGCGGGTCCTGCACGCGATCCAGGAGCTCGGGCCGACCTTCGTGAAGCTCGGCCAGATCCTCTCCACCCGGCCCGACATCGTGCCGCCGGCGCTGGTCGCCGAACTGAGGCACCTCCAGGACAACGTCCCCCCGATGACGCCGGAGGAGGTCGAGCTCCAGCTCAGGGCCCACCTGGGCGAAAACTACCGCGAGCTTTTCTCCGAATTCACCGACAAGCCGCTCGCCTGCGCCTCCATCGCGCAGGTCCACCGTGCCGTGCTGAAGGAAAACGGCATGGAGGTGGTGGTGAAGGTCCAGCGGCCGAACATCCGGGGCAAGATCGAGGCGGACGTGGAGATCATGGGGTTCCTCGCCCGGGCCCTCGAGACGAACTTCCCCGAGACGAAGCTCTTCTCTCCGGCGGACGTCGTGACGGAGTTCGAGAAGGCGATCCTGAAGGAGATCGATTTCTCCCACGAGATCGACCACATCGAGCGGTTCAAGCGGAACTTCAAGGACGACCGGCGGGTCCACTTCCCCGAGCCCGTGAAGGCGCTCTCGTCCCCGCAGGTGTTCGTCATGGAGTTCATCCGGGGCACCAAGATCACGAACATCACCCCGGACAAATACGACGTGCCGGCCATCGTGGACACAGGCCTCAATACGGTTCTCAAGATGATCTACGTGGACGGGTTCTTTCACGGGGACCTGCATCCCGGAAACCTGCTCGTGCGGGACGAC
>CAZUMS010000071.1:0-2967 GCA_964621525.1 uncultured bacterium
ACCTTCGGTGAACTATGAACAACCAGTACGACAGTTTGATCCGCAAATACGCCACCCGGCCGGATTTTCCGCCCCATTTTGTTAAGGGGATGATTCACGCCGAAAGCGGCTTCAGACCGGACGCCAAAGGCCCCGGCGGCGAACTCGGCCTCATGCAGTTTCTCGCCTCGACCGCGAAGACCGTAGGTGTCGATCATGCTGCGCTCGTTGATCCCGAAACGGCCATCCGGGCTGGGGTCAAATACATTGGCATGATCCTGGACAAATACGTGACGCCGTATCTCAAGGCTCCGGTTAATCCAGATCTCAAGATCAAATTAGTTCAGTTCGCTTACAACGCCGGCCCGCTTTTTACTGTGAAGCTCCTGAAGCGATTCGGAGCCGATGCAGCCACGCTCTCCAGTCCCGGCTCGTTCACCCGCATGGTGGACACGCTGAGGGACGACCCGGACGTGCTCCGGCTCCAGAAGCTCACGAAAGAGGCGGACTTTCTCGCCGCCCGGAAGAAGGTGGTGGAGCGGTATCAGTACTGGGCTGGCCAATACGCAAAGGATTTCGGCGGAAATCAGCCGCCTGTATCGCAGGCCTCGATGGCCGGCGGAATTGTTCCGCTCGCCATCGTGGGCGCCGGAGCCGCCGCCTTCCTCCTCTGGAAACGGAGATAACAGCCATGACTGAACTCCTCGAAGTCCTGAACTCCAAGGTCGCCGTCGGACTCTTCTCCGGCCTCTTCTCGATCCTGGGCGTGCTCGTCGGCAGCTACGTCCGGAGCTTCACGGACGAGCGCATCGAGCAGAAGTTAAAGCCGCTCCTCGACCGTTTGCAGCAGATCGAAGCGAAGATCGCGGAAGTGCTGCGTGATGTGGTCGAGATTCGAAAAGGTCAGGAGGCGATGGACGATCACCGTCACCGGATCGAGCGGCTTGAGAACCGCTCTATGTCAACGAACGGAAACCCTCGACCGTAAAGCCGGCATCCGGGAGGTACTTATGCCGATCATCATCAACTTCAAATCCGCCGGCCTCGCCGCCGATCTCCCCAGGATCGACAGCCGGATCAAGGCACTCATTTTCGAGGCGGCGGCTTATCTCGCCCGCGGGAATCTTTCCCTCACCATCACCTGCCTGCTCCGGGACCGGGCCGTTCAGGAAGCGATCTACAGGAAGGCGACGGCCTTGGGAGCGAAGGAACCGGTCCGCTCGCCTCACGAGGACGGCCGTGCGGTGGATTTATCCATAAGGGGCCTCTCCGATGAGGTTATTGCGGGACTCGTGGAGCATCTGAACGAGACGTTTCCGTATCAAGGAAACCCGAGATTAAGGACCGCCATCCGTCATGACGTCGGCCAGGGGGACCATATCCATATCCAGGTGGCTCCAACTGGTGATCATTGGGGAACTATCTCGTGAGCTTCGGAGATTTTTATCTGCTTCCGGGCTCGGTGGAGCCGGCTTCAGGTCCGCTGGATCTCTCCGGCCTGACCGACTGGCTGACCTCGCCCGCCGAACGGACGAAACAACTTCTCGCCGACAGGGCCGCCGAGAAGGCCAGGGAAGAGGTCCAGAAAAAAGAGGCTGAGAAAGCCGAATGGGAGAGAGCAGGGCAGCCGTGGTCGAAGAAAGCGGACGTCCTGCTGTCCGCCGCCAAGTGGGGCGTCATCACGATACCGCTCGGAATCGTCGCCGTATCCCTCATGCCGCTTTTCAGGGGCGCCGGAACGGCGCTTTCCGGTGCCGGAACGGCGCTTTCCGGAACCGGCACAGCACTCGCCGGTATAGGCGCTGCGACCCAGGAGGGGGCGGAATCCATGCACGCAGCACGGACGTCCTTCACTCGCCAGAACCCGGGCAAGGGCTCTCGATACGGCGAGAAATGGACGCTGCTCCGGCGGCTTGGCGACCGCTACTGGCAGCTCGCGGGGACGCACCCCGAGCAAAGCGAGCAGCGGGAGTTCTTCTTCGGTGTCTCGGAAGGCATTTACGAAGCCTCCGAACTCGCCCGGTCCGAAGAGACGAGACGGCATTTGCGCCGCCGGGCGTCCCCCAGACTTAAGACCTACGCACGGGAGCGTCTCTTGGCGGCCCGGCGTGGCAACCGCCCGCTCAGGAGCCGCTCTGACGGCCGCCACCGCGGCCTGCTCGTCGCATCGGCGTATCTCGCCGACCCCAAAGCGTCGTTCCCGGTCTTTAGCTGAATTCGTCGGCTGAAGACTCCTTATCCCTTAACCCCTCACCTCGCCTCCAAAGGAGTCCTTCTCATGGAAAACATTACCCCCGGTCTCAGAACCTCCGAAGGGAAATTTACCCTTCTTGCCATCCTCGTTCCCATTGTCATGCCGATCGTGAAGGCGATCTTCGGAAAGTTCGGATTTCACCTCGACATCGACGCGAACACGGTAAACACGGCGCTGCTCGCCAACGCCGGTGTCACCGGTGCCTACGCCGCCGGCCGCTCCTACGTGAAGGGAACGGCCCTGAAGGTCCTGGAATAGGCCTGCCGGGCGCGTTGCGGAGTGAGTGATGCTTAAGGAGCTTGGCAGGCTGACGAACGTGAGACTTGGACCGTTAAAGGTCTGGGTATCGCCCGTTCACCGCGTCAATTCCCTGATGATCCAGAGCTTCGGTACGGGACCGAACCTCGACCAGTACAACGCGGGCCAGGTGGCCCTCGAAGGAACCAACTGGTCGTGGGCCGAAGCGGGCTTCGCAAGCGAGGCCGCCTGGAAAAGCAGCCTTTCTCCGCAGCGCGTCTGGCTCCCCATTGAGATCCCGTCCGGTACCCCCTGGGTGTTCGACGGCACGGTGGCGAAGCTCGCCTGTTATCTGAACCGGTTCCCGAGGTTTATCCGCCTTAGGGAGACCGGGACGCTGACGGCCGGCAACTTCATAGACCTCGCCATCTACGCGCGGCTCTTTGGTGATGAGTGAAGTGGGATTCAGCGGCAACGAGTCGGAAAGTATCGACCGG
>CAZUMS010000072.1:0-2954 GCA_964621525.1 uncultured bacterium
GCGGCGGCGATGCGCGAGCGGCTCGTGGAGCGGGGCGTTGCGCCGGACCGGATTTCCGTCACGGGATGGGCGGCGGACGGCCCCGAGGGCGGCGCCTCGCCCGTCCCCGGGGACGGCCCGGTGGTCTATATCGGCTCCATTGAAGAAAAGTCCGGGGTGTTCGACCTCCTCGACATCGTCCTCGTGACCGGCGCAAGCCTTATCGTCGCCGGCGAGGGCTCCGACCTTCCGCGGCTCCGGGAGGCCATCGGCCATTCGGGACTGGAGAAGCAGGTGACGCTGGCGGCCCCGCCTTCAAAGGAAGAGCGGGACGCCCTCTACCGGAAAGCCCTGTTCGTGGCCGTCCCGTCGCGGTGGCAGGAACCCGTCTCCCCGGCCGGGGCTGAGGCCGCCGCGCACGGGCGGGCGGCAGTTGGCTATGACCACGGCTCGTGGCACGCCTGGGCGAAGGATCAGGAGACGGCGCTGTTCGCCCGGAGAGGCTACGTTCATGAATTTTCCGGCGCGGCCCGCATCCTCGTCACGGACCGGGATCGCCTCGCCCGCATGGGCCGGAACGCCCGGTTGTTCCATGAACAGGAACTGGACTGGGGCGTGCATCTTCGGCGCCTCCTGCCTGTCTACGAAACCGCCAGCCGGAGCCGCTGAGGCCGGAAGGAGTTCGCGATGCGCATTCTTCACACCATGCTCAGGACCGGGGATCTCGACCGTTCCATCGATTTCTACACCCGCGTGCTGGGCATGACGCTGCTCCGCCGCAAGGACTACCCGGACGGAAAGTTCACGCTAGCGTTCCTCGGCTACGGTCCCGAGGACACCCACCCGGCCCTTGAGCTGACCTATAACTGGGGCGTTTCGTCTTACGACCTCGGCACCGCCTATGGGCATGTGGCCATCGGCGTGAACGGCATTTACCGGGTCTGTGAAGAGGTAAAAGCGAAGGGCGGCAGGGTCACCCGCGAGCCCGGCCCCATGAAACACGGCACGACGGTGATCGCGTTCATCACCGACCCGGACGGCTACAAGGTGGAACTGATCGAGGAATCGAGCCGGGGAGCGGCGTGAGAGCTCAGTGCGACCCGGACGAATGGCCGGGGAACACGCGCTTTTTCGGGTCGATGTAGACCGCCGCGTTGTTGATGGCGACGGCCGCTTCGCCGAAGCCGACGGCGATCAGCTTGGGCTTGCCCTCGTACTGGGCAATATCGCCAGCGGCGTAGACGCCGGCCACGGACGTCTCCATGCGGATGTTTACCTGAACGCCGTCGTTCACGAGGTCGAGGCCCCATTCCTTGATGGGCCCCTGGTTGGCGATGAAGCCGAGGCAGGCGAGCACCATGTCGCACTCGAACACCTCGTCCTGCTTGGTCTTCGTGTTGGTGAGGACGGCCCGCTGGAGCTTTCCGTCCCCTTCCAGCGACTTCAGCACGTAGGGCGTCAGCACCTTCACGGCCTGCCGCATCTTGTGGACCGAGTCCTCGTGAGCCCGGAAGTCGTCCCTGCGGTGGATGATCGCCACGTCGCGGGCGATCCGGTGCAGGTGCAGCGCCCAGTCCACGGCCGAATCGCCGCCGCCCGAGACGAGCACCTTCTTGTCCACATATATATGGGGGTCGGTCATCGTGTAGTACAGGCCCTTCCACTCGAACCGGTTGATCTCCGTCTCGGCGTACTTGCGGGGGGTGAAGAGCCCGATGCCGCCCGCGATGAGGAGCACGCGGGTGAGGTGGACTTCCTTGTCGGTGGTGATCTCGAGGACGCCGTCGTCCCGGCGCTTCAGTCCCAGCGCCTTCTGGCCCAGGGCGAGCGTGGGCTCGTACTGGTTCATCTGGTCGGCCAGCGCCCGCACGAGATCCTTGCCCCGGATCCGGGCGTAGCCCGCCACGTCGTAGATGTCCTTTTCGGGGTAGAGCGCCGTGATCTGGCCCCCCACTTCCGTGAGGGAGTCGATGATCTTCATCTTGAGGCGGCGGAACCCGGCGTAATAGGCGCCGTACATGCCCACAGGGCCAGCGCCCAGAATGGTTACGTCGAAGATGTTCTCGTCGCTCATGAGTCCCCGTCCGCCGTCATGAAGGATTATTAAATGCCGCGTCCCGCCGCAGCCGCCTCACGGTGTATCCGCGCCGTGAACAGCGGGTCAAGGAAGCTGCCGCGGCGCCGCCGCCGGACTGGAACCGGGTGTTTCTTTGAAGCGGGACGCAGGGACGGCTAGCATCGGCGGCAAGATGAGATCTCCGCTCCGTCCCCTTGCCGGCATCATGCTCGCCGCCTCCGTACTGCTCGCGCCGCTCCCGGCGCTCGCCTATCCGTCGCTCACCTTCCCCGCGTTCCAGGAACGGTTCAGGAAGTCGAAGGGGCGCTGGCAGTTGATCGTCATCTGGAGCTCCTGGTGCACGACCTGCGAGGAAGATTTCGGCCCCGTCTCCCGGATGCTGATAGACCGCTGGAAGTCGGAGCCCTTTGACGTGTGGACGATGGTGCTGGACGACACGGACACGGAAAAGGACGCGGCCGCGCTCCTCAAGCGCTCAGGGGCCGACTGGGAGACCTACCGGCCGGCCGCCGGCGTCGATTACGAGAAGATTTTCCAGTTCATCGACGGCCGCTGGCGCGGCGATGTGCCCCACCTCGTGCTGTTCAATCCGAAAGGCGAAGTCGCGCTGATCCGCAACGGGCGCATCAATGCCAAGCAGCTCGACCACGTGCTCACGCGCGTCACCGGCAGGAAAGCCCGTGCGATCCGCGCCGAGGACGAGCGCAAGCTCAAGGAAGCCCGCGAGGCCGAAGCCCGCAAGGAAGCCGGCGAAAAGCGCTGATTCCCCTCCCCCTTTCGCCGGACGGGCCCGTTGGCTAAGGTGAGGCCCGCATCCGCCCGCCGTTTCCTCAAGGCGGCTTCGGAGGGTTGGCCGAGTGGTTTAAGGCATCGGTCTTGAAAACCGACGTGGGCGCAA
>CAZUMS010000073.1:0-2758 GCA_964621525.1 uncultured bacterium
CCCGGGATTCGATGCTCTACAAGGCCGTGCTGGTGGAAGGCATCCCCAACGCCGGCATCGTGATCGGTTACACGAACGCCTCCTGGACGCTTCGTGCCGATCTCGCCGCCGAGTATGTCTGCCGCCTGCTGAAGCACATGGACAAGAAGGGCTACGGCGCCGTGACGCCCGTGGACCGCGAGGGATGCGCCACGGACGAAACGGTCATGGGAACGCTCCAGTCGGGCTACGTGATGCGTGCGGCGGACAAGCTGCCCAAGCAGGGCTCCCATGGTCCGTGGCGGGCGACCCACGACTACTACCGCGACATCCCGATGCTCCGCGCCGGGAAGATCGAGGACAAGTACCTTGAATTCGTCCGGGCGGTGCCCTCGGAGCGCGCCCGGAAGGGCGAAGCCGCCGCCGTTCCGGCCGGGGCCCCGGCCGGCGCGGCGCGCTAGACGCCGCCACCGGTCCGGAACACGGGTCTTCTACAGCAGGAAATCGAGCGCGATCGACAGCGCGTGCAGGAACGGTGTGCCGAGGTCCAGCGGCGGGGCGGGCGGATTCGTCTGCGGCGTCTGGACCCATTCAGCCGCCGGGGGCCTCTGGTAGAGCCCTTCCAGGTTGTAGACGAAGATCTGGTCCGCCCGGAATCCGGCGGCGAGGGCGGCTTCCACGTCCTTTTTCAGCTCACCGGGGCTGGCATAGGTGCTGGCCAGGGCGGCCGAACCGCCGTCGATCCCAGCCCAGGTGAGGCCGATGTCGAGCCCCGCCCTGGAGCCCCAGTTCCGCTTGGCCATCTTCCCGTAGTCGTAGACGAAGAACGGCGTGAGCGGCAGCCCGCCGGTCTGCTGCGCGAAGATGCTCCGGTAGGTCTGGATCGAGATCGAGTTCCAGTTGATTCCGTCGATGGGGATACCCATGGCCTGCCTCAGGCCGTCGTCGCCGTCCGAATAGTCGTCGGCGATCTGGGGGAGCGTCGTGCAGTGGACCTTCCAGCCCTTCCAGCGCAGCTCGTTCACCAGCGCGGCATAGGTCTGCGTCGCCCAGAAGTACTGCCAGCGGTTGATTCCGGACGCCATGAGGGTGGCAACGGCAATGACGTTCGGGACCGGCTCCGAAAGCAGTTCGTTCAGCCTGCGGAACCGGTCCACGCGCATTTCCATGTCCACCACGAAGGTGGTGGGCGGCAGGCCGTATGTACCGGTCCAGAGCGTGGCGAGCTGGCGGGCTTTGGAGGCGAAGACGGCGGCGTTCGTCGAGCCCGGCCAGTAGCCGTCCGCCTCGTCGAGCAGGAGCCAGGGCCGTACCTCGACGCCGAGCGAGCGGGCCTGCATGACGAAATCCCAGCGCTCCTGGTTGTCGAGATCGCTGGCTTTCCAGTGCAGGCCGACTGCGATCCCCTTCGAAGCGAGGAGCGGGAGCAGGGAGCGGGCATGGGCGATCTCGGTGCCGTTGAAATCCTCCACGGCGAAAGCGGCGATACCGGCATTGGGCGGAACAAAGGTGACGGCGGCGGTTTCGATACCGGCGGTTTCACCGGATGCTTCGGGCGTTTCGTCTCCATAGGTCTGGAGATCGGCCGGATCGCCGCAGGCGGTGAGCGTGACCATCAGGACGGCGGCAGTACGGGTGAGACGGGTGAGCATGGGTTCCTCCGGGGAAAAATGTTCTTGACGCGGGCGTCAGTTCGTCATCACATTAGGGAAATCCCGTCAGGTCCGATACTCGCCACGGACTCGCATTTGAGAGGCGCCTTCTTGCCGCGTAAAAAGCCCATATCCCCCCGGAAAAACCCGGCCCAGAGGCGTTCCCAGGAAACCGTCGACGTGATCCTGGACGCGGCTGCTCAGGTACTCGTCGAGCAGGGATTCGAGCGGGCGACCACCAACGGGATCGCGAGCCGGGCGGGCGTGAGCATCGGTTCGCTGTACCAGTATTTCCCGAACAAGGAAGCGGTCGTGGCGGCGCTGTTCGACCGGCTTTCGGAGAAGGCCGTCAGGCTTTATCAGGACCGCCTGAAGGAAATCGCCCGGGCCCCCCTGAGGCAGGCAATCCACGACGCGATCTCCGGCGCGGTGGAACTCTACCGGTCGGCGCCGGAACTGGTCGGGATGGGGATGGACCGGCTGAACGATCTGGGCAGGGAAAACCAGTACCGCGGCGTGCGGGAAAAGTTCGTCACCATCCTGATGGCGTTCCTGCAGTCACGGAAGGCCGAGATCAGGGACGGCGACCTCCCCCACATGGCCTGGGTTACGGCCTCCGCCATGGAGTCGGTTCTGATGCGGGTGCTCCGGGAGAAACCGGACTATCTTTCCACTGACCGGCTGCTCGGAGAGACGGCGGAGCTGATCGGCCGCTACCTGGAGCGGTAGGACTCCTTACTTCGGCGCGTCCGTCTGCTGCACGAGGTTCTTCACCGGTTTCAGGGTCTTGAGGTATCCGTAGATCGCGCCGAGATCTTCTTCCGTCATGCCGGCGTACATGGTCCACGGCATCGGGCTGTTGAGATCGCCGGGCTCGAGCTTCTTCGGCGGGTTCTTCACGGGGTCGCGGTCCTTGAACTTCGCGATGAACGTCTCGCGGCTCCAGGCGCCGATGCCGGTCTCGACGTCGGGGGTGATGTTGGCCGAGCGGATCGTACCGCCCGGCATCCTGAACTCGAATCCGCCGGCGTATTCGAGCCCCGGGAGTTTTTCTCCCTTCTTCGCCTGGGAGTGGCAGTCGATGCACGCGGCCATCGTCGTGACATATTCGCCGTAGGAGGGGTCCG
>CAZUMS010000074.1:0-2523 GCA_964621525.1 uncultured bacterium
CGCACGAGGTCGTTCAGCACGATGGAGCCCCGTGCCCGGAGCAGTTTTTCCTCGACCGGTTCCCGGTCTTTCCTGGTGATGTTGCTGGAGAAACTGCGCAGCAGTTCCTCGACGTGTTCGAGTTTCTTTCGTATGACGCCGAACTTCGCGAGCCGTTCCTTCACCGACTGGATGTTGTCGGTGACACCGGCGATCTCATTTTCGGCGGAAGGTTCGATGACGACTTCCTGCTTCTTGCCGCTCGCGGTGTCGTGGGCCGTGACGACGAGAATCCCCGACTCATCCAGCCTGAACTCGACCTCGATCTTCGCCTGCCCCTTGGGACCCGGCGACGCCAGCAGCAGGTTGAACGCGCTTAAAAGTTCGTTCTGGACCGCCTCGGGGTGTTCGCCCTGGCGCACATGGATCTTGATCTTCTCCTGGTTGTCGCGGCTCGTGGTGAAAATCTTTTTTGCTGCCACCGGCATCGGCGTGTTGCGCTCGATAAGCACGTTCATCTTGTTGCCGGCCGCCGTAAGGCCGAGCGGAAGCGGAACGACGTCCGTGAGTTTCCGGTTCTGTCCGCCGGCGGATATCCACTGCCCGATTGTGGCGGCGCCTGCGGCGACAGCTTCGTCGGGGTTCAGGCCCCGGGACGGAGCACGGCCCAGAATCTTCTCGACGCTGGCGATGACCTTCGGCATCCGGGTCATGCCGCCCACAAGCAGAATCTCGTCGATGTTTTCTTTCTTGAGATGATGGCTCTCCAGCACGCGGGAGACGATCTTCATCGCGCGGAAAACCAGGCTTTCGGTGAGTCCTTCGAGCAGGTTCCGGGTGATTTCCGATTCCAGATGCACGGGCTGGTTGTTCACGACAGTGATGAACGGGAGGTTCACCCGCGACTGCTTGGACGTGGAGAGTTCGCACTTGGCATGCTCGGCAGCTTCCTTGAGGCGGCTGCGGGAAGCAGGATCGGTACGGAGATCCGCGCCCGGGTACTTTTTCAGGAACTGCTCGGCCAGATAATCGACAAGCTGGTTGTCGAAATCCTCGCCGCCCAGCTGGGTGTCGCCGTCGGTGGCGACCACTGTAAAGCTGCCGTCCCGGGCATCGATCACGGTGATGTCGAAGGTGCCGCCGCCGAGGTCGTACACGAGTACCCGCTTGTCGGCGCCGCGGCCGAGCCCGTAGGCGACGGCCGCGGCCGTCGGTTCGCTGACGATCTTCCGGACGGTGAGCCCGGCGATCCGGCCCGCGTCCCGCATCGACTGACGCTGCCGTTCGCTGAAGAAGGCCGGGACTGTGAGTACAGCTTCCCGGACGTCTTCTCCGGCGACTTCGGAGGCCCGCATCTTCACTTCGGAGAGAAGGACAGCCTGGATTTCCTCCAGTCGGAACTTCTCGTTGTCGAGGGCGGCGAGAATCTCCCGTTCGGGCGAGAGCTCGAGCCGGAAACCGAATCGGGACTGGACGGCGGCGAGTTCCTGAGGCAGCAGCCTGCGTCCCAGGAGGCGTTTGACGGCGGCAAACGTCCGTTCGGGTTGCGTGCCCATATAGCGCTGGGCCGGTGCGCCGACAGTCCATTTGCCTTCGGTCGAGCGGTGGACAACCGACGGCATGGTGTTTTTTCCGTCAATAGCCGGAACAATAACGACTCTCGAGCCGTCGTGAAAAGCGAAGCACGTATTGGAAGTGCCGAGGTCGATTCCGATGATGGGCGCCATAAGATGCAGTTCGGAAGATTAAAACAATGACGGTTCAAATGACGAATTTGGACCCTGTGGACAGCCTCTGGATAACCCGCACCACATTTTCTTACATAACTATACAGATAACGACATGGTGAAGTGTAATTTAAACTACAATTTCAGGTAGTTATCTGACGTAAACCCCTCAGAACCTGCTTGACGGATTCACTGGGGGACCCCTATCATGAAACGGTCATGAATCTTTATACAGGGAAGGGCCAGCAGGTCTCCCGAGTATTGCTGTTGTTCGCTGCTTTTTTGGCACTGGTGCTGCCAAGAAGTGCGTTTGCGGTCACCGAGCGGCAGACGCTCCGCCAGATTCTCGATGAATCCGAATATGTCGTGGTGGCAACCTGTACCGGCCAGTCCACCCATTTCGAAGCGACCGGCGCCCGCATCTTCACGGTGAGCCGGTTCGACGTGCAGCAGACGATCGCCGGCAAGGGCGAACTGCAGGATCTCTCTATCCGCGTGATCGGCGGCGACCGCGAGGGGTTCGACGTCCATGTGCCCGGAGCGCCGCGATTCGAAACGGGCAAGAAGTATCTGCTCTTTGTCACGAAGGAGTTCGACAACGGTTTCCGCACGACCGTCGGATGGAAGCAGGGCGTGATGGAAGTGCTGAAACCGTCCGCGCACGAGCCGGAAGTCGTGGCGAGCCCGCCGGGCTTTCTCGAAGTGTTCGACCCCGAACTCAAGATCATCCGGCAGGAAAAAAAGTCTCACATCGCGGGCCTTACGCTCAAGGAAGTCGTCACGATCCTCGAGCGGGAGACCTCGAAGCAATCCTCAC
>CAZUMS010000075.1:0-2228 GCA_964621525.1 uncultured bacterium
CGACGACGACGAGGGCCCCAACACGGGCGGCATGGGCGCGTACTGCCCGGCGCCGATCCTCGACGCGAAAATGAAAAAGAAGGTCGTCGAGAAGATCTTCGAGCCCACCGTCCGGGCCATGGCCCGGCTCGGCCACCCCTACCGGGGCGTCCTCTATGCGGGCCTCATGGTCACGGAAGACGGTCCGAAGATCCTCGAGTACAACTGCCGCTTCGGCGACCCCGAGTGCCAGGTCCTCATGATGATGATCGACGAGGACCTCGCCCCGCTTCTTCACGCCTGCGCCGCCGGCAAGGTCGATCCCGACCGGACCGTAAAGCTCTACAACGGAGCCGCCGCCTGCATCGTCATGGCCTCGGGCGGCTACCCGGACAAGTTCAGGAAGGGACTCGAGATCACCGGCATCCCGCCGGGGACGGCGGACCTCAAGGTGTTCCACGCCGGAACCGCCTCGAAGGACGGGAAGCTCGTCACGAGCGGCGGCCGCGTGCTCGGTGTCACGGCCCGCGGCCCCGACCTCAAGGCCGCCCTCGCCCTCGCCTACGATGCCGCCGGGAAAATCCGGTGGGAAGGCGTCCACTACCGGCGCGACATCGGCCGCCGGGGGCTGAAGCGTCTCGGGCTGATCTGAGTTTCTAGTTCCGGAGCGCGATCCGCAGGAGCCGCTGCACCTCGGACTGCATGAGGGCGGGGGGCCGGCTCCGCTGGCCGAGCCGGACCTGGCTCAGGGCCATCTCGCTGAGGCCGATCGCGAGCGCCTCGAGGCCGATCTCCGTCGTGCTGCCGGCGCCGAGGAGGCTCCGGAACAGTCCGGCGAGTTCCGCCCGGCCCGCGTCGCGGACCTTCAACAGCGCCGCGCCGCCCGAAGCGGCTTCCCGCGCCAGCACGGCCGCGCTCTCCGGGCAGCGGCCCAGTTCCTCGAGGTAGGCCGCCACGGCCCGCCCGGCTTTCACTGCGGGCGTGCCCGGACCTTCGGCGGCCTTCCGCATCGCCTCGAGCAGTTCCTGCTGCCTGCGGGCCACGATGGCGGCGAGGAGTTCTTCCTTGCTTTCAAAATGGATATAAAACGTCGCCCGGCTGACTCCGGCGCCGAGGACGACGTCCCCGATCGACGCCGCCGCGAAGCCGCTGGCGGCGATCACCCGGAAGCCGGAGTCGAGCAGCGCCGTCCGCTGATTCCGGGACCGCTCGAACTGCGTGAGATCCCGCCGGTAGCGGCCGGGACCGGTGCCCCGGACTGTCTCCGGGCCGGTTCCGGGCTGCGGGTTCTGCCAGAGGGCGGGTTCCGCGGCGGCTGCCGATTCGGCCATGACGTTCTCCTTCGCTGTTCCGGTGTCAGCGCGAAACGGCTCTCAGCACGTCGCCGGCGGTCCTGAATTTCGGCGTCCAGCCCAGTTCGTTTCTCGCCTTGGCTGTGGACATGGCGACGTTCGATCTCGACGCCTTGATGAGCCAGTCCGGGTCCCACGCACTCCAGCCCATCCGGTACGCCAAAGCGCCGAGCTTCAGCACCGAGCCCGGCACGGGCAGGGACCATTTCCCCATGGCGGAAGCGACGTCGCGCAGGCTGAGCGCCCCCTCGGCCGCGAGGTTGAACGCGCCGTGGGCCTTCTTTTCGAGCGCCAGCGCGAAGGCGGCGGCGATATCGTCTTCGTGGGCAAGCTGGAACCGCACATGCTCGAACCCCATGAGCGAGGGGATCACGGGCACATAGGCGAGGAGCCGCACCGGGCGGGTCGGCGACCGCTCGCCCATGAAGATGCACGGACGGAGCCGTGCGATCCGGATCTTCGGATGGTCCTTCTCGAAGGCATCCAGCCAGTGCTCCACCTCGGACTTGTGGTGCGAATAGAAGAAATCCGGGTTTCCCCGGAGCGGCATGTCCTCGGTCAGGAGTCTGTCGCTGTTCTCCGGATGCATGCCGTAGGCGGCGATGGACGAGGCGTAGACGAACTGCCGCACCCCAGCCGCCGCGCCGGATTCAAAGACGTTCCTCGTGCCGCCCAGGTTGATCGACTCGATCTCCTCCGGCGTGAGGCCGCCGGTCCTGTCCACGATGAAGGCGAGGTGGACGAGCGCGTCCACGCCCGCGAGCTTTTCCTTCAGGTCCCGGTCCCGCACGTCGCACCGGACGAACTGCACCCGCCCCGGGTCCCGCCGCCGGTGGGGCGAGGCCCGGTCCAGGGCGAGGATCTTCGCGTCAGGGAACCGCTCGACGAGCTGGTCCA
>CAZUMS010000076.1:0-2080 GCA_964621525.1 uncultured bacterium
GATAAGTGGCGGCCGGCACGCCAGGCGCCGAGATCAGGACCTGGGTGGTCACCTGGCCGAAGCTCGGCCAGTAGAGTTCCGCCGAAGCGCTGCCGTCTCCGGTGGCGCCCGGCAGGTTCGCCCGGACCGTGGCGAAGCCGCCCGGACGGGACAGGCCGCCCGGCTTGGCCGTCATGCCTGCGGTCGTACATGCGCCCAGACTCTGGATATTCGACGGATTCGGATCCGGCGGGCTCAGCTGACGGTCCCAGCTCGTGCAGGTGGGCTGCGCGTTGCCCGGTGCCATCGCCGGATACAGGACGAGCCCGTTCGTCGCCATCGCCTTCACCCGTGCCCCGGACACCTCAATACGGTCGATCAAATAAGCGAAATTGTTGGTTCCCTGCTGGCGCGGGTTGTTCGGACTGTAGCAGTCCGGATCCGAACTCGGCACGAGATTCGGGACTCCCCCGGTCAGGGCCGTGTAGTCCAGGCTGCAGATTCCGTCCCCGCCAGCCGCACTAGTCGTATTCGGCGGATTGATGCCGCATGCTATTGTAGTAAGTGTAGTTCGACACCATATGCGACGGCAGCACCGAGTCGCCGTCGTAGAACACGTCCTTGAAAAATACCGGCAGCGACAACGGAACCTCAGTAACACCGAGAGGACTGGCGGCGATCGTCATCTTCTCGGCCGTTGTATTGGCCGCGAGATAACTCGTGTAATATTCGCGCCAGTTCGTTCCGCCGGTTTCACCCGACCGCTCCGACATGGCCAAAAACATGCCCGTCCGGGACCACACGTTCTGCGCCGCCGTGGCCCCGCTGAAACTCGCCTTGAGATAGGCGGGGCTTGTCCCGTCGCCCTGCCGGACGATACGCGTCTGCACATTGTTGAATCCGCCCGCCCACATCGGACGCCTCGGGATACCGATCACCCGTCTGGCGAACAGGTCGATCCTCGCCGGGTCGGTGAACCACGGCACGATATCGCTCGACCGCACATTCGCGTCCGGCCCTCCGGAGTTCATGATCACGTTGTCCCGGACAATACCCGTCGGTGAAGGCTCGCACACCGAGCTCACCCCGCCGCCTATCAACGTCTGACAGATCTGGGAATTGTAGGGGTTCACCCACATCATCGCCGAATAGTCCGTGACACCGGTTCTCAGATTGGTCGTCACCGTGTGGTTGTTCGTGCTGTCTCCGGGGAACCAGCCATCCACGTTCAGGTTCATGAGCATCATGCCAGAGAAATCCGCACCCATCCGGCCCACGAGCGGCTGCTGTCCGCCCGGCCGGCTCGGCACCATGATGTCGTGGTTGATGTACCCCGGCACCAAGGTATAGTCCGCATCCAGCTCCAGTATCCCCAATATCGAAAAGTTAAAGTGCTGCTTATTTCCGGCGCCAGTGATTCCCGTTCCGTTGTCGCCGTAATCCAGACGCGTTGCGCCGATCTGGGTCGAGAGCCCTGTCTCGTCCACGTTACTGGCCTGGTTACTGGCCGCCGCACCCGTTTGCCAGTAACCCACGGAACCCAGACCCGTATTCAGGTCCCCCGGAGACGCCGCCGGCCAGTAGTTGTTCCGCATGCAGGTCCGGTAACGGTCCGAGTTCGTCGCGTCCGCCCCAACTGACGAATACAGCATCACATGATTCCACGCACCGTCCGGTCCCCGGTCAAAGTTCCCCGATGAGCAGTTCAGATACGTATAGTCGCTATTCTGCGTGCCACCGCCCGGCGCTCCGGACGAATAGTCGAACTGGCAGGAACTCGTTAACTTGGGATAGGTCCCGCCGCCACCCGCTCCATCGATGAAGCAGAACTTGTCGTCGTTACCCGTGTTCGGGTTCACATACACGATCTGCTCGCTACCGACATCCACCGCCGCACCAGCGCAGGTCACGATTCCCGGCACCGCGTTGTTGTCGGTCACGCTCGTCATGTCGCACTGCTGCGACAGATACCGGATATCTCCCAGTTCCAGCCACTCGCGGTAGGTCGCCGGTACAGCCGAATCCGGAACGATCGTCACCGCCGTTACCTGCGCCGTGAAATCCTTGTTTACCGTGCTCGCCGCCGACGACGTCGCCTCGC
>CAZUMS010000077.1:0-1997 GCA_964621525.1 uncultured bacterium
AGTATCCGGGCGTGGATGCCGCGATCCGGTCGGACCTCGGCAACCTGAACGTGCTTTATGCGATGGCCGGGATGATGAACCCGGGCCTCGATCCCAAGCCGCTGGTCGCCGAACTGAAGGACCGGATCACCGAGGAACTGGACTACCGGCGCGAGGCCCGTAACCAGCAGACGTTCATCGACCTCTATGCAGGGCATCCGTTCATCCACATTCCGGCTGTGCATCACGAGGTCAGCACCGGGCGGATGATCGTGTTCGAATACGTGCAGGGGAAGAACTTCGACTGGCTCCAGTCGCAGCCCGCGGAGTTCCGCTCGAAGGTGGGCGAGGTCCTCTACCGGTTCGTGTTCGGGTCGATTCTCAAGTTCCACGTCTTCAATGGCGACCCCCACCCCGGCAACTACCTGTTCCATCCGGACGGGCGCGTGACGTTCCTCGATTTCGGCTGCATCAAGTATTTCGACCGCGAGCTGATTTCTGACTGGCACACGCTGCTGAAACTGCATCTTGACGGCGAGCGGGACCGCTTCCGGGAACTGCTGCTCAAGATGAAGTTCATCGCGCCGGACGCGAAGGGATCGGCGGACCGGCTTCACGCCTACTTCGCCTATTTCTACGAGCCGTTTCTCCACGACCGGACGTTCACCTTCACCTCCGCCTACAACTCGAAGTCGTTCTCGATGATGTTCGACCGGAACCACTCGAAATTTGCGGAGCTTCTGACCGAGTTCAACATGCCGCCGGATTTCGCGCTGGCGAACCGGCTCCAGTGGGGCGTCTATTCGATCCTGGGGAGGCTGGAGGCGACGGCCAACTTCCACCGGATCCACCGGGAATACCTGAGGAACGCCGAACCCTCGACGGAGCTCGGCCGGGCGTCGGCGGAGTTCCGGCGGATGTGGAAGGAAAGCCGCAGTATTCCGGCGGGGGCACCCATCTGGATGGAACCGGAGGGGCTCCGCTGGGACAAGTGACCTCCGGGCTCCGGTGACGGGGCGCACGGAGCCTTGCAGGGCGGGCGGATTACACTTTGAGGCGGGAAGAACCGAGATTTCCGATGCGGATCGCTGCTGTATTCACGGTATTCACGCTGCTCGCGGCGGCGGGCCTTTCCGCGTCCGGGGGGCTTGTGGAGCCCCGGGGGGCCGGCGAGATCGACTGGTCCGGAGGTTTTGTTGAGGCGGCGGGCAGGGCGGTGCCGCCGGCAGAGGCGACGAATCCCGCACAAGTGCGGCTCATGGCCGAGCGCGCCGCGAAGGTGGACGCCCAGCGGAATCTCGTCGAGACGCTCAAGGGCGTCCGCGTCGCTTCCGAAACCACCGTCAGGGATTTCATGCAGGCGAGCGACCGGATCCAGACGTCGGTAAACGGCGTTGTAAAGGGTGCGGTTGCCCTGGAGACGAAGTTCGAAGAGGACGGTTCCGTCACGGTCCGGCTCAGGGCCCCGCTCTGGGGCAACCTGTCGGAGTCCGTCTACGACTATCTGGTGAGGAATCCGCTGCCCCGGAAGGCCTATCCGAGGCGGGAGGGGTTCCCTTCGCTCCGCGGCCTGATCCGCCACGCCCTGCTGAACTTCTGGCGGCCGCTGACGGCCCATGCCGATGTCCCCGCCGCGAAGCCACCGGCGCCGCCGCCCGTGCTGCCCGGATCCAAAACGGGCATTGTTCTCGATTTCACCGATATCCAGCTGAAGCCGGAGATGTACCCCACGATCAGCGACGACAAGGGAGCGACGATCGTCCAGCCGAAGCTGATGGACCGCGCTGTGGCGATCCAGCAGGGGCCGGTGGCCTATGCCCGCTCGGTCGAGGAGGCCAGAACCGTGGGCCGCTCCGGCGAGGACCCGCTGGTGCTGAAAGCCCTCAACTTCGTCGCCGGGACCGAGGCCGGGATCAAGGTCCAGTTCGCCGACGGCATGGGGGTCGAAACCGCAAAGAAGGCTCTCAAGGACCCCTCGCAGGTGTTCAAGGACGGCGTGACCGTCGCCTACCGGGTGA
>CAZUMS010000078.1:0-1792 GCA_964621525.1 uncultured bacterium
ACGCTCAAGGAAGTCGTCACGATCCTCGAGCGGGAGACCTCGAAGCAATCCTCACCGGGCAAGCCCGCCGCCGCGGCGGCGGGTAAGTCCGCAGGCGGGGACGCGAAACCTTGACCAGCAAAGGGGTCTCCGCACGGAGACAGCCACTACGGCCAACTGACGGAAGGAACAGGCCATGATGAAGCGAATTTCAGGATACCTGGCAGCCGCCGCCGCAATCGCGGTGGTATCGGTGGTTTCCCGGCCGGATCCGGTCACCGGATGGGTGCAGAAGGCGTTCTTCTGTCAGTCCACCCGCTGCGACACCAATCCGGATACCGGCGGAGTCCTGATGATGCGCTGGGATACGCTCGGTCAGAACGTCCAGACGCAGTCGGCTCAGGGAGACGGAGGCTTCCCGCAGGAGATCGATAATGATTTCCGCTTGGTTGGTGTGACCCTTCTTGAGATGATCTACGGATCGGGTGTGCCGGTCGATCCGGCCAACCCCAGTTCCGCTTTCTATAATCCGGTGCCTTACATGCGCCGGGACGGGCATACAACCCCAATCATTTATCCCGGGAACCCAAATCGCTTTGTGCAGGATGGCGAGGTCAAAGGTCCGGTTGTTACGTTCGTTGTCGACGCCCAGCAGTCGGCAGGCACAGATTGCGAAAGCCTGAACGTAGTGGAACAGGATCCGTCGCTGACGGATCCTAGCGTTGGGTACCGAATCGTCATACCCAAGACGACCGATGCAAACCAGACGGCACCGATCCTTGTGGCGGCAGCCGCTATGAATGACTGGAATGACGTCCAGACTGCCCGGACTGCTTCCGGTGGGGGAGCTATCGGCGGTCTTGGGACTCCGTCTCCTGAGACAAAAGGGTTCCTCTTTGCTCAGCCCGACATGAACCCGTGCGATGCTGATTTTGCGTCCCAGTTTCCGCACGCTGGCGACAGACGGAACGGTTTACCATGGGAACAATTCGACAATAACACGAGCGAAGAGCCGAATATTACCATTACGGGTATCGATGGTCTCATTCGGGAGCGTCTCCCCTTCCTTGGTTTCGATGACTATATCGTTCTGCTGCAAGGCGGTAACCCGGTTTTCAATATCGACGAGGCGGACGTGGACGCGGGCTTCGCGCTGAATCCGATCGACGGAATCAACCAGATCGTTTACGACGACAGCTCGGCGATCGGCGACCAGCTGAACCTGCCGTCCGGTGTCGTCATGGTCGTGCTGCCCACGGTAGACCGGAACGGCGTGAACAACACGCTCTACCGCACCCGTGGCATGGCGCACGGTTCGATCCGGGACTCGGACATCCTGATCACCAGCAAGGGTCTCACCCTCGGCGGCAACTTCTCCGGCTCCATGCAGGGCATTCTGGTCAACGCCCTGGGCCATGCGATCGGTCTCGATCACTCTCCGCTTTACGCGGCCGAGAACGAATTCCTCCAGCCGGCCATGTTCCCGATCCGGGACGAATTCCCGCTGGCGCAGCCGGGGCTCGTCCGTTATCTCGAAGCGGACGACGAAGCGGCCATGCTGATGATGTATCCCGGCAACCTGCTGAACGACCTGAGCGGCGCCGCCACCGGTTCGCCAGGGTCGGAGCAACTGGAATACAATCCGGGCGGCGGCTTCAGCTTCCAGACCCGCGGCGTCGAGCCGGGCGATCTGGTCATCAACGACACTACCGGACAGCCGTTCCGGGTTATTTCGGTGGTGAGTCCCACCCTGCTGAACCTGGTGTATCTGGACCCGCTGATCAATGACACCATCACGGCGGGCGACAGCTTC
>CAZUMS010000079.1:0-1628 GCA_964621525.1 uncultured bacterium
AACAGCCTGCTTATCAAGCTGGGTCATCTGATCGGCCGGGTGGTGAACCCGGTGGTTGTATCGGTGATCTACGTGGCTGTTGTGGGGCCGGTCAGTCTCGTGCGGAGGCTGTCGGGGATCGATCCGCTGGGTCTGAAGAGTCCGACCGGGTACCGGGATCCCGGTTTCCGGAACGACACCATCGATGCCTGCCGCCGGCAGTTCTGAGTCCATCCGGAGAGACGCCCCAGTGAACATTCTTGGAATATCCTGCTGGTACCACGATTCGGCCGCCGCACTGGTCCGGGATGGCCGCATCATCGGCGCCGCAGGCGAGGAGCGGTTCACCCGGAAGAAGCACGATGAGGAGTTCCCGCACGAGGCGGTGAACTACCTGCTGAAGCTCGGTGGCATCGAGGCGAAGGACCTCGATGCCGTCGTCTTCTACGACAAGCCGTTCGTGAAGTTCGAGCGCCTGCTCACGACGTATGTCTCCACGTTCCCCTGGTCGCTGCCCTCGTTTGCGAAAGCGATGCCCGTGTGGATCGGCCAGAAACTCTGGATCAAGAGCCTGATCCGCAAGGAGCTTGGCTATTCGGGCGAAATCCTGTTCATGGAGCATCACCAGTCCCACGCAGCGAGTGCGTTCCTCACTTCGCCGTTCCGGGACGCGGCGATCCTGTGCGCCGACGGCGTGGGCGAGTGGGCGACGACGACGTTCGGGGACGGCGACGGAAGCCAGTTCAAAATCCTGGAGGAAATCCGCTTCCCGCATTCGCTCGGACTCCTCTACTCGGCCTTTACGTACTATCTCGGATTCAAGGTGAATTCGGCCGAGTACAAGGTGATGGGGCTCGCGCCGTACGGGGAGCCGAAGTACACGCAGAAGATTCTGGATAACCTGCTGGAGCTGAAGGACGACGGCTCATTCCGGATGAACATGGACTATTTCTCGTACCACCGGGGCCTGCGCATGACGAACGGGAAGTTCGACACCCTGTTCGGCCGGCCGCCGCGAAAGGGCGAGGATGAACCGCTCGAGCAGTTCCACAAGGACATGGCCATGAGCGTGCAGAAGGTGACCGAGGAGGCGATGCTCCGCATGGCCCGGCACCTTCATGCCCGCACGGGCAGGAAGAACCTCTGCATGGCCGGGGGCGTGGCGCTGAACTGCGTCTCGAACGGCCGCCTGCTCCGCGAAGGTCCTTTCGAGGACATCTACGTTCAGCCGGCGGCGGGCGATGCAGGCGGTGCACTCGGTGCTGCGCTCTACGCCTGGCATGCACTGCTCAACAAGCCCCGGACGCCGGGTCCGTTCGATCCGTTCACAGGACCCGAGTACACAGACGCCGAAATTCAGGCACATCTTGACGGAAAGCAGGCGGTCTACCGCAAGCTGGATCGGGAGACGCTGGTACGGGAGACGGCCCGGCTCCTGGACGAAGAGCAGGCGGTTATCGGGTGGGTACAGGGCCGCATGGAGTTCGGCCCTCGGGCGCTCGGCAACCGTTCGATCCTCGCCGATCCCCGGCGTCCCGATAACCGGGACCGGGTGAACCTCAAGATCAAGTTCCGGGAGAGCTTCCGGCCGTTTGCGCCGATCGTTCTCGAAGAAAAGGCGAACGACTGGTTCGATCTCCGGGGGCACA
>CAZUMS010000080.1:0-1566 GCA_964621525.1 uncultured bacterium
GCGAGGCGACGTCGTCGGCGGCGAGCACGGTAAACAAGGATTTCACGGCGCAGGTGACGGCGGTGACGATCGTCCCGGATTCGGGTGCGCCCGCGACCTACCGCGAGTGGCTGGAACTGGGAGACATCCGGTTCCTGTCGGAGCAGTGCGACCTGACGAGCGTGACGGACAACAACGCCGTTCCGGGAATCGTGACCTGCGCAGGCGCGGCGGTGGACGTGAGCGGAGAGCAGATCGTGTATGTGAACCCGAATACGGGTAATGACGACAAGTTCTGCTTCATCGATGGAGCGGGTGGTGGCGGGACCTATCCCAAGGCGACGAGCTCCTGCCAGTTCGACTACTCGTCGGGGGCACCGGGCGGTGGCACGCAGAACAGTGACTATACGTACCTGAGCTGCTCGTCGGGTAACTTCGACCGCGGACCGGACGGTGCGTGGAACCATGTGAATCTGTATTCGTCGATCGGAGCAGACGGGACGAACTCGGATCGTTACCGGACCTGCATGCGGAACAACTACTGGCCGGTGGCCTCTCCGGGTAACCTGAATACGGGTCTGGGGGCGACGGGATATTGGCAGACAAGTGCATCGGCCAACAACCAGGCCAGGAACGTGGACGAGACAGGGCTCTCGACTCAGATTGGCGCAACCCGTCTGGATTACGGCGACAACGGAACGGGAATCACTGGCGCCGGAAATAAGCAGCACTTTAACTTTTCGATATTGGGGATACTGGAGCTGGATGCGGACTATACCTTGGTGCCGGGGTACATCAACCACGACATCATGGTGCCGAGCCGGCCGGGCGGACAGCAGCCGCTTGTGGGCCGGATGGGAGTCGATTTCTCGGGGATGATCCTCTCGAACCTGAACGTGGATGGCTGGTTCCCGGGCGATAGTACGAACAACCACACAGTGGCGACTTACCTGAGGACGGGGATCACAGACTATTCGGCGATGATGTGGGTGAATCCGTATAACTCACAGATATGCCAGTCGCTGGTAGGCGGCGGGGTGAGCTCGGTATGCGAGCCTTCACCGACGGGTATTGTTCGGGACAACGTGATCATGGGGGTCGGAGGACCGGACGCGAACGTCCGGACGAGCGATATCGTGCCGTGGTTCACGAACGCGGCGAGGATCGACCTGTTCGCGCGGCGGGTGATCGGCATCCCCAGACGTACGATGTGGGCGGGCGGATTCAACAACGTCCAGACGCGTATCGTCCGGCAGGGCGACGGCACGAGCCCCGCCTATCTCAAGGCGAGTTTCAGCGGGGCGTCGGCGGCGCAGAACGTATGGTCCCGGACGGGCATGTTCCTGGCCATGTCGGAGCGGTCGGGCGAAACCGGCGGGACGAACTGGCGCGAATATTACACGAGCTATCTGGCCGCCAATACGGTCGCCGAAAAGATGACGATCGCCGCCAGCCCTCTAGGTGTGACTGAGGTTCCGTTGTCACTGCCGGTATTTTTCAAGGATGTGTTCTACGACGGCGACTCGGTGCTGCCGTCGCATATGGTGTCGAACTACACCTACTACAACTCGTCGGGAACGGCGGGCG